>NZ_JBQEPH010000005.1:223141-385399 GCF_052045555.1 Labrys sp. 22185 | reverse complement strand
TTAATGGGATGGACGGCTCTCCCTATTCGCCCGAGGTTGTAGGCCTCAACCAGAAGGAGATGGAACATGGATGTGGCATTCGTAGGCATCGATCTGGCGAAGAACGTCTTCCAGCTGCATGGCGAAGATGCTGAAGGCAACGTAGTCCTGCAAAGACGGGTCCGGCGCGATCGGTTGATGGCTGAAGTTCAGGCGCTCTCGCCATGCACCATCGCGATTGAAGCTTGCACTGGTGCGTTCTATTGGCAGCGTCAGTTCGAGGCGGCAGGGCATCGGGTCCGGATTATTGCTCCGCAATACGTCAAGCCGTTTGCTCAGCATCAGAAGAATGATCGCAACGATGCCGCTGCAATTTGCCGTGCCGTGAGACAACCCCATATGAGGTTCGTCCCCGGCAAGACACTTGAGCAACAGGACATCCAGGCGCTTCACCGCGGCCGACAGCGACTGGTGAACCACCGAACTGCGTTGGTCGCCCAGATGCGCGGCCTGTTGCTCGACAGGGGCATCGCATTTGCCCAATCCATCACCCGCGCTCGGCGCGAGATCCGGATCTTGCTGGAGGATGGTGCGTCAGAGATCAGCGCTGTCTTCCGGTCGATGCTGGCGCAGCTCTACGCTGTCTTTCTCTCACTCGACAAGCAGATTGCCTGGTTCGATAGAGAGATCGAGAAAATCTTCCGCTCGAGCGAGACCTGTCGCCGCCTTGCAAAAATCAGAGGGGTAGGTCCAAAAACCGCGACCGCACTTGTCGCTGCCGTTGGCAACGGAGCCGAGTTTACCAATGGCAGACATCTTGCGGCGTGGATGGGGCTCGTGCCTCGGCAGCACTCAAGCGGCAACCGGCAGCGTCTCTTCGGTATCTCCAAGCGCGGAGATCGCCATTTGCGGACCCTGCTGATCCATGGCGCACGAGCTGTAGTGCGCACATCGGCAACTCGCGATGATGCCCAGAGCACCTGGATCAGGGATCTTCAGGTTCGACGCGGCGCCGCCAAAACGATCGTTGCTGTAGCGAACAAGAACGCGCGTGTGATCTTCGCGATGTTGAACAGGGGAACGGAATACCGGGCGGCCTGACGGACGTCCGGAGAGGTGTGAACGATCAGAGAAGTGTACCGGCCGACGTGATCGGTGCGTGAGGAACCTGACTTTTATAATGGCTCTTCGAAGCCGCCCAGTTGTTGAGGCTCACGCCGTGCGGATTACCCATTTGGGCGCGCCAACATCCTGGCGACGCCGGATAGATGTTGGCACCCAAGTCCGCCGGGAAACCGCTCAAATCGCTTGCACCGGGAGAGCCGTCCATAGATGTAGAACGTCGCGTCCGAGATGCCGGCCTTGCGACATACCTCCGCGACAGGCGTTCCTTCATCTGCCTGGCGCAGGATGAAGGCGATCTGTGCCTCCGAAAACTTCGACTTCTTCATGGAACTCTCCTTCTCCCGTCATCGGGATCATAAGTGGAAAATTCCAGCTCAGAACGCTCCGAAAAGCTGGAGGCACGTCACAAATCTGGAAGGCCACGATGGTCTTGCCAGTTCCCGTCGCCATAGTGAGAAGCAGGCGCTTATTTCCGGCAAGGATAGATTCGACCGTCCGGTTGATGGCGATCTGCTGATAATAGCGGGGCGGCTTACCGCGGACGGTGTTATAGGGAGCGATCAGATGCTCCACGCGCTCGAGCGTGTCGATCCCGCTGCCGGCCTGATAGCGCTGCCAAAGGTCGTCCGGTGTGGGGAAGTCGGCGACGCGCGTTTCCGTCCCCTTGAAATAGTCGATCTCGATGATTTCGGCGCCGTTGGTGGCGTGGGCGTATTTGAGATCGAGGATTTCCGCATAGTTGCAAGCCTGCTGCACGGCATCGGTCGCGGATTTGTAGCTGACCTTGGCCTCGATTACGGCAAGCGGAAGATCCCGCGTGTAGTGCAGCAGATAGTCCACCCGCTTGGGCGGTTTGCGGACAAAGTCCTTGCCCACGGGGATAACGCGGCCGTCCGTGATGGTGCGCTGTTCGGCGATGGAATGTGGATCGTTATCCCAGCCGGCGGATTGCAGTTTGAGCACGACGAATTTTCGGCATGTGTCGGCCTCGTTCGTCATGCCCTCCCGCTCCCCCCTGTTGCTCTTCTATCTTGCGTTTTATCCAGTTTGCGATTTCCTGCCGCTGGAACCACCATGAGCCGCCGACTTTGAAACCAGGAATCTTGCCTGCCGAGGCGAGCTTTTAGGCGGTCTTCTCATTGATCTTGAGAAGTTCCGCCACCTCTCGGATCGTCAGGATTTCGTCGGTCATGCGCCCGCCGTGACTCATGGTGGGAAGTGTACAGAAGATCGGAGAAAATTAGGGAAGATAGCGGTTGGCCGCCTTCCTGAGGTCGAGCAACGGTGGCAGGGACCGGAGTCGGGTCGTGCCACCCCCAATACGCCACAATGGGAGCGTCACCTAAGACGAAACAGGCGGAACTTGACGGACGCGACTGGAAACTTGTTGTGATTGCAGCGGGTTCCGGTGAATTTTTATGCGTCATTTTGGAGGGCTATACCGTAAAGGTAGTTCTCTGTTTCACCGCTTTCAGCCCGCCAGCGAAGGATAGAGGGCAGTCGACGGTAAATGATGGGCAAATGTCCAAATTATGGTGGGAAACAGGCTGGCAACTTATGGAGGCAGAGAGGTAACGAACCTCGGTCAGTCAAGCCGCTTGGCAGCTCTGCGCCCGCTTCTCGATCCTCTCTAGCTCAGAATGCTATTCTCGATGTCGTTTTGCTCTCGACGCCACAGCTACCCCATAGTGCTCTGACCGTGTATTAAGGCTCATCCTTAGCCACATTCCGAGAGTCTGTATGTCCGCGCTCGTTGTCTTTGATACCTGCACACGATCGCAATACTATGCTGATGTACATCAGCTGTTGGCGCTGCCCGCAGGTACTATCCTGCGCTATGACTATCAGCAGAAATATTTCAGCCCCGAGGCCTTCGCCTATCTACATGGATTGAAAGAGGCGGACTGCCCTGTCGACGTCATCCTGTTCTATGGGCAGTTCAACGACTATGCGAAGGGTGCGGCCGATCCCAAGGGGAGATTGCTCGACCCAGCCAACTCCGTTCTTATCCCGACACGCTATGCAAGGCTGCGGAACGTCGCCGTAGAAGAACGCGCTGGCGGCAACGATAGTTCACGGACCATCGTCTATTTCCATATGGAGCTTTCCGGGTTTCCTGACCCCGATTCCCCGGCCATTCGGCCGCTGCTGGACATGCTGGCAGAAAGGAAGGAATTGCCCTTCGAGAAGTGGGTCGCTCTGGCGCCGGAGGGGGCCGATCTTTCGGCTTTCCGGCAGGACGGTGTACAGCTCTGGGGCAAGGTCGTTGACCGGCTCGCGGCGGTGCCGTCGCAGTTTCATGGCGACGTGTTCTGGCGTATCGACCATCTGGAAAAGGAAGGTCAGTCTGGTCGAACAACGATACGGCCGCAGCCTCGTACCAGCAATCGGTTCGGCCAACAGGACTATGCCGCCGACTATCACCTTGATCCTTTGTCCAGCTATCGGGTGACGCTGTCGAGCTTCGTGCCGGAAGCCGAAGGTAAGGACCTGCCGGACGGTACGGTGGTGACGATCAAGGCGGATGACGCCGAGCATCTCGCGATCCCTGCGCCGAAGCAGGAGTTTCGACGCAATGCATCGAGCCAGTTCAAGATTGGCGTCAAGTCGGTGGCGGACATCGCACCGCGCTATATCAAAGTCTCTCTCAAAACCGAGATTCCTGACCACAAGTTGCCCTACACGCCGGGCTCCCTCGCCGAAATCAGCCTGGTGACGTCCATTGGAGGATATCGCGTCGCAGGCCTTCTGGGTCTCGCAGTCCTCGGCGTAGTACTCGGAATCTGGGCGGCGGCCTTGTTCAAAGATGGCAACATCCCATGGGGCATGCTGGTAGGCGCAGTCGGCGTGTTGCTGGTGTTTTTCAGTGTCACTCTGTTCACGGGCCGGATCAAGCTGCCGGGGGGAGGCAAGGACTAGGTCGCCATCCTCGACAGCGGGATCGCGGACACGCTACGCAGGTCGGGATTGGCGATGTGCTGCCGCCTGCGCCATTCCGCCAGGGCGTCCCCAACCGGGATGGCGCGAACCGCAGGCGGCATGTCGATGCCCGCGCTCGTGCGTAGCGCATCGGTGCAGGCGTCCGAGACCGAGCCGAAATAGTGGGCCACGCAGTTCGCGGCCGTGGCGCGGAACGGGATTCCAATCAGCCTGCAGGCTTGACGAAACGCTCGAGCCGCAACCGTCGGGTCGGTGCCGTAGCCGGCGAAGTCCCTGACGCTAACTGTGTTGTCCGCGCGGATCACGTCGATGGCGCGCTGGAATACTATGTCGGAGAACAGGTGGGTTGGAAAGTGCAGGGACGGTCTCGCGCCATGTACCCGCGTGAACAACGCTCGCTTGCCGCCTGCTGCACGGTCGGCAAGGTTGAGCCGGTCGTATTGGGTCGCGTTGCCGCCCCATCCGCCGGTCGTGGTCATGCCCAGAACCGGCTGGCCGAAGGTTCGTTCGAGATGGTCAATGATCTCTGGGGAGAAGCAGAGCGACGCGATCAGCTTGCCCATCCCGTGTGCCGTATAGGGCGGAACGAGCATGCACACGCCGATATTGTAGATCGACTTGAGCGCCTTGTTGCGCAGATCGATCGCAGCCTGGTTCTTGCGACGTTGACCGTCGACAGTATCGAAGAGTTCGGGCCAGCAGAGGTGAGCATCGCGAGCGCCGCCGAAATACATCGGCGACTTGAGGAGGATCGCTCCCATCAGACGGCTGGGCTGTGGCGTGGCGTCGAAGATGAGGATTTTGGTATTGCGGAAGTTTCTGGTGTCGACGGACATCGACTGCCCCCAGACGACGTAGTCGAAGAGCTGCGCATCCGCGCTGTTCATACACACGACGACTTCTGGTTGGGAGTGGACGAGATTCACGTCGAATGGGTCAAAGAAGCTCTGGGGAAGTTCGGCTTCAAGCTGCGTCAGGCGCGCCTTTTGCCCGTTCAAACGGTGAGCCATCGCGGCTTCGCGCAGTTCGGCCGAGCCGGCCGACGCGACGACCGGATCCCAGACAAAAACCTTGAGACCACCGACCGAGATCAGAGCGATGTCGTCGCGACCGAAGGCTTTGAGGTTGGATGCGAGGGCGTCTACAAAAGCTGCAACTGCCGAGATGCCGCTTGCATTGCCTTGTTCGTCGATGACGATGCTTCGATACACTGAATAACCCCCTGCTTGGTCAGATCAACGAAAGTGATCGCTCCCGAGGGATGGTTGTAAGCGACTGGCTGTGAATAAAGAATGGGCCTTGAAACAATCCATGCGAATGTCTTCGAGGTCACACCGTCCACGGCAACATAGGGGGCGTGCCCTTCACGTTCGATATCGTCGCGCTCATGACTAGACAACGCTCCCGTTGCAATCAATGTGTCGAAACCAACGGGACCGACGCAGTCGTCAAGCTGACATTCGCCAATGATCAGTCCCGAGCCGGAGCGGATAAGGGCGAGCCGCCCTCGAATCTTGGTGGGTGTGCCACGGAGTTCCCACGTCTTCCGTCCCATGAGGATCTGCGAGATCCACGGCTCGCGAATCATCAGGCCCCGATCCGGAAGGGTGGGGTCAGCCTGACGTCTGTGTGGTCCAACTGATTGGTGTGAGTCGTCGGTCCGTTTCATTGCTTCAGTATGACATTGTTTGTTGGCATGACCAATCTGGCCGAGGGCAGTTTCATGCGCTAACGATACTTCGGTGGGCCGGGTGCAACTCGTCGTGGGTGCGCTCTGCGATCTTCGTGGTGTTCGATGGCGTAGATGCCGCACCGGCCGGCAATCAAAGGGTCGAGGATCGTCTAGATGAACTCCAGCGACAGCGTGTTGAGGTCACGAACATCCGGCGGGCAAAAGTGCTGAATCGCATTGCGTGCTTGGCGCAGGCGCTCGTAGCACTTAGGATTGGGAATTCTTAGGCCGGTGGTCGCCCACAGGACCTGTGGCAGCTTCTCGAAGTCGTGCGTCCGCCCGCGTGTCAACAACCGCTGAAGGTCAAGCCCGTCAGCGTTCTTGTCATCGAGGGTGACAAGGTCCTTGAAGATCAACAGCGGGTGCTCGGTGGCGATTATCGCTTTGAGGAACAGCTCTCCGGCGTGGGCGGTATTGAGCACTGACATCAACGGCCAGTGCTCACTTCCGGGGTCCATGAAGACAGCGTGATGGTTGGCCTGCGTGAGGGCCGCTCGCGCTAGGCCGAGGATACGACGGGGGATGCCGCGAAGCTCTTCGTTCATGAGCTGGGCTAGGAGTTCAGGCAGAGGACGATGAGCCGCGAGGACTGATCCCAGAGGGCCGTCAGGTGACTCGGCGAAGGCGCGAAGTCGGGCGAATGGACATAGCGGTTCATCGTGTCGATCGAAAACAGGCCGTCGGCGTTATCGAGCTTGCAGATCAGGCTCGCGTACTTCCCGTCGATCTTGTTCTTGGCTTCAAGATCGGCGCCGACCTTCTTGACCTTGCTCTTCAGCGGATCGTTCGGATGGACGGCGGTGAGGTTTGTGCGGGTGATATAGTTGTCGATCGCTAGCTCGAATAAGACTCGGAACAGCACCGAGATCGCGTTGGGGTGGTCGTCCAGGCGCAACTTAAACTGCAACTCGTCCCAAATCTGGTGATGACGCTGGACGTGGGCCTGCCAGACTACCGCATGGCTGACCTGAGGAATCAGGGTTGTGCGCTTGCTCGGCTTCGGAGCCGGAGGCGGTTGCGGGACGAACGGAGGCGCGATGGGGCCGCCCGGACTAGGACTTGGCCCAGGATTGGGACCCGGGCCAGGATTGGGTTTCGGCGGGTGGCTAGGGCCGGCGCCCGGAGGGGTTAGCGGCGGCAAGGGCAATACGCCCTCGGCCTCCAGACCGTCGAGATAAGCGACCTTGCCTTCGTTATCCCAGAGATCGCCGAGGACCACCTTACGGGTTGCTAGATCTTCCGCCACACGCCGGAAGATCGGAAGGACCAAGCTTTCATCATGGGTGAGTTGGAGCTTGCTGCGCGTCACGCTGATTCCGACGCGATTGCGCAGGCCTTCGGAGGACAAAAGCCGATTGGCCGTTGACCACGGTATTTTCCTCGCCGGCAGCGCGCCCGCGGCTTGAAGCCGCTTTTCGATCTCGTCTGCGACGTTGACCCCGCCGCCCTTGCCCGTCCGCTCGACGAAGGTCGCCGTCATCCGGTCTGTCCAAGGATTGCGCCCAACGCCGCCGCGCGTGCCCGTGTGCCGGCGCAGCAGAATGTCGTCGATCCGCTCGCGGTCAGGCTCGATCTGACATTCGAGTCTCGTGGGGAAGGTGCCGGGCCAACTCTCCTTCAGGCCTTTGAAAAAGGCTTGCAATTCCACGCTCGGCGCGCGCTTCGGCTGGGCGATCAGCTTGAGGCAGGTGACGCGCCGGTTGCCGTCGAAGACGAGGTAGGCGTCGCCGCTCGGCCAAACCAATGGCGGCTCGTAAACCTCGCCGGTCACCGCGAGGTCCTTCGCCAATGCGCGCATGGCCTTTTCGTGATTAGTGAACAACCAACCGATGGCCGCTGTTTCATTCTCAAGCTCGCCGTGGCGGTCGTTGGCGCTGTTCACGGTGAGCGCGTCGAGCGCCAGCTTCTTGTACGTCATTCTATTCCCCCAGCTGTTGACCATAGCAGTCACGGTCGAGCCGGCAAATCTGCAATGCTAGGCGTTGTTGTGTTTCGGCTAGAGTTCACCGCGCGCGGTGCTGGCAGCATCCGTGCTGGCGGTTCCTCCCTTCGAGCGGACCATTTATGGCCGGAAACGGGATCTCCGGTTTTTAGTCGCATTGATAGGCGATCAATTGCCCCTGATGGAGCAGAGCTTTTTTGCTCCTTTGAGGGGAAGCGATGTCACCTGCAAAACTCTTTCGAAATCTGTTTCTCGCCGCTAAGCCCGGGGGTGCTATCCCATGGCACACCTCGTTGGAACAGATCGCTCTCGGGCCCCGGGCTCCCCCGCGCAGATCAATCAAAAAATGTCCGCCCAGTAAAATATCCCGACGTTCGCCAGAGACATTTGGCTCGTCGTGCATCGTGATCTGCGCAAAACGGCATCCGTTCGAGCCGTGATGGATTTCGTTGTCGAGCTTGTCGCGGAGTGCAGCGGGCTTTCTGCCATCGGTCACGCGCGATCCTGCCGTGGCTATACGCTGCCGTTCGGGCTTGCTGGACGATCCATCTCGAACGCCTCTCTCCCCTTTCCGGCCCATAGTTGCCGCGCCCGTTCGCCATCCTCGCTTTTGAGCTTGCCAGCCATCCAGAGCATCGCGCCGTAGATCACGGTCCGGTCGTCGCCCGTCAGGCCCACGATTCCGGCTTTAGCGACGAGGCCGCCAAGTTCAATCAGTTGCCGGGTGCGCTTGCGGCGCTCGACCTGCCATGTCCGCATGTCATTCCGCGCCTGTGCTGCCTGATGCCGGTTGCGCGCCGCCCGATTGCGCTGGAGCGTCGCTGATGCTGCGTTCAGATGCCGAAGCAGATCGGCGCGACCGTGCTTGAAAGAACGCCGCGCCGCGCTTGGCCCATGCCTCCCTCTTGGCGGCGTCGTTGGTTTCGGCTAGCGCGACCAGTGCACCCGCCAGTTCCTCGGCGCTGAGGTTGGCGGCTCCCGTGGCGATCACCAGTTCGCCGAGCTGTTGCACTTTGCAGTTCTTGAGTTCCTTCGCCTTGTCTTCGAGGGCTTTCAGTTCGGCATCGAAGTTTCGCGGCTTGCGCATTATGTCCTCCAAAGTGTTGATGCGGCGATGATAGTTGAACCCCTTGAGAATGGCTGCAGGGTCACCGAGACTGGCTGGGACCGGATAGTCGCTCCCGAGATTTTTTCGAGGGAGGGCGCGCTTATACGTCGTTCCGACGTGCGCTTGACCGTGCCATATCCTGGTCGGTGGCGATCTATCATCTTCACGTCAAGGTTATCGGCCGCAAAGCCGGCTCTAGCGCGGTGGCTTCTGCCGCCTATCGCTCCGGTTCACGCCTGCGGGACGAGCGCCTCGACCGCAACCACGACTTCTCGGCCAAGCAGGGCGTCGTGCATTCCGAAGTCATGCTGCCGGAGCATGCCCCTGAGGCCTGGAGCGACCGCGAGCGACTGTGGAACGATGTCGAAGCGTTCGAGATCCGCAAGGATGCCCAGCTCGCCCGCGAGGTTGAGTTCGCCTTGCCGCGCGAGTTGAGCCAGGCCCAGGGCGTCGAACTCGCCCGTGATTTCGTGCAGGCCGAATTCGTCGACCGCGGCATGATCGCCGATCTCAATGTGCATTGGGATGTCGGCGAAGACGGCATGCCTAAGCCCCATGCCCATGTCATGCTGACCATGCGCTCAGTGGAAGTGAATGGCGATGAGATTGGCTTCGGCCAGAAGGTGCGGGAGTGGAACCGCACGGAGATGGTCGAGCATTGGCGCGAGCGTTGGGCCGAGTTCGCCAATGAGCGTCTGGCCGAACTCGACATCGATGCCCGCATCGATCATCGTAGCCTGGAAGACCAGGGCATCGCCTTGGAGCCGCAAAGCCAGATCGGCGCGCCCGCGCAACGCATCGAGCGTGAAGGCATCGAGGAGCTTGGTGTCGAAGATCCTGGAGCCGCCGCCGATCGTGCCGAACTGCACCGCGAGATCGCACGCGGCAATGGCGAGCGCATCATTGCCGATCCGTCTTTGGCCCTGGAGGCGATCACTCGTCAGCAATCGACCTTCACACAGCGCGACATGGCGATGTTCGCCCATCGCCACAGCGATGGTCTTGACCAGTTCAATCAGGTGATGGGCGCGATGCGCAGCGCACCCGATCTCATCGAACTCGGCCAGGACGGACGCGGCGAGGATCGCTTCACCACAAGGTCGATGATCGAAGCCGAACAGCGCCTGCACCGCGCTGGCGAACTGATGGCGGAGCGGCAACGCCATGCGATCGATGACGCCGATCGCGATGGAGCCTTGGCACGAGCAGCAGAACGCGGTCTCATCCTATCCGGCGAGCAAGCCGATGCACTGGCGCATGTCACCGAAGGGCGCGATTTCTCCCTTGTCGTGGGCTATGCCGGCACCGGCAAGAGCGCCATGCTGGGCGTGGCACGGCAGGCCTGGGCGGCGGCTGGTTATGAGGTCCGAGGCGTTGCGCTGTCCGGCATCGCCGCGGAAAACCTCGAGAGCGGATCGGGCATTGCTTCACGCACCATTGCCAGCATGGAACATGGCTGGGGACAGGGCAGGGATCTGCTCACCGCGCGCGATGTCCTGGTGATCGACGAAGCCGGCATGGTCGGCACACGCCAGCTGGAACGCGTCCTCTCCCACGCGGCCGAGGCTGGCGCCAAGGTGGTGCTGGTCGGCGATCCCCAGCAATTGCAGGCCATCGAGGCGGGCGCGGCGTTCCGCTCGCTCCATGATCGTCATGGCGGCGCCGAGATCGGTGAGGTGCGGCGCCAGCGCGAAGACTGGCAGCGGGATGCCACGCGTGACCTGGCCAACGGCTGGGTCGGCGGAGCTATCCACGCTTATAATGCCCATGATAGGGTGCATGCAGCCCAGACGCGAGAACAGGCCCGCGAGGATCTGATCGAGCGCTGGGATCGCGATCGGCAGGCGGCACCGGATGCCAGTCGGATCATTCTCACCCACACCAATGCCGAGGTGCGATCGCTCAATGAGGCAGCACGCGATCGGCTGCGCGAGGCCGGTGATCTCGGCGATGACGTGCAGCTCACGGTCGAGCGCGGCGAGCGCAGCTTCGCCAGCGGCGACCGCATCATGTTCCTGCGCAATGAACGCAGCCTGGGCGTGAAGAACGGTACGCTCGGCACAATCGAGAAAGTCAGTCAGCAATCCATGTCGGTGCGCACCGATGACGGTCGATCCGTTGCCTTCGATCTCAAGGACTATGACCGTATCGACCATGGCTATGCCGCCACCATCCACAAGGCCCAAGGCATGACGGTGGACCATACCCATGTGCTGGCAACACCAGGCCTGGATGCCCATAGTAGCTATGTCGCCTTGTCGCGTCACCGTGACCGCCTGGAACTGCATTACGGTCGCGACGATTTTGCAGATCGGGACCGCTTGGTCCGAACCCTATCGCGCGATCGATCCAAGGACATGGCATCGGACTACGAGCAACGAGATCCGGCGCAGGAGTATGCCGAGCGGCGCGGCATCCGTTTCCGCGAGCGCGTCGCCGAGATCATGCGCAAGGTGGTGCCGGAAAAACTGCGCGATCGGATCGACCAGCTTCTCGATGGGTTCCGCTCGGCCCCGGATGGGGCACCCAGCAAAGAAGCAGGGCAGGGCCTGGAACGGGAAGCAGGAAGAGCCGGGACAGAGCGGCGCGAACTTGCAGCACCCGAAAAGGAAGCCGTCGAAGATCCCGAGGAGGCACTGCGCAAAGTCCGCACGCGGGCTCTGCTGCGCCATGCCCGTGTGGTGAATGCCATCTTCGCCGAGCAGCAAATCGGCGGCAAGGCCAGCCCGGAGCAGTGGCGAGAGCTGAAGGATGCGCGCGACGCCTTCGAGAAGGTGAGGCCCCATGGTTGGCGCGATGCCGAGGCGGCCTACCTCAAGGATACGGGTCTTGCCCGCGAGGCGGCCGGCGGCAAGCTCGGCCGCGCCATTCGCGCCCTCCAGCTCGAGACCGAGATCCGTACCGACCCACAACGTGCTGCTGACCGGTTCGTCGAACGCTGGCAGAAGCTCAAGCACACGAGCCAGCTCCACTATCAGGCTGGCGACTTCGCCCACTACAACGCGACGCGCTCAGCCATGGGCGACATGGCCAGGAGCCTTGAGCGCGATCCGCAATTGGAATCCCTTCTCGCCAACCGCAAGCGGGAGCTTGGCATCGATGTCGGGTTCGACTCAGGCCGCCGCCTCGGTGTGGAGCTCGCCTTCAGTCATGGCCTCGGCAGGGGGCGGGGACTGGATATCGGTATTTAATTCGACCTAATTGGCTTGGTCGGGCCGGAACTCGTTCCTGGCTCGGAGCGACACCCAAAAGCAATGTCCGTGCAAACCTTGCCGCGAAAGTCTCCTCCAAATGGAGCGCTTTGGCGACCGAGTTTTGCGCCGGGACGGGGCGAGTGATTGCAACTTGCCGTCATCCTGCCTGAAAAATCAGAAATTCCGCGACGGGCCGCTTGGTCACGCGTTGCTCAAGCTTGCTGTCGAATTTTTATGTCCTGTGCGGCCAACGTGCTGGGTCAGAAACAGCGCGGCACGGTCAAGTGCCTGGTCGGCTTCATCCAACTGGCCATTATAGCCTTGAAAGACATGCGGCACGTCGGCGGTAACATCGAGGATGACATCGACTTCCGCGTCACGCGCTCGCTCCGCGAGACGTGTCGAGTCATCAAGCAGTAACTCGTTGGTACCGACCTGCAAGAGCAAAGGTGGAAAACCTCTGAGATCACCGAAAATGGCGGGCGAAAGCAATTCTTGCTCGGGGTCTGCGCCAGACAGATACAGGCCTCCCGAGGCACGGAAGCTTTCGCGAGTAAAGAAAGGATCGATCCCGTTCTTCGTGTCCGCGCTTTTCCCTGTGCGGGTGAAATCGAGGCCCGCTGAAAACGTCACGATAGCGCCGGGCAGCGGCAGCCCCTCGGCCCGGGCCTTGAAACAGGAGGTGACGCATAGCCCTCCGCCGGCAGAGTCACCCGCGAAGGCGATCGACGTCGGCGCAACGCCCTGATCGAGAAGGCCTCTATAGGCCGCTACGCAATCTTCGATAGCGGCCGGAAAGGGATGCTCGGGCGCCAGCCGATAATCGAGCGAGAAGGACCGCATCCCGGTCCGCACGACCAGGCTCGCGGTAAGCGGCATCCCGGTCTCGGGCGATCCCATCAGGCAGGAACCCCCGTGGAAATAGAGGATCGTGCCAGGCTGCGCGCCCTGTTCGGCCTCGACCAGCAGGGCGGAACGAGTGCCCAGGGTCGTGGAACGGCTATGCGTGCCTTTCGGCACGTGCATTGTTGCCATGAAGGCGGCGAAATCGGCCCGGATCTGCTCGATGGACCGGTCCGACGACGCGGCCACGCGAGGGCGGCCGAGTTCCGCTTTGATACGCTCACGCTGTTCACGGCTCATTTGGCGTTCTCCTTTTCTGCGGCGCTGCTCGGCTTCCGGCTTCGGCAACGCTCCGGAAATCGTCACGTAATGCGATCAATCGGCTGGCAATGCCGGCCAGCGTGTCAGGTCCGAAGCGCCGGTCCATCCGCTCCGCCACCGGCTTCCATGCGGCCGTCACGGCGTCGTAGGCGCGCCACCCATCCTGGGTCATAGTGACGATCCTGGCACGCCGGTCGCCAGGGTTTTCGACCAGTTCGAAGTATCCTTCAACGACCATCTCCGTCACGATGCGCTGAACAGACTGGCGGGTGACGCCCACCTGCCGTGCGAGGGCCGATACTGTGGCGCCGTTGGTTGCTTCGATGGCGCCCATGATTTGCCATCGTGCGCTGGAAAGACCGAATGGCTTGGAGACGACATCGCCTGCAGCCACGATGGCACCATAGAGGCGAAATGTTTCGCCAATCAGTCGATCAACCGCATGGGCATTATAGCCTGTCATTGCCTTCGCCATGTTTGACAGTAAGCTGTCAAACATGGCGAAGGCAAGAGACTTGTTACTGAATATCGAAAATGTTGGCGAAAACGGCCGCTACCCACGCAGAGCGCTGTCGCATTTGACCCAACCGATCTACCGCCGTCTCTTCGCCATGGTATGATGAGGCGGAAAATGCTCTTGCGCCTCCTCAACCGCGCGTCCTGTCTGGTCCCAACAACTGCCAGAAACAGCCAGCAGGAGGCAGCCCGCCCATGCGCGAGCCAGACCGTATCATTCGCCTGAAAACCGTGCTTTCTCGGACAGGACTCTCCCGGTCCACGATCTATCGTAAGATCGCCGAGGGTACGTTCCCGCCCCAGATCAAGATCAGCATCAACGGGGCGGGATGGCATGAACCTGAGATCAGTCGCTGGATTGCCGATCCCGTTTCGTGGCGTCCCCGCGGGGATGGCGGAGAGTCCCAGTGAAGGCGATGCGCGCGCTCTGGCAGACTATGTGCCCAGAACAGGTCGGCGCGCGCGTGCGTTTTCACGATCACTGCCCGGCATGAAGAAGTCCGGTTGCAAGGTATGAGCAATGCGGATCAGGTCACGGAGAGCCGAGCGGATCTGCGGCTGGGGAAACTCGGTGTCGTCCTCCCAGATTGCGCCCTCGTGGAAGATCATATCGAGCTTGCCCGCGACGCCGGCAAGCGAGGTGGCTGGCGTGGCGGTCAAGGCCTCGATGAGCTCTTGTTCGCGCTCGCCGGCTTCCACCTCCGCCTGCTTGGTGGCCGAGTAGCCGATCTGCGCATCGACCACGTCCCAACGCGCTTGATGCGCGGCCAACTCCGTCTTGGCCTTCGCGCACAGGTCAGCCATCTCAGGGGTTGAGCCACAAACGGCCTCGATGTCTTCCGGCGAGAAGAATTCCAGTGCCTCGCTGCTCCCCGGCAGGCGAAGTGTGGTCCGGGGGAAGCCGATTTCTCGGACCAGCTTCGTCTCGAGTATCTGCTGCTTGTGGCAGAGCGCTTCGGTCCTGAGCGCTTCGGTTTTCCACGCCTGCCACGCCAGCAGTGCCGGATCGGGGCTGTTGTGGCTGCACTGCCTTTCCGTGTCCTGCGCTTTGGCTTGTAATGGCCACGCCAGCGTGGCTAAGGCCGCGCCCGCCAGCATCTTCCTGCGGGTGACGACAGGCAAAGTCGTGCTAATCTCAGAATCAGCCATGACTCGAGCTCCATACAGCTTGATTGTGGTCAGGCTGGATGCGTGTGTCCGCACGTATCCAGCCGCTTTGCGAGCGTAACCTTATACTTCGAGATTATGATGTTCAATAAGAATCACCATTTTATGGTGATTGAATGACCCCATTGCAATGCAAGATGGCCCGCACAGCACTCGGATGGGGGGTGATTGATCTGGCACGAGAAGCGCATGTTTCGACGCAGACTATTGTGCGTTTCGAACGTGGCGATCAGTTAAAGGTCCAGACCGTAGGCAATCTGCGAAGCACGATGGAGAATGCCGGTATCGAATTCATTCCCGAGAACGGAGGCGGTGTTGGCGTGCGTTTGAAGAGACCCTCCTCAACTGAATGAACGCCGAGTGGCATGTGTTTGTCGCAACATTCCAAAATGTGCGGGCATGCCCTCCGGGCCAGGCTCTATGCCGCAGTGGCTTTCGCCGCTGCTCTACGCAACCCGTTGCCGGGTTTCCGCCCCCGTGGGGTGTGACGATCCCTTCGTGCAGTCGGCCTACGGCCGGATGGTGAGCGCATTCGCGCAACATTCCTATTTCTGGTGGGGGCCGAGGACTTCGCCCTTCTCTCCCCCAAAACAGGCTTTCGCCCACCTTCCTTCACGCCCGCTTTAAGCGGGCGTTCCGTGCAGATGGTTCCCCGCAAAGCCTGTTTTCCCCTTCCAACCCACCGCTCACGCGGCCCCGGAAAGCAGGCAGAAGCCTGCTTCGCCGATCCAAGGGAAAGGGTAGGAAAGATGGGCGAGGTTCGGTTTTGGGATTGACGACCCGCCTATGTGCCGCCGATTCTGCGCCATCAGCGCACAAGAAGGATTTGCGCCTTCACCGCCCGAATTCTGTCCCGCTTCATGCCTGTTTGGGCTCAATCGAGGACGCGCAGCGGCATGGGAGACGACACCGAAGCGAGGCCAGAGCGCTTCACACTGGCCAACGATGATAACGGCTCTCACGAGGAGCCAAACGCCGAGACATGGCGCAGGATCGATAAAGTCGCCCTGACGCTGGCCGGCATCATCGGCCGCCGCATGGCGCGAGAGGATTTTGCGGCACGCACCGCCGCAAACGACAACCGGCCCATCGTGTCCGAGGAAACGGAGGACGGGGCCGATAAGGAGTGAAAGGATCGCCCATGACCGCCCGTCCCGTGACGCGTGTCGCGCTCTATGCCCGCTATTCCTCCGACAACCAGCGGGACGCCTCCATCGAAGACCAGTTGCGCCAGTGCCGCGAACGCGCCGCCCGCGAGGGCTGGACCATCGTGGAAACCTATTCCGACCGGGCCATCTCCGGAGCATCCCTCATCCGTTCCGGCATCCAGGCGCTTCTGGCCGATGCCCAGGCCGGTCGTTTCGACATGGTGCTGTCCGAGGCGTTGGACCGCCTCAGCCGCGATCAGGAGGATGTGGCCGGCATCTTCAAGCGCCTGCGCTTTGCGGGTGTCACCATCTTCACCTTGTCAGAAGGCGAGATCAACGAGCTTCATGTCGGCCTCAAGGGCACCATGAACGCCCTGTTCCTCAAGGATCTCGCCATCAAGACCCATCGCGGCATAAGGGGCCGGGTCGAGGCCGGCAAGATCGGCGGCGGCAATGCCTATGGCTATCGTATCGTCCGTCAACTCGACACCCACGGCGAGCCGATCAGGGGCGAGCGTGCCATCAATGAAGAACAGGCCGAGATCGTGCGGCGCATCTTCAGCGAATATGTCGCCGGCAAGGGACCGCAACGCATCGCAGCCGATTTGAACCGGGAGGGCATTTCCGGCCCGACTGGCAAGCGTTGGTCCGACACCACCGTCCGGGGCAACCGGGTCATCAGTTCCGGCATCCTCAATTGTGAACTCTATATCGGCATCATTCGCTGGAACCGGCAGCGTAAGCTCAAGAACCCCGATACGGGCCGCTCTGCCTGCCGGCTCAATCCGCAAAGTGAGTGGATCCGCTCTGAGGCTCCCGAGCTTCGCATCGTGCCGCAGGAGCTATGGGATGCCGCCAAGGCCCGGCAAGACGACTTGACCTTGCTCTATCGCAACCAGATCGAAGCAAGCCGAGCCGGCACGCAACGGATGTTGGCGAAGAATGGAGGCCTCAACGCCACGCATCGCCCGCGTACGCTGCTTTCCGGTCTGTTGTTCTGCGGTAAGTGTGGTGGCTCCTATGGCCGACGCGGAGGGGATCGCTATGCCTGCACAAATCACGTGCTTGGCAATGGCTGCGACAATCCCCGCAGCGTGGACCGCAAAGCCCTGGAAACGCGCGTGCTGACCGGCCTGCGCGAGCGCATGATGACGCCTGGGATCGCAGCCGAGGCCATGCGTGCATACGCCGAAGAAACCAACCGGCTCAACCGCCAGCGCCGAGACTCGGCGGAGTCGACCCACCGTGAGCTTGCTGACATCGAGAAGGCCATCCGTGAGATCGTGCGTGTCATCGAGCAAGGCGGCTGGCACAAGGCCCTGTCCGAGCGCCTGACCGAGCTCGAGAGCCGGCAGGACGCCCTGACGGCCGCTCTCACCCAAGTCCCGGCAGATACGCCTGACGTTCTTCCGAACGTCTCCGAAGCCTACCGACGTCGGATCGAGCGGCTGACCGAGGCCCTATCCCATCCCGATGATGCTCGCGAAGCAGCCGGCGCAATTCGCGAGGTCATCGACCGCATCGTCATCACGCCCGGCAAGGGGCGCGGCGAATGCCACGTGACTTTGCAGGGCGATCTTGCCACCATCCTGGAATGGATCGGACGTGCCGGCAAACCCAGCTACAAACCCGCGACCGACGCGGCCTCGTCCCGATTGTCGGCTTCAGTAAAAACCCGGGCTTGGCCCGGGTATCCAGAGGCTACCAGATGCAAGCCTGAGGCACTGGATTGCCGGGTCGAGCCCGGCAATGACAAGCCACGTGCAATCCCGCCCGATCCGGAAATCACATCGTCGCGCCGACCTGCCAAGGCACGAACTCGTTGGAGCCGTAGCCGAGTTCTTCCGACTTCGACTTTTCGCCCGAGGCGACGGCCAGGATCTTGTCGAAGATCTCCTTGCCCTTCTCCTCGATCGAGATGCCCTCCAGCACATCGCCGCAATTGATGTCCATGTCGTCCTGCATGCGGCGATAGATGTCGGAATTGGTGGCGAGCTTGATCGACGGCGTCGGCTTGCAGCCATAGGCCGAGCCGCGGCCGGTGGTGAAGCACAAGACATTGGCGCCACCCGCAACCTGCCCGGTGGCAGACACCGGATCATAGCCGGGCGTGTCCATGAAGACGAAGCCCTTCTCCTTTACCGGCTCGGCATATTCATAGACGGCCGTCAGTGTCGTCGTGCCGCCCTTGGCTGCGGCGCCAAGCGACTTTTCCAGAATGGTGGTCAGGCCGCCGGCCTTGTTGCCGGGGGACGGGTTGTTGTCCATCGAGCCGTTGTTCTTGGCCGTATACTCTTCCCACCACTTGATGCGTTCGACCAGCTTCTCGCCGACTTCGCGGCTGGCGGCGCGGCGGGTGAGCAGGTGCTCGGCGCCATAGATTTCCGGCGTTTCGGACAGGATGGCCGTGCCGCCGTGATGCACTAGGCGGTCGGCGGCAGCGCCGAGGGCGGGATTGGCGGAAATGCCAGAATAGCCGTCCGAGCCGCCGCATTGCAGCGCCAGGATCAGTTCGGAGGCCGGGATCGTCTCGCGCCTGGCCTGGTTGGCGAGCGGCAGCATCGCCTTGATGCGCTCCATGCCCTGCTCGATCGTCTTGCGGGTGCCCCCGGTGTCCTGGATCGTCATGGTCTGGAAATGATCGCCCTCGACGATGCAGTATTCGCTCTTCATGCGGCCGATCTGGAAGACTTCGCAGCCCAGGCCCACCAGCAGCACGGCAGCGATGTTGGGGTTGGAGGCATAGCCCCATTGCGTGCGCTTCATGATCTCGAAGCCCTCGCCCTTGTCGGCCATGCCGCAGCCGGTTCCGTGTACGAAGGGCACTACGCCGTCGATGTTGGGATAGTCGGCCAGGATGCCGGACTGGTTGAAGGCATCCGCCATGAAGCGTGCCACCGAGGCCGAGCAGTTCACGCTGGTGAGGATGGCGACATAATTGCGCGTGCCGGCCTTGCCGTTGGGGCGGCGATAGCCCTGGAAGGTCGCCTGCTGATCGAGCGGCAGGATCGCTTCCTGCCGGGCATCCTCGGCGAAGGCATAGTCACGTTCGAAGGCATGGAACTCGCAATTATGCGAATGGACATGGGAGCCCGGCACAATCGCCTGCGAGGCGAAGCCGATGATCTGGCCGAATTTGACGATCGGCTCGCCCTCGCCGATCGGCGCGACGGCGATCTTGTGCCCCTTGGGCACGCGCTGCAGCGCCGCGACGTTCTCCACCACGGCTCCGGGCTCGATCACATCGATGGCGACGAGCACATTGTCCTTGGCATTGAGGCGCAAGGTCCGGGCGGTTTCGGGAACGATCTGCATGACGACATCCAGTTGAAAGGAGCTGTAGCGTTTTGCGATTTGACGGAGTCACCCAGAATCGCAAAGACGCGTCGAAACAAAGAGCTAGAGAAAAAGTGCGGTTCGGAGAAACCGCGCTTTGCTCTAGGCAAAGCCAATGGGCATTGCTAACATGTTAGCATGCCAGACGTTGCCGTCAAAGCCTCTTATGCCTTCCTCGAGCCACTCGGCCTTACGGGCCGCGGCGGCACGACGGAACGCGTGCTGGCGGTTCTGCGGGAAGCCATCATCGGCTTCGAACTCGCGCCGGGGGAAGACATCGACAAGCTTGCCATCTGCGAAAGGCTTGGCGTGTCGCGTTTTCCGGTCTCCGAAGCCTTGGCCCGCCTGCAAAGCGAGGGACTGGTGGAGATCCTGCCGCAGCGCGGCACCCGAGTCTCGCGTATCCGCCTCGCCGAAGTGCGCCAGAGCATGTTCATCCGCCGCGCGCTGGAGTCGCAGGCAGTGCGTACGCTCGCGCTGGGGTATCGGGCAACGCCTGTGGGTCATGTCATCCCCGGCGAAGCCGAAGGCCTCCGGAAGGGGATCCAGGGGCCAAAAGAGATCACCTGCGCCCTTGGATCCCCTGCCCTCGCGGCCACGAGCAAAGCTCGTGCCCCGCTCGCCGGGAATGACAAAGATGCGCTGCTCCAAAGCCTCGAACGCAATCTGCGCTACCAGCAGGCGGCTGCCGAGGCCGGTGACCGCCGCGGCTTCCATCTGCTCGACCTCGAATTTCACCTCACTCTGCTCGACGCGCTCGGCTTTGCCCGCGTCAAGGCAGCCGTCGAGGCGGCCCGCGCCAATCTCGATCGCGTCCGCCGCCTGCTCTCCTCGCCCCGGCACATAGCCCTTACTTTGGTCGACCACCAGGCCATCGTCACGGCCCTGCGTGCCGGTGACGCCGATGCCGCGGCCAGCGCCATGGAGGCGCATCTCGATTCCGTCATCACGGAACTGGTGGCCTTTGCCGCTGAAAATCCCACCCTGTTCGAAGATCTGTGAAGAGAGAGGCCATGACAAGTAAATCGCCCGACAGCAAATTCGCCATCCGCAAGCATACCAGCCGTTCCGGCGCGGTGATCCCTTTCACCGAGCTGGGCTTCGGCACCGCTCCGCTCGGCAATCTCTACCGGGCCCTCGACGAGGACGTCGCCGCGCTAACCGTCAATGCCGCCTGGGATGCCGGCATCCGCTATTTCGACACCGCGCCGCTCTACGGCCTCGGCCTCGCCGAAACGCGGCTCAATCCCCTGCTGCGCCGGCGCAAGCGCGAGGACTATGTCCTCTCCACCAAGATCGGACGCCTGCTCAAGGTTGTGCCGCCGGATCAGCGCACCGGCATCGGCAAATTCTTCGACACGCCTTCGCGCCAGCAGATCTACGACTATTCCTATGATGGGGTGATGCGTTCGGTGGAATTCTCGCTCGAGCGCCTCGGCATCGACACCATCGACGTGCTGCTTGCCCACGACGTCGACATCTTCACCCACGGCTCGAAGGAAGCTTCCGACCAGCGCATCAAGGAGCTGATGGAGGGCGGCTATCGCGCGCTCGAGCAGTTGCGCAGCGAAGGTACGGTCAAGGCGATCGGCGCCGGCATCAACGAATGGCAGGTGGCCGAGACCCTGGCTCGCGCCGGCGATTTCGACGTCTTCCTGCTCGCCGGCCGCTATACCCTGCTCGAACAGGATGCCCTCACCAGCTTCCTGCCCTATTGCGTGGAGAAGAAGATCGGCATCGTGCTCGGTGGCCCCTATAATTCCGGCATCCTGGCAACGGGCCCGCGCCCGGGCGCCTTCTACAATTACGATCCGGCGCCGCCCGCGATCCTCGACCGGGTCGCCCGAATCGAGCAGGTCTGCGCTGCCCATCACGTCAAGCTGGTCGAGGCCGCGCTGAAATTCCCGCTCGGCCATCCCCAGGTGGTTTCCGTCATCCCCGGCGGCCAGTCGCCCCAGGAAGTCACCCGCAACGCCGAGATCATGGGCGCCAAGATCCCCGCGGCGCTCTGGGACGACCTCAAGAGCGAAGGCCTGCTGCGCGAGGATGCGCCCGTGCCGGCCTGATCGGCGCGTCGCGCCAACGGATCTGCAGACGGCAAATGGCGGCCACCGGCCGCCATTTCGCTACTGAATACATCCGTATACTGCAAGGGCTACTCCGTCATGTCCTCGCAGGTCCGGCCTGGACCATCTGGCTCAGCCAAACGCTGCCAACCACCACGGCCATGCCGAAAAGTTGCAGCAGGGTGAGTGACTGGCCGAGCAGGCCCCAGCCCAGCACCACGGCCGTCAGCGGGCTGAGGAAGCTCAGGGAAGCCACGGCCGAAGGTCCGAGCCGGGCGATGCCGCGAAACCAGAGCATGTAAGTCAGCGCCGCGCCGATCAGGGTGAGATAGGCAAAGCCCGCCACGTTCTGCAGGCCGAGCGCCGGCAGAGGCGGCTCGAGCCACAACGCCACCGGTATCAGCAGGATGCCTCCCGCCGTGAGCTGCCAGGCGGTGAAGGTCAGGGTCGAGACAGGCGGTTGCCAGCGCCGGCTCATCACCGTGCCCAGCGCCAGGGAGACCGCTCCGGCCAGGCCCGCAACGATGCCGATAGGATCCAGCACCACGCTCCTGGGCGCGATGAGCAGCAAGGCGACCCCGGCAAGACCGGCCAGGGCTGCCGCGATCGCTGCCAAGCGCACCGGCGTGCCCAGCACGGCGCGTGTCAGAAAAATCACGATCAGGGGCTGGATGGCGCCGATGGTCGCTGCCACACCGCCCGGCAGGCGATAGGCCGCGATGAACAGCATGGTCAGGAAGAAGGCGATATTCAGGGCACCCAGGACCACGACCCGCCACCACCAATGCCCTGCCGGCAATTGCCGGACCAGCATCATCAGCAGCAGGCCAGCGGGAAGCGCCCTCAGCATCGCCACGGTAATGGGATAGCCCTGAGGCAGAAGCTGCGTGGTGACGATATAGGTACTGCCCCACACAGTTGGCGCGATGGCCGTGAGCAGCACGTCGAAAGAACGGCCATAGCCCATGATGCCGCCCGAGGAGGCCTGGCTGAGATTGCTCACGACAGCACCATCACTTCTTCCAGGGGACGCCTCGGCTTCTGTGGCCCGTTGCCGTCAGCGGCCCGGCCGATGGCAACCAGCATCACCGGAATCTCGTCCGGCTGGAGGCCGAACGCCGCCCTGACCGCCTCGGCATCGAAACCCGTCATCGGCCCCGAGGCGAGACCGGAAGCCGAAGCGGCCAGGATCAGCATGGCCGCTGCCAGGCTGGCGGAACGGATCGCCTCGTCACGTTCGGCCTGGGCGTTGCCGGTGAACTGCTGGCGGACGGCCTCCACCCAGCCCTCCGCCATGGCAGCAGGCATCAGACCCGCCTCGACCGACGGACGCAGCCTTGCGCCGAGATCGACGCTCCCCGCCAATGTGCCGCAGACGATGAAGGTGACGGCCGCCTCGCTCACCTTGGCCTGGCCATAGGCGGCTGCGCGCAGGCGTTCCTTGGCTGGCCTCTCGCGTACCGCGATGAAGCGCCAGTTCTGCAGATTGTAGGCAGAGGGCGCCAGAGTCGCCAGCCGCACCAATTCACCGATTTCGGCGTCCGACAGGACATGCGAAGGATCGAAATGATTGGCCGAAACCCGGCTTTCGATGGTGGATTTCCAATGAGCCTCGATCAGCGAGGCCTCGGCAACGGGGATCCTGGCAAGAAAGGTCATGGCGTACCTGCATCGCGGAATGGGGATCGCATGCGGCGATCGATGCAGTGAATTTATATGCTCACCATCACGTGATAATATGCCATGAGATTACGATATTAACTACCAACAGTGTTCAATAGATGGATCAGCTGACGGCTTTCAAGGCTTTTCGCCAGGCGGTCGAGCGCGGCAGCTTTGCCGAGGCGGCTCGTGCCCTCGGCCTGTCGCCGGCAGCCATCAGCAAGAATATCGGCGAGCTCGAGGCCCAGCTTTCGGCGCGCCTGTTCAACCGCACCACCCGCCGCATGAGCCTCACCGAGGCAGGTTCGCTCTATTACGAGCGGGTGCGCCAGATTCTCGACGATATCGACGATGCCGGCGCCTCCATCGGCGCGCTCATGCTGGCACCGACCGGCCTCCTGCGTGTCAGTGCTCCCATGACCATGGCTCTTCGGCATCTCACGCCGGCCCTGCCCGCCTTCCTCGAGGCCAATCCCGGCCTGTCGCTGGATCTCAACCTGGACGACCGCCGCATCGACATCATCAGGGAAGGCTATGACGTCGCCATTCGCGGCAGCGACGTGCTGGAGGATTCCAGCCTAGTCGCCCGCAAGCTGATGGCCGTTCCCCATATCATCTGCGCGTCCCCCTCCTATTTCGCGCGAGCGGGCCTGCCGTCGGTGCCGGACGATCTGCGCCAGCACAATTGCGTGCAATTCAGCCTATCGGGCCACGTCAATCATTGGAGCTTCGCCAAGAATGAGGAAATCGTCGGCGTGCCGATCAAGGGGCGCTACAAGGTGACATCGAGCGTGGCGGTGCGCGAGGCGCTGCTGGCCGGCTTCGGCCTCAGTCTCATTCCCCGCACCTATGTGGAGGAAGACCTGCGCACCGGCCGCCTGCAGCAGGCGCTGGCGGACTGGTCCGGGGTGGAAACGGCAATCTTCGCCATCTATCCCTCCAAGCGCCATCTCGTGCCCAAGGTCCGGGTTTTCCTGGATTTTATCGTCGAGCAGTTCGGCCGCCCGTCACTTCTCGATATCGAGGGAGGCAGGACAGCCGGACCCGAGATAAAGATATCGCCTCCATCAAACGTGACAGCGGATCCATGACGACAAGACCGTCCGCCTTGCTTCTGCTCGGCACCTCGCATGTCGGCAAATCGACCTGTGCCGCTCGCATCGGCCGCGCCGCCGGCTGGCCCGTGGTCTCGACCGACCAGTTGGGACGCCATCCGGGTCGGCCCTGGACGGGTGTGCCCGAGCCGGTCACGGAGTTCTATCTCCGCCTGACGGACGATGCCATTCACTGGTTTCTCCGGGTCCACCACGAGAATATGCGGCCGATCATTCAGGGCAGGATAAAGGCGCTGTGCGAGGCAGGCAGCGGCTTCATCCTTGAAGGCGCTGCCCTCCGGCCGGAGTATGTTCCCGACTGGGGAATCGGCGAGGCCGTGGCTGTCTGTCTTCACGTCGAGCCGCAAGTTCTGCGGGAGCGCATTGCCCGAGAAAGCCACTATTCTCGACGGGACGGCCGGCTGAAAACCGCCATCGACAAATTTGCGGAGCGATCCGTCCGCGAAAACGAGGCCTTCATCGAAGCTGCGATTCGGCACGACATTCCCTTGATGGATGTCACCGATCCGGAGGCGGCCGATCGTCTGGCGGTCGAGCTGACGTCGCGCCTTGCCGGTGCGCGAGAACTTTGACCGGCCAGAGTGCGGCGCCGCAACCAGACTACCTGACCACTCAATCCTTCATGGCTTCCTTGAGGGCGTCGATGATCACCGCACTCGACCGGATGCGGGCAACGCGCGGCAGGACGTGGTCGATCGAGAAGCGATGCATCTCCGCCGTCATGCTGCTGGTGGCATCCTCGGCCACGATCGCGGCATAGTTATTGGCAAAGGCATCGCGTGCCGTCGCCTCGACGCCGAAATTGGTGGCGATACCGCTGATGATGACGGTATCGATGCCACGGCGGCGCAATTGCAGATCCAGTTCCGTGCCGTGAAAGGCGCTCCACTGGCGCTTGGTGATCACCACATCGGCCTTGGACGGGTTGATCCTCGCGTCGAAGGCAACTGCCTCGGGAGGCATCTTGTCCTCGGGGAGGATCAAGGGCGCATCCACGGGAACTTTCACCACGTCCCCATAGCCATCGGAAAAAGCCACACGCACCAGGATGACCGTGCCGCCCGCTTTGCGCAGCGCCTTGCCGATGCGCAAAGATCGCTCGATGACATCCCCGCCCGAATGCGGTGCCACCGGCCGGCCGACGATCCAATTCTGCAGATCGATCATCACGAGGGCGGTATGGCGGGGATCCAGACGCAACATGGCAAGCTCCGATAAACGTCAATGCACTGGAGCAAAGCGCGTTCGCGACTGAACGCTCATCTGCCCCAGTTCCTTGTTTCCAAGCCAATCCACCGGATTGGCCAGGGCGTCTCGCGATAATCGGCGAACCCGCCCTCTCGCAAGACACCATGGGCGCCGCGGGGCGCCATCGGCACGTGTCGTAGGGAATGGCTTTTCGACAGTCCATTACCGACGACACGTGCCAGGATAGCCAGCCTTGTAGAGGCAGCCAGCCGCAAAGCTCAAGTCGACCAACCGGTCAAGCCTGGGCTACAAAAGGATGAGTAGCCGAGCCTGAAGACAAACGCCTCGCCGGCGGTCTACATGGCGGGTTGGCAGGGCTCGGCAGACAGGTAGAGTGTAAGCATGGCAGACAACGAGGACGTTCTCGCCCGGCGCGTTGAAGAGGCGTGCCTGAACGGCTGGCCGGCCCTGAAGACGATATGGCTAGACGGCTGGCTGCTGCGCTTCTCGCATGGGCATACCAGGCGGGCCAACTCCATCAGCCTGCTCTGGCCCGGCACGCGGCAGCCAAGCGAGCAGATACGTTCGGCTGAAGCATTTTACAGTCATCACGGCCTGCCGACCATTTTTCGCCTGTCGAGTGTCTCATCGCAGGATATCGGCAGCGCCTTGGACGAGGCCGGATACGGCCCGGGCGAGGACGAGACCTGCGTGCTCTACCGCGACCTCGATGCTGCGCCGTCCCAAGGCGAGCGCGGTGCGGCCTTCGTGCGGCCCAACCTCGACGATGCCTGGTTCGGGGCTCATGCCCGCCTTCAGAAATTCTCCGCTGCGACCGCCGCCCATGCCCGCGCCCTGTTCGGCGCGGTCGCCTTGCCGACCGGATATGCCATGTCGCCGGCCAGTGACGGCAGCCCCGCGGCGCTGGCCTTCGGCGCTGTGCATGACGGTATCGTCTGTATCAACGCGGTGGCGACGGATCCCACCTTCCGGCGCCAGGGCCATGCCCACAATGCCGTCAGCGCCCTGCTCGCCTGGGCTCGCGACGATCAGGGTGCGAAAGGGGCCTGCCTGCCCGTGGTGGCCGGCAACGATGCCGGCCGATCTCTCTACCGCTCACTTGCCTTTTCTACAGAAATCAGCCGTTATTCCTATCGTCGCAAGGTTGCATGACCGCCGATCAGCGTTGCCCAGGATGCATGCCTTTTTAGCCATCACATTGATCAATATATCGAATTTTCATAACGAGTTCTAATTACATTATTTGTATGTATTGAAATCTATTTGACAAATTGCGCGCGAAAACCGATATCGTGGACGAATTCCAATCAGGGGTTTTTCGTCATGCCGCTCGCTATCACAGCCAACCGCCTTAAGGATGGGCGTGTGGTGTTCCGTACCCCCAACGGCAACTGGTCGCTCGACGTGGCCGACAGCGCCATCGAACCCGATCAGGCCACCGCCAATGCGATCCTTGCCAGCGTCACCGCCGCTGCCAATGAGCAGGACGTGGTCGAGATCTATGCCGTCGAGCTCGACGTCAGCGGCGAGAAGCCCCGTCCCGCCAAGCTGCGCGAGGCCATCCGGGCGCTGGGCCCGACCATCGCCTACCTGCCCAAGACCGAACTCGCCGAGGCTGCCGAATAATGGGTGCCCTCTACCGTTATGACGAGTTCGACCACGCCTTCGTGAATGCGCGCGTCGCCGAGTTTCGCGACCAGGTGCAGCGCCGCATCAAGGGCGACATCACCGAAGAGGAGTTCAAATCCCTTCGGCTGATGAACGGTGTCTATCTCCAGCTGCATGCCTATATGCTGCGGATTGCCGTGCCCTATGGCACGCTCTCCTCTAAGCAGTTGCGCACGCTCGCGACCATCGGCCGCCGCTGGGACCGTCATTACGGCCATTTCACCACCCGCCAGAACCTGCAGTTCAACTGGATCGCCCTCAAGGACGTGCCGGACGTGCTGCAGGCCCTGGCTGACGTCGAGATGCATGCCATCCAGACTTCCGGCAATTGCATGCGCAACGTCACGGCCGACCATTTCGCCGGCGCCGCTGCCGACGAGGTCGCCGATCCGCGCGTCTATGCCGAAATCATGCGCCAGTGGTCGACGGCCCATCCGGAGCTGTCCTATCTGCCGCGCAAGTTCAAGGTCGCCATCACCGGCGCCGAGGAAGACCGTGCCGCGGTCAAGGTCCACGACATCGGCTACCAGATCGTGCGCAACGAGGCCGGCGAGATCGGCTTCCGTGTGTTCGTCGGCGGTGGCCAGGGCCGCACCCCCATGGTCGGCAAGGCCTTGCGCGATTTCCTGCCTGAAGCAGATCTCCTCACCTACACCGAGGCGATCATGCGCGTGTACAATCTCGAGGGACGCCGCGACAACAAGTACAAGGCGCGCATCAAGATCCTGGTGCATGAGAAGGGCCTCGATCCGATCCGCGAGGAAGTGGAAGCCGAGTTCGACCGTATCCGTGACGGCGCGCTCAAGCTGACGCCGGATTCGGTGGCGGCGATGCAGCAATATTTCCTCGCAGGCCCGTTCGAGACGATCGGTGAGACGCCGGTCTTCGACAAGGCAAAGGCCGGCAATGCCGACTTCGCCCATTGGGTGTCGGTAAACGTGCATGCCCACAAGCAGCCGGGCTATGGCATCGCCACCATCTCGCTGAAGCCGATCGGCGGCATTCCAGGCGACGCCTCCTCCGACCAGATGGACCTGGTGGCCGATCTCGCCGATCGCTATTCGCTGGGCGAGATCCGCATCAGCCACCTGCAGAACCTCGTGCTGCCGCATGTGAAGCTCGATGACCTGCCGGCGCTGTTCGCGGTGCTGCAGGAAGCGGGCCTCGCCACCGCTAATGAAGGACTGATCACCGACATCATCGCCTGCCCGGGCCTGGACTACTGTTCGCTCGCCAATGCCCGCGCCATTCCGATCGCGCAGGGCCTGTCCGAGCGCTTCGGCTCGCCCGCACGCCAGGCGGAGATCGGCAGCCTGCCGATCAAGATCTCCGGCTGCATCAATGCCTGCGGTCATCATCACGTCGCGGCGATCGGCATTCTCGGCGTCGACCGCAAGGGCGTGGAAAACTACCAGATCACATTGGGCGGCTCGGCCCGCGAGGATTGTTCGATCGGTGAACTGGTCGGCCCCGGCTTCGGCAGCGAGGCCATCGTCGACGCGGTCGAGAAGGTGGTCGACACCTATCTGGGCCTGCGTCTCTCCCCACAGGAAACATTCCTGGAGGCGGTACGCCGTGTCGGCCTGCCGCCCTTCAAGGAGGCACTCTATGGACAGCGTGCTTGATTTTTCGGCCGCTCCCGTGAACGTCGGTTTGGCCAGCCCGGCTATCGATCCGGAAGCACAGGCGCTCGCTTTGGCGGCGCAGTATCACAATGCCGATGCACAGACGGTGCTGCGCGCGGCACTGTCGCTCTACAAGGGCGGCATTGCCCTGGTCTCCAGCTTCGGTGCCGAGTCGGCCGCCCTCCTCCACATGGTGGCGGAAATCGACCGTGCCACGCCGGTGATCTTCCTCGACACCGGCCGGCTGTTCAGCCAGACCCTGCTCTATCGCAACGAACTCGCCCGCCGGCTCGGCCTTACCGATCTGCGTACAGCCTCGCCGCGCCAGGTGCTGGTACAACAGGAGGACCCGGACCGGCTGCTTGCCTACAGCAATCCGGACATGTGCTGCTGGATCCGCAAGGTCGACCCGCTCGACACTGCGCTGGAGCCCTTCTCGGCCTGGATCACCGGTCGCAAGCGCCATCAGGCTTCGACCCGTACAGCCCTGCAATATTTCGAGGCCGATGCCGGGCGCATCAAGGTCAATCCGCTGGCGGACTGGACCTCCAAGGATGTGGCAGATTATCTCGAACGCCACGATTTGCCGCCGCATCCCCTGGTGGCGGACGGCTATCCCTCGATCGGCTGCATGCCTTGCACCAGCCGCGTCGCCGAGGGCGAGGATGCCCGGGCCGGCCGCTGGCGCGGCAAGTCCAAGGTCGAATGCGGCATTCATGTTTCGCCTGAAAAGGCCGGAAGTGGTATCTAAGAGACAACTTCCACACTGTTGAAAAGCCTGCGCTTTGCGCAGGGATCTAGGAGAGACCTGTGCCCCTCTGGAAGAATGGCCGTTTCGAGGCTGACATCTACAAGCTGGCCGGCGACGAGGACACGCTGCCGGACGGTGCTGTCATCGTCTCGCTGAAACGCTTCCTGGCCGAGAAGGACAGTCTCGCCGCCCGCAATGCACCGGTCGGGGTGGTGCTGCAGCCGGCCGACGATATCGAGCTGCTGGCCGACGCGCTGCCGAGCCTGCCGCTGCTGGCCCTCGCCTTCCCCAAATTCGGCGACGGCCGCGCCTTCTCGCTGGCGCGCATTGCCCGGGAACGCTACGGCTTCGCCGGTGAGCTCAGGGCCGTCGGCGACATCCTGTTCGACCGTATCGCCTATATGATCCGCTGCGGTTTCGACGCTCTCGACATCAGCAACGCGCCGACGATCGCCGCGCTGGAAGCCGGCAAGGTGCCGATCTCGCACACGCGCTATCAGCCGACCGGCGGCGACGGAACGAAGCCCGACAAGCTCAAGCCCTGGCGGCGGCTGGGATAGCACAGGCCACGCGACGAGAAGCCTCGATCGCCCTCGCGCAGCGATGGCCCGCAACCATCGTGCTTGCCCTCGGCGACATATCGGCCCAAACTGACCGGGAATCGGAGGCTGCATGCTCTCATTCCAGGTGATGTTCATTCGGGCCATGTCTTCGGCCTTCGAAACCAGCCAAGCCAGTGCCGTAACCATCGGCCATCGTATGCCCATACTGGCGACGCTGCCATTCTGGCCCCATCCAGACAATCTGATCGAAGCCAGCCGCATGGTGACCGAGAAATTCGAGGCGCTTGCGGAGGGAGCGGTTGCGGCAACCGACGAAATGGCTCAACTGGGCCTGCGTGCCGTCTTCGGCAAAGCCGATGCGCATGATCTGGCCTCCGGCCTGATCTCCGTCGCCGTCGCGGCAGCCCGGCCGGCCCAGCGGCGGGTCCGGGCCAATGCCAGACGCCTCTCGCGGCATTGATGCCATGCGCTGGTGCTCGGATAGCCCGCAAGCGGCTTTACCGGCTCTCCCATAGCGTGCGCGGGCCATGGAAAAGGTTTCTCTGAGCCAAGAGAAGGCAACCCTTCTCATCACCCTCTACGCCAAGGGCGAGGAAAGCCGTCTGCCCGACTCGCTCCTGCAGGATCGTTTCGCGGCTTCGGCGCTCGATCGGATCGACTACGATTTCTCGCGCCTCGGCATCAACCGCGATCTCATGATCGGTCTGGCAATGCGGGCCCACATCCTCGACAACTGGGCCCGCGCCTTCCTCGCTTTCCACCCCGAGGCGATCGTGCTGCATCTGGGTTGTGGCCTGGACTCCCGGGTCTTCCGTATCGACCCACCCGCCGGCGTACGCTGGTTCGATGTCGACTATCCCGAAGTCATCGAGCTCCGGCGCCGGCTCTATCCCGAGCGCGCAGGTTACCAATTGATCGGCACATCCGTCACCGATCCCGCCTGGCTCGCAACGATCATGTCCGAGGGCCGCCCGGCGCTGATCATCGCCGAAGGCATGTTCCCCTATCTGCAGGCCGATGAAGCCATCCCGCTGCTCGCCCGGCTGGCTGGACACTTCCCCAGCGGCGAAATCGCCTTCGATGCCTATAATCGTCTTGGCCTGCGCCTGATCCGCAAACAGCATTCGGTTCGCGTCACCGGTGCGCAGGTGCATTGGAGCCTTGACGACGCCCATGAGATCGAACGCCAGGTGCCGCGCCTCAAGCTGATGCAGGAACTGCTCTCCTACGGTCGGCAGGGCTATCATGCCGCCCAGATCGCCAGAATGTCCCTGTCCGCTCGCCTTGTCATTCCGTTCTTCAGGGCCATTCCCGCACTCGGCCGCATCGGGCGGCTGCTACGCTATCGTTTCTGAAACGGACATCACGCGTTCGCCGGTTTTGCTTAACCGCTGCCCTGCTGCTGCGCTTCGATCGCCGCGAGCATCCAGTCTCGAAAGGCCAGGATGGCCGGGTCTTCGCTGCGCTCGTGCGGATAGACGAGATGATAGGTCTGGTCCCCTGCCACCGGGACCTCGATGTCGAACAGGCGCACCAGTCGCCCTTCGGCGATATCATTGGCGATCATGGCAAGATCGGCCAGACCGATTGCCCCGCTATCGATCACGGCCTGTACGACATGGCTGGTATCGGCAAAGGCGACGCAGGCGCTTTCGTCGAACGTGTCGACACCGGCAGCCTGCATCCACATGCGCCAATCCGGCCAGGTCAGATCGCCCCGGCGCCAATCGCGATAGCATAAAGTATGACCGATCAGATCAGCCGGCATCGTAAAATGCTGGCCGGCCTCGAGCAATCGCGGGCTGCAGACAGCCACCATGACCGTATCGAACAGCCGCACCGAATTCAGCCCGTCAAAGTTTCCGTCGCCGAAACGGATGCCCAGATCGATATCGTCGACCTCGAAATCGCGGATCTCGTCGGTGATGTCGAAGCGCAGCTTCAGCCGAGGATGGGCCGCCTGGAAGGCTGAGAGCCTCGGCAGCATCCAGTTGGTGGCGAAACGCGCGCCGAGCGACACGCAGAGCTGCCCCAAGGCGCGCTGCGACCTGCTGGCCCGGCTGACGGCGCGCTGTAGACCATCCAGCGCCTCGCCCACCGCCTCGAACAATACGCCTCCCGCAGGTGTGAGCCGGATGCTGCGGCTGGTCCGCGCAAAGAGCACGATACCAAGCTGATCCTCGATCTCCTTGATCTGATAGCTGACGGCAGCCGGCGTCAGGCCGACCTCCTCGGCCGCACGGGTGAAGTTGAGATGCCGGCCGGCCGCCTCGAAGATCTTCAGGGCCCGGGTCCCTGGCATCGTACGCTTCATCGACTTTCAAGCCAATTTTGATGTTCTATCGAGAATTACTCGTTTTTCAATCTCTTATCAATCGAGCATGACAGTCAGACTTGACAATCAGGGAGCCTGGAGCTGGGCGACGACCCGCTTTCGTGCTCCGTTTCGGAGTGACCTCATGCCCGTCAACACCGCCCCCCGCGAGGCCAGCCCGGATGATCTCGCGCGCGCCTCCCCGTCAGGTCCAGGCACAGCGTTTCGCTGGCCGGCCCGCCTGTGGATCGTCCTCCTCGTCTGCAGCGGGGTCATCCTGCTCGATGGCCTCGACGTCTCCATGATCGTGGTGGCGATACCGCAGATCCAGCGGGAATTCGGCTTGAGCGCCGCGACAGCGCAATGGCTGGCTGGCGCCTATATCCTGGCTTTCGGCAGCTTCCTGCTCCTGGGTGGACGCTGTGCCGATCTGTTCGGCCGGCGTCGCATGCTGGTCGCCGCCATGGCCGTGTTCATCCTCGTCTCTGTGTTCGGAGCCTTCACCAGCAATCCCGTCCTGCTGATCGCGTCGCGCTTCATCAAGGGCGTGGCGGCAGCCTTCACCGCACCGGCGGCGATGTCGCTGCTGACAACCACCTTTCCCGAAGGTCCCCAGCGCAACAAGGCGTTCGGCATCTTCAACGTCTTCGAGGCCTCCGGCTATTCCTCCGGCCTGTTGATCGGCGGCCTGCTCGCCACGCTGAACTGGCGGGCCATATTCATCCTGCCGGTGCCGATCGCTCTGCTGATCCTGTGGGCAGCGCTGCGCTATGTACCCGCCGATCCGCGCTCCGACCGGCCGATACGATTCGACCTCGGCGGCACGCTGACCTTGGTCAGCGGCATGTTGACCCTGGTCTTCGCACTCGTCTTCGCCGCCGAAATCGGTTGGCTGTCGCCATGGATCGTCGGTGGCCTCGCTGTCTCGGCTCTGCTGCTGGCTGCCTTCGCCGCCATCGAGAGCCGTGTCGAGGCGCCCTTGATCCGCCTTGGCCTGTTCCGCAATCGCAGGCTGGTGGCCGCGAACGCGAGCGCCGCCCTGCTCTATGGCGGCGCCATGGGCTTCCAGTTCCTGCTCGGCCTTTACCTGCAGAACCTCCTCGGCTGGCAGCCCTGGCAGATGGCGCTGGTGCTGTTGCCGGCAGGGTTGATGGTGGTTGCGATCGGTCCCAAACTCGGCGGCTTGATGGACAGGTTCGGGGTCGCGCGCATCCTGGTCGTCGGCCTCGCCGCCTTCGTGCCCTGTTATCTGCTGGCGCTTCGCCTCGACCCCAAGCCGGACCTTTGGACCCTCTTGCTGCCGGTCTCGCTGCTCTGGGGCCTCGGCTTTGCCCTCAGCATCTCGGCCTTGATGGTGGCCGGCACCAGCGGCGTCGCCGACGAGGAACAGGGCGTCGCCGCCGGCCTCCTCAACAGCTCGCTACAGGTCGGCGGTGCCTGCGGCCTTGCCGTGGTCACGGCGGTCATCATGCCGGCAACGGAATTGGCCATGCTCTCGTCCGGCGTGGTGGTCAGCCTGGTCTTCGCCTTCCTTACCCTGCTGGTTCAGTTGCCCTTTCGGCGCGGCTGAACCCACAAGGTCAGCGTGAAGCCGGGTTCTCCTCAATTGGTCTGTTTCTGAAACTCGAAGATCTTGCGCAGGAAGCCGGGCGCGATGGCCGAGAGAGGATTGACCGTGAGCACTGGCGCGTTGACCCGTCCCGATACCTTGAAGTTGATGGCGAACAGGCCGCCATATTGGCCGCCGCTGAGCAGTCCTCCGATGAGAGGGATCTTGGAGAAGATGTTGTTCAGGGCGTAAGCGGGCACGAAGGTGCCGGTGAGGTTGACCCTGTCTGTGCCATAGTCGAGATCGCCCGAGAGGCTGACGCCGACATCCGGTCCCCAGACCACGGAATCCAGGATGCCGATCCGCGAGGCCGTTCGGGTGAAGGCGAGTTCGAGCCTGGTGAACTGGGCTGAGTCGCCGCTGCCGGGGGCGTAGGAAGACAGCTTGCCGGCGTTCTTCAGCGTGTCGCGGTATTGCCCCAGGGCCGTCTCGTTCTCCACCGAGAAGCTGCGCATCACCAGGCGGCCGCGCATATTGTCGATCACCGGCGAGAAGCGGGCACCGAGCGCCCCGCCACGCAGGCGGGTGTAGAGATCCAGGAAACGCATGACGGCGCCGGCATTGGTGGACTGCACCGTGACCAAATTGCCGCTGCGCCCCTCATTGCCCAGCGAGGCGGTGACCTGGCCGTTGGCCAGCCTGCCGCTGAGATCGAGCTTGCGGATCGTCGTACCCTTGCTGTCGAGCATCAGGCCCAGATCGGCAAGAGACTCGTCGTTGAAGCCGACCACCTGGCCGAGCCTGATATCGGCATTGATGCTGGCGCTGGCGCTGCTGCCCTTGGCGCGCTTCTGCAGCATCGACAGCAGAGGGCGGGCATCGAGCCGGTTGCCGCGCACGAAGACCTTCCAGCCACTGCCGAGCGGTTCGAAAACGCCCTGGAAATCATCGCCCGGCGACAGGCTGATCACATCCATCATCGCCTTGCGCAGCTTGTTGTCCGGGCCGAGTGTCACCGTGCCGCGCAGCGAGACCGACCCGCTCTCCACCGTCAGCTTGTCGAGCGTGCCACCGCCCTTGTCGGCGGGATCCCAACTGAAGCTGACCCGCCCCGGAACGCCGGCCGCCTTCTGCCAGCCCGGCAGCAGGTCCTTGATGCGCACGGCCGCCAGATCGATATCCACGTCGTAGCGCGGGTCGCGCGGATCGGCGACCGGATGGATGTCGGCCTGGATCGGCCCGGTCAGCGCATCGCCGAAATCGAAGCCCTTCCGCTTCCTGGTGGCGTCGTCCAGGATGACGCTGAGGGCCATCTGCGGTTCCTGGCCCTCGGCCTTGCGCAGGTCGAAATTGGCGGGCAGGCCATCGAACACGCCCTTGCCGGTGAGCAGCATCAGGCCCGGCTCGAGCGAGAGTTTCATCGTGCCGTTCTGCAAGCTGCTGCCGGCAACATGGTCGATCGACATTCCCTGTACGCCGCCCGTGATCGCATATTTGATGTCTTCGGGGCGAGGATGGTCGATCAGCGGCAGGTCGAGCTTGACCTTGAGATCGGCTGTGCCGTTAACCTCATCGGGCCTGATATCCAAGCCCTTGGCGGCATCGGCCAGCGGCGGCATGGTCATCAGCCTGGCCACGGCCTGCGCCGGGCCCTTCACCCCGAAAACCGCGGACTGGTTCGGCGGCTTCTGGGCAAAATCACTGATCGAATAGGTGCCATCCGCAAGCGCGAGGGTGCCGGCATCGCCGGTCTCGACCGACGCGCTGTCGACATTGACGCTAAGATGGCGCCCGGAGAAATCGACCCTGCCCTCGACGTCGCTGATCGGCGGCAGCGTATCGATGATCTGGACGATGCCCTTCGACATCGGCACCGAGCCCGAAAGTGCTTCGTCCGGCAGGGGCGGCGTCTTGCCATTGACCGAAGCCAACGCTCCTTGTGGAATAGCGAGCTTGAGCGTCGCTCCATCGACGACACCCGCCTTGATATGGTCTTCCAGCCAGATCTTGACCTCCGGCACCGAGAAGACCGGCCACACCCGGTTCAAGGCCACCGCCGACAGGGTCTTGGCCTTTGCGGTCAGGTCGATCGCCGGGGTCTTGCCGCCGAAGCCGACGGCACCGTTGAAATCGATGGCGACCGTCGGTCCCAGCACCTCACCCTTGTCCAGGCTGAGGCGGTTGGTGGCCGGATCATAACGTCCGGCAAGATCGATGCGGTCGAGCTTCAGCGGCGGACGTTGCTCGCGGCGGCTTGCCAGCAGCACGTTCGGTGCTTGCAGGTCGTAAGTCCACACCGGCCCCGTCGTATCGGAAGGCGGAACGACCTTTCCCTTGAAATCCAGGACGCCCTCGCCCGACCTGACCATCGCCTGGCCGATCTGGACGACACCGGCCGTCTTGTCCCAGTCCAGGCTGATCTGCGCGCCGTCGAATACGAAGGGAGGCTCCTTCGGCTCGACATTCCAGCTGCCTCCGGCACTGGCAATGTTGACCTGCGCCATCTCGACAGAACCATCGGGGTTGATGCTGGCCCGGGCCAGCACATCGAATGAGGCCTTGACCGATGGCTGCTCGACACTCGGCGCCAGTGCTGCCACGAGTTCGGTGACGCCGATATTGCTGGCCTTGATGTCGATCGAGCGCGGTTCGCCGTCGCCGCCTTCCGTGGTGGCATTGATGGAGCCTCCCGCTGCGGCGAGAGCCACCGACAGGCCACCGGCCGCGGCGGTGCGGCGAACGGTCAGGTCGATGCCACGATGGACGATGTCGTGGCCGATCGCCTGGTCGTGCACCGCCAGCGCGGCGTCACGCAGTTCGACCCTGTCAATGGAGCCGATCGAGGCGATCATGGTGTCGAAGCCGTTCAGAACCGCCGCAAGCGACAGGGCTCCCCCCGCAGGCGGGGCCGTGCTGTCGACCCCGGCCTGGAGCGTGAACCGGCCGTCGATGCTGACATTCACGGTCGCAGCTGCCCCCTCGACCACGATCGAGCGCGCCGTGACGTCGCCGAGCAGCAGCGACGCCAGATCGAACCCGGCATAGATGCGCGGCGCCGAGGCGATGACGACGTCATGATCCCTCACGGTCACACCGCGGATCATCGCAATCAGCCCTTCCGGGCGCCGCTCGATCGCGACATCGTCCAGGCTGAGGCGATAGCCCGGCGGCAATTTGGCAGCGATGGCTTGGTGCACGGTCTGGGTGATGAAGGGCAACGATAGAGGACCATTGCCGAGCCGCCAGTAGAAGATGCCGATGGCAACCCCGACCACCACCGCCGCCGTAGCAGCCACGGAGACGGCGCTACGCAGCAATACCCGGCCGCTGCCGGGCCGCCGCCGGGGCGAAGGATCCGCCGGAGGCTCTTCCGCGGGATAGTCGTACGGCAACTGGTCCGCAGCGGTCTCCAGGGACGCCTGCTCATCGGCGGCAGCCGTCGCTTCATGCATTGCGTTGTGTGCGTCCCTCGCCATCAACGATTCGCCAGCCCCTTGCGATAAATCCTTCATGCCCCACGGCAATGCCGGCGAGATGATGGCCTCACCCAGGTTGCCGTACCGTTAAGGAGACGCAGTAGGATGAAGATGCAAATTGTTGAGATAAGCCGACAATTCAAGATCGCCTTATCCGCGGATACGCTGGGCAAACACACATCGAAGCAACTCGTCGTCAAAGACGGGCGCCCGGATGCAGAACGGCCTGGACCGCGCCTGTCCCGAAACATACACGATTGTGCTGTGACGTACCATTTTGCCGAAAGGAAGGCATATGCATCCCCTGCAGGTCGGCGAGGTCGCTCCCGCCTTTTCCCTCCCCCTCGCCGATGGTGGCACGGTCCGGCTCGAGGACTTTCGCGGCCACAAACTCGTGATCTTCTTCTATCCCAAGGCAGATACCCAGGCCTGCACGCGTGAAGCCGTGGAGTTCTCGGCCGCCAAGGCGGATTTCGCCGCCGCCGGCGTACACCTGCTCGGCATCTCGCACGATCCTGTGCGCAAGCAGCAGAAATTCGTGGCAAAGCACGGATTGACCACGGCTATCGCCTCCGACGAAAGCCTCGACATGCTCAACGCCTATGGCGTCTGGGGCGAGAAGCAGATGTATGGCCGCACCTATCTCGGCATCGAACGCACCACGCTGCTGATCGACGGCAAGGGCATCGTCGCTCGCGTCTGGTCCAAGGTGCGTGTGGCCGACCACGTCGCCGAGGTGCTGGAAGCCGCCCGGACCTTGGCTTGATGATGCGCATGCGAACCGTTCCCCGCGTGAATGGATTGATCAATTCTCGCAATGCCCGCACGTAAGGCTGGTTCTTGCGCCCCCCTCGCCCTACGATGCGACGGTCAGATGACGAGATCCCGATGAACAAACCGCTTGGCCCGATCCGCAGAGCCTCTGCCTGCCCGCATGATTGCCCCTCGACCTGCGCCCTCGAAATCGAGGTGCTCGACCGCAACACCATGGGACGGGTCTATGGAGCTGCCGACAACAGCTTCACCAAGGGCGTGATCTGCGCCAAGGTCGCCCGCTATGCCGAGCGCGTGCATCACAAGGATCGTCTGCTCCATCCCCTGATGCGTACCGGGCCGAAGGGATCGGGCCAATATAAGCGCATCAGCTGGGACGAGGCACTCGACCGCACCGCCGAGGCGATGCTGGCGGCCGAGCGGGATTTCGGAGCCGAAAGCGTCTGGCCCTATTACTATGCCGGCACCATGGGCCTGGTCATGCGCGACGGTATCAACCGTCTGCGCAATGCCAAGCGCTATTCGGGCCAGTACTCCACCATCTGCACTTCGCTGTCCTGGTCGGGCTATCTCGCCGGCCATGGCCGCATGACCGGCACCGACCCGCGCGAGATGGCGCAATCCGACTGCATCGTGCTGTGGGGCACCAATGCCGTGGTGACACAGGTCAATGTGATGACCCACGCCGCCTCCGCCCGCAAGAAGCGCGGCACCAGAATCGTGGCCGTCGACGTCTATGACAACGCCACCATGCAGCAGGCGGACGTCAAGATCATCCTCAAGCCCGGCACGGACGGGGCGCTGGCCTGCGCCCTCATGCATGTGCTGTTCCGCGACGGCCATGCCGACCGGGCCTATCTCGCTAAATTCGCTGACCATCCGGCCGAATTCGAGGCCCATCTCGCCAGCCGCACGCCGCAATGGGCTTCGGATATCACCGGCGTGCCGGTGACCGATATCGAGGCCCTGGCCAGGCTGCTGGGCGAGCGGCCCCGCACCTTCTTCCGCCTCGGCTATGGCTTTGCCCGCTCGCGCAACGGCGCGGCCTCGATGCACGCGGTCAGCGCCATTCCCGTGGTGATGGGGGCCTGGCAACATGAAGGCGGCGGTGCGCTGCACTCCAATTCGGGCATGTTCGGCTGGCGCAAGACGCTGATCGAGGGCCTGGACGTGCGCGATCCCAAGGTGCGCGAGCTCGACCAGTCCCGCATCGGTCCCATCCTGACCGGCGATGCCGAAGCGCTGTGCGGCGGCGGCCCGGTGAAGATGCTGCTGATCCAGAACACCAATCCGATGTCGGTCGCGCCCGACCAGGACAAGGTGAAGCAGGGCTTTGCCCGCGAGGACCTGTTCACCGTGGTGCATGAGCAGGTGATGACGGATACAGCGCGCATGGCCGACATCATCCTGCCGGCGACCATGTTCGTCGAACATGACGATGTCTACCAGGGCGGCGGGCAGCAGCACATCCTGCTCGGCCCCAAGCTGATCGAGCCGCCGGGCGAATGCCGCAACAATCACGAGGTGATCAGCGCCATCGCTGCCCGCGTCGGCGCCGAACATCCCGCCTTCGCCATGGATCCGCGCGAGTTGATCGACCGCACCCTCCAGGCCTCCAATCGCGGCACGCTGGCGGAGCTCGAGGAAAAGCGCTGGCTCGACGTGCAGCAGCCCTTCGAGGATGCCCATTTCCTGAAAGGCTTCGGCTGGCCGGACGGCAAGTTCCGTTTCAAGGCGGACTGGCCGAAGAACCCCTATGCGGCGCCCGCCAAATTCGGGCCCGTGCATGACATGCCCGCCTTCCCCGACCATTGGACGGCGATCGAGCTGGCCGACGATGCCTTCCCCTTCCGCCTGACCACCAGCCCGGCGCGCAACTTTCTCAATTCGAGCTTCACGGAAACCCCGACCTCGCTCGCCAAGGAGGAACGGCCGGATGTGCTGATTCATCCCGACGATGCCGCCACCCATGGCATCGAGGACGGCGACAAGGTCGAACTCGAAAGTCTGCGCGGCAAGGTCCGGCTGCATGCCAAGCTCTTCGAGGGCCTGCGCCGCGGCGTCCTGGTGGCCGAGTCTATCTGGCCGAACAGCGCCTATGAAGACGGCAAGGGCATCAACACCCTGACGGGAGCCGACGCGCCCGCGCCGGTCGGCGGCGGCGCCTTCCACGACAACAAGGTGGCGATCCGCAAGCTGCCGGCGGCCGCCGCCTAGAGACATGACACACGAAGAGTACAACGCCTTCTGCGGCGCGCTGCCCGCCACCAGCCATGTGGTGCAATGGGGCGGAGCCCATGTCTGGAAGGTCGGCGGCAAGGTTTTCGCCATCGGCGGCCAGCAGGACGGTGTGCCGCGCTACACCTTCAAGGTGAGCGAGATCTCCTATGAGGTACTCAAGGAGCAACCTGGCCTGCGTCCTGCCCCCTATCTCGCTTCGCGCGGCATGAAGTGGATCCAGCACTACGCCGAGCCCGGCCTGAGCGACGAGGAACTGCGCGACTATCTGCGCCAGTCGCATTTCATCGTCTCGCGCGGCTTGTCGAAAAAGGTACGGGCGGAGCTCGGCCTTCCAGCCTGAGGCGCTTTTGGGGTCGGTGGAACCACCAATCCTGGCGAGGGCTCAGTGAAACGCAGGTCTGAGGCAAACTTGCGACTCCCCCCGGTCAACTATGCGTCCTTTTTTCACAAGCCCCGAGGCTTGCGATTTTGAGGACCGCCGGCCCATCATCCGCTGCCGCAGAAAGGGTTCATCGTGCCGATGGGCTTGGAACAGGAGCAGTGACTTGACCGACATCATCTTTCGCACCGGCGAAGCCACCGTGCTCGCCAAGGAAGGCCAATACACGGACGCCATGCCGGAGGTGCTGATCGGCTCCGTCGACGGGCCTGTCGGCCACGGCTTCGCCGCCATGCTCGGCCAGACGGTCGGCCATACCCGCATGTTTGTGGTGCGCGACCTCAACCAGCTCGTCCGCCCGGCCACGATGATGACGACAAAGGTGACGATCCACAATGCCGCCTATGTCGAGCTTCTCGGCGGCGTCGTTCAGGGAGCGACCGGCGACGCGATCGTCGACTGCGTCATCGAGGGCGTGCTGCCGAAGGACCAGACAGACAAGATCTGCATCGTCATCACGATCTGGCTCGATCCGCGCTGTCCGGCAGATCCCAATCTCGACAAGGCCGACCTCTATCGCACCAACTATGAGGCGACCAAGCTCGCCATTCGCCGTGCCATGACCGGCGAGCCCACCATCGACGAATTGATCGCCAACCGGAAGACCATCAAACATTATGCGCTCGACGGCGTCGTCGAATATTGAGCCGGCATGAGGCGCCCCCGCCGCACTTCGGAAAGAGCGGTTAGCTGATCATCAGGCTGTCATTCCCGGCCGAGCGCAGCGAGGGGAAGGGGATGACAATATTTCGGTTCATTTATGCTTCATGGGTTCCGAAGGAGCCGGCCGGTCGAGCGACCGACTCCTTCCCTTTGACAGACGTCATGGCCGACCGCACCATACGCGCCACACCACCGCTTCCGAGGTTGCACGTGAAAGGAGCCGGTCATGGCCGTCGATCGCAGCCACAAGCACACGCTGGGCAATCATCCCCTCCATCCTGAAACCTTGATGCTGGGCTATGGCTACGATCCGGCCCTCTCGGAGGGCTCGGTGAAACCGCCGGTATTCCTCACCTCTACCTTCGTGTTCCAATCGGCGGAGGACGGGCGCGACTTCTTCGACTACACCTCGGGCCGGCGCACGCCACCCGCCGGCAGCGCGGCGGGGCTGGTCTATTCGCGCTTCAACCACCCCAACACCGAGATCGTCGAGGATCGCCTCGCCATTTATGAAGGCGGCGAAGCGGCTCTGCTGTTCTCCTCGGGCATGGCCGCCATCTCCATGGCCGTGCTGACCTATGCCCGCCCCGGCGACGTCGTGCTGCACAGCCAGCCGCTCTATGGCGGCACCGAGACGCTGCTCGCCCGCACCCTCGCCGATTTCGGCATCGGGCATGCGGGCTTCATGGACGGCCTTCATGCCGCCTCGATCAACCAGGCTGCCGACAAGGCGATGGCGGCAGGCCGGGTCAGCACCATCCTGATCGAGACGCCCTCCAATCCGGTCAACACGCTGGTCGACTTCTCCCTCATCGGCGCAGCCGCCGATCGCATTGCCGACATGCAGGGTGCACGACCGGTGATCATCTGCGACAACACGCTGCTGGGGCCGCTCTTCCAGCGGCCTCTCGGCCATGGCGTCGATATCGTGGTCTATTCGGCCACCAAATATATCGGCGGCCACAGCGACCTCATCGCCGGCGCGGCGATCGGCAGCAAAACGGTGTTGAAACCGGTGCGGGCGCTGCGCAGCGCCGTCGGCACCCAGCTCGATCCCCACACCTGCTGGATGCTCGGCCGATCGCTCGAAACCTTGTCGCTGCGCATGCAGGCAGCCGCGCGCAATGCCGTGGCCGTCGCCGACTTCCTGGCCGCCCATGCCGGTGTCACCGCCGTGCATGCCCTGCATGCTCTACCGGAGGACAGCCCGGCGCGCCGGGTGTTCGAGCGGCAATGCACCGGCGCGGGCTCGACCTTCTCCATCGAGATCAAGGGCGGCCAGGCCGAGGCCTTCCGGCTGCTCAATGCCCTGAAAGTGTTCAAGCTCGCTGTCAGCCTCGGCGGCACCGAGTCCCTCGCCAGCCATCCCGCCTCGACCACCCATTCGGGCGTGCCGGCCGAGCTGAGGGCCCAGCTCGGCGTGACCGATGCCACCATCCGGCTGAGTGTCGGCATCGAGAATGCCGAGGATCTGATCGCCGATCTCACCCAGGCGCTGGAGGCCTGAGCGGCGGTTAATCGTAGAAATGGGGCGCCTGCCTGAAGCCGGCCCAGGCTTCGGGATCATGGCCCGGCACCACGGTCGCGCTCACCCGATCGGCGAGGAAACGCAGCTTGCGCACCGAGCGGGCCACATCGCTGGCCGAACTCATCAGGCCCGGCAGCGCCTTCTCGTTCCAGTGGTCCCAGGTATAGGCGGCATCGATCGCCAGCAGGAACGGACCGCTGTTCGGAAGATCGACCATGACGGATTGATGGCCGGGCGAATGGCCCGGCGTGAACAGGATCCGGATGGTGCCATCGCCATAGAGATCGAAGCCATCCGTCGCCTCGCCGTCCAAGAACTGCCAGACAAGACCCGGCCGGTCGAAATCCCGGCGGACATAGGCCGCCGCCGTGAACCAGTCCGGCGTGAAGGCATATTCATATTCCCGGCGTTGCACGATGTGAGTGGCATTGGGAAAGCGCCCGATGGCGCCGGTATGGTCCGAATGCAGGTGCGAGAGCAGCACGAAGCGGATATCGCCGGGCCGGATGCCGAGCGCTTCAAGCTGGGTGAGGCAGCCTTGTTCGGGTGCCATCACCGGGCGGAAGACCTCGACGCTGCCGCCCCAATAGGCCTTGGGATCGGCAAGGCCCTCCGCCGCCAGGCCACCGTCGATCAGCACTGCACCTTTCGGATGCATCACCAGGAACCAGGGTACCGGGATCTCGCAATCCTCCCCCTCGCCCTGATTCATCTTGATGTGGTGCAGCTTGCAGCGCTGGGTGCCGGACTGGAACATATACAATCGTAGACTAGACATTTGAAACTCCGACGGCCCGTCGGCTCCTTCAACGCGGATCGCAATTGTATAAGGGCGCGCTTCCAATCGGAAAATCGGGAATATATGATATCATCCATCAGGAAAGCAGATGGATAAATGCGCCCCTTCGACCTCGATCTCCTGCAGACCCTCGTCGCCATTGCGGAGACAGGCAGCCTGTCGGCAGCAGCGCCACGGGTTCATCGCTCGCAATCGGCCGTCAGCGAACAGATGCGCAAGCTCGAGCAGCATTGCGGCGTGACCTTGCTGGTGCGCGGCAAGCTCGGCGCCAGCCTCACATCCGCCGGCGAACGCCTGGTCGTGCACGCACGCCGGCTGCTGGCGCTCAGCGAGGAAGCTTTTCGCGATGTCCTGGGTATGCCGCTCGCCGGCGATCTGCGCCTGGCCATAACCGACTATTTCCGCCCGGCGACGATCACGCTCCTGCTCAAGCACCTGCGCGAGCGCTATCCGCAGCTCAAGCTGCATGTCGCGACCCGCCAGAGCCTGATGATCGAAAACCGCCGCGACTTCGACATCGGCCTGTCCATGCGCCTTCTCGACGACGACAGTGCGTCCGACGAGGACGGCCGCATCCGGCTCGGCCGCGAGCCCTTGTCCTGGATCGCCTCGCCCGCCCTTGCCCTTGATGCGGCCCGGCGGCTGCCGCTGGTCGTGCTTCCCGAGGCCTGTTCCCTTCAGCGCCTGATCATCCGCACGCTCAACCAAAGCGATATCGACTACGAGATCGCCCATTCGGCCGCCGGGGTCGCCGGCCTGCATTTGGCGCTCGCCGCCGGCCTGGGCTTGGCCTGCCTCAACCGTTCCGCCATACCGGCCGGCATGGCCACTCTCGATGGCGATTTCGGCCTGCCGGCCATGCCGGACATCGAATTCTCCATCCTGCCGCCCCAGGCCGGCGAATCCGCCCTTGTGGCGGAAGTCCGCCATTTGCTGGCCAAGGAGCTTGCCTGATCGAGTTGCTCCAGACGCGAAGAGGGCAGCCTTTCGGTAAAGCCGCCCTCGGAATCCTGCCCGCCGTTTGGGAGCGCTCTATTTCTGCGCGCCCGGCCCGAAGGACTGACCGTTCACCGTGACTTTGCGGGCAAGACTGTCGAAGTCGATGTCCCAGGTCAGCCGGCCGTCCGGCCCGGTCTTGGCCAGCCCCTTGAGGAAGGCGATACCCATGGCCGCACGCTGCGGCCCCGGATCGGAGGCACCGGCCTTGCCGAGAGCGGCGGCGATCTCATCCAGGTTGGAGGCCGAAACCGTCGCCTTGCCCTGCTGCGCCGGCAGCAGCGACGTCTCCCCCTGCCCCTTCACGTCGAAGGCGGGCGCCGTCAGGCTCTGGCCGAAAGCGAGCTTGGGCTGGCCCGCCAGAAGCAATGGCATCAGCGCCGCCTTGAGCGCATCCGGTTGAGCCGGTTTGGTGTCGGTGCCAACCTCGATCATCTTGCCGGCGATCGTCTCGAGATCGAGCCCGGTCAGGTTGAAATCGAGCGTCGCCTTTTCCGGCACCAGAGACTTGGCCCAGTCGGGCAGCATGCCATCCGGCAGGGCAAGGCCGCTCATGGCCAGATTCAGGCCGACATTGCCCGTCTTCACCAGGCCGTTCGAAGCGAGGTTGGTATCCACCGTGGCAATCCTGATGATGCCCTTGGGCGTCCCCACCGTCATGTTGTCATAGCGGATCTGCGCGGACAGTGTTTTCCACAGCGGCAGCACGGCCTTCAGCTTGGCCCGCGCCTGCTCTTGGGCCGCCTTGCCATTGTCCCCCACCTTGCGGGCCGCGAAATAGGCCAGGGCCTGCATGAATTGCGCGCCACTGGAGCCATTGGCCACGAAAGTCTCGTGCACGCGATCCGCACGCAGCACCATCGGCGGCGCCGGATTGGCGGGATCCTTGACGGTAACCGTCTCGACGAGGTCCAGCAGGTCGCCCGTCACGTTCAGATCCGTCGTGCCGGCCTCCCCCGTTTTGCCGGTGATGGTGAAATCGATCTTGCCGACGGTGGCGTCGATGTCCTCGAGCGGCGAACGCATCGTCAGGGCAGCGGACTCGCAACGCATGGCCTGTTCGGTGAATTGCTCGGCCTTGGGGTCATAGACGCCCTTTCCGGTACAATTCTTCAAGCGCTGGACCAGTTCGCTCTGCGGTCCGGCCTTGCCCGATTTGTAGACCATATCGAGCGCAGGACTGTTCTGCTCAAAAGCATATTTACCGTCCCCCTGGGGGATCAGGCGGGCGGTAAACGGGCCGAAGCTGAATTGGGCGCCATCTGCGGGCAGGCCGAGCTTGCTGCTGCTGACATCATAGGTGAGATCATAGCTCTCGCCATTGGGTTTGACCGTGACGATACCCTTCTCGAACACTTTCGGGCCGAGATAGCGGGCGATCTCGTCGCGGATCGCCTTGGCGCCTTGCTCGGTGGCGGGTTCAGCCAGGGCCTGTGAGGAGGCCTGCGCGACAAGCGCCACGCTGGCCAGAATGACCCGGCGCCGAACACCGTATTTACGCTCAGATTTCTTCAGGAAAATCATAAAATACCCGGTCTGCCATTTGAAAGATTTCGTCCCCTGGAGCAAAGCCATTTGGACGGAAACTCTACTTTGCTCCAGCTCTCTGGTTCGGCGTGTCTTTGCGATTCTTGACGTTTCCGCCAAATCTCCCAACGCTTTGTGCCACAGGTGAAAGCGTGCTGCCTGTGAAATTTTGCTGCAAGCTATGTGTCTGAATCACCAGACAGCGTTGCTACTGGCGCGTTCCGGGCCCAAAGGACTGGCCGTTCACCGTGATCTTGCTCATCTGCCTCTCGAACTCGACATTCCAGATCAACCGGCCATCGGACCCCGTCTTTGCCAGGCCCTTGAGGAAGGCGACCCCCAATGCAGCGCGCCGGGACATGGGATCGGAAACAGCCGCCTTGGCGAGAACTGCGTCTATGGCATCGACACCCGCGGCCGAAATGATAGCCTTGCCTCCTTGCGAGGGGAACATCGACGTCATCCCCTGCCCCTTGATGTCGTAGCCGGAGGCCGTTGCCGTCGCATCAAATGCGAGTGTCGCCCGATTATTGCTGAAGACACGCAACAAAAGAGCATGCATTTCCCCTGGCACCGGCGAGCCGCCCCTGGTAGCCACCTCGATCGCGCCATCGACAAGGCTTTCCAGATCGAGATCTTTCAACCTGGTATCGAGCGTGATCTTCTCCGGCACCAAGATGGCGGCCCAACTGGGTAGCACGGTTCCGGGTACCTGCATGCCGGAAACATTTAAGGTCCCATCCAGGTCGGTATGCTCGACCAGGCCCTCATTCTTCATGGCTGCGTCGATGACGGCGAACTTGATCGGCCCACGAGGCGTGCCCCAACGCAGATTCTCATAGTGCGACTTCAGCGAGGCATTGCTCCAAAGCGGCATGACGCCCTTGGCGAGCGCCTCAATCTCCGCGCGCGTTGCAGTGCCAGGCCCGCGGAGAAACCGATCGGATAGAAAAGCAAAGGCTGTCGTCAATCCAGCCTTCCTCAGGCCCGAAACGGAAAAATCGTGACGAATTCCGTCGACTTTGGTGGTCATCTCCGGTTTCGGCAGCGACGTCGGCAAGGCATCGCCAATCCTGGCGCCGAAGGTTTCGACAAAACTCGATACCTCATAGGATATCCGGCCATCGATGTTTCCGTCCGCCAACGCCGTGCCGGCCAACTTGAGACTGATGAGCCCTGTCTTGCCCTCCCCTCCAAAGACACCGACGGAGTTGGAGGCGGTGCTGCTTTCGCATTGAAGATTGCCCTCCGAAACCAGGAAGGCATCCAGATCGAGCAGGCCTTCGCCGAAACAGTTCACCAAGCGACGCGATCCTTCTTCGCTGAAAAACAAGGCTGGGTTCCTGTAAGTCAGCTCGAGTGTGGATTTGGGAAGTTCGAAGGCAAAGCGTCGCTCTCCCTTCGGCGTGAGCCGGAGGGTGAAAGGCTTCAGGCTGAATGTCATCCCATCGCCGGGCAGGCCGAGCTTGGCACTACCGATGTCGAGTGCGAGATCGTAGCCCTCGCCATCGGGCTTCACGCTGATGACGCCCTTGTCGATCCAGACCTTGCCGAGATTGCGGCCCAAGGCGTCGGTGATCTCCCTGGCGCCGCCATCTGTCGCAGGCCCGGCGACGGCCGGCTTCCCCGGCAAACCGATGGCCAGCATCATACCGGCTAGCAGGGTCGCTCTAACGGTCTTGTGCCAAACGCCGAAACAGCTCGAAGCAACCATCGATTCCCCGATTCACTGGACGAATGCCGACCTTTCCTATGCCACATCACCGGCCGCCTGACTCATGAATCCGTCTGGTGAAAGCGTGGGAACGTTCGATGCCGACAACCCTCTTTATAATTCCTCCAACCATTTGACATGCCACTGTCATGTCGATGGCCAAGAAGGAGCGCATTTCAAGCTGGAGAGTCGCCATGCGCTTCATCGAAAGACCTCTGTCCCGCCGCCGCTTCCTTACCGCAACAGCCGCAACCGGCCTGCTCGGGGCCACGGGCACGTTCGCCATGCCGGGCCTGTCCCGCGCCGCCGACCGCCCCGAAGTTACGGCCGGCCTGCAGTCGGGTGACGTCGCCGGCGACAGGGCGGTGCTGTGGTCGCGCACGGACCGCCCGGCCAATGCGATCTTCGAATGGTCGACGACCGAGAGCTTCAAGACGGTGAACCGGCTGCCGACGGTGACCGCCTCGCCCGAGACCGACTACACCGTGAAGGTCCTGGCCGAAGGCTTACCGGCCGATCAGGAGATCTTCTACCGCGTGCGCTTCCAGGATCTCGCCCATACCAGCGTCGAGAGCGAAGTGGTCACTGGGCACCTGCGTTCGGCCCCGGCAGGACTGCGTGACGTCTCCTTCGTCTGGTCCGGCGACACGGCCGGCCAGGGCTGGGGCATCGATGCCGACCGCGGCGGCATGAAGATCTATTCGGCCATGCTCAAGCACAATCCGGATTTCTTCATCCATTCGGGCGACAACATCTATGCTGACGGCGTGATCAAGCCCGAGGTGAAGCTGCCGGACGGCACCATCTGGAAGAACATCGTCACGCCGGAAAAGTCCAAGGTCGCCGAGACCCTCGACGAATATCGCGGACAGTACAAATACAACCTCGTGGACAAGAACTTCCGCGCTCTCTACCAGCAGGTTCCGGTCATCACCCAGTGGGACGACCATGAGGTGACCAACAACTGGTCGTCCTCCAAGGACCTGCTCAGCGACGATCGCTACAAGGAAAAGTCGATTGCGGCCCTGGCGGCGCGCGCCGCACAGGCCTTCCACGAATATATGCCGATCGCCACCACGCTGGCCGAACCGCGCCGGGTCTATCGCAAGATCCCATACGGCCCGCTGCTCGACGTCTTCATGCTCGACATGCGTACCTATCGCGGCCCGAACGGCGCCAATCTGCAGACCACCGAAGGCGGGGAAGAGGCCTTCCTCGGCGCCGAGCAGCTTGCCTGGCTCAAGCGTGAGCTCGCCAATTCCAAGGCGACCTGGAAGGTGATCGCCGCCGACATGCCGCTGGCTCTGGTGGTGTGGGACAAGGCCGACCAGAAGAAGGGCTTCGAGGCCGTCTCGAACAACGACAATGGCAAGCCGCTCGGCCGCGAGCTCGAATTCGCCGATCTCCTGCGCTTCATCAGGGCGGCCGGCGTCAAGAACACGGTATGGCTGACGGCGGACGTCCACTACACCGCCGCCCATTACTACAACCCGGACAAGGCGGCCTTCCAGGATTTCGACCCCTTCTGGGAATTCGTCTCCGGTCCGCTCCACTCGGGCACGTTCGGCCCCAACGACCTCGACATGACCTTCGGGCCCGAGCTCAAATATGTGAAGGCACCGGAAGGCGGCCAGCAGAACCTGTCGCCCGCGGCCGGCCTGCAATTCTTCGGCCATGTCGCCATCGCCGCCGACACGCGGGTGATGACCGTCACCCTGCGCGACGCCGCCGATGCGGCATTGTGGTCGACGCAGCTCGAGCCGAAGCTGGGTTGAGGCCGAAAACCTTCTCCCCTTGCGGGAGAAGGTGCCGTAGCGTGGTCCCATAAGGACCACGCGTTCAAGTAAAGAACGTGGGGGCGGATGAGGGGTGTTGGCGCATGTCTTGGAAGGTCATGCTTCTCCCCTCATTCCCCTGCCGGGACCTCTAGTCAACTCAAGAGAGTTGACGATACCCGCAGGGGGAGAAGGCCACCATACTCATCCCCGCACGTAAAGATCCTTGTAGGTCGTCTGCAGCACGTTCTTCTGGACCTTGCCCATGGTGTTACGCGGCAACTCGTCGACGAAGAGCACGCGCTTGGGCTGCTTGAACTTGGCAAGGCGCCCCTCCAGGGTCTGGAGGATCGTCCGCTCCTCCACCGTGGCGCCGGGCTTGCGCACCACGACTGCCGTCACCCCCTCGCCGAAATCGGCATGCGGCACGCCGATGACGGCGCTTTCGAACACGCCGGGAATGCCGTCGATCTCCGTCTCCACTTCCTTGGGATAGACGTTGTAGCCACCTGTAATCACCAGGTCCTTGCCGCGCCCGACGATATGGACATAACCATCGGCGTCGATCTTGCCGAGATCGCCGGTGATGAAGAAACCATCCGGCCGAAACTCGGACCTGGTCTTTTCCGGCATGCGCCAATAGCCCTTGAACACGTTGGGGCCCTTCACCTCGATCATGCCGATCTCGCCCTGCGGCAGAGGCTCGCCCGTCTCGGGCTTCACGATGCGCAGGGAGATACCCGGCAGGGGCATGCCGACGGCGCCGGCCACGCGCGCGCCGTCATAGGGGTTGGAGGTGATCATATTGGTTTCGGTCATGCCGTAACGCTCGAGAATGGCATGGCCCGTACGCGCTCTCCATTGCTCATGAGTCTCCGACAGCAAGGGAGCCGATCCCGACACGAACAGCCGCATATGGGCGGTCGCCTCGGGCGTGAGGCCCTCCTGCTGCAGGAGGCGCACATAGAAGGTCGGCACGCCCATCATGGAGGTGGCCTTGGGCAGGTGGTGCAGCACTTCCGCCGCATCGAAGCGCGGCAGGAAGATCAGCGAGGAGCCCGCCATCAAGATGGTGTTGATGGCCACGAACAGGCCATGCGTATGAAAGATCGGCAAAGCGTGCAGCAGCACGTCGGCCTGGCTGAAACGCCAATAGTCGGCCAGGGTGACGGCGTTGGACGCCAAGTTTCCATGCGTCAACATCGCGCCCTTGGAGCGCCCCGTGGTGCCGGACGTGTAGAGCAGCGCCGCCAGGTCGTCCTCGCCGCGCGCGACGTCGTCGAAACTTTCCGGTGCGCCTTTCGCCGCCTCGGCGAGCGACCCGTCGTCATGGCTTCCCAACGTCGCGACGGCGGCACCGAGCCGGGTGCCGATCTCGCCGAGTTCGCCCGCCTTTTCCGGTGCGCAGACCAGCAGGCGCGGTTCGGCATCGCCGACGAAATAGTCGAGCTCGGCCTTGGTATAGGCGGTGTTGAGAGGCACGAACACCGCACCGGCCCGCACACAGGCAAGATAGAGAAACACCGCTTGCGGGCTCTTCTCGACCTGGACGACCACGCGATCGCCAGTCTCGACCCCGTAGCCGCGCAAGGCATTGGCATAGCGACCCGACCAGGCGAGCACGGCGCCATAGTCGAAGCCGCTGCCGTCGGCGAGGGTCAGGAAGGGTTTCCCCGGTTCCGGCATCCGGGAACGGATCAGGGTGAAGAGATGGTTCGACACGCAAATTTCCTCAGGGATTGGATGACGGCCGGCCGGCCGTTTTGGAGTTGGCAGCGGGCGGCGGCAAGGCCGGTACGGCCGGCTTGCGACGCGCGGGCTTCGCTTCCACGGTTTTCAGGAGCTTGCGCACGGCCGGGCTCGCGGCGATGACGCCCTGATTGGCGAAAGCCTCGTGATTGGCCTCGATGGCATCGAGATCGTAGAGGTAGTTGACCATGAGGCCGCCGGCCTGGCGCAGCCCGTTCGGCGAAACGTCGCCGCGCCAGTTGATGCGTTCGAGACGGGCGCCATTGCCGAGATGGAAGCGCGCCACCGGATCGACCGGCGCGCCCGACGATGTTCTTGCAGCGAGGAAATAATGGGCGGCAGCCGCGAGCTGCGCCTCGCGCATGGTCTCCGTCGGCCCGGTGCCACCCTGTTCGGCCGGCCTGAACAGCCCCTCCAGCACCGTCAGATCGGCCACGCCAGGAATATGCGGCTCCTCCTTGGCGAGTTCGCGCTTAAGCCAGCCCATGAAGCCGGGAACCGGCGACAGGGTGACGAAATTCTTCAGCTTCGGCAGGTCGCGCCTCAGTTCCTCGACCACCTGCTTGATCAGGAGATTGCCGAAGGACACGCGGCGCAGGCCGACCTGGCAGTTGGAGATCGAGTAGAACACCGCGGTAGTCGCATCCTCGGCCCGGATCGGCTTGCGTTCGAGATCGAGCAGAGGCGCGATCGTCCCCGGTATGTCCTGCGTCAGGGCGACCTCGACGAACACCAGCGGCTCATCCGCCATCTGCGGATGGAAAAAGGCGAAGCAACGCCGGTCCGAAGGCTCCAGCCGACTGCGCAGATCGTCCCAGCTATGGATGGTATGCACCGCCTCATACTGGATGATCTTGGCCAGGATGTTCGCCGGCGTCGTCCAGTCGATCCGCTTCAGCATCAGGAAGCCCCGGTTGAACCAGGACGAGAACAGATGGGCGAGATCCGCATCGAGGGCCTCCAGCTTCTCATTACCCGGCAGGCCGGCGAGTACGTCCTCGCGCAGCCGTACCAGGGCAGCCGTGCCCCCGGCGGGGCGGTTGAGCCGGCGGAAGAGCTCCTGGCGCCTCGGCTCGGCGGCAACGCTGAGCTCGGCCATGGCCCGGGGCGACTTGTCCTGCAGATAGGCCTCGATCGCCGCATCGAGGCGCGGCTGGTCGGGGCCGAAACCGTCGGCCAGCGCCGCCAGATGGTGCCGCCTTTGTTCCTCATCGGCCGCGGCATAGGCGTCGAGCCATTGCTGCGCCAGGGCAACACCGGAAACTTCGCCCCGGCCGGTCAGCAACGCATTGCTGAGGGCCAGCAGATCGGCCGATCGCACCGGGGATGCGGGGCGTTCGAGGCCGATGAGGCCCCTTCCCCGTTCGGCGACCGCTTCCAGGAATTCCTGCAGGAAGTTTCTGCTCATCGCTGTTCACCATGCCAATTCATTGGATTACCCCATGATCAGACCGGGCAGCCAAGTGGCGAGGCCGGGGATCAGGCAGGCCAGCACCACCGCCAACGCCATCAATCCGACGAAAGGCAGCGTCCCGCGCATGATATCCCCGAGCGGGATGTCCGGCGCGATATTCTTGATCACGAAGATGTTGAGCCCGACCGGCGGATGAATCAGGCCCATCTCCATGACGATGGTCATCACCACACCAAACCAGATCAGGTCGAAGCCGGCCGCTTTCAAGGGCGGCAGGATGATCGGCGCCGTCATCAGGATGATCGAGACCGGCGGCAGGAAGAAGCCGAGGACGACCACGAAGAGCAGGATGGCGGTGAGCAGCAGCCATTTCGACAGGTTCAGGCTGATGATCCAGGCGGCCGCCGACTGGCTGATCTGCAGATAGCTCATCACATAGGAATAGAGCAGCGACATGCCGATGATCATCAACAGCATGGTCGATTCCCTGAGCGTGCCGGAGAGGATCGGCATCACCTTGGAGGGCCGCCAGATGCCGTACATGGCCGAGATCACCACCAAGGCGAGCACGGCGCCGACGCCGGCCGTCTCCGAGGGCGTCGCCCAGCCGGCATAGAGCACCACCATCACGCCGGCGAGGATGGAGACGAAAGGCACCACCCAGCCGATCATGCGAAGCTTCTGGGCGAAGGTATAGCTCTCCTCGTGCAGGATGGCCGAACGCACGCCGGTGCGCTCGGCCTGGACCAGGGCCTGCCGCTTCTCCTTGCGGTAATGCAGCATGGCGTAGATGGCGAACATCGTCATCAGGAGCAGGCCGGGACCGATTCCGGCCAGGAACAGCTTGCCGAGCGATACCTCCGCCGCCACCGCATAGAGCAGCATGGTGACCGAGGGCGGCAGGAGGATGCCGAGCGTACCGCCGGCCGCGATGATCCCCGCGGCAAAGCCGCCCGAATAGCCGCGGGCCCGCATCTCGGGGATGCCGGCGGCGCCGATGGCCGAGCAGGTTGCGGGCGAGGAGCCCGCCATGGCCGCGAACAGGCCACAGGCCACCGTGTTGGCGACGCCCAGCCCGCCCGGAATGCGATAGAGCCAGGCATGCAAGGCCGAGTAGAGGTCCTTGCCGGCATTGGAACGGCCGATCGCCGCCCCCTTCAGGATAAAGAGCGGGATAGCAAGAATGATGACATTGGCCAGTTCCTCGTAGAAATTCTGTGCCAGCGTGTCGATCGAGGCCGCTGGCATGAACAGGATCATGAAGGTCAATGCCACCACGCCAAGCGCGAAGGCGATCGGCATGCCCGAGAACAGCACGATCAGTGTTGCCGCGCAGTAGGCGACGCCGATGCCCCATTGGGGCAGGCCGGTCAGCAGCGGCAGCGGCGGCCGAGACCATAGGCCGAAGGCAACCACCGCGAGCAGCACGATGATGCACACCGGAAGCGATCGTTCAGCCACCTGCAGGGCGACCTGCGCAGCCAGCAGCACCATGCCTGCCGTCAGCAGGGAATAGGGAATCCACAGAGGCGGGCCCCAGGCCGAATGCGAGGTCTGCTCGTCCACCCAGGCTTCGTGCAGCAGCGAGCCCGATTTCCAGGCGAACAGCACGCAGAAGAACAGCACCAGCGCATCGACAACCAGCCGCCTGGTGCCGGCGGCAGCCGGCAACCAATGGTCGAGGATGTCGATGCCGACATGGCCGCGCACCGCCTGCACCGAGGCCGCCGACAGGAAGATGGCGCCGGCGATCAGGTAGATGGTGACCTCATCCTGCCAGAGCACCGACTGGCGCGTCACATGCCCGGTGATGACACCGAAGGTGAGGACGATGGCCGCTGCCAGCAGAGCCACGGCCGACAGCCGGAAGGCGACGGCGTTGACCATCCCGAACACCCGCCGCGCCCCACCTGCCTGCTCCGCCGGGCCGGCTTCGTCGGCGGCAAGGATGGCGTCATGCTGGATCGAGCCGCCCATCTCACGCCACCTTCTGTGCGAGCTTCAGCAACTCCGCAGCTTCGCTCGAGCGCGCCGCATAATCCTTCCAGGAACTGGCTTCGGCGATCTTGCGCCACTCGGCGAGGTCGGCCGCACTGAAATCGGCTACTTCGACACCCTTGGCGGCATAGACCTTGGCGACCTCCTCGTCGTCATGCTGCGCCTGCTTGGTGGCCCAGCCTTCCATTTCGGCGCCGACGTCGAGCAGCACCTTCTGCTGATCGGCCGGCAGGGCGTCGAAGATGGTCTTCGACATCAGCAGCGGTTCGAGCATGAACCAGAAGGAGCCTTTTCGCGCCGAGGTCAGCGATTTGGCGAGTTCCTCCAGGCGGAACGAGATCAGGCTGGTCGACGAAGTCACGGCCGCGTCGAGCGCACTGGTCTGCATGCCGATATAGATTTCGTTCGAGGGCATGGTGGAGACCTGTGCCCCGGCAGCGGTGAACATCAGGTCCATTTCGCGGCTGCCGCCACGGATCTTCAACCCCTTGGAGCTGTCGGGCGTCAGCACCGGCTTGCCGCGGGAGGCGACGCCGCCGCCCTGCCAGACCCAGGCGATGATCTTGATGCCCTTGGCCTCCAGGATGCCGGAGAGCGCCTTGCCGATCTCGGCATTCTTCCAGGCGGCGCCCTGCTCATAGCTCGTCACCAGGCAGGGCATCAGGCCCAGATTGGTGGCGTGCAGTTCACCCCCTGCATAGGCGACCGGAAACAGCGACATGTCCAAGGCGCCGCGGCGCATGGCCGAGAACTGCGCATTGGTCTTCATCAGCGAGGCATTGGCGTAGACGTCGAATTTCAGGGCACCGCTGGTGCGCTTCTCCACCTCGGTGGCGAAGATGCGGCAGAGTCGGTCGCGAAAATCGCCCTGCTCGGCCGTGCCGCCGGGAAATTGATGCGACATCTTCAGCGTGGTGGCGGCGCGGGCAGCGCCGGCGGACCGGATGACCAATGGCGTTGCAAGTGCGGCAGTCAGGATCTGCCTCCGGGTAAGCGACATCTGCCTCAAGGCACGTGACATGGCGTTTTCCTCTTCAATCCATCCGAGGCTGGCTGGTTCCGCCTGCGGTTGCATTCATCATTATTGCAGTTTTGAAACAGTTACAATAAAATTGTATACAAGTTTTGCGTGATTGACTCCGTTGTCCCGGGAGTCGTACGAAATTGCGGAGGATATCGGCCATGAACGAAAAACCCGCGACGCGCCTGCGCAATCAGATCGAGGAAGAAATCGCCACCGGGGTATTCAAGCCCGGCGATCGGCTCGACGAGGTCTCGCTGGCAGCCCGGTTCGGGGTCTCGCGCACGCCGATCCGCGAGGCTCTCCAGCAATTGGCGGCTGCCGGCCTTGTCGAGATTCGCCCCCATCGTGGTGCCATCGTCAGTGCTCCCGATCCCAAGCGCCTGATCGACATGTTCAGCCTGATGGCCGAATTCGAGGCGATCTGCGGGCGCCTCGCAGCCCGCCGCCTGCTGCCGGGCGACGAGGCCGCGCTGAAAGAGACACTGGAAGCCTGCCGCAAGGCGGCCGACAGCGGCGACATGGATGTCTATTACTACGAGAACGAGCGCTTCCACCGCGCCATCTATGTCGCCAGTGGCAACGACTTCATCGCCGAACAAGCCACCGCCCTGCACAAGCGCCTCGCCCCGTTCCGCCGGCTGCAACTGCGCGTACGCAACCGCATGCGCACCTCACTGGCCGAGCATGAGGCCATCGTCGACGCTTTGCTCGCCGGTGACAGTACCCTCGCCTCCACGCGCCTCTACGACCATGTCGCGGTGCAGGGCGAGCGTTTCACCGACCTGATCGCCTCGCTCAATCGGGCGGCGGCCGAGTAAATCCGGCGTTTCAGCACCATCCCCGCCCCCCTTCAGCACCCGTCGCCCTCGGCAGACAGGGCGGGTATCCGCCCGTCCTCTCGATCCACAGGCGGGCCATCTCTATTCTTCATATTATTCATACTAATGTCACGAGCCGGCCCTATGAAGCCCACAACGCGCTCGCCGTCGAGACTCATGCCGAATTGATCGGGCAAAAGTGTCCAAGCGGCCAACCCGTGACCAGGCATAAGTTACAATTGACAGGATCCAAGGCTTAACGCGCTATTTCGTTGAGATCATAGTGTCCGCTCTGCGGATGACGGTACGAACCGGCAACCGAATGCTTTGTTTGTACCAGGCACACGTCGGCATGGAATTTTCCATACTGGCATGACTTCCATATCTGCTTCCCATTATCCAGGGCGAGGCCATTGTCCGGCGCCCATCGGGAGGCCATGGCCCGGCGGCAGCCGCCACCGGCCGAGCTAGCTCGTCACCCACCCAATCCGAACATCATCGCCGGCTTGCAGGCCGGCGAACGCTGCCGCGCAACCACAAGAACCTGCCCACGAGAGAACGAGACCATGTCCTCCATCGCCCTTGATAGGCCCAAGAAACAGCCTGATCTGTTCCGCAAGCTTGCATGGCCCTGCCTTGTCTGTGCTCCGCTTCTCGCCGCCGCCAGCCTGCCGGCCCTCGCGGTCGAGCCCTGGATCATGGTCGAGAAATCACTGTTCTCCGGCGTAGACGCCTCCCGCGGGCAAGGCGTCACCACCGATGGCACCAATTGGTATTTTTCCGGCACCAATGCCCTGGAAATGACCAACGGCGCCTTCGATCCAAAATTGCTGGTTACCCCCGCCATTCCGGATGCCCTGAAGAACCCTTCGCAATATTCCGATATCGGGCTCAACCATATCGGCGACATCGACTATGCTGATGGCAAGCTCTACATCTCGCTCGATACGAGCAACCGCTCGCCGACCACCAACGGGAAATATGAAAGGCCGGTCTTCGCGATCTACGACGCCAAGACACTGACCTATCTCGGCCAGGCCTTCGCCCTCAGTCCTCCCCATGGCACGCATGACGTCGCCAGCTGGGTGGCCGTCGACGCCAAGAACGGCGTCGGCTACGGCATGGCCTACGAGAACGCCACGGAACTCGCCGTCTACAACCTTTCGGACTGGTCGTTCCAGAAATACATTCCCTTGTCGCAGACCATCGATCAGGCACAGGGGGGTAAGATCTTCAATGGCTGGATGTATTTTTCGACCGATAACGACCAGAAGCTGATCTACCGCGCCAATCTGCTGACGGGCCAGGTTGAACTCATCGGCAATCTCAAGATCGATGGCGAGCAGGAGGTCGAGGGCCTGGTCTTCAAGAACACGCCCGACGGTTGGTCGATGCATATCCTGAACCGGGAGGAAGACCCGAACCATCCGGGCGAGACTGCGATCGGCTTCTACCGCTATGTACGTCCCTACGGGAATGCGCTTTCGGGCGAAATCCATGCCGATATCAAGGGCGCCTTCATCGAAGACAGCCGCTACCCGCGCGATGCCGCCAACCGGCGCCTGCGCTCGGCCTTCGGCGGTATCGCCGGAACGTCGGGCGGGGCCGCCACGGGCAGCACCGACGGTATCGTCGTCTGGGGCACGCCTTTCGCCGCCACCGGCAGAGCCAAGGGTTCGGGCGACGCGGCCTCCTTCGATCGCACCAGCGGCGGTTTCATCGGCGGTATCGACGCGCCGGTCGGGGACTGGCGCGTCGGCGTCCTCGCCGGCTACAGCCATACGAGTTTCGACGTCTCCGCCCGGACCTCCGACGGCTCCAGCAACAACTACCAGCTCGGCCTCTATGGCGGCACGCAATGGGGACAGCTCGGCTTTCGTACCGGCGCCATCTATGGCTGGCATAATGTCGATACCAAGCGCGATGTCGTATTCCCGGCCTTCCGCGAGAGGCTTTCAGGGCAGTACGATGCCGCGACGGCGCAGGCCTTCGGTGAACTCAGCTACCGCTTCGATCTGGGCCGGAGCGCCTTCGAGCCTTTCGCCAATCTCGCTTATGTCCATCTGGACACGAATGGTTTTGCCGAGAAGGGCGGCACCACGGCCGCGCTGACAGCCCAGAAGAGTTCAGCAGACACCGTCTACACCACATTGGGCCTCCATGCCTCGACCGGTTTCGACCTCGCCGGGACCACGCTGACCCTGCGCGGCACGCTCGGCTGGCAGCACGCCTTCGACGACGTCACCCAGAATGCAAAGCTCGCCTTCAACAACGGCTCGTCCTTCACGATAGCGGGCGCCCCGCTCGCCAAGGATGCGCTGGCGATCGAGGCCGGCGTCGACATCGCACTTGCCCCCAACACAACCTTGGGCGCCTCCTATTCGGGCCAGCTTGCCAGCCACACCCAAGGCCATGCCTTCAAGGTCAATCTCGACATGAGGCTGTGATCTTAAGGATCCCAGGGCGGTGGGGATTGGACGCAGCGGCTTTACCAAGGCAAGCTCGCCATGCCACCTCACCGCCATCGTCCCAAGGTGCTTATCCGCGGCGTGATACGCAGCTAACAGGAATAGAATGAAGAATGCAGCCTTTCCTTCCAAGGTTTCACCCATGAGCTCTCTGGGAGGGAACGCCACCGGCACCAGCCTCTATTCGCGCCTCCTCAACGACATCGGCCAGAGTATCGTACGGGGTGACCTCGCCCCGGGCGACCAGTTGCCCAATGCCGATGACTGGAGTGCCGCCCACAGCGTGAGCCGCACGGTGCTGCGGGAAGTCGTCAAGGTGCTCGCCAACAAGGGCATGGTGGAGATGCGCCCCAAGGTGGGCACGCGCGTGCGCGCCCGCGAAGACTGGAACTTCCTCGATCCCGACGTGCTGGTCTGGCGCTACGGACCAAGAACCACGGCCGAGGAGGCTCGCTCCCTGTTCGAGCTCCGGCGTGCCATCGAGCCGATGGCCGCCGCCCTGGCGGCCGAGCGGGCCAGCGAGGAGCAGATCGCGCAGTTGCGCCTCCTGCTCTCGCGCATGGAGCAGGCCGGTGACGACAGCGAACGCTTCGCCGTGCCGGATCTCGCCTTCCATCAGGCTATCCTGCGCATGTCCGGCAACGAATTGATCGGCTCGCTTGCAGCACTGATCGAGACAGCACTGATGATCAGCTTCCGCCTGACGGACGACAATCCCGGGGGCCAGAGCCACTCGCTTGCTTTGCACCAGGCCGTCGTCGACAACATTGCAAGACGAGATCCGATCGCCACCGCCAAGGCCATCACCTCCCTGCTCGACGAGGCGGAGGAGGACGTCAAGCGCTCCCTGGTGGCAAGGCGCGAACGGAAATCATGACCGGCAACGACATCGACCGGCGGCATCGCTTTGCCCAGGACTGCGCCCGGCAGGCCGGGGCGATCGCGCGTCACTACTTCCGCTCCGGCGAGGCCCTGTCCAGCGCCGAAAAAGGCCCGCACGATCCGGTGACCCAGGCCGATCTGGAAATCGATCGTTTCCTGATCGATCAACTTGCCGGAGCGTTTCCGGCCGACGGCATCCTGACCGAGGAAACCGGCGGCGCGCCCGCACGCCATCTGTGGGTGATCGACCCGATCGACGGTACCCTGAACTTTGCCCGCGGCGTCGCCCATTTCGCCATGTCGATCGCCTTTTGCGTCGACGGCCAGACGGAAAGCGGCGTCGTCTACGATCCCGTCAGCAACGAGATCTTCACCGCCCGGCGCGGCCAGGGTGCCTTCTGCAATGGCAGGCCCATCCGGGTTCGGGCGGCACGCGGCCCCTCTGATGCGATTGTCGATGCGGGATATTCGCTCCGACATCCTGCCGCCGACTATCTCGGGCTGATCGGCAACCTGCTTGGCCAGGGCTATGCCTTCGTCCAGAACGGCTCCGCGGCGATGGGACTGGCAGCGGTCGCCTGCGGGCGCATCGACGGCTTCTGTGAGCTTTCCCTCAAGAGCTGGGACGTTCTCGCCGGCCTGCTGCTGGTCGAGGAGGCCGGCGGCTGGACCAGCGATTTTCCGCACGGTCCCGGCCTGCTGGAGAACCACAAGGTCCTCGCCTGTACCCCTTCCATTCGCCAATCCCTGCAAGATCTCATGCTGGCGGCGACGACACCACGCGGAGAGACACTCCTTTCGTCCCGCTAGAACAGGCGCGGAACGGCCTCAGCGCGCCCATAGGCTTTTTAAAAAACTTTGCGGCGGGCGGGAATAATTCCGCACGCCGCCGGGTCTGGTCACTCAACGGAGGCACTGACAGCCCGTGCCGCCGTCCGGCATGAGCCGTTGAACAGGAGTGACCAGAATGCTGAAGATGACGCGCCGTACGGTGCTGGGTTCTGCGGCGGCAGCCGCAGCGTTCGGCCTGGCGGGAAGACTTGAATTCATAGCCCCTGCCCTCGCCCAGACTGCGGTCGAGCCCAGCGTGGGCTTCTACAAATACAAGGTCGGATCCATCGAGGTGACAGCCATCTATGATGGCATCTGGCGCAAGCCCCACGACCCGACCTTCATCAAGAACGCCTCGGTGGAAGATACCAAGGCGGCCCTGTCCAAGGCCGGCCTGACCACCGAATTCATGCCGATCCCCCTCACGGTTGTCGTGCTCAAGGTCAATGGCAAGTTGATCATGATGGATGCCGGCTCGGGCATCGGGCAATGGCAGGCCAATGCCACGCATCTGCCGGCCAACATGGCCGCAGCCGGCATCGACTACAAGGCGATCGACACCATCATGATCTCGCATTTCCATCCTGACCATGTGTGGGGCTTGATGGAAAAGGGCACCAATGCACCGGTCTTCCCCAATGCGGAACTGATCGTCAGCGCTGCGGAATATAATTGGTGGACCGATCCCTCGCGTGTCGAGAAGCTCGCCGAAGGGCGGCGGCCCGCCGGCAAGCGCATCGTCGAGAACTTTCCGAAATGGAAGAACTGGAAGCTGGTGCAGGACGGAGCGGAAGTCGCGCCCGGCATCCGGATCCTGTCGGCACCCGGCCACACGCCGGGGCATTCGGTCTATCTTGTCGGCTCGGGCAACGAGCAGTTCATGGTCTCGGCCGACATCATGTATGTGCCCGCTCTGCTCGCCCCCCATCCCGATTGGCAAGGCGCCTATGACCAGGATGGCCCGATGGCCATTGCCACCCGGCGCAAGCTCATCGACCGGGTGATCGCCGACAACATCCGGATCTGCGGCTCGCATTTCCCGTTCCCCGGCAGCGGAACCTTCGTGAAGGACGGCAACGCCTACGGCTTCACGCCGACCGTACAGCTCTGAAACCCGACATTCCCGCCCTCAGGAGAAAAATCATGCTGAAATACGCAGTCACGACTGCGGTGGCCACGCTGGCATTGGCCGCGGTCACCACCACGTTGCTCTCGATACCCGCCTACGCCGTCGACAACATCGAATCCACCGACGCGCCGGACCTGACCTCCGTCAAGGCCAAGATCGAGGCCAAGAACTACACCGGCGCCCTGGAGGAACTGCGGGGCCTGGCCGAAGACACCCAGCAGGCCGACGTCTACAATTTGCTCGGCTTCACGCTGCGCAAGACCGGTGATTACCAGACGGCGCTGACCTACTACACCAAGGCGCTGGAGTTGCAGCCCGGCCACAAGGCTGCCCGGGAATATCTCGGCGAGCTCTATGTCGAGACCGGCGACGTCGACAAGGCCAAGGTGCAATTGTCGGAACTCGGCAAGCTGTGCCCCCAGGGCTGCGAGGAACTCGAAGACCTGCAGAAGGCCATCGACACCAAGGTGACGAAATGACCTGGGTGACGAAATGACCTGGGTGACGAAATGACCTGCGAGCCGGCGGGCGCCAAGGCCCCTGCCGGCCTCCTTCCGTCGGAGGTGGCTGCAATGACCCCAATCAGCAAGATCAAGCCAGGGCTCACCGATGCCGTGCTGCTCGCCGGCCGGCTGCTGCTTGCCCTGATCTTCATTCACGAAGGCACGACCCTGGCGCTGCATTTCATGCGCACCGTTGAGGCCATGGCCGTGGTCGGCATCAGCGCCCCCCTGGTCGTGGGCGTCATCGCGCTGCAACTGGGTGCAGGCTTGGCCCTCACTTTGGGTGTGTTCGCCCGCATCGGTGCCATCATGCTCGGCCTGTTCTGCCTCGCCACGGCAACGCTCTTCCACATGGACTTCTCGAGCCAGAACGAATTGCTGCATTTCGAGAAGGACCTTGCCATCGCCGGCGGCATGTTCGTTCTATCGATTGCCGGATCCGGCGGATTCTCCCTGGATCGGCTGCTGCGGCAAATGCCCTCGGTGCCTGGTCCTTTGAGACGGATCCTGTTCTAGAGCGTGTCGTTTGATTGCCAACCCGGATTGTCGTCATTGCGAGCGTAGCGAAGCAATGACGGCTACTTCACCGCGTGAACATGGAATCGCAACTGAAATACCAGAACAAAAGACATTCCCAGCGGACCGCAACCAGCCGTTCTCGCAGCCAGCCTGTTCCCATGGGGCCGCAAGTGCCGTAAACCCCGGGCATCGGAATTGCGACTGGAACGAAATGATGGTGAGTGTGAAACGTGTCCAAGGCCCGGCAGCCTTGCGCGTCGTAGGGCGTACCTTCCTCATCCTGGGCTTCGTCGGACTGCTGGCTGCCCCGGTGCTCGGCATGAACGAATGGCGCAGCCCGCGCACGGCCTCCGCCGCGGGCACCATCGTCTCGGTCAATCCCTATCCGGTCGTCAGCTTCTCGACACCGCAGGGCAGTGTCATCCGCTTCACCAACCTCATGCGCAGTTCGCTCCTGCGCGAAGGCGACAGCGTGACCGTCGCCTATAATCCGGCCATTCCGACCGATGCCGCGCTCGAGGGTTTGCTCGGGCGCTGGTTCTTTGCAGGCCTTGCCGGCTTGCTCGGTGCGGCCTTCCTGCTGGTCGGCGGCCTCGTGACCATCATCGGCCGCAGGCGCACCGCCGGCAGGGTTTGACTCAATCGGGCTGCGGCAGGCGGAAGACCTGATCGTTGACCTTCACGCTATGCGTGACGATGTCGTAGGAGACGTTCCAGACCAGTTGCCCATTGCCTTCTTCCTTGGCGAGCCCCTTCACGAAGGAGAGGAAGAACACCGCCTTGCGCGCGTCCTCGGCATCGGCTTTGCTGAGACCTTCCACCACCGCATCGAAGCCGGTAGCAGCCACTGCAAGGCTGGCCGTCGGCTCCGGATTGACCCCCGCGCTGCCGTCGCCCTTCAGGGTATAGGCAGGCGCGGCGACGTTGAAATCAACCTTGTAGTTGAGATCGCCATCGAGCAGCCGGGTCATCAGCGCCACGGCCATCATCTTGCTGAAGGGCGGATCCTGCGTGGCATCGAGGCCGCGGATCAATACGTCCGCCATGCCGTCGAGGCCGTTCAAGGACAGCTTGGTGGAATAATTCGCCTGGGCCGGGATCAGCGAGCGGGCCCATTCGGGCACCACCACATCCGGAATCACGAGGCCGGAATAGTCGAGCGCATCGGAATAGTAGCCCTGCTTCACCAGGCCGGTGAGGCTGTAAGCCTGGGTCGCCTTGGCCAGCTTGACCTGGCCGAAAGGCAGGTTGACCCCGAGCCCTTCTATGCTCGAGGTGCTCGAAACCTCCCGCCAGAATGGCAATGCGGTCCGCAGCTTGGTCTTGAGCTCGTCCTGCGCCAGCACGATCTCCCCCTTGGAGGGGTGGTCGCGCAAGAAGGCGACAAGATCGTAGATCGCGGTAAAGCGCATGCCGGTCGCCGAAAGCGTTTGCTGGCCGCCGGTCAGTTCGAACGCAACCGGGAACTGCTGATCCTTCTTGTCCTGGACCTTGCCCTTCAGCCCTTCCAGCTTGCTGTCGAATTTGACGTCGACGCCATCGGCCTCATCAGCCTTGCTGGTAGTCTCGAAACCGAACTTGCCGGTCGAGAGGTCGACATCGGCATCATGGTTGCGCACGGTCGCGCTGCTGCCGTCGCAACCGGCGACCAAGGTCTCGAAGCTCATCAGCTTGGGAGCGAACACGCCCTGGCTGGCACAGGCAGCGAAATTCAGGCTGCCGGTCTCCGTGTTGCCCTCCCGCTCCCGGCTCCAGGCCGCGGCGATGGGCGCCGGGCCGCTCTTTACCGCCCATTTGCCGTCAGGCTGCGGTGTCAGGCGCACGACATAGGGATTGATGCGGGCCACTTCGCCGACGCCCCTGCTCTTGGCATTGTCGAGCTTGCTGCCATCGAAGGAGAGGGTCACGTCATAGCCATCGTCCTTAGGGGCGATGGTAATGAAGCCCTTCTCGAACGGCACCGAACCGATATAGGACTGGAATGTCTCGGTGAGCTTGCGCGCGCCTTCGACGGTGGCGGGTTCGGCCAACGCCGGCGCGGCGCCTGCAAGAGCCAGCAAGACGGCGCAGCACGCAGCGGCCGACGACAAAGCCGTGCCCTTCTTCATGCGAAACGCGACACCGTTGATGATCGACATTCTGGTTCCTCGAAAATTGCATATGAAAAGGCTGGGCCGGTAACGAGCTTTAATAGGGCGACAACGCAGCCGCAGATGTCACTCGCAGAACAGGAGATCGCCGGGTGCGATCTCGACGCGCTCGCCCATGACCGGCGCCTCGCCGCGCGCCACGCGCGCAAGGGCGGCCGGGTAGAGCTTGTGTTCGGCCTGCAGCACCCGCGCCGCAAGGTCCGAAGCGGTATCGCCGGGCAGCACGGGCACGGCCGCCTGGGCGATGATCGGCCCTTCGTCCATGCCGGGCGTGACATAATGGACGGTGCAGCCATGCAGGCGCACCCCGGCCTCGAGCGCGCGCTCATGGGTGGCGAGCCCGGGAAAAGCCGGCAGCAGGGCCGGATGGATGTTGATCATGCGCCCGGTCCAGCTCTGGACGAAAGGCGCCGTCATCAGCCGCATGAAGCCTGCCAGCACCACGAGATCGACGACATGGGCTTCCAGCCGAGCTTCCAGCGCCGCCTCGAAATCGGAGCGGCTGCCAAAAGCCTTGTGGTCGATCGCTTCGGCGACGATACCGGCCTCACGGGCCCGAGCCAGCCCGGGCGCTCCCGGGCGATTGGAGATAACTGCAACGATCTCAACTGGATAGGCGGGGTCCTTCGCAGCCTCGATGAGCGCAGCCATGTTGGAGCCGCGCCCCGAGATCAGGATAGCGGCACGCTTGCGTCCCTTCATAGCGTCAGCGTGCCGCGATAGACGACCCGTTCGGCACCTTCCTGCTTCACCACCGTGCCGAGGCGGGACGCCGGCAGGCCGGCTTCGCCGAGAGCCGCTTCCAAGGCTTGCGCATCGGCTGCGGCAGTAACGACGATCATGCCGATGCCGCAATTGAAGGTGCGCAGCATCTCATGGGCTTCGACGCCGCCCGTGCGCGACAGCCAGCCGAACACAGGCGGTGGCGTAAAGGAAGAGAGGTCGATGGAGGCGGCGATGCCATCCGGCAGCACGCGCGGAATATTGTCCGGGAAGCCGCCGCCGGTGATGTGGGCGAGTGCCTTGACGGCAGAGCCCGTCGCCTTCAACGCCGCCAGCAAAGGCCGCACATAGATGCGCGTCGGCGTCAGTAACGCTTCGCCGAGCGTCTTGCCCTCGGCGAAGGGCGCCGGCGCATCCCAGCCCAGGCCCGAAAGCTCGACGATCTTGCGGATGAGCGAATAGCCGTTGGAATGCGGCCCCGAGGAAGCCAGGCCGAGGATGACGTCGCCTTCGGCCACGCTGCCGCGCGGCAGGATGGCATCGCGTTCCACCGCGCCGACGGCAAAACCGGCGAGATCGTAGTCGCCGTCCGCATACATGCCCGGCATCTCGGCGGTCTCGCCGCCGATCAGGGCGCAACCGGCATCCTTGCAGCCTTCGGCGATGCCCTTGACGATGGCGACGCCCTGCCCCGGAGCCAGCTTGCCGGTGGCGAAATAGTCGAGGAAGAACAGCGGTTCGGCGCCCTGCACCACCAGGTCGTTGACCGACATCGCCACCAGGTCGATGCCGACAGTGTCGTGGATGCCGGTCTCGATCGCCACTTTCAGCTTGGTGCCGACACCGTCATTAGCCGCGACCAGGACAGGATCCTTGAAACCGCAGGCCTTGAGGTCGAATAGGCCGCCGAAACCGCCGATCTCGGCATCGGCGCCGACGCGACGGGTGGCCCGGACGAGGGGCTTGATGGCATCGACCATGGCATTGCCGGCATCGATATCGACACCGGCATCGGCGTAGGTCAGGGAATTCTTGCGTTCGTTGCTCATGTCCCGGCTTTGCCCTGCTTCCGCTCAGCAATCAAGCCCAGATAATGCTGAACCACCGTTGCGCCCGCAATCGAGGTGATATCGGCATGGTCATAGGCGGGCGCGACCTCCACCAGGTCGCAGCCGACGATGTCGAGGAAGCCGAGCCGGCGCAGGATCATCAGGGCCTGGCGCGACGAAGGACCGCCGGCGACCGGTGTACCCGTGCCGGGCGCATAGGCCGGATCCAGGCAGTCTATGTCGAAGGTGATATAGGTCTTGGCATCACCGACCCGCTGGCGGACGCGCTCGACCACCTGGGCGACGCTGAGCGTCTCCAGGTCTTCCCCGTAGAGTATCTCGATACCGCAATCGTCCGGCGCATGGGTGCGGATACCGATCTGGATGGAACGATCTGGCCGGATGATGCCCTCGCGCACCGCGCGTGCCACGAAGGAGCCGTGGTCGATACGGCCCTCGTCGTCATACCAGGTGTCCTGGTGGGCATCGAAATGCACCAGCGCCATCGGGCCGTGCTTGGCGGCATGGGCCTTGAGCAGCGGCCAGGTGACATAGTGATCCCCGCCGATCGAGCACAGCATGGTGCCGGTGTCGATGATGTCGCGCGCCTGCGCCTCGATACAGGCCGGGATCTCGCCGTGACGTGCATAGTCGAAGGAACAATCGCCATAATCGACCACGGCGAGCTGCTCGAACGGGTCGGCCTGGAAAGGATATTGCGGGTCGCCGTCGAAAATCGCCGAGGCGCGCCTGACACCTTGCGGCCCGAAGCGGGCGCCCGGCCGGTTGGAGACGGCCGCATCGAAGGGAATGCCCCAGACGGCGACATCGATACCGGCCAGGTCACGCTGATAACGCCGGCGCATGAAGGACAGGATGCCGCCATAGGTCGGCTCTGTGGCACCGCCAAGCACCTCCTTGCGGAAGACGGCATTGTCGGTCGGGCGCGGGCGAAGCGGATCGTCGGTTGGGCCAGCCATGGGATCTCCTCTGGCGCTGCTTTACTTAACGAATATCGCCCCTGGCTTTAAGGGCAATGCGTGACAAAGGGAATATGTCCGATGGCGGGACCCCGCCTCGCACCGCAACGGTTAGCCCTGCCGACGCGGAACATCGCATCGCCAGTGTGGTTTGGAGGGTGGAACGGCTCATCAAAGGAGGTTTCCATGATCCTGAGAAAAGCCACTTACACTATCGCCCTTGTCACCCTGCTGGGCTTGCCCGCCGCCGCTTTGGCACAACAGACAACTCCCGCGCCGACGGGCGCCGTTTCCTTCGTCACCAAGGCCGAGCCCGGCCAATACCGGGCCAGCCAGCTCGTCGGCGTGAAGATCTACAATGCCAAGGATGAGAATGTCGGCAACGTCAACGACGTGCTGGTCGACAAGAAAGGCACTGTGGTCGGTGTCGTCATCGGCGTCGGCGGCTTCCTGGGTATCGGGGAAAAGAATGTGGCCCTGCCCTACACCGCCATAACCTGGAGCGACACAACACCGGCACCCGCTCAACCCGCCGCCGGCGCGCCGGCTCCTGCGGGCACGCCATCGGCAGCACCTGGGACTCCCGAGACCCAGCCCGCCAACCAGGTACGGGACTATCCGGCTCGTGGCATGCTGGCGATGACCAAGGAGCAGCTGGAAGCAGCGCCGGCATTCAAATACGCGTCGGAAGCCGTCACCCAATAGGCGGGCCTTCGACGCCAGCAAGGTTCGGCATGATCGCGGGCTCCCTGGTTGATGCCCGCCGCTGTTCCCGGCTCGCGCCTCTTCCCGCCATCCCTGGTGGGAAGAGGGGCTGAACGGACTATGACGGTGCAGCCATTACCGCTAAGATCCGCCCCCCTCCCATCGCTCACGAGGATCATCATGGACATCAAGCGGAGCGGCTCGCAGCCTTCCGGGCGCGGACCTGCGGACTGGTTCACCGGCACCGTCCGCATCGATCCCCTGTTCAGCGCGCCTCAACCGGCACGCGCCGTCGGCGCCAGCGTCACCTTCGAACCTGGCGCACGCACCGCCTGGCATACCCATCCGCTCGGCCAGACCCTGATCGTAACATCAGGCTGCGGGCTGGTTCAGCGCGAGGGCGGGCCGATCGAGGAGATCAGGCCGGGCGACGTGGTCTGGTTCGCGCCCGGCGAGAAGCATTGGCACGGCGCCACTGCCACCACGGCAATGACGCATACCGCCATCCAGGAGCAGTTGGACGGCAAGGCCGTCGACTGGCTCGAACAGGTCAGCGACGAGCAATATGCTGCGCGCTGAGCACGCCATATCGAGCTCCAGGCGTCCTTAGTCGTCTTCGGCGAAATCCCCCGATAGCCGCAGGCCTTCGAGCCAGGTTTCGCCGCCGCGCTTGATCACGCGGTGCGCCGGCACGCCGGAGAGGGTTTCGATGGCATCCGCCAGAGCCTGTGAGTGGGTCACCAGCCAGATCTGGGTCCGGCGCGAGGCGCGCACGATCATGCCCGCCAGCGGAACCAGGAGATCGGGATGCAGGCTGGCTTCCGGCTCGTTCAAGGCGATGAAGGGCGGCAGGCGGGCCGACAACAGGGCCCCGGCCAGCGCGAGATAGCGCAAGGTGCCGTCGGAGAGTTCGCTCGCCTCGTAGACGCGCTTGGGATTGTCCGGGAAGGTCATGCCGAAGGAGGCCATGCGATCGGGCATCGGCACCACCAGGCGGGCACCGGGAAAGGCTTCATCCACGGTTTCGAATAAGGCATCGCTGTCGGCGCGAATATGGACGAGCGTTGCAAAGACAGCCGCCAGGTCGTGACCGTCCGAGGCCAGGGTCGGCGTGGCGACGGCATAGCAGGGCTGGCGCAGCGCGGAATCGCGGTCCGTGCGCAGCCCATGATAGAAACGCCATTCCAGCAAGGCGCGGCGTACAGCAGCGATGTCGACCAGGCGATCGGCATCGTGCAGTGTCGCCAAGGCCGTTTCCGAGGCCAGCAGCAGCACGCCGAACGGGCGCCGCTTGCCATCAGTGCCGGCAATGCTGACGGCCGGCCCCTTGCGCTCCAACAGCGTCTGCTCGCGGCCGCGATGGCCGAATTTGAGAGTCTCGACCTTGACCTGCGGCTCGCCGAGAAAGCCGGTGCCGAGAATGACGCCGCCGGCCTGCTGCACCAGCCCAGCCTCGATGCGGTAGCGATAACGGGCGGTATCGCTCGCCAGGCCGACATCGAGATGGATACGGGCGGGCTCGTTCCGCGGGCGCATTCCGGCCCACAGGGCCGCCGCCAAGCCACCCTCGCGTGCCAGCTCATGGGCGAAGCTGCCCTGAGCCGCTGCCTGGATCAACTGCAGGCCGCGATAGAGATTGGTCTTGCCGGTGCCATTGGCGCCGACGAACACGTTGAGCTCGCCGACCTCGAAATGGATGGAGCGCAGCGAACGATAGCCCTTGAACCAGATATCGCGGACGCTGAAGGACATGGCACGGTTCCGAATCGACAAGGGCCGAGCTTGCCATAGAAGCCGTTTCGGGCAGCGTCTTCCATCGTCACACATAGCGCAACATGCCTATCTACGCAGGCAATCCAAGTGGCGGTGCGGGCTCGGAGGCTTCCACGCATCGTCTCCCGCTCTCTCCGGATATCGCGACGTTCCGGTCCACCAATACCGGCCGCAGAGCCATGGCCCTGTCCAGCCTGAGCGAGATCCTCACATGGTGTCGAAGGAGCTCAGCGCCTGCACCGCCCCTTGCGTCCGCCACGGCCGGATGGCCTGGGCGCGCGCCACTGGCTGATCGCCGTTGCCAGGGTGCTGTACCAGGCTCGGTTCGGCTGGGCTGCCGGCGTGGCTTCCGGCGAGACCGGCTGTTCCCAGCGACGCCGATAGGCGGTCTTGAAGAAATAGCTCGAGGGAATCATCACGGGTGCTCCGCATTTGAATTTATTGAATCGATTCAATATTCTATGCAAAAATAGCCCGCAAGCCGCGGGCAGAGAACTCTTTTACAAGATATTGAATCGATTCAAACATTAACGGCGAATCCGCCATGGGTCAAGTAAAATTGAATCGATCCAACGACATGCTACAGTCGGACGCATTACTTCGCCGTCCCATCGAAGGGAGCGGTCGGACGGCGGGGCACCCGGTATCCCGATATCGGACGGTCCGGCAGCACGCCGGTTCGCCGAACATCGCGCAAACGCAATGGGAGAAGCCCTTGGACAAGGTCATACGGCTCGCGGATGTGGCCAAGGCGGCGGGCGTGTCGCAGGGCACCGCCTCCAACGTCTTCAATCGCCCGCGCCTGGTGCGACCGGAAGTCCGCGAGCGTGTGGAGGCGATCGCTGCTTCGCTCGGCTATCGCGGACCAGATCCGAAGGGGCGCCTGCTGCGCGCCGGCAAGGTCAACGCACTCGGCATCGTCACGGCCGAACCCCTGTCCTATTTCTTCGAGGATCCTTTCGCCCGCCTGATGATGGCGGCGATTTCCAAGGCCTGCGACGAGCGTGGGGCCGGCATCGCCCTGGTCTCGGCCATGAATGACCAGAAGCTCGCCTGGAATGTACAGAGTGCCCTGGTGGACGGCTTCATCCTGTTCTGCATCGACGAGGGCCCGCGGCTGGTCGAGCTGACGCGCGAGCGCCAGCTGCCTTTCGTCGCCTTGCATCTGGGTACGCGCGACGAAAGCATCGCCGCCATCGGCGTCGACAATTTTGCCGGTGCCAAGGCAGCAGCCAGCCACCTGGCGGGCCTCGGTCACCAGCGCTTCGCCATCCTGTCCATGCCTTTCGCCGACGACCGAACCGGCCCGGCGACCATGCGGGAGGTCGAGACCGCAGTCTATTCGAGTTCGCGCGACCGTGTGCTCGGTTATTTCGCCGCTCTTGCCGAGCAGGGCATCGATACCGCCGGCGTGCCGATCTTCGAAACGCAGAACGAGGAAGCCGATGTCGAAAAGGCGATGGCATGGCTGTTCGCGGCCCCTGCCCCGCCGACCGCGCTGCTGGCCATGTCGGACCGCATCGCCTTCGCCGCCCTTGAATGGCTGCAGCAAAGGGGCCTGTCGGTGCCGGCGGACGTTTCGGTCATCGGCTTTGACGGCGTGCCGGAAAGTGCCTTCTCCGAACCGCCGCTGACCACCATCGCCCAGCCGATCGCGGCCATGGGCCAGCTCGCCGTCGAGATGATCCTCGATACGCCCGACGAAACCGGCCGGCAGCAATTTTCGACGGAACTCGTGGTCCGAGGCTCGACGGCTCCGCCCAAGCCGTGAACGGGGCAATAAAAAACCCCGCCGAAGCGGGGTTTTTGTAAGTTGTTTCCAGAAGCTTAGCGCTTCGAGAACTGGAAGGAGCGGCGAGCCTTGGCGCGGCCGTACTTCTTGCGCTCGACCACGCGGCTGTCGCGGGTGAGGAAGCCTTCCTTCTTCAGAGCCGAACGCAGTTCGGGCTCATAATAGGTCAGGGCCTTGGAGACGCCGTGGCGCACGGCACCGGCCTGGCCCGACAGACCACCACCGGCAACGGTGATGTTGATGTCGTACTGGTCGGTGCGGTTGGCGACGGTCAGCGGCTGCTGGATCAGCAGGCGCAGCACCGGGCGGGCGAAGTAGACGGCCAGTTCACGGCCGTTGACCGTGACCTTGCCGGCGCCGGGCTTGATCCAGACGCGGGCAATGGCGTTCTTGCGCTTGCCGGTGGCATAGGCGCGGCCATGGGCGTCGAGCTTCTGGACATGCTTGGGCGCTTCGGCGGCGGCAGCAGCCTCGCCGAGAGCCTGCAGCGAATTGAGCGTATCGGCCATCGGATCAGCCCTTCACATTCTTGGCGTTCATGGCGCCGACATCGAGCACCTGGGGCTGCTGAGCCTCGTGCGGATGCTCGGTACCCTTGTAGACGCGCAGGTTGAGCATCTGCTTGCGGCCGAGCGGGCCGCGCGGGATCATGCGTTCCACGGCCTTTTCGACGATGCGCTCGGGGAACTTGCCTTCCAGGATGAACCTGGCGCTGCGCTCCTTGATGCCGCCCGGATGGCCGGTGTGATGATAATAGACCTTCTGATTGTACTTGCGGCCGGTGAACACCACCTGGTCCGCATTGATGACAATCACGTTGTCGCCGCAATCGAGATGGGGCGTGTAGGTCGGCTTGTGCTTGCCACGCAGGCGCATGGCAATCACGGAAGCCAGACGACCGACGACCAGACCCTTGGCGTCGATGATGACCCACTTCTTCTCGATATCGGCGGTCTTGAGCGTAAAGGTGGACATGGTGTCGCCTATGGTTGCGCTGTCGATCCGACGGTTGAAAACGACAAGGCGGCATAGTGGCTTGCAAATGCAAACCACGTCTCCAAAACGGAAACTGGGGCCGCCGAGTTGGGGAGCTTCTACACGAGAGCCGGATGGACGTCAACGCGATATTTCAAGCAAGCTTCTGAATTTTCCCTTCAAAAACAGATACTTACTTATGCGGTAATTAATTACCTGCATTTTGACCATAGTAAGTGACGAGATCTTCGAGCTTGGGACGCGGCCGGTCGGGCACGGCTTCCCTGGGCGTGCCGATATGCACGAAGCCGGCGAGCTTTTCATGCGAGCCGATGCCGAGCTTGGCGAGCACCCTTTCGTCATAGGCCATCCAGCCCGTGAGCCAGCTCGCACCAAAGCCCAGCGCATGGGCGGCGATCACCAGATTCTCGCAGACCGCGCCCGCCGACAGCTCCTGCTCCCAGAGCGGGATCTTCACATGGTTGGCGGCGGTGGAGACCACGCCGATCACCAGCGGCGCCAGGGTAAAACGCGTCGATTCCTTCTTGCGGACCGCTTCGTCCGCATCGGGACAAGCCGCCATGAAGGCGTCATAGACGACCTGCCCTGCCTTCTCGCGTGCAGCGCCCTGATAGATCACGAAACGCCAGGGATGAAGCTTGCCATGGTCCGGCACGCGCGTCGCGATGGCCAGCAGCGTTTCGAGCTGGGCGGCGTCCGGTCCCGGCGCCGACAACATGGCAGGGGGCACAGACCGGCGGGTCTTCAGAAGCTCGATGGCATCCATGGCGTACATTCCCAATGCATTGCGATCCAGCGCCTGCGCCGAAAATCGCAAAGCCGCGTCCAGGCGCGGCGTTGGAGCGAGGCGGCGTTTTGATCGAACGCGCCTTGCCCGAGGAGACGAACGCTCACATAAGCCCTGCGACAGGCCTTGGGTAGGACTTCCGGCGCGATCGGCCCGAGTCCTCCCCATCTTTACGACCGGGCGATCGCGGGATGCCGTCACGCAATCGCGCCTATCTCTCTGATAAGAAGGAGATTGTCGTCCACTCCCGTTCATCGGGATGCGGCCGGGTCATTCCGCCGCATCCTGGCGGGCGATGGCACCGACCTCCGCTCCCGCCGGCGTCTCCCGGGCCGGGCGGTAGGGTGTCGCCAGCAGGAAAGCGAGTGCCAGCACCTCGGTGCCCGCTCCCACCCAGCCGATGGCCTGAACCGAATAGCGTTCGACCACCACGGCCCCGACAGCCGCCCCGGCCGCGGTGCCGAGATAGATCGCCGAGGCGTTCAGGGCGAGCACGACCGAGGCCAGGCGCTGGTCGATGGCGAGCAGGCGCACCTGCTGCACCGCCGGAAAAGCCCAGCCGAAAAGCCCCCATAGGACCAGCACCAGGCCTGCGCCGATCCAGCCGGCCAGCCCCGGCAAGAAGGCCGGGATCAGTGGCAGGATGCCGAAACTCACGACCAGCACCGTGAGGACGAGGGTGAGGAAGCGCCGGTGGTTCCAGCGGTCGGCCGCATGGCCGCCCAGCGTGTTGCCGGCGGCCCCCGCCAGGCCTGCCAGGATCAGGAAGCCGGCAACCGCCTCAGGAGAAGCGCCCAGCACGGTCTCGAGATAGGCCCCGATGAAGGTGTAGACGCCGAAAGCACCGGCCAGGACCACGACCGTCAGTCCGATGACTTCGAGCACGTCGGAACGGCGCGCCACGGCCAGGCGATCGGCGAGGCTCGGCGCCGGCGGCCCCGAAACGGCCGGCAGCTTCAGGACGATGCCGGCCAGTACCAGCAGGCTCATGGCGGCGACCATGCCGAACGTCGCCCGCCAGCCCAGATGTGCGGCGATGGCGGTCCCCAAGGGCACGCCGATCACCAGCGCCACGGTCATGCCGGTATAGATGAAGGACAGGGCCCGCCCGCGCTTGGCGGGCTCGACCGACATCGCCCCATAGGCAAAGGCAGCCGGCATGAAGGTCCCGGCCGACAGTGCCAGGACGATACGGCTTGCCGCCAAGGTGAGAAAGCCGGTGGCGAAGGCTGCCGCCAGATTGGCGAGACTGAACACCACCATGGCCGTGATCAGCAGGGTGCGGCGTTCCCAACGCGCCGTCACCACCGCGATGAGGGGCGAGCCGACCGCGTAGGCGAGCGCAAAAATGGTGACGAGGTGACCGGCATGGCCGACCGGAATGCCGAGATCCTCGGCGATGCGCGGCAGGATGCCGGCAATCATCAAGCCTTCACTGCCGATGGCAAAGGCACCCAGTGCGAGCCAGGTCAGGGTCCGATACATGGTGAGTCCATAAGTTCAATAATTATTGAACTTATGGACTCAGCCCCCGCTCCTGTCAACGAGTTCAATGACTCTTGAACAAATGAGCTTCAGTCGATATCTCACTGTCATGGCCAAGACGATCTTTCATCCGGAGACCGACCAGATCGAACTGACGACGGTCCTCGAAGCGCTCAGCGACCCCATTCGCCGTGACATCATCCTCGGCCTCTTCGAGGATGGTGAGCAGAATTGCTCCGCCTTCAACGGCCTGAGTTCCAAGACCAATTTGACCTATCACTATGTTCGCCTGCGCGAGGCCGGCCTGACGCGTACGCGTCAAATGGGCACGCATCGCCTGATCACGCTACGCGCCGACGAGATCGAATCACGCTTCCCCGGCCTGCTCGCCGCAATCCTGGCGGCCGCCCGGACGGAGCGCCTCCAGCGCCAGTCCCAGGGCTTGCCCGATGCCCTATCCTCGCCCAAGGTAGCCGGCGGCGAACACCATGGTGAAGATGGGGCTTGAAATCGCCGCCTTTCCGTGAATCGTGGCGGCCATGATTGCCAAGACTTCGATCTTCAAGATTCCGGTCCTCCTGCTGGCGGGCACCCTGATGGCCGTGCCCGCGGCCGCGCAGACGCCGCCGAGTCCTGCCGCCGTCCCCGCGGCAGCGCCGCAGGCACCTGCCCAGGCAGCGCCCCCGGCTGCGGTCGAGGAACCGGCCGTCACACGCAAGGTCGAACTCTCCGCCAGTTTTGCCGAAAAAGGCGCGCCGATCACATCAGGTCTGAAATGGCGGGTATTCCGCCTCGGAAAGGGCGAGGCCGATGCGGTGAAGATGGCCGAATCCGACGAACCAGCCCCCGAATTCTCACTGGCACCCGGGCGCTACGTCGTGCATGCCGCCTATGGACTCGCCGCTGCAACCAAGGAATTCGAGGTCGACAAGGCAGCCGTGCGGCAGGGCCTGGTGATCAAGGCCGGTGGCCTGCAGGTCGAAGCCTCGGTGCTCGACAAGCCGATCCCGCCCGAGCAATTGACCGCACGCGTCATGGTGATCCAGTCCACCGGCGAGCGCCGCCTCATCGCCGAGGGCGTTCCGGCCACCAGTATCCTGCGCCTGCCCGAGGGCCGCTATTTCGTCGAATGCACCTACGGCGATTCCAACGCCACCGTCTCCGCCGAAATCTCGATCGGCGCCGGCAAACTGACGGAAGCCACCTTCCACCAGATGGCGGCGACGCTGACGCTGAAGCTGGTGAGCCAGGCCGGGGGCGAGGCGATCGCCAACACGGCCTGGTCGGTCCTGACGCCGGGCGGCGACGTCATCCGCGAATCCATCGGCGCCTTTCCCTCCCTGATCCTGGCCGAGGGCAACTATACCGTGGTGGCCCGCCACGAAGGCCGGGTCTATACGCGCGAGTTCGATGTCAAGGCCGGCCATGACGGCGATGTCGAGGTAATCGCCCGCTGAGGGTGCGGCGCGAAATAATCGCATCGAATGGCTCGACCTTTGTCGTTGCCGGGCTTGTCCCGGCAATCCAACCCCTTCCGGATGAGGAAGAGAGCGGGGCCACTGGATGCTCGGGTCAAGCCCCCTGGGCCTGACAAGGGTCGCGTCTTCGGTTGTTTCACGCCGCCCCCAAGCACGGGCAGTGGCCGAAGAGGCGAAATACCAGCTGCCAGGCGCAATTCTGTTGCCATTCGATCACAGTTGCGTGCGCTTTTGCCGATCACGTCCTTGTGTCTCGCTTCAATGCGCAATCCTGCCGCAATGCGCCTCTATCGCCCAATTCATTGGAGCAATCGCTCCTCAGATTTGCTGGCTGATAGCCGCCATTGGAACACGGTACTGGATATTCGGGGTTGAGATGATACTGACGCGACGCATACTTCTTCTGGGCGCACCGCTTTTTCTTGCCAGTTGCGCAACGAGGGGCGGCCAGAGAAATGCCAATTTGCAGCAAGCGGCCTTTACACCTGATCCCTACTATGTCTCCCTCTACGGAGGCATCGAGGATGATCGCTTTCCCGTTCAGGCCGTGAACCTTGCCAAGGTGCCGCCGAAATATTGGCGCCGCGAAGTTCCCTACGAGACCGCGGAGCAGCCCGGCACCATTGTCGTCGATCCCAATCAGCGCTTCCTCTATCTCGTCCAGGAGAACGGGAGGGCGATCCGCTACGGCGTCGGCGTCGGCAAGACCGAGGCGTTCAATTTCCAGGGCGAAGCCACCATCTCCCGCAAGGCCGAATGGCCGCGCTGGACCCCCACGCCCGACATGATCCGGCGCGATCCGGAACTGAACGAACCCTATCGCAACGGCATGCCCGGCGGTGTCGACAACCCGCTCGGCGCCCGCGCGCTCTATCTCTACCGCGACGGCCGCGACACGCTCTATCGCCTGCATGGCACCACCAATCCGGCCACCATCGGCACCAAGGTGTCGTCGGGCTGCGTCCGCCTGATGAACCAGGACATCATCGATCTCTATAACCGCGTGCCGACGGGCACCAAGGTCATCGTGCTGCCTTCGGCACCGGCGCCGGAAGAAGCTCCCCTGCCTGACATGGTTTGAGCATTGCGGGCGCGTGCGACATCGCAGCACGCGCCCCTCGTCCTCGGCGGCTCTATACTCCGCGTCATCGCTCCGTTCTGCCGAGATCCTGGAGCGCGTGGAGCATCGTTTCCATGAACACCATCGCCGTCACGCCCGACAAGGGTCTCACCAGCCTTCTTCCCGGCGCACAGTTCGCCGACGCCTATGCGCTGGACATGGCTCCGCCAAAACTCGACGCAAGACGGGCCGCCGAGCGCATCATGGCCCGCTCACCGCGCTGGATCGCTGCGCTTCTGGCTCTCAGGAACCTCGTCGTCGCTCCCCTTGGCCTGCATACCCGCCCGCCATCCCCAGCGGCCGGCCTGGGCGTCCTCGGCATCTTTCCCGTCCTCAGCCAGACACCGGACCGGCTGGTCGCCGGCTTCGACGACAGGCATCTCGACTTTCGGGTGATCGTCGACGTATCGCCACGCCTCGAGCGCCAGCGCGTCACGCTCACGACGCTCGTCCTGACCCACAACCGCCTCGGGCGCGCCTATCTCGCCGCCGTGCTGCCTTTCCACCGGGTGATCGTGCGCGCCATGCTGCGGCAGGCGCGCAAGGCCTGATCGCGGAGCGCTTGTCTCAGGAGGCCAGCAGGACGGGCACGCCCTTGTGCTTGGCCTTCTCCTCCGGCTCGACATGAATGGTCACCCGCGCACCCTCGATCGCCTGGCGGAGCGCCAGTTCGATGCGGTCGCAGATGGCATGCGATTCGGTCACCGACATCGTGCCCTGCACCACCAGATGGAAATCGATGAAGATGATGCTGCCGACCTGGCGGGTCCTGACATCGTGGGCCTCCTGGGCACCCTCGCTGTGGGTAGCGATGATCTTGGCGATCTGGTCGAGGATTTCCGGCGGCGCGGAGGCATCCATCAGGCTGGAGACGGAATCGCGGATCATCACCCAGCCCGACCACAGAATGTTGACGGCGACGATCGCCGCCAGAATCGGGTCGAGGATCAGCCAGCCCGTCACGGCCACGAGGGCGACGCCGATCAGGACACCGCCGGACGACCAGACGTCGGTCATCACGTGCCGGCCATCGGCGACCAGGGCCGGCGAGCGCCAGGTCCGGCCCCAGCGCAGCAGAGTCACCGCCCAACCGAGATTGATCGCAGTCGCCACGGCATTCACTGCCAGGCCCAATGCAGGAGCATCCAGTGGCCTGGGTGCGAGAATGCCGTCATAGGCCTTGATCAGGATGAGGATCGCCGCCAGCACGATCATCACGCCCTCGATCACGGCGGAAAAATATTCGGCCTTGTGATGCCCATAGGGATGGCCGCCATCGGCAGGCTTGGAGGCCACCCGCAGGGCGATGAAGGCAGCGCCCGCCGCGACCACGTTGATGATGCTCTCCAGCGCATCCGAATAGAGCGCGAGCGAGCCCGTCAGCCAATAGGCGCCGAACTTCAGCGCAAGGACGACGAGGCCGACGCCGGCACTGGCGAGGGCGGCTTTCTGGGCGCGATTCATGGTGGTTCCTGGTTCATGCCCAGCCCCCTCAGCGAAGGTCTGTGCCGATGCGAGGTCCCTACTCCCGGAAACTGCCGTAAGGCCAGAGCAAATAGTATAGCCTCGGCTATCGGCCCCTCATGCCCGGCGTGCCAACTGCCTCAGCACCGGGCTTTGCGGGCCAGGACAAAGAGCCAGTCCGTCGGCTTGTTGTCATAACCACCACCCTTGGCCGCCTCGATCCCGACGCTCTCCCAGGGGCCGGGCCGATAGGCCTGTTCAAGCCAGTCGGCCGAAGGATAATTGTAATAGCGGCCGAACTGGTCCCGGCCCTCCGCTTCGCCAGCCTTGAAGCTGGCGTGGAAAACGCCGCCGGGCTTCAGCGCCCGATGGATCCTGCCGATGACCGCGGGCAGATCGGTGCGCGGCACGTGGAGCAGGCAGGCATTGGCCCAGACACCGTCATAGATCCCGACGGCGTCGATCGCCTCGAACAGCAGGACATCGACCGGCCGGCCGAGCCGCCGGGCGGCGGCATGCGCAATTTCCGGCGTACCATCAGTCGGCGTGACGTCGAAGCCACCGGACAGCATGTATTCGCTATCCTGTCCTGCACCACAGCCAAGTTCCAGGATGGCTCCGCCCGGAGCGATATGAGACAGAAACTGATCGAGGCGCCGTTTCTGTGCCACTTGTCCCCGCGTGGTGTAGGCAGTCGCCTGTTCAGCATAGAAAGCGATCGTCACATCATCTTTGGCAGACATTTGCGTTTCCTGTTTCACTTCCGGGCGCCCGGCGCGATAACGCGAATGCTTCGGCCCTTCTGCCGAATCAGGTCTCTCGCGATATTTCACAATTAATAGACGGAAAATAACATGGCAGGAAACGCTGAAGCCAACTCGGCTGCAGGCTCCGGTGGTGCCCAGACAGTGCCGGGCGGAATAGGTCGCATCGTTCTGGCGAGCCTGGTCGGCACCACGATCGAGTTCTACGATTTCTACATCTATGGAACGGCCGCTGCCCTGGTGATCGGGCAGACCTTCTTCCCGTCGACCGCGCCCGGTTCGCAGGCCCTCAACGCCTTCCTCACCTTCGGCATCGCCTTTCTTGCCCGGCCGATCGGCTCGATCCTGTTCGGCCATTTCGGTGACCGCATCGGGCGCAAATCGACGCTCGTGGCCTCCATGCTGGTGATGGGCCTGTCGACCACGCTGATCGGCGCACTGCCGACCTATGAACAGGCCGGCTTCCTGGCACCCCTGCTGCTGTGCATCCTGCGTTTCGGCCAAGGCATCGGCCTTGGCGGCGAATGGGGCGGTGCCGCCCTGCTCGCAACCGAGAATGCCCCGCAGGGACGGCGTTCCTGGTTCGGCATGTTCCCCCAGCTCGGACCGCCGATCGGCTTCTTCATGGCCAATGGCCTGTTCCTGGTCCTCCTGATGTTCCTCAACGAGGCAAGCTTCCTCTCCTGGGGCTGGCGCATCCCCTTCCTGATCAGCGCCGCTTTGGTGGCGATCGGCCTCTATCTGCGCGTCTCCATCAGCGAAACGCCGGAATTTCGCGAGGCCATGGCCCGCAACGAGCGCGTCGAGGTGCCCTTGCTCGAGGTGCTCCGGGACCATTGGGTACCCCTGATCCAGGGCTCCCTCGCCATCGTGGTGTGCTACGCTCTGTTCTACATCTCCACCGTCTTTGCCCTGGGCTATGGCGTCAATGCGCTGCATATTTCGCGCAGCGATTTCCTTGGCCTGCTCTGCATTGCCGTCATCTTCATGGCGATCGCCACCCCGATCTCCGCCGCCTTGTCCGATCGTTTCGGGGCTCGCCCCGTCTTGCTGATCTCCAGCGCGCTGGCGGCGGCCTCGGGCTTCTGCCTGCCCATCCTGCTTGGCAGCGGCAACAGCTTCGAGGTCCTCGTCTTCCTGTCGCTGTCGCTCGCGCTGATGGGACTGACCTTCGCGCCGCTCGGAGCCTTACTGCCAGACCTGTTCCCCACCAAGGTGCGCTACACCGGCGCCTCCAGCGCCTATAATCTCGGCGGCATCCTGGGCGCCTCGCTCGCGCCCTATCTGGCCCAGATCCTGCTGCAGCAGGGCGGCCTGCCCTGGGTGGGCTATTATGTCAGCGCAGCGGCGATCATCAGCTTTTTCGCCGTGCTGAGCATGAAACGGACCGGTTGACATATTAAGCAACCAAAAGGTTGCATAAATCATTACGATCTGACATAGATGCGCAACCAGGAGGTTGCAATTATGTCAGATCGTATCGAAAAGACCATCGAGCTGAACGCGCCCATCGAGCGGGTGTGGCGTGCCCTCACCGATCACGAGGAATTCGGCACCTGGTTCCGGGTCAAGCTGGACGGGCCTTTCGTGCCCGGCCAGATCTCGCGCGGCCGCATCACCTATCCCGGCTATGAGCATGTCATGTGGGAAGCCAAGGTCGTCAGCATGGACAAGCCTCGCCTGTTCTCCTTCACCTGGCATCCCTACGCCGTCGATCCGGACGTCGACTATTCCAAGGAAACCCCAACCCTGGTGGAATTCCATTTGCGCCCGACGGCGACGGGAACTCAATTGATCGGTATCGAGTCGGGCTTCGGTGCCATTCCCGCCCACCGCCGGGCCGAAGCGTTCCGGATGAATGATGGCGGCTGGGAAGAGCAGATGAAGAACATCAAAGCCTATGTCGAGACTTGATATCGCTCCACCGACCCAGGATCACGCGGCGACTTTCGCGGCATTGGGAGATCCGACCCGGCTCTCCTTGCTCGGCCGGCTCAGCAGCGGACAGGCGCAATCGATCGCCAAACTGTCGACCGATACGCGCCTGACGCGCCAGGCCATCACCAAGCATCTCCACGTCCTGGAAGAAGCGGGTCTGGTCTCGAGCCTTCGTGTCGGGCGCGAGACGCAGTTTGCCTACCGCCCCGAGCCGATCGAGGCCGCGCGCTCCTACCTCGACGAGGTATCCGCACAATGGGATGCCGCCTTCGCCCGGCTCAAGGCCTTCGTGGAGAAATGAGGGCGGTCACTCCGCCATCACCAGCCGTGCCGGCCCGCCATCCTCGCCCTTGACCACACGGTAGAAGCAGGAATGGCGGCCGGTGTGGCAACAGCCGCCATCGCCGCCGACCTCGACGCGCATGATCAGGGCATCCTGGTCGCAATCGGTGCGCAATTCCACCACGCGCTGCAATTGGCCTGACGTTTCGCCTTTACGCCAGAGCGCCTGGCGCGATCGCGACCAGTACCAGGCCTCGCCGGTCTCCAGCGTGCGGGCCAGGGATTCGGCATTCATATGCGCGACCATCAGCACCTCTCCATGCTCGGCACCGAGCGTCACCACCGTGATCAGGCCATCGCGGTCGAATTTCGGCGTGAAGACAAGGCTTTCTTCCAGGGAGGCCTTGTCGCCGGGCGCAGGGAACGAGGTCGTCATGCTGATACTCATGGGACGGGTGGCGGGAAACGCGTAGGGCTCAGAAGATGAAGTCCGTATGGATGAACTTCGACTTGTGGCTGCGCGTGATTTCGTCGAGCAGTTTCTTGCTGGGCTCGGTCTGCTTGGCGGCGATCATCGAACGGATCGAGAAGGACCGCAGCGCATCGGTGACAGAGAGCGTACCCTCCGCCGAATCCTTGCGGCCGGTGAAGGGGAAGATGTCCGGCCCGCGCTGGCACTGGCAGTTGATGTTGACCCGGCAGACCTGGTTCACCAGCGGATCCACCAGCGTGCCGATGTCATCCGCGCTGGTCGAAAAGATGCTGACCTGCTGGCCGTGCTCGGAAGTGATGACGTAATCCAGCGCCGTCTCGATGTCGTCGAAGGGCATCACCGGCACGATCGGCCCGAACTGCTCCTCGCGATAGAGCTTCATGCCCTCCGCCACCGGATAAACCACGGCCGGCCGGAACAATGTCTCGACCTCGTCCCCGCCGCCTTCGTTGACCACCCTGGCCCCCTTGGCCACGGCATCCTCGACGCAGGCCATCATGTATTCGGCCTTGGCCCTGTCGGGCAGTGGCGTGATGCTGACGCCCTTGTCCCAGGGCATGCCGATCCTGAGCTTGGCAAGCTCCTCGGTGAAGCGCTGCAGGAAACGATCGACGATGGAGCGGTGCACGATCAGCATCTTCAGCGCGGTGCAGCGCTGGCCGTTGAAGGACAGCGCCCCGGCAAGGCATTCCTTCACCGCCAGTTCCAGATCGGCATCGGCGAGCACGATGGCGGCATTCTTGGCATCGAGGCCGAGAATGGCGCGCAGGCGGTTGGTCTTGGGATGCAACTTCTTGAGATGGTCGGCGACCTTGCTGGAACCGATCAGGGTGAGTGCATTCACCTTGCCGGATTCCAGCAGATGCGGCACGATTTCCGCGCCCTTGCCATAGACGAAATTGACCACACCCGCCGGGAAGGCACTGCGGAATGCTTCCAGAAGGGGCTCGAACAGCAGGACACCGAAGCGCGGCGGCTTGAATACCAGGGTGTTGCCCATGATCAGGGCCGGGATCAGCGTGGCGAAGGTCTCATTCAGGGGATAGTTGTAGGGGCCCATACACAGCACGACGCCGAGGGGCGTGCGGCGGATCTGCCCGATGGTGCCCTCGACGATCTGGAAGCGTGAATTCTCATTGTCGAGATTGCGCACGGCATCGACGGTGGCGCGCATATAGTCGACGGTGCGATCGAACTCCTTCTCGGCATCCGGCAATGACTTGGCGATCTCCCACATGATCAGCCGCACGATCTCGCTGCGACGCGCCACCATCTGGCGGATGAAATCGAGCATGCAGGTGATGCGATCGGCGACTCGCATCGTCGGCCAGGCGCCGCGGCCATTGTCATAGGCGCCGACCGCCGCCGCGAGCGCGGCATCGGCTTCCGGGACGCCGCCGACGGGCACCGAGCCGAGGGTGACCGGCAGTAAGCGCCCTTCCCCATCGCGCAGGTGAATGGGTGAGATCACGCTCTGCTTCTCGCCGGTCCATGCTAGCAACTCGCCGTTCACCAGAACGCGATCCTGATGGATCTCGCCCGGAAGGCGAAACTCGGCAGGAATGTCCTCGGCCTTCGGGAACAGCGTTTTGAGCTCAGTCGATTGCAGCATCATCGGTACTCCTTCGAGACATGGCTGCCCCAACCCGTGCACGATCCATGCCACACGCGCGCCAGCGTGCAGCACGACTCATAAAGGGAATAAGACGCTCGAACGCCGAACGACAGCGCTCGTGACGAGCAGTGCCGCCGTCGGGTGTCGCTCAGCGTGCTTTGTAGGCGCGCTGTACCAGGGACAGGAAGTGCATCTGCTGCTGCGGCTCCGACTTGAAGATGCCGGTAAAGCCGGTCGTCACCGTGGAAACGCCCTGTTTCTGGATGCCGCGCATGGCCATGCACATATGCTCGGCCTCCAGCATCACGGCCAGTCCCCGAGGCTTGAGGCGCTCCTCGATGGCCTGGGTGACGTTGGCGGTGAGATGCTCCTGCGTCTGCAGGCGCCGGGCATAAATCTCCACCACGCGTGCCAGCTTGGAGAGGCCGACCACGCCGCCGCTCGGATAATAGGCAATATGGGCATGGCCCAGGATCGGCACGATGTGGTGTTCGCAATGCGAGTAGAAGGGGATGTCGCGCACCAGCACCATGTCGTCATAGCCGCCGACTTCCTCGAAGATGGTGTCGAGTTCTTCGCCGGCATCGTGCTCATAGCCCTTGAACATCTCGCGCCAGGCCTTGACCACCCGTTTGGGCGTGTCGATCAGGCCTTCGCGATCGGGATCGTCGCCGGCCCATTGGATCAGCGTCCGCACGGCGGCTTCGGCCTCCTTGCGTGTCGGGCGAGGCATAGGGGTGCGGGCGACGTCGTCGCGTTCCAACTTGGCCGCAGGCTTATCCACCAGTGCATCCATCAAAAGCTACTCCCACCGCCAAGGCAGATCGTCAAAAATCAGCCTTGCGGGTTTAGATCATACCGGCCTGGAGAACACCCCTCCCCAACCGACCCATTCATGCCTATATAGTTGAGAGCGAAGCGCATTCAATCAAGCGTCCACCCATGCTCGACGACGTCTATAATAAACGTATCCTCGAATTGGCAGCCAATATTCCGCGTATCGGCCATCTGCCGCGCGCAGATGCCGCAGCCACGGCCCATTCCAAACTGTGCGGCTCCACCGTTTCGGTCGAGCTGGCGGTTGAAGACGGCAAGGTCTCCGATTTCGCCCATATCGTGAAGGCCTGTGCTCTCGGACAGGCCTCCTCCTCCATCATGGCCCGCAATATCATCGGCGCGAGCGCCGACGAATTGCGGCAGGCGCGCGAGGCGATGCGCCGCATGCTCAAGGAGAACGGCCCGCCCCCCCAAGGCCGTTTTGCCGAAGCTGCTGTGCTGGAACCGGTGCGCGACTTCAAGGCCCGTCACGCCTCCACGCTGCTCACTTTCGATGCGGTGGTCTCCGCTTTCGACAGCATCGAAGCGAAGGCGGCGGAGTAAGGCTCGAAAAGGAGTGTCGATCTCCAGATCGACATTCTCGGAAACGGAGCCGTTGGATGATGTCGACCTGAAGGTCGACACTCCGGTTTGGGCATTTTCCGGAGCAGCCAGGAAGCCCACGACCTCAAGATTCGCCCTGCCCCTTGCGAATTATGACGGAAAAGCCCCATTCTGCTCTTGAACTTGCCGGTTTTTCCGGAAATGAGCATCGCGTTCGGAACGTTTTACGACTTGGTGGAATCACCAAGAATCGCAAAGACGCCTTAGCCAATCCTTTGGATTGGCTTGAGAACAAGGAGTTAGAGTAAATAGTCGTTCACGCTTGAACGCGCTTTGCTCTAGGTAAAGACGGGGGCGCCCATGTTGAAACTGATCCTGCGGCGAAACGTCAAGTCGGGGTTGATCGGCGGCAAGAAGTTCGAGGTTCATAGTCGCATAGAGACGGACAAGGATCTCGTCGCCTTGTTCAAGGGCTATCCCGACGAACTGGTGCTCGCCTATAAATCCATCTGGGCGGACCGCAGTCTTTCCCTCAAGCGCAGCGAATTCCTGCGCGGAACCAAGTTTACCGTCACTTCCCTCAACGAACTCATCGAGCTGGAGGAAAGGCTGCAATCGGCCTTCGACCAGGTCCGGCGCATGATCGAGATCGTCGAGACCTTCCAGACCGACATCGCCCTCGAGCTTTGATTTCGATTCCGGCCGGAGGCTCTCACCCCTGTCGCATCTCGTCATGACCTGGCCCCGCACTGCCGCACATCTCGTCATCCGTACCTACCAGGTCACGTTGTCGGCCCTGATCGGGCGACAATGCCGCTATTTTCCGAGCTGCTCGGAATTTGCCGACGAGGCGATCGAGCGCCATGGCGTGTGGGCGGGCGGATGGATGGGCTTGTTTCGGATCTGCCGCTGCCATCCTTGGGGCGGATCGGGCCTCGATCCCGTGCCGGAACGATTGCCCGCCGACACGAGCTGGTATAGACCGTGGCGCTATGGCCGCCGACGGCCTTTTACCTGCGATGAGGGGCAGTAGCCTCTCCTATATCACCTGAAATCGCTTACCTGCTTGGTTGGCAGGAGTGAGCCTGGAGAAAACTATGCCTGTTTTGACTTTTCCCGATGGCAATCAGCGTTCCTACGATGCCGGCGTGACCGGCAAGGCCGTTGCCGAGGGCATCTCCAAATCCCTCGCCAAGAAATCCATCGCCATGAAGCTCGACGGGGTGCTGACCGACCTCGCGGAGGAGATCGGTCGCGATGCCCGCATTGAGATCGTCACCCGCGAGAGCCCGGAAGCCCTGGAGCTGATCCGGCACGATGCAGCCCATGTCATGGCCGAGGCCGTGCAGTCGCTCTGGCCCGATACCCAGGTCACCATCGGCCCGGTGATCGAGAACGGCTTCTATTACGACTTCTATCGCGCCGAACCTTTCTCTTCGGAAGACTTTCCGAAGATCGAAGCGAAGATGCGCGAGATCATCGCCCGCAACGCGCCCTTCACCCGCGAGATATGGAGCCGCGACAAGGCCAAGCAGGTCTTCGCCGACAAGGGCGAGAAGTTCAAGGTCGAGCTGGTCGAGGCGATCCCCGCCGACCAGGATTTGAAAATCTACTACCAGGACAACTGGTTCGATCTCTGCCGCGGCCCGCATATGGTCTCGACCGGCCAGATCGGCACCGCTTTCAAGCTGATGAAGGTGGCCGGCGCCTATTGGCGCGGCGACAGCAACAATCCGATGCTGACCCGCATCTATGCCACCGCCTGGCGCAACCAGGAGGAGCTCGACCTCTATCTCAAGCAGATCGAGGAAGCCGAGAAGCGCGACCATCGCCGCCTCGGACGCGAGATGGACCTGTTCCATTTCCAGGAGGAAGGCCCGGGCGTAGTGTTCTGGCACGGCAAGGGCTGGACGATATTTCAGGAGCTGATCGCCTATATGCGCCGGCGCCTGAAGGCCGACTACAAGGAGGTCAACGCACCTCAGCTGCTCGACAAGCATCTGTGGGAGATCTCCGGCCATTGGGGCTGGTATCGCGAGAACATGTTCATGGCCAAGTCCGCCGGCGACGAGACCGAGGACGAACGCGTCTTCGCCATCAAGCCGATGAACTGCCCGGGCCATCTGCTGATCTTCAAGCACGGCCTGAAGTCCTATCGCGACTTGCCGATGCGCCTGGCCGAGTTCGGCGCCGTGCATCGCTATGAGCCCTCGGGCGCCCTGCACGGCCTGATGCGCGTGCGCGGCTTTACCCAGGACGATGCCCATATCTTCTGCACCGACGAGCAGATGGCGGCCGAGTGCCTGAAGATCAACGATCTCATCCTGTCGACCTATGCCGATTTCGGCTTCGACGAGATCGTGGTCAAGCTCTCCACCCGGCCGGAGAAGCGCGTCGGATCCGACGAGCTCTGGGATCGCGCCGAAGAGGTGATGATGCGGGTGCTCGAGCAGATCGAGGAACAGTCGGGCGGCCGCATCAAGACCGGCATCAACCCTGGCGAAGGCGCCTTTTACGGCCCGAAGTTCGAATACACCCTGAAGGACGCCATCGGCCGTGACTGGCAGTGCGGCACCACCCAGGTCGACTTCAATCTGCCGGAGCGCTTCGGCGCCTTCTTCGTGGATTCGGACGGCGAGAAGAAGACACCGGTGATGATCCACCGCGCCATCTGCGGCTCGATGGAACGCTTCCTCGGTATCCTGATCGAGAACCATGCCGGGCATTTCCCGCTCTGGCTGGCGCCCGAGCAGGTGATGGTGTGTACGATCACTTCGGACGCCGACGACTATGCTCAGGAGGTCGTCGCGGCTCTCAGGGCGGCGGGGCTGCGCGCGGAGATCGATCTGCGCAACGAGAAGATCAACTACAAGGTGCGCGAGCATTCCCTCGCCAAGACGCCGGTGATCTTCGCCCTCGGCAAGAAGGAAGGTGCGGAACGCACCGTCTCGATCCGCCGCCTTGGCTCGCAGGCCCAGTCGGTGCTGCCGCTCGACGAAGCGATCGCCGAACTGGTCAAGGAAGCGACCCCGCCGGATCTGCGGCGCTAGACCGGAGGGAGACCTCCTCCCCCATGCAATGGGCGTCGGCCTGCCGGCCGACGCCTCGGAACAGGCCATGCCGTGAGCAAGCTCTTCTTCACCGCCGACACCCATTTCGGCCATGAATCGATCATCCGCCTGTGCAAGCGCCCCTTCGACAGCGTCGAGGCGATGGATGAGGCCTTGATCGCGCGCTGGAACGGCAAGGTTGCCCCGAACGACGTGGTCTATCACATCGGCGATTTCAGCTTTCGCGCGGGCAAGCCGGCCGAGACCTATCTGGAACGCCTCAACGGCCAGATCCATCTCGTCCTCGGCAATCATGACGACCAGGCCAAGCTCGAGTCGACCGGGCGCCTGCGTTCGATCACCGAGATCAAGGAATTGCGCTGGAAAGGCCAGACGATCGTGATGTGCCATTACCCGATGCGCGAATGGCCGGGGGCCTGGCGTGGCGCCTGGCATCTGTTCGGGCATGTGCATGGCCGCCTCGACGGCGAGCCCTTCGGCTACAGCCTCGATGTCGGCGTGGACAGCCACAGCTACGCCCCTCTCGCGGCAGAGGAAGTCGCCACGCTGATGGACGGGCGTCAGCAGATTTTCGCGACCTGACGTCTATAGGACGGCGGCGGAAGGGCTGCGCTGTCGATCCGGATTATTCGGCGGCAACCTTGGCCGCAGGCTCGTTTCGCACGGTCAGCCCCGCCAGCACCATGTCGAAGATCTTGTCGACATAGGCCGCATCGGGCGGCGTCACGGTGGTATGAAAACGCTGGAAGATCGGCGACATGATCAGATCGAGCACGGTATCCGGATCGACATCGTCGCGGATCTGCTTCTTGTGCATGGCCGAGATCACGAAGGCCCGAGCGATTTCCTGGCGGCGCTTCATGACGATCTCGCTGAAGCGTTCCCGGAACGGACGCTCGAACTGCGCTTCCGCCAGCAGGGCCCTGGAGGCGCCTTCCATCATCGGATCGTTGAGATATTCAGCCAGGCGGCGCACATAGTTGCGGAAATTCACCATGGGCTCGCCGCCGGCGACCATGGGCGGCAGCACCTCGGTGCAACGGGCAAGATAGGCGTCGAGCAGGAGATCGGCCTTGCTGTCATACCAGCGATAGATGGTCTGCTTGCCCACCCCGGCGAGAGCCGCGATGCGTTCGACCGAGATATCGCGATAGGGAGCGCGTTCGAGCAATTCGGCCGCTGCATGCAAAATCGCCTTATGCGTTTCCATGCAGCGCGGTCTTCCGACGGGTCGTGCCGCCTGCTGCGCAATGGCCACCGACAACTCCTATAAATGTCAAGAATATAATCTAGACGTAATGTCTCATATATAAACGCATTTCTGCTTGTTTTCAATCAACCTGACCTTGCATGGCTGCTTCGCCTCCCGTGTCGACGGCTGGAAATTAGCAAAACGGCGGCCTGGAACGGCCAAGGCCCGGGACTGTCCATTCGTGATCGGCTCGGAAGGCACAGTCCCCCACCTCACGAAAATTTCAAGACGCCCCGTTTCATATCTCTTGCATTTAGAGACGAAGCGTCTTATAAACACGGACATGGATGGCACGGCAATCGTTTCATTGGATTGCGGCCTCTCGACGGTAAGTGTTCAAGCGTATCGTCAGTTTGGTAACGATTGTTAGCACGTAAGAGTAGATGAAGGCGCGTTTGCGCCGTTCGATATTGCATAGTTTGATTTCTATTCGGGCGCCGCACCTCCCCAACAGGTGCGGCGCTTTGTTTTTGTAATCCCTTCCTCTCGACAACCACACAGGACGATACTTATCGCTTGCCGGGCGGTAACAATGTACTCGTGCTTTCCCAACCGAAATCCGGCGGGGTCTGCGGATTCGATCCGATCCGTTTTCCCGGATGGAAATCTGTCGGCGCCTGTCTCGATTGAAAACGGGCCGGGCTATATTTAGCCATCTAAGGCTCCCGCCGCGAATGAGGCTGCTCGCTGGCGGCGCAGTGACGGGCACGTCATCGCCCCCCCGGGGGCGCCCGATGCGATCGGTCGCGACTGAAATGCTTCATCAGGTTCGAGATACCAGGCTGCGCCGAGCACCGCCCCCTCGCCCACGCAGTTTTAAGCGTTTACGGCCTGGACGACCCCTTGTAGATTGGACGCATGGCACTCAAGCGCATGGACAATGTCGGGATCGTCGTTGATGACCTCGCAGGGGCGATCGATTTCTTTCGCGAGCTCGGCCTCGAGTTCGAAGGGCAGGCCACGATCGAAGGCGAATGGGCCGGACGGGTCACCGGGCTCGGCGATCAGCGCGTCGAGATTGCCATGATGCGCACGCCGGACGGCCACAGCCGGCTCGAACTATCCCGCTTCCTCACGCCGCCTGTCGTCGCCGATCACCGCAACGCCCCGGTGAACGCTCTAGGTTATCTGCGCGCCATGTTCACCGTTGATGACATCGACGACACGCTTGAAAGGCTCCGTCGACGCGGCGCGCAACTCGTAGGCGACGTCGTCCGATATAAGGACGTGTATCGACTCTGCTACATCCGCGGGCCTGGCGGGCTGCTCATCGGCCTTGCCCAGGAACTCGGCTGACGACACCGACAAGAGTGCCCTTCGCCCTGTCCGCCTTTGAGCCTTGCCACGACTTGCCGGGCGACGGATCGCAAGTCACCGCCACCGGAGAGCTCATTCCGAATGTGGCGTCGGACCACCCAGCGCCAGAACGAAATTCCTTCGCCAGCCGCACAACGGCAGAGTCCGAACAATTGAAACTGAGGGGGAGGATGGTGCCGGTTGCGGGACTTGAACTCGCGACCTACCGCTTACAAGGCGGTTGCTCTACCAGCTGAGCTAAACCGGCGTCGGTTTTGGGGTAGCAATTCGGGCCTCTTCGCGCAAGTTTCCTGTGCAACGAAAGTTGGTGTAACATTTGTTACGCTCCACTCGATGGTGGTGCGTTTCGATTGTGAGGGTCCAGCTGCAACAGTTTGGTGGGAACTCAACGCCGATGATCAGTGTCTTCGACATCTTCAAGATCGGCATCGGCCCCTCGTCTTCGCACACTGTCGGCCCCATGCGTGCCGCCAATCGCTTCGTGCAGTCGCTCCGCAAGCAGGGCCATTTCATCCACACCCACCGGATTGAAACCGTGCTTTACGGCTCGCTGGCCTGGACCGGTCACGGGCATGCCAGCGATATCGCCGTGATCCTGGGCCTCGCCGGCGAGGAACCGGAAACCGTCGATCCCGAGACCGTCGCCGCGATCGTCGAAGACGCCACCAGCAAGGGCATGCTCGCCCTCGGCGGCCGCCGGGCCATGAGCTTCGAGCGCAACCGCGACATCGTCTTCGATCGCAAGACGCAACCCAAGGGCCATCCCAACACCCTGTCCTTCACGGCCTGGAACGAGGGCGGCACTGCCCTCCCCACGGAATTCTACTATTCCATCGGCGGCGGCTTCGTGCTGGCCGAGGGGGAAAGCGCAGCGACGCTGGCGACGGTGGACGTTCCCTACCCTTTCGGCAGCAGCGCCGACCTGCTGCGCCATGGTGTCGAGCACAATCTGAGCATCGGCGGCATCGTGCTCGCCAACGAAATGGCGAGCCAGCCCGAAGCCACCATCCGCGAGCGGCTCGCCGGCATCCGGTCCGTGATGAATGCCGCCATCGACCGCGGCATGAGCCAGGAGGGCGAATTGCCGGGTGGACTGCGGGTAAAGCGCCGCGCCAAGGCCTTGCACGATCGCCTGCTCACCGATATCGGCCGCAATGTCCGCGCGCCGCACGAGGTGATGGACTGGGTTTCCCTCTTCGCGATCGCCGTGAACGAAGAAAATGCTGCCGGCGGGCGGGTGGTGACGGCGCCCACCAACGGCGCTGCCGGCATCGTACCGGCGGTACTGCGCTACTATCGGGATTTCTGCGACTATTCGGAGGCCGGCGCCGACGAGTTCCTGCTCACGGCCGCCGCAATCGGCATGCTGTTCAAGATGAACGCCTCGATCTCGGGCGCCGAGGTCGGCTGCCAGGGCGAGGTCGGGGTCGCGGCCTCGATGGCGGCGGGCGGGCTTGCCGCCGCGCTCGGCGGCAATATCGCCCAGGTCGAGAACGCGGCCGAGATCGGCATGGAGCATCATCTCGGCATGACCTGCGATCCGATTGGCGGCCTGGTGCAGATTCCCTGCATCGAACGCAATGCCTTCGGGGCCAACAAGGCGATCGCCGCCGCCTCCCTCGCCTTGCGCGGCGACGGCACCCACAAGGTCAGCCTCGATCAGGTGATCACCACCATGCGCGTCACCGGCGCGGACATGCAGTCCAAATACAAGGAAACCTCGCAGGGGGGCCTCGCCGTCAATGCGGTGGAGTGCTGACGCCTATCGACTCGCTTCCTGGGGTCGGCTCCGAACCAGGCGCAATCGATGCCTCGTGACGGCGATGACAAAGACTTGCGCCGCTTCGATGCAAGCTCAATAAGGCTGCGACCTTCCTTGTCCGCCGATTATGTTAGAGCCAATGACCGACCTTGCAGGCCAGATCCTCATTCTCACCGGCCCTCCGGGTTCGGGAAAGACCACGACGGCACAAGCCCTTGCGTCCGAACCAGGCGCGCCGGCCGTGCATCTGCACGCCGACGATTTCTGGCATTTCATCAAGAATGGCGCGATCGCGCCCTATCTGGCTGAAGCCCATCATCAGAATATGGTGGTGATCGACGTTCTGGTCAGCGCAGTGCAAGCCTATGCTCGTGGTGGCTATTTCGTGATCCTGGACGGCATTGTCGGTCCCTGGTTCCTGGGGCCGTTCAGGGCGCTCGCCTTGCCGGTCCACTATGTGGTGCTGCGCCCGCTCCTGGCAGCTGCGATCGAGCGCTGCCGCCTGCGCGGCGGCGACACCCTGAGCGATCCCGAACCGATCACCGCGCTGCACCGGCAATTCTCCGATCTGGGCGCGCTCGAACGCCATGTCATCGCGACGGAAGGGCAGGATCGTGCCGCCACGCTGGCGGCCGTCCGCGAGGCCGTTGCCGGCGGGAGGTTCCGGCTGGCATCCTGAAGCGCCGGAGAAAGTGTCCTGCGGGGCGAAGTGAGGCAAGCATGCATTTTCTTGCAATCGCGCCCTTCCTCACCATGATTTTGACGTGAGAATCGGTCAATCGACGGCTTCTACATCCTGGCCGTGCCTAAATTCCGGCCGTCAACCTTCGCTACACTCTTGTGGTGCATGGTCTTTTGCTGCAAAACGCAGCGCCTCCCCCGCCGTGCACAGCGGCCAGACGCAACAGGGCAACCGAACACTTCATGGCTTCCGACAATCGGGCTTCGAAAATTCGTATCGCTCTCGACGCGATGGGGGGCGACCACGGCCCCACGGTCGTGATTCCGGCCGCCGAGCTGGCGCTGACCCGCCATCCCGACCTGAGCTTCTCCTTCTATGGCGATGAAGCCGCCATCGCCCCGCTGCTGGCCGCCCGCCCGCGCCTTCAGGCCGTTTCCAGCGTCCATCACACCGATGTCGCCATCCGCATGGACGACAAGCCGAGCCACGCCCTGCGCTATGGCCGCAAGAAATCCTCGATGTGGCTGGCGATCGATGCCATCAACAAGGATGAAGCCGATGCGACCGTCTCGGCCGGCAACACCGGCGCGCTGATGGCGATGGCACGCTTCTGCCTGCGCACGCTCGCCGAGATCGACCGTCCCGCCATCGCCGCGCTGTGGCCGACCCTGCGGGGCGAATCGATCGTGCTCGACGTCGGGGCCTCCATCGGCGCCGATTCCAACGCCCTGATCGACATGGCGGTGATGGGCGCGGCCATGGCCCGTATCGTGCTGGGCGTGGAACGCCCCACCGTCGGCCTGCTCAATGTCGGTGTCGAGGAGGTCAAGGGTCTCGAAATGGTGCGCGAGGCCGGCCGCATCCTGCGTGAGACCAGCCTGCCCGATTTGACCTATCATGGTTTCGTCGAGGGCGACGACCTCGGCAAGGGCACCGTCGACGTGGTGGTGACCGAAGGTTTTGCCGGCAATATTGCGCTCAAGACCGCCGAAGGCACGGCCAAGCAGATCGCCTCCTATCTGCGTTCGGCGATGTCGCGTACCCTGATGGCGCGCATCGGCTATCTCTTCGCCCGCGGTGCCTTCCAGGCCCTGCGCGAAAAGCTCGATCCCAACCGTGTCAATGGCGGCGTCTTCCTCGGCCTCAACGGCATCGTGATCAAGAGCCATGGCGGCGCCAATGCCGAAGGCTACGCTGCCGCCATCGATCTGGCCTATGATATGGTGAAACAAGAACTCATGACGAAAATCACCGAAAGCCTGAGCTTCGACCACCGCGCCGTGATGGCCGCCGCCAGCAATCCGGACGCTGCATAATGGCGACAATCCGTTCTGTTATCCGGGGCATCGGCTCCTATCTGCCCGAGAAACGCGTCACCAATGACGAGTTGTCCAAGCTCGTCGACACCTCCGACGAGTGGATCGTGCAGCGCACCGGCATCCGCGCCCGCCACCAGGCCGCAGAGGGTGAATTCACCTCGCATCTCGCCACCAAGGCGGCCGAGCACGCTTTGGCCGATGCCGGCCTGAAGGGCTCCGATATCGACCTGATCGTGCTGGCGACCTCGACGCCCGACAACACCTTCCCAGCTACGGCCACCACCGTGCAGGCCAATATCGGCATGACAGGCGGCGCTGCCTTCGACGTGCAGGCCGTGTGCACCGGCTTCGTCTACGGGCTTTCCATCGCCGACAATTTCCTGCGCTCGGGCTCGGCCAAGCATGCGCTCGTCATCGGCGCCGAGACCTATTCGCGTATTCTGGACTGGTCGGATCGTACCACCTGCGTGCTGTTCGGTGACGGTGCCGGCGCCGTGGTGGTGGAAGCCACCATGAATGACGGTTCGATCCACGATCAGGGCGTGCTGGCCACCAAGCTGCGCTCGGACGGGCGGCACAAATCGAAGCTCTTCGTCGATGGCGGCGCCTCCACCACGGGCACGGTCGGCAAACTGCGCATGGACGGCAAGGAAGTCTTCAAGCTTGCCGTCGGCATGGTGCCGCAGATCATTATCGACACCATGGACGATCTCGGCCTGGCCTATGACGCGGTGGATTGGTTCGTGCCGCACCAGGCCAATGCCCGCATCATCCACGCCACGGCCGAAAAGCTCGGCCTGCCGCCGGAGAAGGTGGTGCTCACCGTTGCCGAGCACGCCAACACCTCCTCGGCCTCGATTCCCCTGGCGCTCGATACGGCCGTCAAGGACGGGCGCATCAAGCGAGGGGACCTCGTCCTGCTGGAGGCCATGGGCGGCGGCTTCACCTGGGGCGCGGCCCTGATCCGCTGGTAGTCTGACGAATTTGACGGTTGCCGAACCGAGGTCGAAGCGAACACCGGTTTCGATTGGTGGTTGACCTTGACCGATTTCGTCAATAGCTTCGCGTTTTCAGTGACATAGAGTCGGGACTTCAGTGCCGGCCCTGCTGGGATGATTTGCGGGGCGGATTCGTGGCGGGACAGGCTTCCCGCCGTTCCGGGCTGCATCGAACGGATAACAGACAGGTGGCCTCTTCACGGAGCCTGTCCAACGTGGGGCATGAAAGCGATGGCGGGAAATACCGTCACAAGAGCAGATCTTTGCGAAGCGGTTTACCAGAAAGTAGGCCTGTCGCGGACCGAGTCGTCGGAACTGGTCGAGATGGTCCTGCATGAAATCTCGAGCTGCCTCGAACGGGGCGAGACGGTGAAGCTGTCGTCCTTCGGCTCCTTCGTCGTGCGCTCCAAGGGCGAGCGTATCGGCCGCAACCCCAAGACCGGCAAGGAAGTGCCGATCTCCCCGCGCCGTGTCATGGTCTTCAAGCCTTCCAACATCCTCAAGGCCCAGATCAATGGCGAGAATGTCGATGGCGTCACCGACGACTAATCGGGCATTGGCCTCGGTCAGCCAAATCAATAATGGACTGATCAGTCCTTTTTTCTGCGAGATGGGAAATTCCGGTCTGCTGGCGCTGGCCGCCCGCATGGCGAGGCATCCCTGAAGCGGCCCGCAGCGACAGCCGTCATCACCTGTCGGCAATGGGCATTTCTTTCCTCCTCAAACGGTTTCAAACTACCATCCGATGAAGTTTTGGGTTGGAAACAAGTGATAAACGCTTGTCTTTCATCACAGAATCGGACGAGTGATAGGGGAAAGGCACGATTCGCCGCTTTCCGCTCGGGAGTCCGGCAGCATGGAAAAAGCACCTGACGCGTTCCGCACCATCAGCGAGGTCGCCGAGGATCTCGACCTGCCCCAGCACGTCCTGCGCTTCTGGGAAACCCGCTTCAGCCAGATCAAGCCGCTGAAGCGCGGTGGTGGGCGTCGCTATTATCGCCCTGACGACATCGATCTGCTCAAGGGCATTCGCTACTACCTCTATGGCGAAGGCTACACCATCAAGGGCGTGCAGCGCATCCTCAAGGAGCGTGGCAACCGGCATGTGATCGAGATCGGCCGCGCGCAGAATGAGGATTATGTACCACCCGTCGCGGTGATCCCGCGGGCGGACGAGGAAGAGCGCCGCCGTGAGCGGGCCGAATGGCCGGAGGCGGAGGCTCCTGCATTGGGTGATCCGGCCGGGGACTATGACGAGGGCGATGATCGGATCGAGCCGGTCTTCGACGAAGAGTCCGAAGCTTACGAGCCGCCGCCAGCCCAAGCCTCGCTGCCGCTGTCATCCCTCGCGGGACCGCCCATGCGCAGCGAGCCGCGCCCCGCACCGCCTCCGCTCGCGCAGGCTGAAAGCGGCAGTGGATTGTCGCTGGGCGACGAGCGTCGCAGACGGCTGCAGACGGTGCTGCTGGAACTCGGCGAGTGCAAGCATATCCTGGAAGCCGCCCGCGGCTGAGAAGCCGAAGCGGCACAGCAGGTGCCACATCCGCCTCTTGGAGGCGCGGCATAGGCGGCATAAGAAGGAGCCGACGGGACGTCCGCGGCGCCAGCCGCTGCGTCATAACAAGAAGGCTTCGAGGAATTGGCTGACGCAACTTCGCCCTCGGTCCACAGCGCGAACACTCCCTATGACGCGGTCATCATCGGCGGTGGCCATAACGGCCTGACCTGCGCCTATTACCTCGCGCGAGCTGGCCGGCGGGTCAAGGTGCTGGAGCGCCGTTCCGTCGTCGGCGGCGCCGCAGTGACGGAGGAGTTCCATCCGGGTTTCCGCAATTCCGTGGCCTCCTACACGGTGAGCCTGCTCAATCCCAAGGTCATCCGGGACATGGAGCTGGAGCGTCACGGTCTCAAGGTGGTCGAGCGCCAGGCCTCCAATTTCTTTCCCTTCCCCGACGGACGCTACATCCTCTCCGGCGAAGGCCGCACCCAGAGCGAGATCGCCAAGTTCAGCCAGAAGGATGCCGCCCGCTTCCCGGCCTATTGCGACGAAATCGACACCATTGCCGACGTGCTGCGCGACCTCATTTTGGAGACGCCGCCCAACATCTCCGACGACGGCTGGTTAGGCTCGCTGCCGGAATTGCTGCGCGCCGGAAAACTCGGGCGTCGGCTATCCAAGCTCGACATGCATCATCGCCGCGTGCTGCTCGACCTCTTCACCAAATCGGCGAGCGACTATCTCGACGGCTGGTTCGAAAGCCCGGAAGCCAAGGTCTTGTTCGGCTTCGATTCCATCGTCGGCTCCTATGCCGCCCCCTCGACACCGGGCTCGGCCTATGTGCTGCTGCACCACGTCTTCGGTGAGGTGAACGGCAAGAAGGGCGCCTGGGGCCATGCCATCGGCGGCATGGGCGCGATCACGCAGGCCATGGCCAAGGCCGCCCGCGAGGCCGGTGCGGAAATCGAGACGGAGGCCCCGGTCCGCCGGCTCATCGTAGAGAAAGGCGTCACAGCCGGCGTCGAACTGGAGGATGGCCGGGTCATTCGTGCCAAGGCCGTCGCGGCCAATATCGGCCCGCGCCTGCTCTTCGACAAGATCGTGCCCGAGGAAGCCGTGCCGGCCGATTTCCTGCAGCGCATCCGCCGCTTCAAATGCGACTCGGGCGTGCTGCGCATGAATGTCGCGCTCTCCGAATTACCCAGCTTTACTGCCCTACCCGGCAAGGAACAGGGCGTCCACCACACCGCCGGCATCATCATCGGGCCTAGCCTCGATTATATGGAAGATGCCTTCCTGGAGGCCCGCCGCCTCGGCTGGAGCCGGCAGCCCATCGTCGAGATGCTGATCCCCTCAACGCTCGACGACACGCTCGCGCCCAAAGGCCAGCACGTCGCCAGCCTGTTCTGCCAATATGTGGCGCCGTACCTGCCGAACGGCGAGAGCTGGGATGCCCATCGCGAGGAAGTCGCCGACCTGATGATCGACACGGTGGAGCGCTATGCCCCGGGCTTCAAGCAGAGCGTGCTCGGGCGCCAGGTGCTGACGCCCCTCGACCTCGAACGCGTATTCGGGCTTGTCGGCGGCGACATCTTCCACGGCACTCTGTCGCTCGACCAGCTCTTCTCGGCCCGGCCGATGCTCGGCTACGGCGATTACCGCACGCCCGTGAAGGGGCTTTATATCTGCGGCTCGGGCACCCATCCCGGCGGCGGCGTCACCGGCGCCCCCGGCCACAACGCCGCCCGCGAAATGCTCTGCGACCGGGTGTAGTCCACCGTCATCCCGCGCGCGGTGCAGCACGAAGTGGTGCACCGCAGACGCGGGACCGCAATGAGAACGAGATCCATTCCTTGGGCGATCCCGGATCTACGCTGCACCACTTCGTGCTGCTGCGCGTCCGGGATGACCGCTACCTCACAGCAACTCCTCGATGGCGATCGGGAATTTCCTCACACGCTTGCCGGTCGCATGCCAGACGGCATTGGCCACTGCGCCCGCCGTCCCGGTGATGCCGATTTCGCCGACGCCCTTGATGCCGAGCGCGTTCACATGGGGATCGTGCTCCTCGACCAGGATGGCCTCCAGCGAGGGGACGTCGGCATTGACGGGCACGTGATATTCGGCGAGATCCGCATTCATGATCCGGCCCGAGCGATGATCGACAACCGCATGCTCGTGCAGGGCGAAGGACACGCCCCAGATCATGCCGCCCAGATACTGGCTGCGCACCAGATGCGGGTTGACGATCCGCCCTGCCGCAAAGGCGCCGACGAGCCGGCTGACACGCACCTGCCCGAGATCGGGATCGACCTTGACCTCGGCAAAGACGGCACCATGGGCATGCATGGCATAGCTTGCCTGCGATGCCGGATCGGCGCTGGCGCGTCCCCTGGCCTCGATCTCCGCCAGGCCGGCCCGGCCGAGAATATCGGCATAGCTCTCGCTGCGGCTTTCGTCGTCCCGGCGGGCGAGCCGCCCGTCTCGGGCGATCACGCCGGCATTGCCCGCACCGAACAGCGGCGAACGCTCGTCGCCTACGGCCAGTTCCGCCAGCTTGGCGATCGCCGCCGCGCCGGCTTCGTGGATGGCCGCGCCAGCCGTGGCCGTATGCGCCGAGCCGCCGGCGATGCCGGCATCCGGCAGATCGGAGGTGCCCGCCCGGAATTCCACCTGGTCGATATCGAGGCCCAGGCCGTCGGCAGCGATCTGGGCGAGAGCCGTCCAGGCCCCCTGCCCCATGTCATGCGCACCGGTTTCCATCAGACCGGAACCGTCTCGCCGAATCACGGCCCGCGCCTCGGCCTGGAACATCAGGGCCGGAAAGATGGCGGTACCCATGCCCCAGCCGACGAGAAAGCCTGCCTCGTCGCGCATCTGGCGGGGAGCAAGCGGCCGGCCGGCCCAGCCGAAACGCTTGGCGCCTTCGGCATAGCATTCACGCAGGGCCTTGGAGGAAAAGGGCTTGCCGGTGGTCGGCTCGATTTCGGCATAGTTCCTGAGCCGGAACTCGAGCGGATCGATGCCGCTTGCCCAGGCTGCTTCGTCCATTGCGCTTTCCAGGGCAATGGAACCAGTGGCCTCACCGGGCGCGCGCATGAACAGCGGGGTTCCGGTGTCCGTCCGCACCGCGTCATAGCTAGTGACGATGGCAGGGCTCGCATAGAGCGCGTGCGAGGCGCTGGCGGCAGGCTCGAAGAAGTCGTCGAAGGTGGACGAAGCCGTCCTGGCGTGATGGACGAGCGCCGTCAGCGCACCGTCTCCGGCAATCCCGAGCTGCAAGGTCTGGCGGGTCGGGGCGCGATGGCCCACGGGCCCATACATCTGGTCGCGCCTGACCACGAGCTTCACTGGCCGTCCGACGAGGCGGGCCGCCATGATGCCCAGGATCTGCGGCCCGGCAACGAGACCCTTGCAGCCGAAGCCGCCGCCGAGAAACGGGCTGCGGATATGAATCTTGTCGGGCGCGATGCCGAAAAGACCGGCGATACGGCCCTGTGCCATCGCCATGCCCTGGCTGGGCGTATCGATCGACAGGGTATCCCCCTGCCAGCTCGCGACGATGGCGTGCGGCTCGATCGGGTTGTGATACTGGGCGGGCGTCTCATACACGGCCTCGATCTTCCTGTCCGCCCCGGCGAAGCCGGCCTCGATGTCGCCATGCACGGCTTGCGATGGATTGCCGACACCAACGGCCGGCGGCACGAAGCCGTCCCCATCGAGGCCGATCCGCGCTGTCTCGGCCTCGTAGCGCGGCGCCAGCAGCGCGGCCCCTTCCGTCGCAGCCTCCAGCGACTGCGCGATCACCACGGCGATCGGCTGGCCGGCATAGCGCACGCGATCGTTCTGCAGCACGTCGAGCCGGAACATGAAGGGATGATCCTTGGCATCCGGATCCTGCGCCAAGGCCGGCTTGTGGTCCGGCGTCATCACCTCCACCACGCCCGGATGGCCCTTGGCCGCTTGGACATCGAGAGAAGAAACCCGGCCGCGAGCAATCTGCGCAACCGCCATCACGGCATAGAGCATGCCGGCGGGATGGTTGTCGGCCGCATAGCGCGCAGCTCCGGTGACCTTGAGGACGCCGTCCCGGCGCGTCAGGGGCTGGCCGATATTGGAACCGTGCCGGACATGCGCCGGAGCCTGGTTCGGCTTGAGGTCGGGCGTAACGAGTTCAGGCATCTCGACGGGCTCCGGGGAGGGTTGAGAAAGGGGAACCTGGCAGAGCGGGGATACGATCCGGCGTGCCGGCGGCCGCTTCGGCCAGGGCGCGCACCAGCGTGCGGCGCGCCAGTTCGATCTTGAATTCATTGTCGCCCGAGGGCTTCGCCTCGGCGAGAGCCACCTGCGCGGCGCGCTGGAAGACGGCTTCGTCCGGGGTGGCGCCGGCCAGAACCGCCTCCGCTTCGAGCGGCCGCCAAGGCTTGGCCGCGACGCCGCCCAGCGCCAACCGTGCCTCATCGATCACCCCATCCCTGAGACGCAGGGCAGCGGCCACCGATACTACGGCAAAGGCATAGGATGTCCGCTCGCGAACCTTGAGATAGCGGGTATGAGCGGCAAAACCGGCGGCGTCGGCAGGCAATCGCACCGCCACGATCAGGTCGCCCGGCTCAAGGGCCGTATCCTGCTCCGGCGTATCTCCCGGCAGGCGATGCAGCTCGCCCAGCGGGATCTCGCGCCGCCCTGCCCTGCCCTCGATTTCCACCGTGGCGCCGAAAGCAGCCAGCGGCACGCAGAAATCCGAAGGGTGGGTGGCGATGCAGGCTTCGCTCCAGCCCAATATCGCATGCAGGCGGTTCTCGCCGCCGCGGGCATCGCAGCCCGAGCCTGGTGCACGCTTGTTGCAGGCGCCGGCAACGTCGAAGAAATAGGCGCAGCGCGTACGCTGCATCAGATTGCCGCCGACAGTCGCCGCGTTGCGCAACTGGCCCGATGCCCCGGACAACAGCGCCTCCGCGACAGCGGGATAGGTTCTTGCGAAAGCCGGGTCATGGGCAAGGTCGGCATTGCGCACGAGTGCACCGATCCTGATGCCCCCATCGGGCAGCCAGTCGATCGCGCCGAGATCCGGCAGTCGGGTGACGTCAACGAGCCGGTCGGGGCTGACAACGTTTGTCTTCATCAGGTCGAGGAGATTGGTGCCGGCGGCCAGAAACGCAGAACCAGGCCGGGAGGCCGCCGCGACCGCCTCCGCAATCGTCGCCGGTCTCACATAATCGAAGCTCTTCATGCTGATTTCCTCCGTCCGCCCTCGGCCAGGACATGGTGGGCCTCCAGCACGGCCTCGGTGATGCCGGCATAGGCGGAGCAGCGGCACAAATTGCCGCTCATGCCCTCGCGGATTCTCTCGGGATCGTCCCCGGCCTGGCCTTCGCGGATCAGGCCAATGGCACTCATGATCTGGCCGGGTGTGCAGAAGCCGCATTGGAACCCATCATGGGCGATGAAGGCCGCCTGCATGGGGTGAAGATGCTCGCCCTGGGCGACCCCCTCGATGGTTTCGATCTCCGCGCCATCATGGCTGACGGCAAGCGCCAGGCAGGAATTGATGCGGCGGCCATCCACCAGGACGGTGCAGGCGCCGCATTGACCGCGATCGCAACCCTTCTTGGTACCGGTGAGATCGAGGCGTTCCCGCAGGAGGTCGAGAAGCGTCACCCTCGGATCGTCGAGTTCGACGTGACGTTGCTCACCATTGACGGTGAGGCTGATGGAGAAAGTCATGCACTGCTCCAATCGACTGATTTTTGGACGATCCAGGCTGCCGAGGCCAAAGCGCCTTAGAGGGAGGCCGATTCTCTCGGATCGGAGGCGCTTGTCTCTTCAGAGTCTCTGGAGGAGCACGATCCAGGCGGATCGAACTCCAGGCTTCAGGCCGCGAGACGCAATCTGGGCGGCCGGATGCAAACGGGCTGCCCAAGGGAATCGGGCATCGATTTGATTGGAGAGCATCTGTCTGATTTGATGCTCATGCAGTATTTATACGGAGGGTCCCTCCGTTTTGCAAGGGGCAGGCTGGCTGAATTCAGATGGTGGAGCAAACCGAGAAAACAAGACGCAAGCCGCGCGCCGATGCGATCCGCAATCGGGAACGGCTGCTGGCGGCTGCCAAGACCGTTTTCAGCAGGGGCGGCTCCGAAGCGAGCCTGGAGGCGGTCGCAAGGCAGGCGGAAGTCGGCATCGGCACGCTCTACCGCCACTTCCCCACCCGCGAATCACTATTCGAGGCGGTCTATCGGCAGGAAGTGGATCATCTCAGCGAATTGGCGGAGCAGCTGAAGGACGATGCGGAGCCGGTCGATGCGGTCCGCCGCTGGTTGCATGCCAATGTCCAGCTGGTCGCGACCAAGAAAGGCATGCTGACGGCATTGGCACTCGCTGCCTATGCCCCGTCCGAACTCTATGCCTATTCCTTCGATCGCCTGACCACGGCGCTTGGCATCCTGCTGAACCGGGCCGTCGCCGCCGGACAGATCCGGGCGGACGTGACGCCGGAAGATCTGCTGCGGGCCCTGGTGGGCATGTGCTACATGCGCGACCATCCCGGCTGGCTGGAAGCCGTGCAGCGGCTCGTCGACGTTTTCGTCGACGGCCTGTGTGTCGGGGCCGCCAACGCAGGTTGAGTGGCCAGCCGGCTGGCTTTCTTGTGCGTCAGCCTGTTTTTCGGATTCGCACCGGCACGGATTTGTAGGAAGGCGTCCCGCTTTCCTCATCCTTGTAGTCGAGGGGCACCAGCCCATTGGCTTCGGGATAATAGGCCGCGACCGAGCCACGAGCGATATCGTAGGCAATGGCGGTAAGCTTGAGTCGCCGCGGCTCGCCCGATGGCAGCGCCGTCTCGATCTCGACGAGATCGCCATGCTCCAGTCCCAGCCGGGACAGATCCGCCGCATTCACGAACAGCACGTCACGACGGCCGAACACGCCACGATAGCGATCATTCAAGCCGTAGATCGTGGTGTTGTACTGATCATGGCTGCGGATGGTCGCCAGCTTGAGCACGTCGGCGTCGGCGCTGGCTGTATCCTCTTCCAGCCCCTTGAAGGACAGGAACTCGGCCTTGCCCGATGGGGTCGGCCAGATGCGCTCGGTCGGCGGCAGGGGCAGGCGGAAGCCACCGGGGATGCGGATACGCTGGTTATAATCCTTGAAGTCCGGCAGGACATTCTCGATCGCATCGCGGATGAGATCGTAATCGGCCACCATCTCGGCCCAGTAGACCTTGCTGTCGGGCAGCGTCGCCATGGCGATGCCGGCGACGATGGCCGTCTCGGAGCGCAGATATTCAGAGGCCGGTGGCAGCTTGCCGCGCGAGGCATGCACCATCGACATCGAATCCTCCACCGTCACGGCCTGGGGCCCGCTCGCCTGCATGTCGCGCTCGGTCCGCCCCAATACCGGCAGTATGAGTGACTGCTTGCCGATGAGAAGCTGCGAGCGGTTCAGCTTGGTGTCGAGATGCACCGTCAGGTCGAGCTTGCGCATGGCGGCATGGCTGCGCTCGGGATCCGGCATGGCGACCGCGAAATTGCCGCCCAGGCAGATCAGGATCTTCGAGCTGCCTGCGTCGATCGCCTCCATGGCGGCCACCGCGTCATGGCCGTGATGACTTGGCGGCTTGAAGCCGAAAGTGCGCTCGATACCCTCGAACAAGGGAGCATTGGGCCTTTCGGTGATGCCGACCGTACGGTTGCCCTGCACGTTGGAATGGCCGCGCAGGGGGCAGATGCCGGCCCCCGGCTTGCCGAAATTGCCTTTCAGCAGCAGGAGATTGGCGATCTGCTGCACATTGGCAGTGCCCCGATTGTGCTGCGTGATGCCCATGCCATAGGCGACGATGGTGGCGTTCGAACGAGCATAGGCCGTCGCGACCTCGCCGAGCTGGGCCTTGCTGAAGCCGCTGATGGCCTCGATGGCCTGCCAGGACGTCGCGGCGAGGTCGGCAGCGAACTCGGCAAAGCCACGTGTGTGATTGGCGATGAAATCGTGGTCGAGGACTTTGTTGTCCGATGCTTCGTCCATCTCGACCAGGGCCTTCATGACGCCCTTGAGGGCAGCGGCATCCGCGCCGACCTTGACCTGATAATAGGACGAGGCGATCCGCGTGGAACCGAAGGTCCCCATCTCGACAGGGTTCTGGGGGTCGGCGAAGCGCTCGAGCGCCCGTTCCTTCAGCGGATTGAACACGATGATCGGCACGCCGCGGCGCGAGCATTCATGCAGCGTGCCCATCATGCGCGGATGGTTGGTGCCCGGATTGTGGCCCAGCGAGAGGATCAGCTCGCAATGGTCGAAATCCTCCAGCGAGACGGTGCCCTTGCCGATGCCGATCGATTGCGGCAGGCCGACGCTGGTCGCCTCGTGGCACATGTTGGAGCAATCGGGAAAATTATTGCTGCCATATTCGCGAGCAAAGAGCTGGAACAGGAAGGCCGCCTCATTAGAGGCCCGGCCAGAGGTGTAGAACTCGGCCATGTTCGGATCGGGTAGGCTGCGCAAGGCGGCGGCGATCCGCGCGAAGGCATCGTCCCATTCGATCGGCTGATAGGTATCCGTCTCCGAATCATAGGCCATCGGATGGGTGAGGCGGCCCTCGTTCTCGAGGTGATAGTCGCTCCAGCCCAGGAGCTCGGTCACGGTGTGATCGGCGAAGAATTCCGGCGTGACGCGTTTGCTCGTCGCCTCCCAGGTCACCGCCTTGGCACCGTTCTCGCAAAACTGGAAGGTCGAGCGGTGCTCCTTGTCCGGCCAGGCACAGCCGGGGCAATCGAAACCGTCCGGCTGGTTCATCCGCAGGAAGGTCAGCGGCGCCTCGAGCACTTCCATCTGCGTGCGCACGGCCGCTGCCGTCGCCTTGAGGGCCCCCCAGCCGCCGGCGGGGCTGTCATAGGCTCTGATCCCGGGAACGTCGCGCTTGCGGGCCATATATCCCTCCGCTCCTCTGAGTCTCGTTGGATCGTCGCGGGTCGCGGCCAACCCGGCCGCCCTCGCATATCGAGGAGCATACCGGGTTGTTTCGGCTCAACCCCAATCCAGCTTGCGCGTTCTCCCCATCCTGTCAACCGACATGAAAGACGCGGCCGGAAAGGTAGGCAGAGAAGCCTGCGTCAGGGGAAATTGCCGCCTCTCAGATCAAGGGCGCGTAGTCGACAGCCTGCATGGCGCGATCTTCGATCACGCCGACCATCTTGCCGTCACGGGCCACGGTTTCGTCCTTGATGCGTTGCCATTCCTGATCGGCCATGAAGCGATCCCAGCTTGCTTTCATGGTCTCGGCATCCGGCCAGCGCAGCAGATAGACGAATTCCGTACTCTCCCGCGTGGTCGTCTCCCATAGCGAAGCGAAATCAAAGCCATAGGTCTTCATGATACGGACGGCATGGTCACGAAAGCGAGCATGGAAAGCCGCCTTGTTGTGCTCGAATATTTCATAGATGCGCAATTGATAGATCATTGATTTTCTGCTCCTTCGGGCATGGCTGGAGCCGGCATGCAGAGCAAAGGCCGCCGTCATGGCAGCCGCTGCACATTTCAGGACATCGCGTCGGTCCGTGGTCTGAAGGTTCATGGCAACCGCTCCCGCTCAGCTCGGAAGTGATTTTGATCACCCAGAGATCATTGTAAAATATATTATAGATAGTCGATTGATAGCTATCACATATCAAACGTGCTCAACCGGCTGACGATTTCGATGAAGCTGTCGCGGATCGGCGAGGCGATATCGGCGCGCCAGCCGAGAACCATGTCCATGTGGCTCAATTCATCCGGTGCGGTGGTGACGATCGGACAAAAGGCCACGCCCTTGCGGTTCTCCTGGGTGGCCGAGGCCGGTACCAGCGCCACTCCGAGGCCGCCTGCCACCAGGCCGACGACGGTCTGCATCTCGCAGGCCTCCTGGGTGATGCGCGGCTCGAAGCCTGCATGGCGGCATAGGGCGATCAACTGGTCATGGAAGCTCACTCCCTCGTCGCGAGGAGTCATGATCAAATCCTCCCCGGCCAGTTGCTCGAGCCTTATCGCTGTACCGGCTGCGAGGGGATGATCGTCGGGTAAGGCCGCCAGGACCGGCTCACGCTCGATCCGCTCGAAGCGAATATCGGCTGCCGGTACGCCCGGCCAGCGCATGAAGCCGATATCGGCCTGTTTGCCTCGCAGGGCCTCGATCTGCTTGGCCGTGGTCGCCTCGCGCAGAACCAGTTCCACCTCCGGGAAACGGGAGCGGAAGGTTCGCAGTGCCAGTGGAACCAGATCGCGGCGGGCCGTGCCGACAAAGGTGATGGCAAGCCGACCCGCCAGTCCCGCCTCGATCCGGCGTGCGCGCAGGGCTCCCTGCTCCAGGGTTGCCAGGCAGGCTTTCGCCGTCTCCAGAAACGCGGCCCCGGCATCGGTCAAAGCGACATGACGATTGCTGCGTGTGAACAGGCGGGCGCCGACCTTCTCCTCGAGCTTGCGCACGGCCTGGCTGAGCGGCGGCTGGGCCATATGCAGGCGCTCGGCCGCGCGATGGAAATGCAGTTCCTCGGCGAGGACGACGAACTGGTGCAGGAGGCGCGTCTCGATCATCGGTCAAAACCATCGCGGCCGTGGTGCTGGCCTGTTTCAAAACGAAAGAGGGAGGGCATTGCCCTCCCTCACCCGCCATAGACTATCGCGAAAGCTCAGTGATGGGCCAGGATGGCCAGCAGCAGCAGCGCGACAATGTTGGTGATCTTGATCGCCGGGTTGACGGCGGGGCCTGCCGTATCCTTGTAGGGATCGCCGACCGTGTCACCGGTCACCGAGGCCTTATGGGCTTCGGAGCCCTTGAGGTGCTTGGTGCCGTTGGCGTCGATGAACCCATCCTCGAACGACTTCTTGGCATTGTCCCAGGCGCCGCCGCCCGCCGTCATCGAGATGGCGACGAACAGACCCGTGACGATCACGCCGAGCAGCATGGCGCCGACGGCGGCGAAGGCATCCGACTTCGAGCCGGTGATCCACAGCACCAGGAAATAGATCACGATCGGCGACAGGACCGGCAGCAGCGAGGGGATCAGCATCTCCTTGATGGCAGCGCGGGTCAGCAGGTCCACCGCCTTGCCGTAATCCGGCTTGTCGGTGCCCTGCATGATGCCGGGCTTCTCGCGGAACTGGCGCCGGACCTCCTCGACGATGGCCGAAGCGGCCTTGCCCACGGCGGTCATGGCGATGCCGCCGAAGAGATAGGGAATGAGGCCGCCGAGCAGCAGGCCGACGACCACGAAGGGATTGGCCAGCGAGAAGTTCGGCTGCACCCCGGCGAAGTAGGGATACTGGGCCGAATTCGAGGAGAAATAGGCAAGGTCCGAGGTATAGGCCGCGAACAGCACCAGCGCCCCGAGGCCGGCCGAGCCGATGGCATAACCCTTGGTGACGGCCTTGGTGGTGTTGCCGACGGCGTCGAGCGCATCCGTCGACTTGCGGACTTCCTTGGGCAGGCCGGCCATTTCGGCAATGCCACCGGCATTGTCGGTGACCGGGCCGAAGGCGTCGAGCGCCACCACCATGCCGGCGAGGCCCAGCATGGTCGTCACGGCGATCGCCGTGCCGAACAGGCCGGCAAGCGTGTAGGTGGCGACGATACCGGCGACGATCACGATGGTGGGCAGTGCCGTCGCTTCCAGCGAGACCGCGAGGCCCTGGATGACGTTGGTGCCGTGACCGGTGACGGAAGCCTGCGAGATCTCGCGCACCGGCCGGTAGCCGATGCCCGTATAGTACTCGGTGATCCAGACGATCAGGCCGGTCACCACCAGGCCGACGATGCCGCAGGCGAACAGGGAGGTGCCGGTGACGTCATGGCCGCCAATGGTGCCGATCGAGCCCCAGCCGATCAGGAAATGCGTGGCGACTGCCAGGCCCGCCACCGAAAGCACGGCCGAAGCGATGAAGCCCTTGTAGAGCGCGCCCATGATCGACTGGTTGGCGCCGAGCTTGACGAAGAAGGTGCCGACGATCGAGGTGACGATGCACGCCGCGCCGATACCGAGCGGATAGAGCAGCACGTTGGAGAGCACCGGCGTTCCGGCGAACAGGATCGCCGCGAGCACCATGGTGGCGACCACGGTGACCGCATAGGTCTCGAACAGGTCGGCGGCCATGCCGGCGCAGTCACCGACATTGTCGCCGACATTGTCGGCGATGGTGGCAGGGTTGCGTGGGTCGTCCTCGGGAATGCCGGCCTCGACCTTGCCGACGAGATCACCGCCGACGTCGGCGCCCTTGGTGAAGATGCCGCCGCCCAGACGGGCGAAGATCGAGATCAGCGAGGCGCCGAAGCCCAGAGCCACCAGCGAATCGATGATCTCGCGCGCCTGCTTGGGATCCGCGAAGGAGAGCTGCATCGGGCCGGTCAGCACATAGTAGTAGACGGCGACGCCAAGCAAAGCGAGACCGGCCACCAGCATGCCGGTGACAGCACCGGCCTTGAAGGCGACTTCGAGCCCCTGCCCCAGCGAGTTCATCGCAGCCTGTGCCGTGCGGACATTGGCTCTCACCGACATGTTCATGCCGATGAAGCCGGCAAGACCCGAAAGCACTGCGCCGATCAGAAAGCCGATGGCGCTCGGGATCGAGAGGAAATAAGCGACCAGCGCGAAGATGATGATGCCGACGCCGGAAATGGTGACGTATTGGCGCCTGAGGTAAGCCTGTGCGCCTTCACGCACGAAACCGGCGATTTCCTGCATCCGGGCGTTGCCGGCGGGCTGCGCCATCACCGACTGGAATGCCCAGATTCCGTAAACGAGGGAAAGCGCCCCGCACGCAATAATGACCCACAGAGAAAGCATGGACTAAATGTTCCTTGTTCTTTACTCGCACAAGCCACTGAACAAATCGCACGAACGAACGACCCCTGCCCTTCGTATCGAAGGTCAGGATATTGCAGGTGCGGCGAATCCTCCCACCGGAGCCGTCTGATTGTCCGGATTGCCGCGATGCTGCCAAAATCATACGGGCAGCGCAACCGACGCCGTGCGTTCGCGGCAAGTTCTTTCGAAGATCCTCTTGGTGCGTCACCCGCCGGAAAACTGTCACGCCTCTGTCATCGGCTCTTGCCAAGGAAGTCCACGCTGAAGCGTTTCGCAATTCGGCCATATTGCTGAAAATTGCGAAGACACGTCGAAACAACAATGACCGGGAGCAAAGACGCGTTTTCGCTGAGGCGCGTCTGTGTTCTGGCCACCGAGCGAGATTTCCATGCGCCTTCTTCGCACCATCCTTCTCACCACCCTCCCGGTTCTGCCGACGCTGGCAATGGCCGAGCCCCTTGCCATCAAGGAGCCCTTCGTTTCTTCCGCCCCGGGCGAAGAGAAGATCGATTTCGCCGGCGGCAGCTTCGTCAATCATGGCCTGGTCGGCGTCGGCCGGCTGAGTGCCGACCTCAAGGACGAAAAGGGCGATACGCTCGGCTCCTTCTCCTCCATGGCGATCGATCCCAAGAGCTGGAGCAAGACCGCCACCGGCTATAAGGGCCAGCTCCGCTCCCTGCCGGACCGCGGCTACAACAATCCCGACAAGGGCCTGTTCTTTGACTATCAGGGCCGCGTCCTCGCCTTCGACTTCGCCTTCACGCCCTATTCCGGCCCTGCCCTGCCTACCGCCGTCACCTCGCAGTCGCAGATCGAACTGAAGCCGCTCGACGGCAAGGGCGTCTTCCTCACCGGCCTCGACGGCAAGCCGACGACGGGGGCCGATCCCGCCGACAACACCGTCGAAATGAACGGCTATACCCTGCCCGTACCGCCGGCCGGAGCGCTTGGCGCCGGCTCCCTCTCCTTCGACGCCGAGTCGATCGCCTATCGTTCCGATGGCAGCTTCTATGTCGGCGATGAATATGCTGCCGCCGTCTATCTGTTCGGACCGGACGGCAAGCTGAAGGGCCTCATCCCGCCCGGCCCGGCCCTGGTTCCCACCAAGAAGGGCAAGATCAACTTCACCTCGATGGAAGCGCCCGACACCGGCCGGCGCAACAATCAGGGCCTGGAAGCGATCTCGCTGACGCCGGATGGCAAGACCCTCTACGCCGTGCTGCAAAGCGGTGCGCTGCAGGACAGCTCGGCCGGCAAGAACCAGGCGAACCGTGCCACCACGCGGATCTACGTCTATGACGTCGCCTCGGACCCGCTGCCCAAGACCCCCAAGGCCGTCTACTCGATCGAACTGCCGGTCTATTCCAAGAAAGGCGACGGCAAGATCGACAGCACGGCCGCACAAAGCGAGATGGTGGCGCTCGACGACCACCGCTTCCTTCTGCTCGCCCGCGACGGCGCCGGCCATGGCTGCGACTGCAAGAATCCGGAGATGTTCAAGGCCATCCTGGTGGTCGACACCAGCGGCGCCACCAATCTGGCCGGCACGGACTATGAAACCGGCACCAAGCCGATCGCGCCCGCCAAGGACGACCGCAATGTTCTCGATCCCGCCATTACCCCTGCCCGCTCCCAGGTGCTGGTCAACCTGTTGAACGCCACCCAGCTCGGCAAGTTCGGCCTCAACATCGACAATGCCAAGTCCAACGATCTCACCCTGTCGGAAAAATGGGAAGCCATGACGCTGGTGCCCGCCCTCGACCCGGCTGCGCCGAACGATGCCTTCCTGTTCGTCGGCAACGACAACGACTTCCTCACCAGGAAAGGCGTGATGAAGGGTCAGAGCTACGACGCCGGCCTCACCAACGACACGCTGGTGCTGGCCTATCGCCTGACCCTGCCGGAAGATCTGGCCAAGGCCTTGGCAGGGAAATAAGGGCATCGATGAGAGTGGGGGTAGTTGCCCTCACCCCCGACCCCTCTCCGAACCTGGGAGAGGGGAGCATCGGCGTCGCGGTTGATAACGGTCGGGCGAAGCGCACGACAACAAGGCGGAACACAACGCCTGCGGCTCCCTCTCCCGAATCGGGAGGGGGACAGCCCCTCAAAAATGACTGAAACTGCCTCGGGCGAACTGGACGTCGTTGCCCTCACTGTCGAACCATCTCGGAACATGATGACCCGATGTCACCACGCCGATCGGGCTGACTGGTACCCCGGAGTTCCGCGCTGCCGCTTCGAAAGCGGCGCGTTGCCCGGAAGGCACGGCGCAGAGGATCTCGTAGTCGTCCCCTCCCGTTAGGGCCGTTTCCAGCAACGTCGCGTCAAGCTTGCAGGCTGCCTGCGCGGCTGGCGAAAGCGGCACGGCATCGCGTTCGACATCGGCCGACGCACCGGAAGCCCTCAGCAGCTTGGCGAGATCGCCGACGAGGCCATCGGAAATATCCATCGAGGCCGAGGCGTGGGCGAGCACCGCCGGCGCCAGCGCTGTGCGCGGCTGTGGCAGGAGGTAGCGCCTGGCCAGGTGATCGCGCTCCACCTCTGCAAGCCCGGCCAAGGCAGCCGCGCCGCGACGTGCCAGCAGACCCAGAGCTCCGTCGCCGATGGATCCGCTGACATAGAGGATGTCGCGAGGCTGCGCGCCGTCGCGGCGCGGAATGCGATCGGAGGGCACCAGGCCGAAGGCGTTGACGGCGATCGTCAACGGCCCCGTGGTCTTGACCGTATCGCCGCCCAGCAGAGCAAAGGCGAATTCCTTGCCGTCGACCGCCAGGCCCTCGGCGAAGCGCTGCAGCCAGTCCTCACGCCAACCCGGCGGCAGGGCAAGGCAGAGCGTATAGGCATGCGGCCGCGCGCCCTTGGCGGCAAGGTCGGACAGGTTCACGCGCAAGGCCTTGCGCGCGATGAGATCGGGATCGTCGTCGGCGAGGAAATGAATGTCGGCGACAAGCGCATCGGTGGTGACCACCAGATGCTCGCCAGGCGGCACACTCAGCGTCGCAGCGTCGTCCGTCAGCCCGCGCGCGCCGGGATGGGTCGCGAGCGGGGCGAAGAAGCGGCTGATCAACTGGTCTTCGGTGAGCCGCGCCATGCGAGGACTGATGCTCAGGAAGCCTGGAGATGGTCGTTGCGTTCGGCCTTGGCGATCTTGTCGAGCACGGCGTTGACCATGCCGGCCTCCTCGCGATCGAGGAAGGCATGCGCGACGCTGACATATTCGGAGATCGTCACCTTCGGCGGGATGTCCTTGCGATGCAGCAATTCATAGACGCCGGCACGCAGGATGGCGCGCAGGATGGCATCCACCCGCTTGAGCGGCCAGCCATCGGCCAGCGCCTGGTCGACCTTGGGATCGATGCTGCGCTGCTCGCGCACGACCCCGCCGACGATGTCGCGGAAGAAGCTCTCTTCGGCCGGCGAATATTCCACGCCGTCGATCTCCTGGCCGATCCAGTGGTTCTCGAATTCGGCCAGCACCTCGACGACATTGGTGCCGCGGATGTCCATCTGGTAGAGCGCCTGCACGCTGGCAAGGCGCGCAGCAGAACGTTTCTGGGCGCGGCTCATGCCTCGACCCCATGCAGGCGGCGTTTCAGGGCAACCATGTGCAGGGCGGCATCGGCGGCGCCGCCACCCTTGTTCATTTCCGAAATGCTGGCGCGAACCCGGGCCTGCTCGTCATTCTCGACGGTGAGGATGCCGTTGCCGAGCGGCAAAGCGCGCTGCACCGAGATGTCCATCAGGGCGCGCGAACTCTCGCCGGCGACGATGTCGTAATGGGTGGTCTCGCCGCGGATCACACAGCCCAGGGCGATTGCCGCATCATAGGCACGGCCGCGCTGTACCGCGGCGTCGAGAGCCATCACGATGGCCGAGGGGATTTCGAGGGCACCCGGCACGGTGAGCACGTCGAAGCTGCCGCCAGCCGCCTTGATGGCGCCGGTCGCGCCGGTGAGCAGCCCGTCGGCGATCTCTTCGTAATACCGGGCTTCGACGATCAGGATATGCGGCGGCAGCGGACCGCCGAAGCCGGACTCGGTATTTTCGAAGGAAGGGGCGGAGGAACTGGAAACACGCCTGGGACCGGCCATGGGAATTCTCGTCTCAGAGGAAAGGCAGGCTCTAAACGCGCCGCCTGAATGCTGTTGGATTGACGGCGTTCCTAGAGCGTTTTGCGATGAGACGGAAGCGTCTCGAATCGCAAAGACGCGTCGGAACGAGGAGCTAGAGCAAAAAAGCGTTCAGTCACGAACGCGCTTTGCTCTAGAGCATTGGGCCGAAAAGGGGAAGCCGGTTTTGAGCAGGAGCGATGCGACCATGAAGCATGGCAGAGCAGACGCCGCTCGGCATCAGGGACGGTCGCTCCAACGCTCGGCGCCGACATCCGCCAGACGTGCGGCATAGCGTGCCATGGTATCGATCTCGATGTTGATCTCGGCTCCCACGGGCGTCTGGCCCCAGGTGGTGACGCAGAGGGTATGAGGGATCATCATCACGCCGAAATCCTGCCCCTCCACTTTGTTGACGGTCAGCGAAGTGCCGTCGAGCGCCAGGGATCCCTTCTGGGCGATGAAGCGCGACAGGGCGACAGGCACGCGGAAGGTGAACTGCGAGGTGCCGTCCTGGTCCTTGCGATCCAGTACCGTCGCCACCCCATCGACATGTCCGGAGACGATATGTCCGCCGAGTTCATCCCCGATCCGGAGCGCCCGCTCGAGATTGAGCTTATGCCCCACGCGCCAGGCGCCGAGCGTCGTGCGCCCGATCGTCTCGGAAGAGGCATCGACGGTGAAGAGCGTGTCGCCCCCCGGCCGCAGGGCCAGACTGGTCATGGTAAAGCAGATACCGGCCACCGCCATGGAGGCGCCCACCGTCATGGTGTCGGCGGGATAGGAGCAGGCGATGGTGATGCGCTTGGCGGAGCCGTGGTCCTCCAGCGCGACGATCTCGCCAATGTCGGTGATGATGCCGGTGAACATGGCTCAGTTCCTGCGTTGAATGGTCATGGTATCACGGCCGACCATACGAGCGGCCAGATTGGGCAATTGCTCGTCAATTTTCGCCTGAAGCTGCGATGTCAGGGCCGTCACCCCCTCCCCGATCGGTTCGGGCGAGGTGAACTGCACGAACTCCTCGACGAGATCGGCCTCGACCAGGCCGGCAGCCAGCTGGGGGCCGGCTTCGACCAGCAGGCGGGTGACGCCCCGTGTGCCGAGCAGGCGCAAGGCCTCGCCGAGATCGAGGGATGCTCCCCCGCTGGGCGAAAGGGCCGAGCAGCCGATCCGCATCACCTCCACCCCCGCCTCGACCAGGTCCCGTTCCGGTTCGACGGGGGCGTCGGCGCGAGCCATGACCCATACCGGCACCTCGCGTGCCGTCTCGACCAGCCGCGAGGAGAGCGGGAGCCGCAGCCTTGAATCGAAGATGATCCTCACCGGCGACTGGGCAGCCATGCCGGGCAACCGCACGGTGAGCATCGGGTCGTCCTTGAGCACCGTGCCGATGCCGACGGCGATGGCATCGCTCTGGGCCCGCATCAGATGCACATGGGCGCTCGCCTCCTCGCCGGTGATACGAACCGGGCGCCCGCCGGGACCGGCGAGCTTGCCGTCCGCCGAGACCGCGATCTTCACGGTGACCCCGGGCCGGCCGAAGGTCACGCGCGTGATGTGCCCGACATGGGCCTGGAAGGCCTCGTCCGCCAGCACACCCTCGCGAACCTCGAGGCCATAGCGCCGCAGCATGTCGAAGCCGCGCCCGCCCACGCGCGGGTCCGGATCGCGCAGCGCTCCAACCACACGGGCAATGCCGCCGCGCGCCAAGGCATCGGCGCAGGGGCCGGTGCGCCCGTAATGCGAGCAGGGTTCGAGGGTGACATAGGCGGTGGCCCCCTTGGCCAGTGCTCCAGCCTCGGCCAGCGCCTGCGTCTCCGCATGGGGCCGCCCACCCGGCTGCGTCCAGCCCCGGCCGACGATGATATCGGCGTCGCCGACCCGGCGGACGATCACGCAGCCGACGGCCGGGTTTGGCCAGGTATTGCCAAATCCCCGCCGGCCCAGCGCCAGAGCCGCCCGCATGAAGCGTTCGTCACGCCGCTGAGCATCGATGGCGGAGACAGGCATGGCGAAAGTCACGGGAAAGCATCAAACCGGCAAGGGGGCTCGAAGCAGCAGATAAGCTTGCCGCATGCGTCATGCAAGCGCGACACGGGAATGCCGCGCCCACATGGACCGGCAGAGCTCACTCCTCGTCCACCCGCGTCTCGTCCTCGATGCTCAATTCATCGAGAACAGCCGTAAAGTCCTTGGCCTCGCTGAAATTGCGATAGACCGAGGCGAAGCGCACATAGGCAACATCGTCGAGGGCCTTGAGCCCCTTCATGACGATGCGGCCGATCTGCTCGGAGGTGATCTCGCTTTCCCCCAGGCTCTCGATCTGCCGAACCAGGCCGTTGACCAGCCGCTCAATGCGCTCCTCATCGACCGGGCGCTTGCGCAGTGCCGTGGTGATGGAGCGCGAGAGCTTGTCGCGGTCAAACGCAACCTTGCGGCCCGAACGCTTGACGACCGTCAGTTCACGCAATTGCACGCGTTCGAAGGTCGTGAACCGTCCCCCGCAGTCCGTACAGACGCGGCGGCGGCGGATCGAGGTTCCGTCATCGGTGGGGCGGCTGTCCTTCACCTGCGTGTCGGGCGCACCGCAATAGGGGCATTTCATGGATTATTCCTGGGAGTGCGGACATCCGACATGCTCGCATGTCGCGATGTCCGCACTTCCTATACTGCACGCGATGCGTTTCCAAGAAGCGGACGTCGCAACATGCAGACATGTGGCTGAGATATCCGCTCTCCCGGCAGCGATCAGTAGATCGGGAAGCGGCCGGTCAGCTTGTTGACCTTGACGCGCACCGCTTCTTCGACTGCGCCATTGTTGTCGGCGCCGTTCTTGGCCAGGCCTTCCAGTGCCTCGGTGATGAGATCGCCGACTTCCTGGAACTCCTCGACGCCGAAGCCGCGCGAGGTGGCGGCGGGCGTCCCAAGGCGGATGCCCGAGGTCACCATCGGCTTCTGCGGATCATAGGGAATGCCGTTCTTGTTGCAGGTGATGTGGGCGCGCTCCAGCGCCTTCTCGGCGAAATTGCCGGTGAGGTTCTTGGGGCGCAGATCGACCAGCATCAGATGGTTGTCGGTGCCGTCGGTGACGATGTCGAAGCCGTTGCTCTTGAGATTGGCGGCCAGGGCGGCGGCATTCTCGACGACTTGGCTTGCATAGGCCTTGAACTCAGGGCGCAGCGCCTCGCCGAAAGCCACGGCCTTGGCGGCGATGACATGCATCAGCGGTCCGCCCTGCAGGCCCGGGAACACGGCCGAATTCACCTTCTTGGCAATCTCCTCGTCATTGGTGAGGATGATGCCGCCGCGCGGGCCGCGCAGGGTCTTGTGGGTGGTCGAGGTCGCCACATGCGCATGCGGGAACGGCGAGGGATGCGCGTCGCCGGCGACCAGGCCGGCGAAATGGGCCATGTCGACGAAGAAATAGGCGCCGACCGCATCGGCGATCTCACGGAAGCGGGCGAAGTCCCAGTGGCGGGCATAGCCCGAGCCGCCGGCAATGATCAGCTTGGGCTTGTGCTCATGGGCGAGGCGCTCGACCTCGTCCATGTCGACGCGCTGGTCGTCGGGACGCACATTGTAGGGCACCACGTTGAACCAGCGGCCGGACATGTTGACCGCCGAACCATGGGTGAGATGGCCGCCGGCATTGAGGTTCAGGCCCATGAAGGTGTCGCCCGGCTTCATCAACGCCAGGAACACGCCCTGATTGGCCTGGCTGCCGGAATTGGGCTGGACATTGGCATAGGCGCAGCCGAACAGCTTCTTGACGCGCTCGATCGCCAGGTTCTCGGCCATGTCGACGAATTCGCAACCGCCATAATAGCGGCGGCCCGGATAGCCCTCCGCATATTTGTTGGTCATGATCGAGCCCTGAGCCTCCAGGACCGCCTTCGAAACGATGTTCTCGGACGCGATCAGCTCGATATGGTCGCGCAGGCGGCCCAATTCGAGATCGATGGTACGCGCCAGCTCCGGATCGGCGGAATGCAGATCGGCGGCGAAGAAGCTGTTCGACAGGGCGGCGGAGCGAGCGTCATTCATCGTGGCAGGGCCTCGTTGGAGAAGAGGCAGACGACATAACGGAGTTGCACCGCAAAGTCATGTCTGCAAGCGACCAAAGTTGCGCCAAGGCTGGAAAGGCGGGCTCCAAACGCAGCAACGCCGCAGACGAGGCTGCGGCGTTGCCAATCTCTTTCAGGACGGAGGGAGCAGCGCCCCGATCAGCCCTGCTCTTCCTTGGTGACCACGGAAAGCGAGGCGAAGCCATCCTTGTTGTAGATGTCGTCGCGGAATTCGACGAGGCCCTCGGGCGTCGCCCAGGCCGTGATATAGGCCCAGAACACCGGCACCTTGGCGGTCGGGTTCACCGTCGTCTGGGCGCCCGAACGGATCACTTCATCGATGCGGTCGCGAGTATATTCGGTACCCTGCAGGATCCAGGCGACCAGCTCACGAACGTCCTGCACACGGGCACAGCCCGAGGAATCGAAGCGGTAGTCCGAGCCGAACACCGACTTGTAGGGCGTATCGTGCATATAGACGCCATACTGGTTGGCGATGTTGATGCGCACCTGGCCGAGCGAATTGCCGAAGCCCGGCTCCTGCCGGAAGCGCATCTTGGTGGCTTCGTCGGTGTTCCAGTTGATCTGCTCGGGCGTGAGCTCCTGGCCCTGCGGATTGAAGATGCGGATATGGTGATCGGCCAGGTAGCTCGGCTCCTTCTGCATCAGAGGGATCAGGTCCTTCTTGATGATGGAGAGCGGCACGGTCCAATAGGGGTTGAAATTGATGTTCTGCACCACGGTCGACAGGATCGGCGAGGGTCGGTCCGGCTTGCCGATCACCGTGGAGTGGCGCTGCTCGACCGCGCCGTTGTTCACCGCTTCCAGCTCGGTCGCCGGAATGTTCATCATGATGTAGCGGTTGCCCAGATTGCCCATCGAGCGCAGCCGCACGATGTTCATCTGCAGCTGCTTGATGCGGACATCGATCGGAATGGCGAGGGCGGCGCGCGAGGTATCGCCGACGACGCCGCTGGACAGGATGCCATGGCGCGACTGGAAGCGCTTCACCGCACCGTCGAGATAGGAATCGAAGACGGGCGAACCGCCGAGCGACGGCGCCAGATCGCCCGAGGCGATCAGGCGCTGGCGCAGCGAGACGACGTCGGGGCTGCGCGAGCCAAGCTGGAGCCGGCCCTTGCCGGTCACCTGGGGCCAACCGCCCTGGGCCGCGATTTCGCTATATTTCTGCAACGCATTCTGCGTGGCCTGCAAGGTGTAGGCCGAGAAAGTGGGCGAGGAACTGCTGGCCTGCCCGATGGGGCTGGCCACGGAATCGTAGCGTTCCTTCATCTCCATCTGGCCGAGGCCATAATCCTGCGCGGCGGCCGGACGCGCCAAGGCGGTCGCAGCGGCCCCGAGGGCCAAAGTGGAGAGAAAACCACGACGAGAATAGTCAGACATCTTGTTCTAATCCTGCAGCAAAGCCCGCTTGCGCCACGCACCTACCGTACCGGTAATTTCCTGCGGCCGTGAATTAGCCGAGCTCTTTACACGGGAGAGGTAAACGAACCGAGACCAAAATCAGACCTCGTCACCGGCCATTTGCGATCCCGGTATACGAAACTTGCGCAATGCCCTATCGCCAGAAAGCGGCAAAACCGGGACAAATGTGGCAAGGCCCGTCACGATCACCGCCATGTGAGCGCGAATCGCGCCTGCGTGACAAAGTTGCAACAATCAGGTCGCCGACTCTCACGGATGGCGCCGCTCGCGCGAGGCGAGAAAGGCCAGCCCGACATAGAGCAGGATCAGAACACCGATCGTCGTCATCATCGCATATTGCCGGCCGAAGATCTCCGGACGGAACAGCGAGATGATGAAATAGCTGCCGGAAGCGATCAGCCAGATGACCCCGCCCCAGGTCGCCGCCATCCACAGGCCGACGGCCGCCACCAGGTCGAAGACCGCGAACACGATCACGGCGCTCTGGGTGAGGACCGGCATGTCGAGGAAGCGATCCGGATCGGCCTGCCCGATCCCAAGGATCAGGCACCAATGAATGATACCCTTGGCCATCCACAGCACGGCGACGGCACGCATGAACCACAACAGGTAGGCGCCATAGGGCGGGCCGTCGCGGTCAAACTCGATATCGCTCATGTCGTGCCTCGTTGCTGTCGGTCCTTCTAACCGTGCAAGGAGCCGAGGGCAAATCACCCGGCCGCATGGAGGCGATCGAAGCCTGGCCGATGAAGGGGGCGAGGAATGCCCGCCATCTCGCGGGTGCTTCCCGGTTTTTGACCATCGAGCCCCTGCATTTGCCGCTGCCGGGGTGTGACATGACGGCATGCCTCCACTGCACCGGATGTGATAGAACCTTTCCAAAGTTCATTTCGAAGAGACTGCCATGCCTTCCTCCGTCACCCCGCTCAAGCCCGCCCTCGCCTCCGCCTCGGACCGTCTCGACCTCGTCGAGCGCCCGCGCCGCAACCGCAAGAGCGAATGGGCCCGCCGGCTGGTGAAGGAGAATGTGCTCACCACCAATGATCTGATCTGGCCGATCTTCGTGCAGGAAGGCGAGAATCTGAGGAGCCCCGTAGCGGCGATGCCCGGCGTCGACCGAGTCAGCATCGACATCGCCGTCGAGGAAGCGCAGCGGGCCGCCGCCCTCGACATCCCCGTGGTGGCGATCTTCCCCTACACCGATCCTTCGCTGCGCGACCCCACCGGGAGCGAGGCCCTGAACGCGCAGAACCTGACCTGCCGGGCCTGCCGCGCCATCAAGGCCAAGGTGCCCGAAATCGGCCTGCTGACCGACGTGGCGCTCGATCCCTACACCTCGCATGGCCATGACGGGCTGCTGGAAGCGGGACGCATCCTCAATGACGAGACCGTCGCCTTGCTGGTGCGCCAGGCCCTGGTTCAAGCCGAATCCGGTTCTGACATCATTGCACCGTCCGACATGATGGACGGCCGCGTCGGCGCCATCCGCGCCGCACTCGATGCCGCCGGTTTCCTCGACGTGCAGATCATGGCCTATTCGGCCAAATATGCCTCGGCCTTCTACGGCCCGTTCCGCGAGGCGGTCGGCTCCTCCGGCGCGCTCAAGGGAGACAAGCGCACCTATCAGATGGACTATGCCAATTCGGACGAGGCCGTGCGCGAGGCCGAGCTCGACATCGCCGAAGGCGCCGACATGATCATGGTCAAGCCCGGCCTGCCCTATCTCGACATCGTCGCCCGCCTCAAGCAGAGCTTCGGCCGCCCGACCTTCGCCTATCAGGTCTCGGGCGAGTATGCGATGATCATGGCCGCCGCCCAGAACGGCTGGATCGACGGCGAAAAGGCGATGATCGAGAGCCTCACCGCCTTCAAGCGTGCCGGCGCCGACGGCATCCTCACCTATTTCGCACCGCGCGCCGCCGAATATCTGCGCGGCAGATAGCAGGCCGGCCTATCTATCGATATGGCCGAGATCGCGATCGGGATCGAGCCGGTCGCGCACCAGCTGCTTGAGAGCTTTGACGTCGGGAAAGCCGCCGTCGCGCTTGCGCTCCCAGATCTCCTGGCCCTCATATTCGATGCGGAAGGCACCGCCGGTGGCCGGCACCAGCGTAACCTCGCCCAGATCTTCCGAAAAGGTCGAGAGCAGTTCCTGGGCCATCCAGGCTGCCCGAAGCAGCCATTGGCATTGCCGACAATAAACGATGGTCACACTGGGCTTGCCGTCACGCATCACGAGTCTCGAAACAGGAAAGGGATTCGACGATATCCCCGCCGCCGCCTCAGGAAAAGCTCGCTATTGAGTGGCCCCTCACCCGGGACGGCCGGGTTTGCTGTCCGAATCGCGGCAAGCCTGTAATCTGCTTGCAGGCAGCGCCGACATAAAAATCGGGTCAACCGGTGTGGCGCGAAGATTCAGGCGGCACCCTTGATCCATCGTGTCATCGCCTTGCTTCTCGTCACTTTGTGCCTGGCTTCCTGTCGCGACAGCCTCGACCCGCAGGAAATCCGCATCTGCCGGCAGACATTGCCCGCCGTGGCGCTCGACGCAGACGGACTTACGGTCACTGCCGTTACCCCCGCCTCGCCACCGTTCAAGATCCGCATCGACTATCGGACGCTACACCAGGGACGCAGCAGCAATCACAGCGTGTTCTGCGCCTTCGGACCGAGCCCGCCGGATAACCGGTTCATCGAGCTGAGTGCCCTGGCCGCGGACGGCAGAGCCTTTGCTGCCTGGAAGCTCCACCTCCTCAAGCGCTATTGGCTCGAACGCCCCGAGGCCGCCCTTGCCGATCCGGGCCCCGGTGAAACCATCGCCGATATACCCGAGGTCCCCGGCAGCATTGCCTTTCTGGTGCAGAGTCTCGGCAACGGGGTGCCGACCACGGCCATGACCATGCTGATCGCGGTGGCCTATGCCCTCGTCTTCGGCCTGGTCCAGCGCATCAACCTGGCCTTCGGGGATTTCGCCACGCTCGGCGGCGTGATGAGCGTCTCGATCATGCTGATCATGCTGGCGCTCGGCTCCCGCTCTCCGGCCCTGGACCTCATCGTCGTGTTCGCGGCTGCGGTCGGCCTCGTGGTTCTCGCCGGTCATATCGTGGAAAAACTGGTCTTCGCCCCCCTCGCCTTCCGGCGCGGCCAGACCATCCTGATCGCAACGGTGGCCGTGGCATCGGTCATGCGCGAGGCGATGCGGGTCGCCCAGGGTCCCAATGATCGCTGGGCACCGCCGGTCACCAGTCCCTATCTGCCGGTGGTGCGATCGGGCGATTTCGTCGTCCATTTCACCGTCATGCAGATGTCGATCGGTGCGGCCGCGTCCATCGTCGCCATCGCCTTCGTCGTGCTGATGCACCGCAGCGAGCTCGGCCGGCGCTGGCGCGCGATATCGGACGATGCCCTGATGGCCAACCTTGTCGGGATCTCGAGCCGGGGCATGCTGGCCTTGACCTTCGGCCTCGCCTCCGCACTGGCCGGTTTCGCCGGTTTCATCATGACCGTCTATTACGGCGGAGCCGATGCTTATGGCGGAGCCATGATCGGCTTGAAGGGCCTGGTCGCAGCCGTCATCGGCGGCATCGGTTCAATCGAAGGGGCGCTGCTCGGCGGCCTCGTGCTCGGCCTGTTCGAGGTTGTCTGGCAGGCCTATTTTCCGATCGAGCACCGGGACGTGGCCGTGATGACCTTTCTTGTCCTCATGCTGATCTTCCGTCCGGGCGGGCTGTTCGGCTTTGCCGATGCCACGCCCCGGCAGGTCTGACGACCGACTTCAAAAACGACGCCGGGCGCGATAATTTGATCTCGCCCGCCAGCAGGACTCTGGCGAGACGCGGCGCCCGGTGGTAGCTTTCGCCTTCATGCATGGAGAATGGCGTTGAGCATTGAAATACGCGACTCACCGCAATTCTATCTGACCGCGCCATCGCCCTGTCCCTATCTGAAGGGCAAGCAGGAACGCAAAGTGTTCACCCACCTGATCGGTGAACGGGCTGCGCGCCTCAACGATGTGCTCAGCCATGGCGGCTTCCGCCGCTCGCAGACCATTGCCTACCGGCCGGCCTGCGAAAACTGCAAGGCTTGCGTTTCGGTGCGCGTGCCGGTTGCCGATTTCATCAGGACGAAATCTTTCCGCCGCGTGCAGGCCGACAATCGCGACGTCGTTTCGCAAATGCGCAGTGCCACGCCGACCTCGGAACAATATTCCACCTTCAGGGCCTATCTCGACCAGCGCCATGCCGATGGCGGCATGGCCGACATGACGGTGCTCGACTATGCGATGATGGTCGAGGATACCCATGTGAACACGCAATTGGTCGAGTACCGGCTATCCGGTGCCGGCCTGCCGTTGAACCGGCAAGGCGAGGGTCCGCTGGTCGGCGTTTCGCTCACCGATGTGCTGGCCGACGGCCTGTCGATGGTCTACTCGTTCTATGAGCCGGGTATGGCGGCACGCAGCGTCGGCACATTCATGATCCTGGACCATATCGCCCGTACGCAGGCGATGGGACTGCCCTATCTCTATCTGGGCTATTGGGTCGAGGGATCGCGCAAGATGGCCTATAAGGGGCGCTTCCTGCCGCAGGAACGGCTCGGCCCCAATGGCTGGGATCGCGTCGAGAAATAGCGGCCGGGGCGTTTGGTGACGGGGCGTCACGCCAAGAATCTCCACGATCCGTCACCCCGCCATCATGTTTCTGAACGTCAGATGACCAGGGCGTTCGCGCCTCGTTCAGGCAGGAACTGGCATCGTGTGCTCATTGCTCCTTGAGTTCCTACGAGCTCGAGCCCCCTCAATGAGGTAACCGATGAACCTTCTCGGCAAGACCATGATTGCGGCCTCCTTCGCGCTGACGGGCCTGATGGCCAGTGTCGGCACGTCCTCGGCCATGAACGTCGCTCCGGCGACGCCAGGCGCTTCGCCGCTGGTCCAGGATGTCCGCTGGGGCTGTGGCCCTGGCTGGCAGCCCAATCGCTGGGGCCGCTGCGTCCCAGTCCGCCGTCCCTACTATGGCTATGGCGGCGGGTATGGCTATGGCGGTGGCTGGGGTCCTCGTCCCCGCTGGGGCTGGGGCGATGGCTACCGTCCCCGCCATGGCGGCTGGGATCGCCCCTATTATCGCGAACGCCGCTGGGACAATTATTGAGCCCACCAAACGAGTTCCAGGGGGCGGTAGCGTATAACCGCCCCTCTTCCCCTATCCGGCCGAGCCACCGGTGTCCTGCGTAATTGGCTCACATTCGGAAACGGTGCCCCAGGCAAGCCCCCAATATCGCGTAGGCAAGACGCCTATGGAGGCTTTGCGGACGCTCCGGCCAGGCGCGGCTTGTCAGGCTGCAATGGCGCGCCGAACCTGGTATCCGCGCCTGACGGCACCGTTTTGACTGAGAGCGCCGTTGCCCCCGCACCCTGCCTCAAGAGACCAGGCGCGCATCCAGCCTGGCTGCCGCTTCCACCACGGCTCGCCTTTCGGGCATGCCGTCCCAGCCATTGCCGAGGCCGCATTTGAGGCTCGCGGCCGCGCTGGCAAAACGAGCAGCATCGATCACGGACCGCCCCTCCGCCAACCCGGCGGCCAAGGCACCATGAAACACATCACCCGCACCGGTGGTGTCGAGCACACTCACCGGCAAAGCCGGCACCAGGGTCAGCCTGCTGTCGACCCACCATAGCGAGCCCCGTGCGCCCAACGTGACGCCAAAGGTGCCGCCAAGGCGCCGAGACAACGCTTCGCAGCCTTTTGCATCCGGTTGCGCCCCGGCGCTGGCAAGCGCAAATCCATCCTCCGAGAACACCGGCAGGCTCGCGCGTCGTGCCAGCTCCAACAGCCGCGCCGGATCGGTCACTTCCGCATCGAGCACCGACGGGACGCCCGCGGCAGCAGCCGCATCCAGCACCGCACAAGAGGCTTCGTGCCAATTGATATCGGCAAGCACCGCGCCCGCCTTGGCAATGTCCTGCAAAGGCAGATGGGCCGGCGAGGCCGGCAGGTCGGTGTGATCGTGACCGACGATGAGCCGTTCGCCCTGCCGATCGACGATCACCACGGCGGAGATGGTATCCATCTCCCCGCTGCATTTCACGCCGTCGATCCCGACGCCGTGATGGCGCAGGCGCTCGCATAGGAAAGCCGCTTCGGCATCGTCACCCAAACGGCTCCACAATTCGACCGGCTGCTGCAAGCGGGCGCAGGCGACCGCGGCCGTCGCGGCCGGACCGCCTCCCCGCTTGAAATGGTGCCGGGCCGTGACCTTGATGGCCTGCCGCGGCATTTCATCGATTTCCAGCACCTGGTCCACCGTCGTGGTGCCGACGCAGATGACGGCTCCCCTCGTTCTCATCGGCTCTTGCATGATCGCTTGTCTTCGCCGCCCGAAGCGTTCTGCAGGCGGACCTTATGGGTTGTTTCCTCGCGATGATATAAAGCCAGTTTGTCAGACAAAACAATATGGCCATCGGCTCATCTGGCGGGCACCGAAGCGGCGCGAACCATGATCAGGGCGGCTTGGCAAGCCTGACCAAACGTCAGCTTCCGTACCGATATAACACCCGCGTCACGCTCGTGCTGGTGTTGTCGGACCAACGTTCGGGAGGATCGAGGAAGAGCGCATGTTGCAGCTATGGACAAAAGCGCTCGCCTCGCACTGCTGTAACAACTTACCGGCGGACTTGGTCGCTTGCGCTCTTCGTGAGGCAATGAAAAGCCCGGTCCACGCAAACGCGGCCGGGCTTTCGCATGTCGGGCAACCGGGTGGCTCGAATCGGGCATCCGACCACCGTGTCTGGTCAATCACGACGGACCGGGCTCGCAATGGCGCTGTGGCTGAAACCGATTTCGGCAAGACCCTTTTGGGTCGGTATCCGATGGGTCTCCCGGCGCTTTTGACAGGCAGGAAACGCCCGACAGCAGATGTGCAATCTGGCAATGAGACTGACAAGGATCATCGCTACCTAAGGAAATTCACCGTTTGTTGCGGTGCAATATAGCGCGCCAAACCGGCCTCCAGCGACGCGAGTGCGTGGCTGGCATGCGGGCCTTTCGCAACAGCCCCAACCCAGGAGCTAGGACTATCGCCTACCTGACTAACCAACCGCCCTCCGAGTTGTCGAAGGGACCCAACACGCATTTTGCACCTATCAATACGACCGATCGCACGGATGAGATCGAGGAAAGTTCACCTATGCCCCTTCTGTCGGCATTCACCGTCGCTCCCACCATCGAGACGTCACGCTTGATTTTGCGTGCGCACAGACCCGGCGATCTGGAGAGCGTCACGGCCATGTGGGCAGAGCCCGCGGTGCTTCGTTATGTGCGCAAATCCCCCTATCCGCGCGAGGAAGTCTGGACCCGCATGCTGCGTTATGCCGGCCACTGGCTCTGGATGGGGTTCGGCTTCTGGATCGTGACCGACAAGACGGACGGGCGATTCCTGGGCGAAGTCGGCATCCATAATTTCGAGCGCGACATGGAGCCTGAATTCTCAGGCACACCCGAACTCGGCTACTCCCTGATCGGCGCGGCCCATGGCAAGGGCTATGCCACCGAGGCAGCCAAGGCGGTGCTGAACTGGTTCGACGGCCATATCGATCTGCCACATACCAACTGCATGACGAGCCCCGACAACATCCACTCCCAGCGTGTCGCCCTCAAATGCGGCTATGAATATCTGCGCCAGTCCATTCATCTGGGTTCCCCCGTTGCGATCTTTCGCAGGCGCAGAGTCATCGCACCGACGCCATGATGCGATGTGAAACCACGGCTTGTTCTCCTTGATGACGTTAAGGACAGCAAAACCTTGACTGAAATTCGATCAGAAAAGCTTGCCGGCGCTTCACGCCGGCAAGCTTTTGCCGAAATGGAAACTGATCCGAGCTGATGAAGGTTCCTCTTTTTTCTTTGGCAGACTCGGTCTATCACCAGGGTGTGCCGTACCTTCGCCGTATTCCTGATCACACAAATAGGCATTCCGGCTGAGGCTTATCCAGAGTCGGCGGCGGGCAATATCCGCCGAAAATGAGGGAGTTAGAATGATGCTTCGTTCCGCCATCATTGGTACCGGACTACTGATCGCCAGCGCGGTCGCGCTTGCTGCGCCAGCGCAGGCGCTCACCATGAAGGAGTGCAGCGACAAATATCAGGCCGCGAAGACCGCGAACACGCTGAACGGCGCGACCTGGAACGACTTCCGCAAGGCACAATGCGGCACGGAAGCAACGCCGGCTGCCACCGCGCCGGCAGCACCTGCAGCCCCCGCCGCGACGACGGCTGCCAAACCGGCTCCGGCCGCCAAGCCGGCTCCGACCGCCGCCACCTCGGGCAGCGCCGTGTTCCCGTCGGCCATCGATCCGAAATATGCCAAGGAATCGGCCGGCAAGCAGCGCATGCATACCTGCCTCGACCAGTATAATGCCAACAAGGCCAACAACGGCAATGGCGGCCTGAAATGGATTCAGAAGGGCGGCGGCTACTACAGCGAATGCAACAAGAAGCTGAAAGGCTAATTCTCTTCTTCTTCATCATGCGGCCGCGGATACCCTCCGCGGCCGTTTTCTTTTACCGCTGATGCAAGGCGGTCAAGCCTTCACTTCCACCCAGCGGCCTTTGGCAAAGCTGTCCGCGATGGCATGGATGGTACGCTCGATGGCAAGGCCATCGTCGAAGTCGAACACCGAGGCCTTTTCGCCCTCGATGCGGGCGATCAGTTCGCGGCATTCGATCACTTTCAGATCGTTGAAACCAAGCCCGTGGCCAGGCGCCGGAATGAAGCGATCATAGGGCTTGTGCACCGGCGCACTGAGAATGGTCCGGAACCCCTGGGTTTCCTCGTTGCCCTCGCGGCGGAAAAGCTGCACCTCGTTGAAGCGTTCCTGATCGAACACGATGGCGCCGGCATCGCCGAAGATCTGCAGTTGGATGCGCCCCTTGCGCCCCCAGGCGGCGCGATTGACGGTGAGCGCCCCCGAAGCGCCGCTCTCCAGGCGCAGCAAGGCGGTGGCGATGTCATAGTTCTCGATGGCTCGCCTGCCGCCATCGGGGTGGGGACGGTCCGCATAGGGCCTTGCCATCTCGCCGAACACTTCGGCGACCCCGCCGAGAACAAAACGCAGCAGGCTGAGGGGATGCACGGCAAAATCGTCGAGGGCCCCGTACCCGGCGCTGGCCTCGTTGCGGGTAGCAAAGGGGGTTTGCCGGTCCGCCATGAAATCCTCGTCCATCTCCAGGCGGACATGATTGACGACGCCGATCGCCCCCTCGCCGATCAGCTTGCGGATCAGGCGCATGGCGGGATTTTGAATATAGTTGTAGCCGAGCACCGCCACCTTGCCGCTGCCGCGCCAGGCGGCGTGCATCGCCTGCGCGTCGGCAAAGACGGTCGCCATCGGCTTTTCGCACCAGACATGCTTGCCCGCCTCCAGCGCCGCGATCGCCATCTCGGCATGGAAACGGTTGGGCGTGGTGATCGAGATCACGTCGATCTGCGGGTCGGCCAGGAGTTCACGCCAGTCTCCGGTCGAGGTCGCGAAGCCGAGTTCCATTGCCTTGGTGCGGGCGAGATCGGCGGACGCCTCGGCAAGCGCGACCAAACGAGGCCTGATGACGTCACCGAAGGTCGAGGCGACCGCATTCCACGCCAAGGCGTGACATTTGCCCATATATCCCGTGCCGATCAGGCCAACACCGAGCCCCTTGCCATCCGATTTGGCCAACGCGTTCATCACTGCTCTCCCTTTATGTCCATTCGCCATACCGCCTTGGTATGGCCGTCATTCCATTTCATTGTGCGACGCAGCACAGATTTGTTGTATGCTGCAGTGCGTCAAAATCGGCACAGATCGATTCGACTCACCGCGGGCGGGCTGCCGTCTCTCGGGGAAAGAAAGGATATCCATGCTGGCTCCGCGGTTCGCCGTCGCAGCCAAGGGGACAACTGCCATGCTGTTTACTGGCATCATCGCGGCCTTGATTGCCCGCATCATCGACAATCCGGCCCGGCGCACGCCGCCGCCCTCCACCGACGCGCCACGCGATCGGGATGAGGAGAAGCCGACAACCGACGGTGTCGATCCGCACACGCGCCGGTGTTGAGCCGATCCACATCCGCGATTGCGAAACGGGTTTCGCGGTCTTTCCAGTTGCACTACCCTTCCGTTGGGCGTGCCTTTGCGGCACGATCCGGTATCGCTGCCGCGTGGCACCACCGGTAGGGTGTCAATGATAGGGAGGGCAGCGAGCACACTGCCCCGCTTCTGGAACGGGACATGGCCATGGCTGAGGACGAGACGCGCGACTTTACCGATTTTTCCGCGCGCCTCGCCGATCGCATCGATCAATTGCCCAAACGCCTGCGGCAAGTGGCTCATTTCGCCAACGACCATCCCGACGAGGTCGCCCTCGGCACCGCCGCCTCGGTGGCAGAGAATGCCGGCGTGCAGGCCTCGACCCTGGTGCGCTTCGCCAAGACGCTCGGCTATTCCGGCTTTTCCGATCTGCAGCAGGTCTTCCTCGCCCGGCTGAAACAGCGCTTTCCCGATTATCGCCAGCGCGTGGCGCTGCTGCGGACCGAAGCGAATGAGGGCTCCCTGTCGGCGCCGCTGCTCAACGGCTTTGCCGACGCAGCCACGCTGTCGATCGAGCGGTTGCGGGCGTCGGCCGATCCCGAAATGATCGATGCGGCGATCGAATTGCTTGCCGGTGCCGACATCATCCATCTGGTCGCAGCCCGCCGGCTTTTCCCGGTGGCGGCCTATCTCGCCTACGCCTTCGGCAATCTGGGCCAGCGCTGCGCGCTGGTCGATCATGTCGGCCAGCTCGGCAAGGAGCAGATTTCGCTGGCGGGGCCCAGGGACGTGGTGCTGGCGATTTCCTACAACCCCTACTCGCCCGACACCGTCGAACTGGCTGGGATCGCGCATCAGCGCGGCAATGCCATCCTGGCCATTACCGACAGCCCGGCAAGCCCCCTGGCCCGCCTCGCCCGCATTCGCCTGGATGTGGAAGAAGCCGATCATGGTGCCTTCCGTTCGCTGGCGGCGACCTTCGCTTTGGCCATGACGCTGGCCGTGGGCACGGCCGAACATAAGGGGCGCGACTGACAAGGGGCGTCCCCTGGGAGCGCGGAGGTCCTCGTCCGCGCTTGCCAACGCTCGGCTTGCCACGAAAGGCGGGTCGTCCAGCACTCCTTGAGTGCCCAGGGACGTCCGTGCTCCAAGGCAAATCCAACCTGCCTATATTTTCACCGTCATCCCCGTCTGGGCCGCCTGCGTGGCGGCATCAGCCAGAATCTGGGCTTTCAGGCCGTCCTCACCCGAGGGATTGGGCGACTTGCCCGCCAGGATAGCGTCAAGAAAGGCCGTCATCTCGAGACGATAGGCCTCGGCATAACGTTGCAGGAAGAAATCCTGCACGGGATCGGCCAGGAAACCGGAGCCGGTCGCCACCTCGACAGTGGTCTTCGGCACGTTGTGGGCGCGGATCAGGCCCTTGGAGCCATGCACCTCGATGCGCTGGTCATAGCCGTAGGTGGCGCGGCGCGAATTGGAGATCTGCGCGATCTTGCCCGACGCCGTCTTCAGGAGCACGGCGGCCGTATCGACGTCGCCAGCCTTGCCGATGGCCGGATCGACCAGGGCCGAAGCGACCGCGTGCACCTCCACCGGCTCCTCGGCCAGCAGGAAACGGGCAAGGTCGAGATCGTGAATCATCATGTCGCGGAAGAGCCCGCCGGAGCCTTCGATATAGGAGACCGGCGGCGGCGACGGGTCACGCGAGATGATGGTGACCAGTTCCACCTCCCCGATCGCGCCCTCGGCGATTCGGTGCTTGAGGGTGGCGAAATTGGGATCGAAGCGGCGATTGAAGCCGATCATCAGGGGCTTGCCGGCCTTGGTGACCTCGGCGAGGCAGTGGCGGATCCGGTCGGACGACAGATCGACCGGTTTCTCGCAGAACACGGCCTTGCCGGCCTGCACGGCCCGTTCGATCAGATCGGCATGGGTGTTGGTCGGCGTGCAGATGAGCACGGCGTCGACGTCGGCGGCGGCGATGGCCTCGTCGATCGTGCTGACGCGGGCGCCTGTCTCGGCCGCCAGGGCCTCGGCGGAGGGCCCGTGCGGATCGGAAACCGAAATCAGCCTGGCCTGCGGATGCAGCGCCGCATTGCGACCATGGATCTTGCCGATGCGGCCAGCGCCGAGAACTGCGAGACGAACCATTTCTCTCCCCAATCGTTTGATTTGACCCGAGGACCGGGCCTGTTTGCTGTAGGATAATCGTCAACCATCGCGCCATGCCACCGAATCGCGGCCATGCACGCAAAAGCGGGCGGCGGCACAGGCTTCACGCCAAAATATGGCATTTTTATTCTATATTGACAACATAATAGAATATATGTTTCATTTTTGAAGCGCCGATCGAAGGGATGAAGCAACCGCCGCAAGGCCCGCCGACGCGCGAGACAACAACAAGGCGACAGGCCGGCACGCAGTCGCCAAGAGGAAACGTTTAGAGCCGGCCGTTTCCGCCCATTGCGGCTGCCTTGTGCATCCGCTGTTCCATGGCGGGCCGGTCCGTCTGTCTGGAGGTCAAGCATGAGCACGCCCGCACTCGATGTCATCACGATCGGCCGCGCTTCGGTGGATCTTTACGGCCAGCAGGTCGGCGGCAGGCTGGAGGACATGTCCTCCTTCACCAAGGCCGTGGGCGGCTGCCCCGCCAACATCGCCATCGGCACGGCGCGCCTCGGCCTGAAATCGGCCCTGATCACCCGGGTCGGCGACGAGGCGATGGGACGCTTCATCCGCGAGCAGATGCAGCGCGAGGGCGTGGCGACCGAAGGCATCCACACCGATCCCGCTCGCCTTACCGCGCTGGTCATCCTCGGCGTGCGCGACGAAAAGCAATTCCCTCTCATCTTCTACCGCGACAATTGCGCCGACATGGCGCTCGACGAAAGCGACGTCGACGAGGCCCTGATCGCCTCTGCCGCCGCCATCGTGGTCACCGGCACGCATTTTTCCCAGCCCAACACCGATGCGGCCCAGCGCAAGGCCATCCGCCTTGCCAAGAAGCACGGCCGCAAGGTGGTGTTCGACGTCGACTACCGGCCCAACCTCTGGGGCCTCGCCGGACATGGGGCGGGCGAGGAGCGCTATATCAAGGCCGATCACGTCACCCAGCATCTGCAGACTATACTGCCCGATTGCGACCTGATCGTCGGCACGGAAGAAGAACTCGCCATTACCGGCGGTTCGGAGGACACGCTCGAGACGCTGCGGCGCATCCGTTCCATCTCCGACGGCACCATCGTCTGCAAGCGCGGCCCGATGGGCTGCGTCGTCTTTCCCGGTGCCATCCCGGCCAGCCTGGATGACGGCATTCGCGGGCCGGGATTTCCGGTCGAGGTCTACAACGTCCTTGGTGCTGGCGACGCCTTCCTGTCGGGCTTCCTGCGCGGGTGGCTGCGCGGCGAGCCGCTCGAAACCGCCTGCGCCTATGCCAATGCCAGCGGTGCCTTCGCGGTCTCCCGCCTGCTCTGCTCGCCCGAGATCCCGACCTTCACCGAACTGAGCTACTTCCTCGAACATGGCAGCAAGGAGCGGGCCTTGCGCAAGGACGCTGCCATCAACCACATCCATTGGGCCACAACCCGCCGCCCGGCCGCCGAGGGGCTGATGGCGCTCGCCGTCGACCACCGCGCCCAGATGGAAGCGATGGCGGACGAAATCGGCGTATCTCGAGAGCGTATCTCCGCCTTCAAGGCCCTTGCGGTCAAGGCTGCCGCCAGGATCGCAGGTGGGCGGCCCGGCTTCGGCATGCTGATCGACGGCATCTATGGCCGCGAAGCCTTGTTCCGTGCGGCCGATCACCCCTTCTGGATCGGCAGGCCGGTCGAGCTTCCCGGCTCCCGCCCCCTGGAATTCGAGGGTGGCCCCGATGTCGGTACCAGCCTGATCGAATGGCCGGTCGGACACACGATCAAGTGCCTGTGCTTCTATCATCCCAGCGACCCCCCTGCTCTCAAGGAGCAGCAGGAGCGCCAATTGCTGCGTCTTCACGCGGCTGCACGCACGGTGGGCCGCGAATTGCTGATCGAGATCATCGCGGGCAAGCATGGTCCACTCGAAGACGACACGGTATCGAGCGTGGTGCAGCGCCTCTACGACCTCGGCATCAAACCCGACTGGTGGAAACTGGAGCCACTGAAGACCGCCGCGGCCTGGCGCGCCGTCGCCGCGGTGATCGAGCGTAACGATCCGCTCTGCCGTGGCATCGTACTGCTTGGCCTGGAAGCACCGGAGGAGGACCTCGAGGCTGCCTTCGCCGTGGCTGCGAGTGAACCGATGGTGAAGGGCTTCGCCGTCGGACGCACCATCTTCAATGAACCGGCCCGTGCCTGGCTGCGCGGGGCTCTCAGCGACGATGATGCGGTCGACGCGATGGCAACGCGTTTCGCCAGGCTGGTTCAGGCCTGGGAGAGTGCCTCGGGACAGGCTGCGGCGGCCCAATAGCACTCGCGAAGCAGCTTCGCGCTGGCTATGGTCCGGCATTCCAAGCGAGGTCCGCAAGGGGCCTCCACTTCTCGACAAAGACATTTGGAGCAGGCCACTCAACCATATTGACAGTTGAGTCCAATATGCTCAGGGAGAGATTTCGTGGCAACCATCCGTCTCACAATGGCCCAGGCCCTGGTCCGCTTCCTCACCGCCCAGAAGACAGTCGTCGACGGGCAGACGGTGCCGATTTTCGCTGGTGTCTTCGCCATTTTCGGCCATGGCAACGTCGCCGGTATCGGCGAGGCCCTCTACCAGGCGCGCGAGACCCTGCCGACCTATCGTGCCCACAACGAGCAGTCGATGGCCCATGCCGCCACCGCCTATGCCAAGGCGATGCGACGGCGCCGCATGATGGCCTGCACCACCTCGATCGGGCCGGGCGCCACCAATCTGGTCACCGCCGCGGCGGTTGCCCATGTCAACCGCCTGCCCCTCCTCCTGCTGCCCGGCGACGTCTTCGCCAATCGCCGGCCGGATCCGGTGCTGCAGCAGTTGGAGGATTTCGGCGACGGCACCGTCACCCCGAACGATGCCTTCCGGCCCGTCTCGCGCTATTTCGACCGCATCACCCGCCCCGAGCAGATCATTCCGGCCCTGGCACGGGCGATGACGGTGCTCACCGATCCGGCCGATTGCGGGCCGGTGACCCTCGCACTATGCCAGGACGTGCAGGCCGAGGCCTATGACTATCCCGCTTCCTTCTTCGAAGAACGGGTCTGGACGAGCCGGCGTACCCGCCCCGACGAAGACGAGTTGGCCGCCGCGGTCACCGCCCTGAAGGCCGCCCGCAAGCCTGTGATCGTCACCGGCGGTGGCACGCTCTATTCGCAGGCTGAAGGCACTCTCGCCACCTTTGCCGCCAAACATGGTATCCCGATCGGTGAAACCCAGGCCGGCAAGAGCGCCATCGCGCTGGACGACCCGCTCGGCATGGGCGCCATCGGCGTGACGGGCACCGGTGCTGCCAATGCGGTGGCCGAGGAAGCCGACCTGGTGCTGGCCGTGGGGACCCGATTGCAGGATTTCACCACCGGCTCCTGGGCTCTGTTCAAGGCCGACACGCATCGCATCATCGGCCTCAACACCCAGCCTTTCGATGCGAGCAAGCACCGCGCCTTGCCGTTGGTCTGCGATGCCAAGGTCGGGCTGGAACTGCTCTCGCATGCCCTCGGCGACTGGAAAGCGCCGACGTCATGGACGGACAAGGCGATCGCAGGCCGCGAAGCATGGCTGAAGACGGCCAGCCGCTACACCGACGCCAGCAATGCCGAACTGCCCTCAGACGCCCAGGTCATCGGCGCCGTGCAGCGGGTCGGCAAGCCCACCGACATCGTGGTCTGCGCCGCCGGCGGCCTGCCCGGTGAGCTCCACAAGCTCTGGCAGGCGGGCGCGCCCGGCGGCTATCATATGGAATATGGCTATTCCTGCATGGGCTACGAGATTGCCGGGGGGCTCGGCGTGAAGATGGCCGAGCCTGACCGCGAGGTCATCGTCATGGTCGGTGACGGCTCCTATCTGATGGCCAATTCCGAAATCGCCACCTCGATCATGGCCGGCGCCAAGCTGACCATCGTGGTGCTCGACAACCGGGGCTATGGCTGCATCAACCGCCTGCAGCGCGCAACGGGCGGCGAGAGCTTCAACAACCTGCTGCGCGATACCCGCCACGACGTGCTGCCGGACATCGACTTCGCCGCCCACGCCGCCAGCCTCGGCGCGCACGCCGTCAAGGTGAAGAGCCTGGCCGAGCTGGAGGCTGCCGTCACTGCCGCGCGCGGGCACAGCCGCACGTCTGTGGTGGTGATCGATACCGATCCCTTGGAATCGACCGATGCGGGCGGGGCCTGGTGGGACGTCGCCGTCCCCGAGGTTTCCCAGCGCCGCGAGGTCGAGGCGGCCCATGCGGCCTATGTCCAGAAAAAAACCCTGCAGCGCGTGGGCGACTGAGCATCACCGGGGGCGGGTCTTCAGACCCGCCTTCTCCCCTACTCCCCCTGTAAGAATGCTGGGTCTGAAGACCCGCCCCCGAACCAATATTCTCCGGAGTTCTCCTATGCCTATCCGTATTGGCGCCAACCCCATCGGCTGGTCGAATGACGACATGCCCGAAATCGGCGGCGACACCCCGCTTGAAACCTGCCTGGCGGAGGCCAGGGAAGTCGGCTTCGAGGGCATGGAGCTCGGCAACAAGTTTCCGCGCGAGGCGAACGCCCTCAAGTCAGCCCTTGCCCCCTTCGGCCTCGCCTGTGTCGGCGGCTGGCACTCGATCGAATTGCTGACCCGGGACGAGCATGCCGAGTTCGCGGCAGCGCGTGCCCATATCGACCTGCTCAAGGCGATGGGCACCAGCGTCTTCATCGTGGCCGAGACCTCCAACGCCATCCACGGCGACAAGGCCAAACCGCTGTCGCAACGCCCTGTCATGGCGTCCGCGGACTGGGCCGAATACGGCCGCCGCATCACCGCCTATGCCGAGATGCTGAAGGCCGAGGGGCTGCAGCTCGACTATCACCATCACATGGGCACGATCGTGCAGTCGCAGGCCGACATCAATGCCTTCATGGCGGCGACCGGCCCCGCCGTGCACCTCCTGCTCGACACCGGCCATGCCACCTGGGGCGGCTCGGATCCTGCCGATCTCGCCCGCCGCTATCGCAGCCGCATCAGCCATGTCCACACCAAGGATGTGCGAACCGAGGTCAGGGCGCGTTCGGATGCGCAGGATTGGAGTTTCCTCGATAGTGTGCTCGCCGGTGTCTATACGGTTCCCGGTGACGGCATGATCGACTTTGCCAGCGTATTCCGCGAACTCCAGGGCTATTCCGGCTGGGTCATCGTCGAGGCCGAACAGGATCCCAAGAAGGCCAATCCGCTGACCTATGCCAAGGCCGGCTATGCGCATCTGCGAAAGGTGCTCGGCGAGACGGGATTGAAGGCAGCCTGACGAGAGCGCGCGTTTTGGCAAAAGACGCGCTTTTATTCCAACCCTGTGGTTCGATGCGTTCTTCCGATCGAAAAGTCGATCGGCTTTTCAGGAAAACGCCCCGGCAGCAATGAGCCCGAGGAGGCCATCATGTCGAAACTTCTCCTCAAGCCTGGCAAGTCCGGCTCGCGTATCCACCAGGTCACGCCGCAATCGGCCGGCTGGACCTATGTCGGTTTCGAAGTCCACGAGCTTGCGGCCGGCGAAAGCCTGAGCGCCGAGACGGGCGCTACCGAGATCTGCCTGGTATTGGTGGCCGGCAAGGCCTCGATCAAGGCCGGCAGCCAGGATTTCGGCGTGCTGGGCGAGCGCAGCAATCCCTTCGAAGGCGCGCCCTGGTCGGTCTACATTCCCGCCGGCTCGAACTATGAGGTCAGGGCTGAAACCCCCGTCGAACTGGCCGTCTGCGCGGCACCGGGCACCGGTGCGCTGCCGGCTCGCGTGATCGGTCCCGACCAGGTCGGGCAGGAAACCCGTGGCAAGGGCTCGAACACGCGCCATGTCCGCAACATCCTGCCCGAATGGGAACCGGCCGAGAGCCTGCTTGTGGTGGAGGTGATCACCCCCTCCGGCAATTGGTCGAGCTATCCGCCCCATAAGCACGATCAGGACAATCTGCCCGCAGAGAGCCAGCTGGAAGAAACCTATTATCACCGCTTCAACCCGACGCAGGGCTATGGTGTCCAGCGCGTCTATACGGACGACCGCTCGCTGGACGAAGTGATCGCATTTTCAGATCGTGACGTCGTGCTCGTGCCGAAGGGTTATCACCCCGTCGGTGCCGCTCACGGCTATGACCTTTATTATCTCAATGTCATGGCTGGTCCCAAGCGCATCTGGAAATTCCACAACGATCCGGACCACGCCTGGCTCGTCCAGGCCTGAGGTTCACTCGACCGATACTTCCCAGCCGACGATCCATTCTTCCAAGGCCCGCCAGCCCCAAGCTCGCGGGCCTTTTGCTATTTCACGATGACGGTAGGTTCGAATACTCACCGACAAAAAGATACTGACATAATACCTTCGAGGTAGAGCCTCTGTCCGCTTGGGCTCAAAACCCCTCCCCCATCGATAGCAAGGTCTACGTCTCCATAAGTCGTTTGGAACAAATTGAAGGTTAATATTTCTAAATAATGAGCTTTATTTCACCTAAAGCTAGGACATACTCCCCGAATTTTCAATTGCAAGCACCATAGAATGGCAATTATATACCGCCATCTCCACGGCATCTATAAAAATCAACCCAGTGTGGCTTTCTTGTTACAGACTCAACGTCCGAGAAACGTCACTATTCGGAAAATGTTGTTAGGACATGTAGCCATGAAAATTTCTGCCGCAGCTCTGGCAATCCTGCTTTCCTCAACGGCTGCCTACGCCGCTGATCTCGCTCCGCAGCCCGTCGAACCGATCGCGCCAGTGGCAGCCCCCTATTCCTGGACCGGCTTCTACGGCGGCGTCCAGGCCGGCTATACTTGGGGCAAGTCCGACTATTCGGACTATTGGATCGCTAGCGGCGAATGGGACTACAAAGGCAAGTTGACCGCTAACGGTTTCACTGCCGGCGTCTACACGGGTTACAATTACCAATTCCAGAACAATCTGGTGGTCGGCATCGAAGGCGACATCAATTACGATTCCTTGAAGGGAAGTGCGAGGGCACGAGGCAACCTCAACTTCTCGCACGGCGCACCAGACCCGATCACCACCTACAAGCAGCGGGCAGAGCTCAAATGGGATGGTTCGGTTCGTCTGCGGGTTGGCTACGCCCTTGATCGCTTCCTGCCCTACGTCACGGGCGGTGTCGCATTCGGGAAATATGATTTCGCACCCATCTGGAATGTCGACGGCCCGCTGCGTTATTCCAGCACCCAGGTTGGCTGGACTGTCGGCGCCGGTCTCGAATACGCCGTCACCGACAATCTGATCGCTCGCGTCGAATATCGTTATGCCGATTACGGCAAGAAGGATTATTTTAATTACTCGACAACGGCGGCTGGTAATTACAACGACCGGATCAATCTGAAGACCCATACAATCCGCGCCGGCATTTCCTACAAGTTCTGATCGACCTCCACCTTCCTTGCTATCTGCTGATAGCGAGGACCGGGAAGGACTGCTACGCGCCGGCTCATGCCGGCGCGTTTGTCTTTGCGTGCCGGCGGCCTAGCCGCGTCGCAGATTCCTCGTCTCGACCAGCCTTGGCACTATTACAGCGCCGACATGATGATCGACGACGATCCACTTTCATTGCACGCAATTAATCTTCATGCTCCGATCGAGATGGAGCAAATCGGGCTCGACTACAGTATGAAGGCACGGCTTCGTCCGTGGTGACGTCGAAACTCGACACCCGAGATCGCCAGCATGATGCCCCTACCGCCAGGACTTCCATGAAACAGCTCTTCAAGGCCCTCATGATGCACAGCGCCATTGGCGCCTGGCTGGGGAAACTGCCCTTCCTGAAGGGACTCTACCTCCGGCATGTCTGGGCCGGCCGGATGGATCTTTTCTACGGGCTCTTCGGCAGCTACGCCGAAGCCGAGCGCTTTTCTGCCAATATCGGCAAGGTCGGCTGGCATGACGACACACTCGCCGAACTGCTGGTCCGCGATGCGGAAGTCGAAGCCCCAACCCTGTTCCAGACCTCGCAATTCGCCGTCATGCTGTGGCTGTCGAAGCTCCTCCAGCCGGGCAGCACGGTGGTCGACTTCGGTGGCGCCGGCGGCATCTTCTATGAATTATGCGAGCGTTATGGCCTCCTGAAGCCGCCCCTGAGCTGGCATGTGGTCGACATGCCCGACATGGTCGAGCGCGGGCGGCAGCGCCATGCGAGGCTCGGCTCCACCATGATCAGCTTCGGGTCGGAACTGGCAGAGGCGCCGGCCCCCGACATCATGCTCATGCTGGGCATGATCCAATATCTGCCGGATCCCTTCGGCGAGCAGGGGCCCGGCATTCTGGACACGGTGCCGGCCTTGCCCAAACATATTCTGATCAACAAGATTCCGATCTCAGACGCCCCCGATGCCTGGACGGCCCAGAACCACGTATCCTCCGTCATCCCGTGCCGGCTGTTCAATCGCGCGAAGTTCCTGGCCTATTTCGAGGCGCGTGGCTATCGCCTGCAGGATCGCTGGCTGGTGCCCGAGCTCCAGGCCGAAATCCCCTTCCATCCCGAGCGCACACTGACCTATTTCGAGGGATTTTATTTGCGCCGGCAGGCCTGAGCAGCGTTCGAACCCCGCCTGTTCCTCCTGATCGATGCCGTGGCTCGACCGGAAGGAACAGGCTTGGCCAAACTGCGAAATCGTCCCCTTCGCGGAATGGCAGCCCCCTCGCGCCTGCGGCGGCGAAGCTCCGCCTTTGTGAGGCCATTCCCGCCTCCAATCGCCAAAAGAAGTAGACGGCGCTCCATCGCAGGGGTCTTGCAACCGACCAAATAAGGGCTGTCTTACGTTCGGATAACCCCCTCCGTACAATTCGGAGTACCCTCAGTATATCCAAACCTATCCACTAAGACCGCTACACTTCACATTTTTCCCAACTTGTAACCGTCGATCTCAATAAGCAAGATACTTTCAAAATTAGTGCATGTCTTCTTTTCACGAATGGTCCCGGCCATGAGCCTTTCCGCCGACGAACTCATCACCCTCGATGCCGATGGTTATCGCGCCGCCTACGATCGCGTACCCCTTGCCTTCGAGCACGGCCTTCATCGCCTGCCGATGTTCCAGCCCGACGCGCTGGCGGCTCTGGCCGAGCGTTATGCCGACAGCCCGCAGGATTATTTCATCGCGGGATCGGCGCCGACACCGGGCACGAAGTTCTATGACGTCGAGCAGAACCGGGCCAGGCCGCACGAGGTCCTGGCGCAGTTGGGCAATGCACCCGCCCGCGTCCTGCTGAAACGCCTGGAGAACCACGATTCCGGTTTTCGCGACCTGCTGGACACGCTCTTCCGCAAGGTCACCGCACTCCGCGGCGGCCTGGGCGACGAGAGGATCGCACGACTCGAATCCGCCCTCTTCATTTCCTCGGCCGCATCCACCACACCCTTCCATTTCGATCCGGAAATCACGCATTTCTTCCAGATCGAGGGGCCGAAGCATTATCACGTCTTCCCGCCCAACGTGGTGGAGGAGAGCGATCTCGAACGCTTCTATGTCAGGGGCACGGTGAATATCGGCCAGCTCGATCTCGAAGGCTGCGACCCCCAGCAGGAGCATGTCTTCGACCTCGAGCCGGGCCGCGGCTTCCATCAGCCGCAGGATGCCCCCCATTGGGTGCGGACCGGCGGCGTGCGCAGCATCTCCTACGCCTTCTCCTTCGAGACCGATGCCAGCCGTGGGCGCGGGCGCGTCCGCGCTGCCAATCGCTATCTGCGCGCCATCGGCATGCATCCGCAGCGCCCAGGTCCCAGCCCGAGCGCCGATCGGGCCAAGGCCGCCGTCATGCAGGTTGTCACGCCGACCTTGCGAAGCGTACGCAGGGTCGTCAGGCAGGTGTCGGGACGCTGAGGCGGATCAGCGCAGGCGGCCTGCCGCCCTCATGATCCCTGCCGCTCCCGCGGCATCACGTCGAGGGAGCGGGGCTTGCCGTTGCGCAGCACGTCGAAGCGCGTCGACCTGCCGATCCGCTCCTCGCCAAGCAGCCGGATGAGATCGTCCACCGCAGCGACACGGCGTCCGTCCAGGGCGACGATGATATCGCCCATCAGCAGTCCGGCACTGTCAGCCGGGCCACCGGCTTCGGCTGTGGCGATCATCACGCCTACGCCCTGGTCGATGCCGGCCGCCATCTGCACGCGGCGGGCGATCACCGCCTGCTGGGCGGCAATGCCGATGGAGGCGCGCCGCACGCGGCCATGCCGGATGAGCTGCCCCATCACGAAGCTCGCCGTGTTCGACGCCACCGCAAAGCAGATCCCCTGCGCGCCCATGATCACGGCCGTGTTGATGCCGATGACCTCGCCGAGCGTGGAGACGAGGGGGCCGCCTGAATTGCCCGGGTTGAGCGCCGCATCGGTCTGGATCACGTCGTCGATCAACCGCCCGCTCTTGGCGCGCAGCGAGCGTCCGAGTGCGGAGATCACCCCGGTCGTCACCGTGGCCTCGAAGCCGAGAGGGTTGCCGATGGCGATCGCCACCTGCCCGCGCCGCAACAGGCTGGAATTGCCGAGCCGCGCCGAGGGCAGACTGACCGGCTGCTCGATGTGGACGAGGGCCAGGTCCGTATCGGGATCATCACCGATCAGGCGCGCATCGAAATGACGGCCATCCTGGGTTTGCACCGAAACGCGGGCGGTCCCCTGCGCGACGTGGCTGTTGGTGAGTACCAGGCCGTCCGGTGAAAGGATGACGCCGGAGCCGGACCCTGCCGGCTTGCCGCCCTTGCGGATGTCGAGCTTCACGACGGCGGGACCCAGGCGTTCGGCAACGTCGATGACGGTGTTCGAATAGGCGTCAAGCAACAGCCCGTCTTCGGGCGTGGAAAGGGATGATGTCTGTTGAGGATGCGTATCCTCGTCCAAAATCACGGAGGGTGTATCGTCGAGCAACATGGTATCGACCCAAGACAAAGAAATTGAATACTGAGCACCGATATGGGAATGCCGCCGCCTCGCGGAAAGTCCCCTTCCCCCCGCCCCCGGCATGGCGGAAAAGCGGGTTCCCTTGGCTTTGCATAGCTGCGCTTGATCGAAACGATCAAAAATGATCATGACCGGTGGCATCGACGGACCGTTGCGCTCGGCTCGAATTTCGTCTGTTGTGCTGGTCCCTCAGTGTGCTTGTCCGAGTCACCATGAACATCCTGTCCATTCAGTCCTGGGTCACCTATGGCCATGTCGGCAATGCCTCGGCGGTTTTCCCGATGCAGCGCCTGGGCTGCGAGGTCTGGGCCATCCATACCGTGCAATTTTCCAATCACACCGGCTACGGTGCCTGGAAGGGCCGGGTCTATGACGGCACCATGGTGGATGAATTGGTCGAGGGCCTGGCCGAGCGCGGTGTCCTGCCCCTCTGCGATGGCGTGATCTCCGGCTATATGGGTTCTTCCGATATCGGCAACGCCATTCTCGCCGCCGTCGACAAGGTGCGCAGCGCCAATCCGGCCGCCACCTATTGCTGCGATCCGGTGATCGGCGACATCGGCCGCGGTGTCTTCGTAAGGCCGGGCATTCCCGAATTCATGCGCGACCAGGCCGTCCCGGCCGCTGATGTCATCACCCCCAACCGCTTCGAGCTCGAATATCTGGCCGGGCGGGAGGTACGCAGGCTCGCCGATGCCAAGGCCGCGGTGACCGCCCTGCATGCCGTCGGCCCCAAGGTGGTGCTGGTGACCTCCCTCGACACCGACGACACGCCGGACGACGCCATCGACCTGCTGGCCTCGGACGGCAACGGCTTCTACAGGGTGCGCACGCCCCGGCTGGGGCTCGACATCAATGGAGCGGGCGACGCGATCGCCGCACTGTTCAACCTGCACTGGAAACGCTCGGGCTCGGCAGCCGAAGCGCTGGACCTTGCCAGCGCCTCGATCTACGGCCTGCTCAAGCGCACCGCCGAGGCCGGCTCGCGGGAAATCCTCACCGTGGCGGCCCAGGATGAATTCGTGACGCCGAGCCGTCGCTTCGAGGTCGTCGCGGTATAGGGCAGAATGCGATTTCTCGCACGTTGCTCTAACTCTCTGTTTTGACGCGTTTTCTTGATCGAAAAGGCTATCAGCTTTTCTGGAAGACGTTTTCGTTTCCGCCGGATCGTCCGCGCGCAGAGCCCTGCCCTGCAGCCACTGTCCTTTACCCCTTTGCCTTGCGAGGAACCTTCTGATGCCCCGTCGTTTCTATACGCTCGATGTCTTCGCCGACCGTGCCCTGGCCGGTAACCCTCTGGCGGTGGTGCTCGATAGCGAGGGACTTGATGCCACCGCGATGCAGCAGATCGCACGCGAATTCAACCTGTCGGAGACTGTCTTCGTCCTGCCACCGGACGACGGCCGTCATCGAGCCCGCATCCGCATCTTCACGCCGGGCCTCGAAATGCCCTTCGCCGGGCACCCTACCGTTGGCACGGCCGTGCTCCTGGCACTGCTCGACCATGACCGCAAGCCGGGTGACTATCTGTTCGGGCTGGAGGAGCAGATCGGAATCGTGCCCTGTGCGGTCTCGCTCAAGGATGGCAGCGTCTATGCCCGGTTCGACATTCCGGCCCTGCCGACCGAGCGTGGCGCACCGGCGGCCACGAACCTGATCGCCGAAGCGCTCGGCCTGAGCGAACATCAGATCGGTTTCGAGAACCACCATCCCACCGTGTTCGGCACGGGTTTCCCCTATACGTTCGTGCCTGTCCGGTCGCTGGAAGCCATGGGACACATCCGCATCAATACCAGCCTGTGGACGGAGGCTTTCGGCCAGGAGGGCCTTGGCGCGGCCTATGCCTATACGCGCCAGACCGCCCAGGCCGGATCGAGCTTCCACGCCCGCATGTTCTCGCCCGGCGATGGCATCCCCGAGGACCCCGCCACCGGGTCGGCCGTGGCCGGGCTCACTGGCGTGATTGCCCGTTTCGATGATCTCGCCGACGGCACTCGGCATTTCCGCATCGAGCAGGGCTTCGAAATGGGCCGTCCTTCCCTGATCGACCTCACCATGACCATCAAGGGCACGCGTCTGGCTGGAGCCTCGATCGGCGGCGCAGCCGTGATCGTCAGCGAGGGAAGCCTGCATGTCTGAGCCGGAGATCGTCGAGCTCGACGCCATCGATTGCCGCCTGGAGCAACGGCCCTGGCGGTTCGCCGAGGAGAATGCCGAAGCGATAAGAGCGCATTGGCAGAAGGTGATCGAGGCCAAGCCGGCGAGCTTCAATGGCAAGATCCTGCTGCTGCATCGCTGGCAGATCATGGGACGCCGGTTCAGCGGCGCCTATCTGATGACCGATTATGCCAGCTTCCTGGCCTGGCGGGATTTCGGCATGCCGGGCGAGGCCCGGTGGAACTGTTTCGCCATGGCCGCGCTCGAGGCCGCCGACGGCGCCTTCCTGCTCGGCGAGATGGCCGAGCATACCTCCAATGCCGGAGCGATCTATTTCGCGGCCGGCACCCCGGACCCCTCCGACCTCGATGGCGATATCGTCAATCTCGCCGGCAGCGTGACCCGTGAACTGCAGGAGGAGACCGGGGTCACCACGGCCGACGTCGAAATCGCTTCCGGCTGGACCGCTGTTTTCCACGGCCCGCGCATCGCCCTGATGAAATCGGTGCGATCGCCCCTGTCTTCGGTCGAGCTCAAGGACGGGATCGAACGCTTCCTGGCCGAAGACGAGAGGCCGGAACTCGAGCGCATGCATGTCGTTGCGTCACCGGCCGACATCCGCGCCGATCGCATGCCGGCCTTCCAATGCGCCTATCTGGCGCATCGGCTCGATACCTGACGACACGCCTTAGCGAACGGGGTAGCCGTGGCGGCGCTGCGTCGAGGAAATCAGCGCCTGGGCCTTGGCGTCGTCGCCGGCCCGGCAGGCCTGGCCCGCATCGGCCAGATCCTTGCTCATCGCATCATGCACCTTCTTGTCGGCAAAACCGGTCTTCACGTCGCCGTCGATGACGCGCTGCACGAAGGCAATGCGCTCGGAGCAGGAAGCGGCCAGGGCCGACGATGACGAAACCGCCAGCAGGGCGAGACAGATCAGGAAGCGCATCGGGTAGGTCCATTGGTTGATGTCCTGTGATCGCAGGCAAGCGTGTCGCTCTCAAGTCCTTGCATCCACCTCTCCACCGCAAAGGCATTTTGGCGTCGTGCTCGTCGCGGCATTTCCCCTTGCCCCCTCCATCACAGCACTGTACAAGCCCTTGCACCTGATGGCTCCGGGCCATCACAGGAAAGGGATTGAGCCGTGGCGATATCGCCCGCCAAATTCGAGACGCTTGCGCATCCGGCGCCGGCGCTCGCGCTCGCCCTCCTTTCCGGCCTCCTCCTTAGCCGCCCCTGAGGGCCGGCCGGGCTTCAGCCTGGGCGCTCAGGGGAATACGATCGCGGTCGACTAGCCTCGCCGCCCCTTTCTTTGGCTAAGAGTTTTCGACATGACATATGCAGGCAAGGTTTCTCAGTTTTCCGCTCCCAAGGTTGACGTCGCCGCCAAATACAAGCCGTGGCCGCCGATCGACCTGCCGGACCGCCAATGGCCCTCCCGTGCCATTACGCAGGCGCCGACCTGGTGCGCCGTCGATTTGCGCGACGGCAACCAGGCGCTGATCGAGCCGATGGGCCACGAGCGCAAATTGCGCATGTGGGACACGCTCGTCGGCATGGGCTTCAAGGAGATCGAGGTCGGCTTTCCCTCGGCCTCGCAGACCGATTTCGATTTCGTTCGCTTCCTGATCGAGACGGGCCGCATTCCCGACGGTGTTGCCATCCAGGTGCTGACGCAGGCGCGCGAGGAATTGATCCGCCGCACCTTCGAGAGCCTGAAAGGCGTGAAATGCGCCATCGTGCATCTCTACAACTCGACCTCCGAGCTGCAACGCCGCATCGTCTTCCGCCAGGACCGCGCCGGCATCCGCGACATCGCCGTCAACGGCGCCAAGCTGATCATGCAGCTCACCAAGGAACTGGGCATGGAGGCGAATATCCGCCACCAATATTCGCCCGAGAGCTTCATGGGCACCGAACTCGACTTCTCCAAGGAGATCTGCGAGGCGGTGATGGACGTCTACCAGCCCACCCCCGACAACAAGCTGATCCTGAATCTGCCGCTCACGGTCGAAATGTCGACGCCCAACGTCTATGCCGACCAGATCGAATGGATGTCGCGCAACATCAAGAATCGCGACAGCGTCATCATCTCGCTGCATCCGCACAATGACCGCGGCACCGGCGTGGCGGCGACCGAGCTCGGCCTGATGGCCGGGGCGGACCGTGTGGAGGGCACGCTGTTCGGCAATGGCGAGCGCACCGGCAATGTCGACCTCGTCATCCTGGCGGGCAACCTGATCATGTCGGGCGTCGATCCCCAGGTCGACATCTCCGACGTCAACGGCCTGGTGCGCGTGGCCGAGCATTGCAACCAGCTGCCGATCCACCCGCGCCATCCCTATGCCGGCGAGTTGGTGTTCACAGCCTTCTCCGGCTCGCACCAGGACGCGATCAACAAGGGCTTCAAGGCAATCGAGACGGCGACCTCGCCGGTGTGGGAAGTGCCCTATCTGCCGATCGACCCGAAGGATCTCGGCCGTTCCTATGAGGCGGTGATCCGCATCAATTCGCAATCCGGCAAGGGCGGCATCGCCTATATCCTGGAAAAGGAACACGGCATCGAATTGCCGCGCCTGCTGCAGGTCGAGTTCTCGAAGGTGGTGCAGGGCATCGCAGACGGTGAAGGCGTCGAGCTCGGCGCCGACCGGCTGTGGGATGCCTTCACCCGCGAATATATCGACAATGGGCGCTACGCTTTCCTCTCTCACCAGATCGTCGGCGACACGGAGAGCGAGGAGCGGACCATCACCGCGCGCATTCGAGATGAAGGTGTCGAAAAGACCATCACCGGCGTCGGCAACGGCCCGATCGATGCCTTCGTAGCCGCGATACGGGCCGAGAGCGGTCTCGACTTCGATGTCGCCAATTATCGCGAGCACGCCATGGGCTCTGGTGCGAATGCGGCGGCCGTGTCCTATGTCGAATTGCGCATTGCCGACGGCTCCACCTTGTTCGGCGTCGGCATCGACAAGGACACCACCAAATCGGCCCTCAAGGCTGTGACTTCCGGTGTGAACCGCATCCTCAAGCGCTGATCGGCAACTTGCTTGCCACAAAAAGGAAGCCGGCCCTGAGGCCGGCTTCTTTCTTGCTGAAGTCAGGAAAGACCGCCCTTACTGAGGCAGGGTCGCCTGCGGCTGCCGGTTGGCGCTGCGATAGAGCTTCCATTCGTCGACGCGCCGGCCATCCGGCAGCTGGCAATCGGCACGCTGGCCTCTCGCCGACTGCACGGGGATGGACCTGCCGCCCTGCTGCGCACAATAGGTCGAGGCCGGATTTGCCATGCCGGGCGCCTGTGGCGTCGCCATGCCGGGCGTCGGCGGTGCTGTCATGCCGGCCGCCTGCGGATCCGCCATCGGATCTTGCTGGTTAGAGACACACCCCGTCACGATGAGGCAGGCGAATACCAGCGGATAGAACATCTTCTGCATGGTACCTCCAGTGCTTTTTCGATGGATGGATTGAGGAGCGTGTCCGTGCCGCATGAGGAGCAGCGCACGATGCGAACAGCGTCCGCATCATCCTGGGACGCTCCGGTCAGGGGACAGTCTCTGAAGCGCCCCCCCCGTTACCTATATCCTATTTCTCTCGATCTTGAACCCCGAATATCCGAATTGCCCACAGATCTACCCTAGAGACAATATAATAGGACATGGCCCGCAAATAGCGGGCCATGATGGAATTACTGTGCTATTCGGAAATCCTCTATCCTGCCGTGGCGCTCTCATCGCGCAGGCGCTGTGCGTACACATTGATGATCAGTGCGATCAACAGAATGACGCCGCGGATCAGGATCTTGAGGAAGCTGTCGATCTCGACATGATCGAGGCCATTGTTGAGCACACCGAGCACGCACAGACCGACGATGGTGTTGCCGATGCCGCCGCGCCCGCCGAACAGGCTGGTACCTCCGACCACGACGGCCGCGATGGCATCGAGCAGATAGCCGGTGAACTCGTTCTGCTGTGCGCTGCCGAAATGGGCGACGCCCACCATGCCCGCCACACCCGAGCATAGAGCCGCGATTACCATCACGCTGGCCAGGATCATCTTGACGTTGATGCCCGAGAATTCCGCTGCCTCGCGGTTGCCGCCCACCATGTAGATGTAGCGGCCAAAGCGCGTATAGGTCAGCACGATATGGCCGACGCCGAGGAAGACCGCCAGCACGATGACGATCCAGGGCAGACCGCCGACGCTGCCCGAGCCCAGTGTCGAGACCAGGTCCGGCACCGCATAGGCGATCTGGCCCCGCAGCAGCAGCGCACAGATACCGTCGGCGATCTGCATCATGGCCAGCGTCATGATGAAGGAGGGAATGCCGATCCGCGTCAAGCCGAAGGCGTTCACCAGCCCCAGCGCCGCGCAGGCCACCAAGGCCAGCACGATCGCCACGCCGCCGGGCATGATGAAATTGGCGTTGGCGATGTTCACATAGGATTCCTGCGCCGTGAAGAACGCCACCGCCACGCCTGTGACGTTAGCGACCGAGGCGACCGACAGATCGATCTCCCCGCACAGGATCACGAAAGTTAGCCCGACGGCGATGATGCCCGTCACCGAGATCTGCACCAGGATATTGGCCAGATTGTCGAGCGAGAGGAAGGAAGGGCTCGCCACTGCAAAGAAAATCACCAACGCCAGCAAGGTGGCGAAAGGCGCGATGTTGCGCATCTGGTTGCGCAAGATCGCGCCAAGGCCTTGGCGTGCAAACTGCGCCTGGCTGCCATCCTGAACCGGTGTGCTCATTCCTCAAAACTCCTAACCGATCTGGAGTGCCAGCCTCCGGCCGACAAGCCAAAGAAATGTCAGCCGGAGGCTGACACTCCGTCAGGCCGCTTCCAGCAATTTGTCCTTCGAGATCGTCTCGGCTGCGAACTCGCGCACGATCCGTCCCTTCTTCATCACCACGACCCGATCGGCCAGCGAGAGCACGGTCTCAGGCTCCGCCGAAACCACGATCACCGCGAGCCCCTTGTCGCGCAGGTCGCGCACGATCTTCACCACATCGTCCTTGGCGCCGACATCCATGCCGCGGGTCGGCTCCGACAGGATCAGGACCTTGGGCATGTGGGTCAGCCATTTGGCGAGGGCAACCTTCTGCTGGTTGCCGCCCGAGAGCGAGCCAAGCAGGGCGTTCACCATGGGCGGGCGGATATGCAGGGCCTCGATATGTCCCTGCGCGGTCTTGCGCTCCACGCCCGGCTTCAGCCAGAGCCGCGAGATCTTCTCGAGAATGCTGATCGAGATGTTGCGATAGAGCGGCTGATGATGGAACAGCATCGAGCGTCGGCTCTCCGGCACGAAGGCGATACCCGCCTCGCGCGCCTGCGCCGTATTGCGCAGGGTCCTGGCCTTGCCCTCCAGCTCGATATGCCCCTGGGCCGGCTTGAGCTTGCCGAACAGCGCGCGGGCGAATTCGAGCTGGCCGCAGCCCATGAAGCCATAGACACCGAGCACTTCGCCCGCACGAACGTCGAGCGTCACGTCGGCAAAGGCCCGCCCATAGCTGAGGCCCTGCGTCGCCAGCACGGGCGCGCCTTCCGGTCTTGCCGGCAAGGCGATCGACCCCGAATAGCTTTCCTCCAGCCCCTCATGGCCTCGGCCGATCATGTGTTCGATCAGCCAGTTCTTGTCGATGCCCTCGGTCGAATGGGAGATGACGTGGCGGCCGTTGCGGAAGATCGTCACCGCATCGGAAATGCTCAGGATGTCGTCGAGGAAATGCGAGATGAAGACAATGCTGCGGCCGTCGGCCCGCACCTTGCGCAGCACCTCGAATAGCCGCTGCACCTCCGGCGGCGAAAGCGCCGATGTCGGCTCGTCGAGGATGATGATGCGCGCGCCTGAGAACAGCACGCGGGCGAGTTCGATCAATTGCTGCAGGCCGATCGGCAATGCCCCGATGCGCATGCGCGGATCGACGTCGATGCCGAGATTGCGCAACTGCTCGCGCGCGCCCTTCACCATGGCTGGCCAGTCGACCAGGCCGAAAGCATTGAGCGGTTGCTTGCCGAGATAGACATTCTCGGCGACGGTAAGATCGGGAACGATCGAGAGTTCCTGATGGACCATGGAGATGCCGGCGGCGAGGGAGTCATGGGCGGAGCGGAAATGCACCTGCCTGCCATCGATCTCCAGGCTGCCCTGATATTCGGTGTGCACCCCGGCGATGATCTTCATCATCGTCGACTTGCCCGCCCCGTTCTCGCCGACCAGGCCGTGGATCTCACCGGCCCGCAGCGTGAAATCCACGCCCTTGAGGGCCGCCACGCCACCAAAGGACTTGGAGATGTCGGTCATCTTCAGGCGCGGAGGCGCATCGGCCGTCGATTGCTTGTCGTCTGGCGCCATCATGCCTCTCGGAACGCGAAATAGGGTGTGCCGATGTTCGGACCATCCCCTTCAAGGTATTTGGAACCCACCGGGGCAAGGCTGGGATAGGGCAGCTTAACCCCTCATCCGATGCTTCGCGCCACCTTCTCCCCTTGCGGGAGAAGGTGGCGGCAGGCGGATGAGGGGTTGCACCGTCCTATCTGGACCTCCAAACTTCAACACCTTGAAAGGGTGGTCTTCACACCGGCCGATTTCCTGGTGGACTGCCGGTCTCATTCCTTCGGCAAGCCGACGGAACTGACAAGACCGACATCCAAGGCTCAGATCAGATAGTGCTTTTCCATCCAGAGCATGCCGGCCGCGTTGTCCTTGGTGACGACGGGACCGTCGGTGACGACATTCTTGGGAATGCCGCCTTCGCCGGTCTTCTCGCCACCGACCACGGCCGCGACGCCGGCGACGATCGCCCCGCCATGGATGCGGCAGGACGGGTTGCGCACGGTGGCGAACATGCGTCCGTCCGCAACGGCCGAAATGGCTGGCGGCATGGCATCGACGCCGCCGATCTTGATGTCGGTACGGTTGCGCGCCTTCATGATATTGTAGGCGGCGAGCGCCATGTCGTCATTGTGGAAGAAGGCCGCATCGATCTGCGGATATTTGGTCAGGTAGGTCTCCCATAGGCGGGCCGCCTTGGTGACGTCCCAGTCGGCGGGCTGCGTATCCAACACCTCGATGTTGGGGAATTGCTTCACCACGCTTTCGAAGCCCCTGGCGCGGCCCTGGGCACCGGTGTGGCCGAGGGCGCCCTGGGTCATGATGATCTTGCCCTTGCCGCCAATGGCGTTGCACAGGGCCTGCGTGACCGACGCGCCCATGAACTCGTTGTTCGGGGCGAGGAAGCTGTGCACGTTGATCTTGTCGAGCGGTGCGATCAGCGTGTCCATGTCGATCACGGGAATGCCCGCATCGATCATCTTCTGCACCGGCTGGGTTAGCGTGCCGATGCCGAAGGCCTGGATGGCGACGAAGTCCCATTTCTGGGAGGCCATGTTGTCGATGGCGGCGCGCTGCTTGACCGCATCGAGCTGGCCGTCAAACCAGGTGACCTCGACATTGAAGAGTTTGCCCCAATATTCGGCGGCTTCCTTGCCCTGGGCGCACCAGGTCGCCTGCAGGCCCGCGTTGGAGAAGGCCGCCTTGAGCGGCTTTTCGGAGCGGCCGGCCACCTTCGCGGCCTCGGCGGCAAAGGCCGGATCGAGGCCGAATCCCCCGAATAGGGCCGCGGCAGCGCCGGCGGAGAACGAAGCAGAACGAATAAAATCGCGCCGCGTATGCGGCGTCCTGTCCTTAGGCATCCATTTCCTCCCTCGAGCAAAGCGTGTTCAGAACGCTTGTTTGCTCTCACCCTTTGTTTCGACGCGTCCTTGCGATTCCCGGCGATTCCACCAAATCGCAAAGCGCTCCGGCATATTGCTTTCGGCGCACAGCACCGATGCGGCTCTTTGCGAGCCTGGCGCAGGCGGTTGAATCCGCTGCGCTGACACCATCTTATGTTTGTTCCGACAATTGACAACCGCTATTCTTTTGACCGGATAGTTTCTTCAAGCTGGCGAGCGCTGTGGACCGGTACCGCAGCCCGGTGGCAAGACCCATCCAGCCACAGTACGGTCGCGGTCATGGTCAAGCTTTCCATTGCCATCGTCGGCGCGGGCGTCGCCGGTCTGGCGGCAGCCTCCTGTCTCGCCGATGCCGGCCACCGCGTGGTGGTGTTCGAGCGTTTCGAGCAGGCCAAACCGGTGGGCGCCGGGCTTTTGCTGCAGCCGACGGGCCTGGCCGTCCTCGATCGCCTCGGCCTGCGCGAGGATGCCGCCACCCTGGGCAGCCGAATCGAGCGCCTGTACGGGCGTTGCGGTCCGACGGGCCCGTTGATCTTCGATCGGCGTTATGACGAGCTTCTACCCGGGCTGCACGGCGTCGGCATTCACAGGGCAAGCCTGTTCCACCTGCTGATGACGGCGGCCGAAACGCGCGGCATCGCCCTGGAGCAGGCGGCCGACATTACCGGCATCGAAAGCATCGAGAACCGGCCCGTGCTCGAGGACTCGGCCAGACGTCGACATGGCCCCTTCGATCTGGTGGTCGATGCCGGCGGCGCCCGCTCCAGCCTTCGTGACAGGCTCGGCGCACCGCAGCGGCGGCCTTATCGGCATGGCGCGGTCTGGGGCGTGGCCGGGGATAGCGGCTTTGGACGCGACGCCCTGCAGCAGCGTTACCGAACGGCGCGTTTCATGATCGGTGTGCTGCCGGTGGGACACTTGCCCCACGATCCCACGCCGCTCAATGCCTTCTTCTGGAGCATGCCGGTCGAAGATCTCGATCGCTGGAGCGAGACCGACCTTGCGGCCTGGCGGGCGGAGGTCGCCGCGATCTGGCCGGAGACGGCGGCACTGACGCGGCAATTCACCCGGCATGAGCAATTGACGGTGGCACGCTACGCCCAGTTGACGGTTGCTGCGCCCATACGCGGCCGCCTGGTGATGATCGGCGATGCCTGGCACCAGACCAGCCCGCAGCTCGGCCAGGGCGCCAACATGGCCTTGCTGGATGCCGTCGCCCTGGCGGATGCACTCAGCCTGCACCACGATATCGACACCGCCCTGCCCGCTTTCCTGGCACAGCGCCGCGGCCACATCCGCTTCTACCAGATGGCGAGCACCGTGCTGACCCAGTTCTTCCAGTCGCATTCGCGGCTGACCGGGCCGGTGCGGAACCTCGCCTTCGGCCCGATGGGACGCCTGCCCTGGCTGCGCTCCGAAATGGTCAAGACCCTCGCCGGTCTCAAGACGGGCCCGTTCTCCTGGAGCCGGCCCGAAGATCTCGCCGGCCGCGCGACCGCAGGGCGGTTCCCCATCGCCGTCAATCGGCAAGAGGCCTGACCGCCTGGGCGACCTGTCCCGGAGATCTATCTGTAGAGATCCTCGCGCGTCGGCGGCAAGCCGGAAGGTCCCTTGGCCTTGCGCGAGGCAAGGGTCTGGAAGATGCCGACGGCAGACCGTTCGAAGGCCAGCGAGCAACCGGCGAGATAGAGCAGCCAGATCCGGGTCTTGGCCTCGCCCACCTCGGCCGCAGCCTGGTCGCGCCTTGCATAGAGATTTTCGGCCCAAGCCTTGGTGGTGCGGGCATAGTGCTCGCGCCAGGCCTCGACGTCATGCACCTCGAAGCCGTTGCCCTCCAGCCCGTTGGACGACATGCCGACGGTATCGAGCTCGCCCCCGGGGAAGATGTAGCGGGTGAGAGCAGCAAATTCGGGCCGCTTCTTGCGGAACTTCTTCATGTCGCGCTTGGCCGGCCGGGCAATGGCATGGTGCAGATAGAGCCCGCGCGGCCGCAGCAGGCTGTGAATCTTCCTGAAATAGGCTTCGTGATTGTCGAGCCCGACATGTTCGAACATGCCGATGGAGGCGACCTTGTCGAAACTGCCGGTCAGGTCGCGATAATCCTTGAGCTCGACAGTGACCCGGTCCTGCAGGCCGAGGCGGGCGATGCGCGCCTGGGCAAAATCGAACTGCTCCTGGGCCAGGGTGACACCGTGGGCGGTGACGCCATAGTGTTGGGCGGCATGGCAGATCAGCCCGGCCCAGCCCGAGCCGATGTCGAGGAAGCGGTCGCCCGGCTGCAGGCGCAGCTTGCGGCAGATCATGTCGAACTTCGCCGTCTGCGCTTCGTCGAGCGTGGTTTCGGGCCGGGGCCAATAGGCGCAGGTATAGGCCATGGTCGGCCCGAGGAAGAGACCGTAAAAGTCGTTCGACAGGTCGTAGTGGAACTGCACCAGCGGCTTGTCGTCCCGGCCCTTTTCGACCTTGTCCTCGACCTTGCCGGCGAAATCGTGCTTCTCGGCGACGCCTTGCTTGGGCAGGGAGCGGGTGACGAAGGGCCACAGGCCGCGAGCGAGCTGCAGCTTGCTCAGGCGCTTGAACAAGCCCTTGGTATTCATGCTGCCACGCCGTTCGGCGACATCCAGAAGCGTGCCGCCCTCGATGGTGAGGCTGCCGTCGGCCAGGAGCTGGATGAGCTGGTCGAACAGCGCATGCGGCCGCCGCACCAGCCGGGTGATCGCATCGGCGTCCGCGATCTTGAGGCGCAGATCCGTACGGGCGTTCGGGCCGAGCGGCACGACCTCGCCGTTCCACAATTCGACAGCAAGGTCGGCCTGCAGCTGATCGGCCAGATGCGAGATCAGCCGTTTGGCGGCATTGAGATATTTGTCCACGGTGCCTCCGCGCGATTGGGAGGCCTTATACCGTGATTTGCCGGCCTTGCCAGCGTCTCAGTGGATACGGAACTCCTGCCCGATCGCGCGCAGCTCCGCCGGCTTGATCAGCCCGCTATGGCAGACCGTGACCGAATGGAGCGCTCCTTCCAGCTTGTCGCGCCAAAACCCCAGGAATTTGTGCAACTCCGGAAAGGCTGGAGCCAGATCGTATTCCTGCCAGACATAGGCCTGCAGCAAGGCCGGATGGTCCGGCAGACGATAGAGAATATTGGCCGTGGTGAGGCCGTACCCTTCCAACTGACGCCGAAACACAACAGACACCATTTCCGTCACCTCCATGGTGATTGGAGACAGCATGATTGCACCGCAACCTTAAGGAAATGGCAATATGAATTTGGAATTAATCCATAAGAATCAATATCTTATCACTCAATGAAGATGAGTGCTGCCAAAAAAATGGAGCGAGCGCCCCTCCCAGCAACGCCGCGCGAGGGGTCTTCCCGCCTCAATCGATCGCCTGCCCGGTATGGTCGCGCATGCTGGCCAGGGTCAAAACGCTGACGAGCGCCGCTGCCGCCACATAGAAGGAAGGCGCGATGGTGAGGCCGGTCCTCTCGATCAGCAGCGTCACGATCAAGGCGGCGAAGCCGCCGAACAGCGCCACGGCGAAATTATAGGCAAGCGACAGGCCGGTCGAGCGCAACGCAGCCGGGAATTGTTCGGCCAGCAATGCCGGCGCGGGGCCGGTGAAGGCGGCGAGCAGGAGGCCGAGCACGACCTGCACGGCGATGAGAACCGGCAGCGTCGGATTGGCGTTGAGCCAGGCAAACAACGGAATCACCAGGATGCCGATGGCGATGGCGGCCGTGAGCAGAAGGCTCTTGCGGCCGATCCGGTCCGACAGCCTGCCGGCGACGGGACAGCCCAGCATCAGCACGATGCCGCCCAGCGTGGTGGAGATGAAGGCGTCCTTGGCCGGGATGCCCAGGAATTTCTCGACATAGAGCGGCATGTAGAACAGCAGCACATAGGTGCAGACGGTCCACAGAATGGTGACACCGAAGCCGGAGAGAACACCGCGGCCGTGGACGCTCAGAGTCTCGCGCAAGGGACTCTCGCTCTTGCGCGTCGTCTCGGCTGCAAAAACCGGGGTCTCGTCGAGGCGAGCCCGGATATAGAGTCCGACCGGCCCGATGAGCAAGCCGAACCAGAACGGCACCCGCCAGCCCCAGCTCTCCACCGCCTCCTGCGGCAGGAACTGGGTGATGGCGACGCCGCACAGCCCGCCCAGCACCACCGCGAGAGCCTGGCTGGTCTGCTGCCAGCTGGCCGCCAGGCCGCGCTGCTCGGGCCTGGCGTATTCGACCAGATAGGAGGTGGCGCTGCCGACCTCGCCACCGGCGGAAAACCCCTGGATCAAGCGGGCGAGCATCAGGACGGCCGCGCCGAACACGCCGGCCTGGGCATAGGTGGGCGCAAAGCCGAGCAAGGCCGTGCCGAGTGCCATGGTCAGGATGGTGATGGTGAGCGCCGCCTTGCGGCCATGGCGATCGGCGTAGACCCCGAGCACGATGGCGCCAACCGGGCGCATGCAGAAACCGACACCATAGACCGTCACGGTCAGGAGGATGGCGGTCAGCGGGTCTTCCTTGGGAAAGAACTGCCGCGAGATCAGGGCGGCGAAGAAACCGTAGACGGTGAAATCGAACCATTCCAGGCCATTGCCGATGGTCGCCGCGACAATGGCGTGCCGTCGCTTGCGATCAGAAACGAGAATTCCGGCGGATGCTTCGACCGTCATACCAAATTTCTCCGTTTAAGCGGTTTGGTATGACATTTGACAGTGTGATGACAACGCTGTCCAGACCGTCTCCCGATTCAAGTGAACCGGGAGACGACATTATTAAACTTCATAAATCGGAAAAGAATACTTCCGAAATCCTTAATTGCGGGCCTTGTCGGCCAACTTGTCCTCGCTGATCCAGGGCATCATGCCGCGTAGCTTCTCGCCGACCACCTCGATCTGGTGGGGATCGTTCAGGCGATGGACGCCCTTGAAGCGCGAGGCGCCGGAGCAATATTCCTGCACCCAGCCCCTATCTTGGATTAGCCGAGCAGAACGCCATGCTGCAAGCTCTCGCCACCAGCGCCAAGTCCTCGGATGACCAACCGAAGCCTTTCGATGCCTGCGACTAGCGCCGTTGAGATTTGAAGTGTTCCAATCAAATCCCAAACAATTTAGGGGGTTTGACTACTCGGCCCCACCACACGATCCGGATCTGCATCGAAGATAATGTCCACAGTGACCTCGCGGCCACCGCGCCATATCTTGAACGGCACTTTCGCGCCGACTCGGACATCGGCAAGCAAGCGGATCAGATCCTTCGGTTCCCATAGCGTGCGGGAGCCTAGTTTGACGATGACATCATCCTTGCGGATACCCGCGAGCATCGCCACGCTGCCGGTCGCCACATCGACGACAAGCACGCCCCTCGACGGATCGACACCAATGCGCTTTGCAACGGCAAGGCTGAGGGGTTTTATCGTCACCCCAAGCTTGGCCTTGGCGGGAGCCGGCACCGGTTGGGGCGGCTCGGATGGAGGCAGCTTGGCATCTTGCTGGGGCGCATCCGGCAAAATTGGTTGCGGGTCGATCTTCGTGCTGCTCTCGCTGCCGGTCGGGTTGAGAATAATTTCCCCATCGATCTGATCATAAAAAGCCGGCTGCTGCTCATGATTTTGAGTTCTCGCCAAGGCACGGACCTCTGTCTGTACCTGTTTGGCTAAAAGAATGTGGCTAAGTCCGGGTTTGCTGAGGTATTTCGTCAGAACCCTGGTAAATACCGAATTCTTGACGGTGTCGCCACTACCCAACCTATCAAGGGCTGTTTGACCTGCCCCCGCCGAGAACAGAACCAGCACCCCCGCTGGCGCATCAACGCGAGCCAGCCCCCGATCCGCACCGATGCCGCGCGTGCCGATGGCTTCGAACGGATTGTTGCGGCAGGCGTCAATCACCGCGATCAGGGATGTCGGCGCGCGGGCGCGCAGCCGGGCTATTACATCGTCGACATTGTAGGATTCGGCCTTAATCAAACTTTCGGCCCCCGGATCCGGGCGCTCGATATCGGTAGGCAGAAGATAGTTGGCGCCGCCGATGGAGATGCCGTGACCAGCAAAATAGACGAAAACCGTGGCACCAGGCGTTATCGAGGTTTCGAAACTACTGAGTAGCCGGTTGGTCGCCCGGAAATCGAGATCCTGGCCGGTCGTAACTTTGAATCCCAGCGCTTCCAGCTTGTCACGCATCGACACCGCATCGGCCACCGCATTCTGGAGTCGCGGAGCGACAGCATAATTGTCATTGCCTATGACGAGTGCCAAGCGCTCACCCGCTGCCCACGCAGGAAGCGAGAGGGCAAGCGCCAGCATCAAGCCTGTCCCCGCCCAAACCAACAATCTGCGCATGACGGGCTCTCCGTGGATGACAAATTGAACCCAGACTGGCGAACGCCCAGCGACAAAAGCACAGGATGTGGTTCACAATGCCTGAAGTTCTTCAGAGCCGGGTTCACCATATTGGATCCGCGCCACCCAATAGTCGACCGGCGTGTACCAGGTCGCGGTGCCACGAATGGAGCGACCATCCGCCGAAACCGTGCCGTGATACTCACCCAGGGAACGCCGGAGCAAGGTGATCATATTGTCTTGGATGCCGGCATATTCGATGGTATCGCGCACGATATCGCCGGATACATTGTCGCGTACGGCCATGGCGAACGAAATGCTCCCAGTGCGGGTCCAACGTCCCCTGAAACGTCGGTTCCCACTTACCGAGACCTCTTCCACATCCCAGTACTCACCAAGGTCGATATCCCTCGCGAGCGCGGGGCTAGAGACAATCGCGGCAACAAATCCTTGCAGCATGGTACGCCGGTTGACGGGCATCTCGGGCCTCGGTCTATTGAATGAAAAGGCTTCCTTTAGGAGAAACTATCAAAGCCGCGACCTTGTGCGAGTGCGCGACCACACATCACATTTCGCCCCTGCATATAGACGTTGCTGGACACAAAAAGTCTATGTCTCCCGATTCAAATGAACCGGGAGACGACGTTATTACACCTCACCATTCGGAAAACAATACTTCCAAAGGCTTTAGTTGCGGGCCTTGTCGACCAGCTTGTTCTTGCCGATCCAGGGCATCATGCCGCGGAGCTTCTCGCCGACGGCTTCGATCTGGTGGGCGTCATTCAGGCGGCGGATACCCTTGAAGCGCGAAGCGCCGGCACGGTATTCCTGCATCCAATCGGAGGTGAACTTGCCGGTCTGGATGTCCTTAAGGACGCGCTTCATCTCGGCCTTGGTCTCATCGGTGATGATGCGCGGACCGGAGACATACTCACCCCACTCGGCCGTGTTGGAGATCGAGTAGTTCATGTTGGCGATGCCACCCTCATAGATGAGGTCGACGATCAGCTTCACTTCGTGCAGGCACTCGAAATAGGCCATTTCGGGCGCGTAACCGGCTTCCACCAGCGTCTCGAAGCCGGCACGGATCAGCTCGACCAAGCCGCCGCAGAGCACGACCTGCTCGCCGAACAGGTCGGTTTCGCATTCTTCCTTGAAGTTGGTCTCGATCACGCCCGAACGGCCGCCGCCGACGCCGCAAGCGTAGGACAAAGCGATATCATGGGCGTTGCCCGAGGCATCGTGATGGATGGCGATCAGGCAGGGCACGCCGCCGCCCTTCTGGTATTCGCCGCGCACCGTGTGGCCGGGGCCCTTGGGGGCGATCATGATGACGTCGACGGTCTTCTTCGGCTCGATCAGGCCGAAATGCACGTTGAGGCCATGGGCGAAGGCGATGGCGGCGCCGTCACGGATATGGGGGGCGATCTCATCGCGATAGATGTCGGCCTGCAGCTCGTCGGGCGTGGCCATCATCAGGAGGTCGCCCCACTTGGCGGCCTCAGGAACAGTCATGACCTTGAGGCCGTCGGCTTCCACCTTCTTGGCGGTGGTCGAATCGGGGCGCAGCGCGATCGCGATCTCCTTGGCACCCGAATCCTTGAGGTTCATGGCATGAGCACGGCCTTGCGAGCCGTAGCCGACGATCACGACCTTCTTGGTCTTGATCAGGTTCAGATCGGCGTCGCGATCATAGTAAACGCGCATGGTCCCTTGTCCTTCAGACAGTTCATGATTGGGAAATGATGCGGGCGAATAGCCCGACATCGGGTTTGAAGCAATGTTTGTGATGAGAAAAAGCGCGATGGGCTTCATTTCTTGCGCCCACCGCCCTGTTGGCGCATGGAAAGAAGGGTCTAGAGCGGCTCGGGGCCGCGGGCGATCGCGGCAATGCCGGTGCGCGAGACCTCGACCAGCCCGATCGGGCGCATCAATTCGATGAACTGATCGAGCTTCTCGCCCTTGCCGGTCAGCTCGAATACGAAGCTCTCGACGGTGGCATCGATCACCCGCGCCCGGAAGGCGTCGGCGATACGCAAGGCCTCGCTGCGGGCCTCACCCTTGCCGCGCACCTTGATCAGCATGAGTTCCCGCTCCAGGGCCTTGCCGGTCAAGGTGAGGTCGACGACCTTGTGGACGGGAACGAGCCGGTCGAGCTGCGCCTTGATCTGCTCGATCACGCTGGCGGTGCCGGTGGTGACCACGGTAATGCGCGAGACATGCTCGGCATGCTGGGTCTCGGACACGGTCAGGCTTTCGATGTTGTAGCCACGGCCCGAGAACAGGCCGACGACGCGGGCAAGCACGCCCGGCTCGTTGTCGACCTCCACCACGAGGGTGTGGGTCACGATCGTCTCGGCCGTCGAGGCCATGAAATAGGCGGATCCGGTCATTGGGGGTTCCAGAAATTCCTGGGAGCGCGG
>NZ_JBQEPH010000005.1:28212-223132 GCF_052045555.1 Labrys sp. 22185 | reverse complement strand
AAGAAAGAGCGGACAGGATGTCCGCGCTCCCTAGCGCACGCAAGTGCGTGCGCGGTCACACCAGTTGCTTGCCCTTGGCGTCGATCACGCTGCCGATATCGATGGCCGCGTCGCCCAGGATCATCTCGTTATGCGCCTTGCCCGAGGGAATCATCGGGAAGCAGTTCTCGGACTTGTCGACATGGCAGTCGAAGATGACCGGATGCGGGGTGTCGATCATTTCCTTGATCGCCGCATCGAGATCACCCGGCTTGGTGCAGCGGATGCCGACCCCGCCATAGGCTTCCGCCAACTTGACGAAATCGGGCAAGGCCGCCGAATAGCTCTCCGAATAGCGCCCGCCATGCAGCAGTTCCTGCCACTGGCGCACCATGCCCATATATTCGTTGTTGAGGATGAAGATCTTCACCGGCAGGCGATACTGCACCGCCGTCGACATCTCCTGCAGCATCATCTGGATCGAGGCCTCGCCGGCGATGTCGATCACCAGCGCGTCCGGATGGGCGAGTTGCACGCCGATCGCGGCCGGGAAGCCATAGCCCATGGTGCCCAGGCCGCCCGAGGTCATCCAGCGGTTGGGATCCTGGAAGTGGAAATGCTGGGCCGCCCACATCTGATGCTGGCCAACCTCGGTGGTGATGTAGACGTCGCGATCCTTGGTGAGCTGGTAGAGACGCTCGATGGCATATTGCGGCTTGATCGTCTCGTCTGAGCCGCGATAGGCCAGCGACTTGCGGCCACGCCAGGCCGCGATCTCATCCCACCAGCTTGCCAATGCCGCCTTGTCCACCGTCGGCTTCAATTCGCGCCAGGCCGCCAGCATCTGCTCCAGCACATGGGCGCTGTCGCCGACGATGCCGATATCGACCTTGACGTTCTTGTTGATCGAGGAGGGATCGATATCCACGTGGATCTTGCGGCTATGCGGCGAGAACGCGTCGATACGCCCGGTGATGCGGTCGTCGAAGCGGGCGCCGATATTGATCAGCACGTCGCAATCATGCATGGCCAGATTGGCTTCGTAGGTGCCGTGCATGCCCAGCATGCCGAGCCATTGCGGATCCGCCGCCGGGAAGGCGCCCAGGCCCATCAGGGTCGAGGTCACCGGGTAGCCGGTGAGCTTGGCGAATTCGCGCAGCAGCGCCGTAGCCCGCAGGCCGGCATTGACCACGCCGCCACCCGTGTAGAACACAGGTTTCTTGGCGCCGGCGATCAGGGCCACCGCTGCCTTGATCTTGTCCTGGTCGCCTTCCAGGCGCGGGCGATAGGTCTTGTGGATGTTGTCGGTCGGCTTGAAATACTCGCCCACCTTGAACTGCACATCCTTGGGGATGTCGATCAGCACCGGGCCGGGACGGCCGGATGCGGCGATCAGGAAGGCCTCGTGCAGGATGCGCGGCAGGTCCTCGATACGCTTCACCAGGTAATTATGCTTGGTGCAGTGACGCGTGATGCCGATGGTGTCGGCTTCCTGGAAGGCATCCGAGCCGATCAGATGGGTCGGCACCTGGCCGGTGATGCACACCAGCGGGATCGAATCCATCAGGGCGTCGGTCAGGCCGGTCACGGCATTGGTGGCGCCAGGCCCGGAGGTCACCAGCACGCAGCCCACCTTGCCGGTGGAACGGGCATATCCCTCGGCGGCGTGAACGGCAGCCTGCTCGTGCCGGACGAGAATGTGACGAAGCTGCTCCTGCTGGAAGATTGCGTCATAAATCGGCAGGACCGCACCGCCGGGATAGCCGAACAGGGTGTCCACACCCTGGTCGATCATGGCTTGCACCACCATTTCCGCGCCGGTCATTTGCTTCGTCGACATCGCCTTTTTCCTTGGCTTCCAAGCACTTGGGCTTTTTCGAGCTTCGAATATCGTTCGCTTGTGTTTCGGGCAATAAAAAAGGCCCTCAAGGGGCCCATGTGCGTCATCGTAGGAGATTCGGGCTAACCCCGCTCCACCGACAACGCCAAACCTACGATAAGGATGTTGCGCAAGATCGCGCTCCCATTTTTCGAAAGTTACGGGGTTGTAAGGGTTGGCAAACAGGCGGTCAAGCGCTGATTTGCAGAAATTGTCAATTGTTGCGCAACATCTGGCAACGCTAGTCTTTCATTACCGTTCCCTGCCTCGCTCCCGGCAGCAAGCCAGGATCAAGAGAAAGCCTCCCCATGTTCGACAGTCCCGACGATGCAAGACAGGCCTTGCAGGCCTATTTCGACACGCCGCGCATCGAGATGCGGGTCGAGGCGCTGGTGCCCGCCCTGGTCTTCGAGGTGGCGCCCGGCAAGCGGATCGTGGTCGGCGACACCAAATTCGGCGGCCGGCCGGACCTGCCCGCAGGCTCGGCCTGGCCGCGTCCACCGGCACCGGCCGATCCGGAGGCGATCGCCAGCCAAGGCAATGCGGAAGCCGGCGCCGAGATGCGGCGGCATCTGGCCCAGGGCCTGCCCTACGCTTTCCTCGCCCAGATCGATCTGGCGGAGGCCGACAAGCTCGGCAGTGTTGCCTCTCCCCTTCCACCGGACGGACGCCTGTTGTTCTTCTATGATCTTGCCGTCGGACCATGGGAAACCGGCAAACGCCCGGCCAAGGTGATCTGGGACCGGACACCACGTGACAAGCTCGCCACGCTTGCCATGCCCAAAGACCTGGTGCAAGCGGCGGAGAAGGCGCGCCGCGACGCGGCCGAAAGCCGGGCCAAATACAAACTGCCCGAACCATCACAGCCGGAAGGCAGCAACTACGACGCGCCCGAGCGCGCCATGACGCTGCGTGCGGGTCTGAGCCTGCCCGACCCGAGCGCCATCGAGATGGAGGCATCGGCCAAACTCCATGCCGCCTATTCGGCAGCCGATGGAACGCAAAGCGGCAAGAACGGGCAGAGCTTCGAGGAGGCCTATGGCGAAGCACTCACCGCCGGCGGCAAGCTCAAACCGGCGGGACGCTGGCACCGCCAGCAGCTTCTGGGCAGCCCGCAGCCGGAACAGGACGATCCTCGCTATGATGCCGTCGTGGTCTCGCAATTCGGCAAGCAGCATTTGTCGTCGGACGAGTGGAAGAAGGAACGCTCCGCCGTCATGGCGGCAGCCCATGAATGGGTGCTGCTGTTCCAGCTCGACCTCGCCGACTGGAGCGCCGGCGCCTGGGGCGAAGGCACCGTCTACTTCCTGATGCGCAGGAAGGATCTCGAACAGCGCCGTTTCGACGAGGTGATCACCGTCTACCAGCAGACTTAGGATTTACCCGTCCATGAACGAATCGAGTTGGGCCTTTGTCATTGCCGGGCATGACAAAGGTGGTGCTTCAGCTATCTCCGGACATCGCCTCAATTCAAGTTGGAGGCGACATCGCAGGCTCAAATGCGCTCCAGCGCCACCACCTCGAAACCGGCATCGTCCCCCTCCCCGCGGGGATGGGGCGTGCGTGACACCTCCCGCCATTCTCCGGCCGGCAAAGCGGGGAAGACGGCGTCGCCTTGCGCCTCCAGGTTGAGTTCGGTGAGCAGCAGGCGGCTTGCCCGCGGCAGGGCCTGGGCATAGATGGCGGCCCCACCCGCAATGACGACCTCGTCGGCCTTCATCTCGGCGGCAACGGCCTGCCCGCGTTCGAGAGCGGCCTCCAGGCTGGCGGCCACTTCCACGCCCTCGGCGTGAAACGCGGGGTCGCGCGTCACCACGATGGTCCGCCGCCCCGGCAAGGGGCGCCCGATCGACTGGTAGGTCTTGCGTCCCATGATCAGGGGTTTGCCCATGGTGGCAGCCCTGAATTGCTTGAGATCCGAGCGCATGTGCCACGGCAGCCCGTTGTCGACGCCAATGACACGGTTGCGGGCCATCGCAGCGACAATGATGACAGGAACGCTCATGGCTCGCCGTTCACACCGCGATCGGCGCGGAAATCGCCGGATGGGCTTCGTAGCCTTCCACGATGAAATCCTCGAATCTGTAGTCGAGGATCGAGGCAGGCTTGCGGGCAAAGCGCAGCGTGGGCCAGGGCTTGGGCGTGCGGCTCAACTGCTCACGCACGAGATCGCCATGGTTCTGGTAAACATGCACGTCGCCGCCGAACCAGACGAACTCGCCGGGCTCGAGGTCGCATTGCTGGGCCAGCATGCGGATCAGCAGCGAAGCGGTGACGAGGTTATAGGGCACACCGAGGCCGACATCGCAGGAACGCTGGTGCAACAGACCGGAGAGCTTCCCGTCGGCGACGAAATATTGATAGGTGGTGTGGCAGGGTGGCAGCGCCATCCCGTCGAGCTCGGCCACGTTCCAGCCGGTGAAGATCAGCCGTCGCGAGGTCGGATTGTGCTTGATGTCGTGCACCAGCCGCGCGATCTGGTCGATCCCTTTCGGGTCCCGGCGATAGAGCCCCTCCTCGCCTTCGACATCGGTCGGCACGAAGAGCGGCCAATGGCGCCACTGCGCACCATAGACCGGGCCAAGGTCGCCCCAGCGCTCAGCGAAGGCCTCGTCGGCCACGATCCGCGCCTCGAAATCCTCCTGGCTGATCGCCTCGCCGGTTGCCTTGCGATATTTGGCGAGCGGCCAATCGGTCCAGATCGTCACCTTGTTCTGCAGCAGCGGCCGGATATTGGTGCCGCCGTCGAGGAACCACAGCAATTCGCGCACGATCGTCTTCCAGGACACCCGCTTGGTGGTGAGCAAGGGCAGCGTGCCGTCGGACAGGTCGATGCGCAGGCTCTGCCCGAACAGCGCGCGCGTGCCGACGCCGGTGCGGTCGACCCGCGGCGTGCCCTCGCGCCAGACGCGGTCGAGGAGGTCGAGGTAACCCTGTTCGGGATGCGGCTTATGGGTGCGGTCGAGCATGGCCTGATCTTAGCCGCGGCATGCGATTCCGCGACTCCCAAAAAAGATTGTGCACCAGTCTTTGAAAGACTAGCGCGGATTTCCTGCCAAACCATGACCGAGACGTCGCTCCGGCCACGATATCCGGCCACTCGCAGGGTTAAACCTTCAAGCGCCCTCGAAATCCCCTTACGGCATAATAGGAGGATGCGCCGTTGTGGTAAGTGAAGACATGGTCGTAGCGGCGATCACAAAACAGCGCACCGCCTCTCTTCCTGATTTCGGCCGGCGTCTTCACCCAGCTCGAGGTTTTCAAGTCGAACTCCCCAAGCTCCTGCAAGGCGCGATATTGTTCTTCCGTAAGGAGATCGACGCCGATGGCGGCGGCCAGGTCGACTGCACTGCCCTCCGGCTTGTGCTCCTTACGCTCGTCGAGCGCCTGGCGGTCATAGCAGAGGCTCCTGCGGCCCTTGGGTGTTTCCGCCGCGCAATCGCAGAAGACATAGTCACCGGTTGTTGGATCCTCGCCGATCACATCCGGTTCGCCACCCGTCCGCTCCATTTCGCCGAGGGAGCGCAATTTCTCGGGATTGGCCTCCAGGCGTGCCTGCACCTTGGCCCATTCGAAGCCCTTGTGGCGCTTCATATTGGCATCGAAGCGAGCCTTCAGCACATCCAACAAGTCCTGGCTACCGTTCTTGCTCATCTGGCGCTCCCGCTTCCCGTCGATAGGTGTGGTCTCGTCCTTGGTGCCCGATATCTAGTGTGCGAAATCCTCGCCGCGATATCCCTGCGCATAAAGCAGCGCCGTCAGGTCGCCGTGTTCCACCCGCATGCGGGCTGCCGCGGCGACCGCGGGCTTGGCGCGATAGGCCACGCCGAGGCCGGCTTCGCCCAGCATGGCGAGATCGTTGGCGCCATCGCCCACTGCCATCGTATCGGAGGCTGCCAGGCCCCTCGCCTGCCTCAGGCGCTCGAGATTGGCGCGCTTGGCCTCCTTGCCGAGAATCGGCTCGGCGACCTCGCCAGTGAGGTAACCATCCCTGACCACCAGGAGATTGGAGTGATGCTCATCGAAGCCGACCATCGCGCCGATCTTGGCGGTAAACAAGGTGAAGCCGCCCGAGACGAGCGCCGTATGAGCCCCGTTCGCCCGCATGGTACGCACCAGTTCCGGCCCGCCTGAGGTCAGTGTCAGGCGGTCGCGGATGACCTCGTCGGCGATGCTCTCGGGCAATCCCTTCAGCAGGGCCACGCGTTCGCGCAGAGCCGGTTCGAAGGCGATCTCGCCGCGCATGGCACGCTCGGTGATCTCGGCCACCATCGCCTTGGCACCGACGAAATCGGCCAACTCGTCGATGCATTCCTGGCCGATCATGGTGGAGTCCATGTCGGCGAGGAAAAGATGCTTGCGCCGCCCCTCGGCTTCCTGCACCACCAGATCGACGGTAGTCCCCGCGAGAGCCTCGCGCAGACGAGCCTCGATCTCGACGATCGGCGCATCGGCTGCACAGGCGATGTCGATGGCCACGCCGGGAGCCAGAACGCTGGGCTTCCCCGGTGCAGCCAGCGCCTCGACCGCGCGCGACAAAGCGGCCGCGTCGACGGCGGGACGGTCCGGATGGGAGATCAGCGTGGCGACAAGGGACATGAGGACAGGTATCCGGAGTGACAGCCATTCAATATGACGCCGTGCTTCTCGCAGGTCCGACGGCGAGCGGCAAGTCGGCTTTGGCCCTGGCTCTCGCCGAGCGCTTCACCGGCACCATCATCAACGCCGATTCCATGCAGGTCTACCGCGATCTTGCCGTGCTCAGTGCTCGCCCGGATGCCAGCGAGACGGCGCGCGCACCTCATTTGCTCTATGGCCACGTCGATGGCGCCGTCAATTATTCGGTGGGACGCTGGCGCGCAGACGCGGCAGCCGCGCTGGATGACGTCCGTCGGCAGCAACGCCTGCCCATCGTGATCGGCGGTACCGGCCTCTATTTCAAGGCGCTGGAGCGGGGGCTGGCCGAAATGCCCGCCGTTCCCGACAGCGTGCGCAACACCGTACGCGCCAAGGCCGAGGGCCTGGAGACGCAGGCTTTGCACGGCTGGCTGAGCCAGAAGGATCCTGCCATGGCGAATCGCCTGCGGCCCAGTGATCGCCAGCGCCTGATCCGCGCTCTCGAAATCTTTGAGGCAACCGGCCGCTCCCTGTCGGAATGGCAAAGCGAACCACACACGCCGCCCCTGCTCGATGCCGGCAAATGCCTGCGCCTCTTTCTCAGCCCGGAGCGCGCCGAGCTCTATGCCAGGATCGATCACCGCTTCGACCTGATGGTCGGGCAAGGCGCGATCGAGGAGGTTCGCGCGCTCTCCCGGCGCGGCCTCGATCCGGCCCTGCCCGTGATGCGGGCCCATGGCGTGCCCGGGCTCTGCCGCTACCTCGCCGGGGAAATCGGGCTCGGGGATGCCATAGCCGGTGCCAAGGCTGACACCCGCCATTATGCGAAACGCCAATTCACCTGGTTCCGCCACCAGATGCCGGGCTGGCGCTTCGTCGAGCCTGCTCAAGCACTTGCGGTTGCTTCTGACGAGCTGATGAACGAAATTTAACACGTGCCCGTCGCGATGTTCGTCAACTGCAGCCGGGCACCGGGTTTACATAGGAATTTCAAGGGGCTGCATAGGAGTTTCTGCAGCTTCGCCATGTGGAGACAGCTTCGTTCGAACGCCGTTTCGTCGATTTAGAGGCTTGTTTTCAAACATGGTTTCGGATTGATCGGGGGGGTTGCATTCCTATATGCAGCTTCTCTCCGGCTTATTCCGTTCTTTGGAATGGGCTTTCGTCCTGCTTTGGGCAGACGAACAATCAAAGGACCAAGACATGCCTTGGAGTAACCAGAGCGGCGGTGGTGGCCCCTGGGGTAGCGGCGGCGGCAACAGCGGGGGCGGACGTCCGGGGGGCGGTGGTCCCTGGGGTGGTGGTCCATCCGGCGGTTCTCAGCCCCCGGATCTCGAAGACTGGCTTCGCCGCAGCAAGGACGGCCTCAAAAATCTCCAGGGCGGCGGCGGCTTCACGCCGCGCAACATCGCGATCGGCGCGGTGGCGCTGGTCGGCCTGTGGCTCCTCACCGGCTTCTATCGCGTGCAGCCCAATGAGGTCGGCCTCAATCTCGTCTTTGGCAAATATGTTTCGCTGAGCCCGCCGGGCCTGCGTTACAACGTGCCCTATCCGATCGGCACGGTCGAAAAGCCCACCGTGACCAACGTCGAGACCATCAATGTCGGCACGCGTGGCGACAGCGACAGCGCCAATGAAATGCTGACTGGCGACGAGAACATCGTCAATATCGGCTTCACGGTGCAGTGGCAGATCAACCCGGCCGCGCCGCAGGACTACGCCTTTAACCTGTCGAACCCGCGCGGCACGATCCGGGCCGTCGCCGAGAGCGCCATGCGTGAAGCCATCGGCCAGCGCAATATCACCCCGATCCTGACCGGCGATCGCCAGGCGATCGAGCAGCAGGTCCAGACCGAGATGCAGCGCGCCCTCGACAGCTACAAGGCCGGCGTGCTGGTTCGTCTGGTGCAGTTGCAGAATGTCGATCCGCCGCCCCAGGTGATCGATGCCTTCCGTGACGTCCAGGCCGCGCGCGCCGACCAGGAAAACACCATCAACCAGGCGCAGGTCTATGCCAACAAAGTGATCCCGGAAGCAGGCGGTGAAGCCGCTCGTATCACCCAGGCGGCCGAGGCCTATCGTGCGCGTACCGTTGCCGAAGCCACCGGTGAGGCGTCGCGCTTCAACGAAGTCTACAGCGCCTATCAGAAGGCTCCTGTGGTCACCCGCGAACGCATGTATCTGGAAGCCATGACCTCCATCCTCACCGATACGAACAAGGTGATCCTGGACTCGAAGACCCAGGGCCAGGGTGTGGTGCCCTATCTGCCGCTCGACCGTCTGCTCAAGCGACCGGCCGGCACGGCACAACCCCAGCAGGGAGCGGCACAATGAGATCCCCGCTCGGAACCATCGCCCTGATCGCGACCGGTGCCATCCTGGTCCTGGTCTATCTGTCGGCCTATACGGTGACGCCGCGCGACTACGCCCTGCCCCTGCGCTTCGGCGAACCGCAGCCGGCCAAGACCCAACCCGGTCTGTACTGGAAATGGCCGTTCATCGAGAATGTCGAGTACATCAACAAGCAGGTGCTGGACCTCGACAGCCTGCCGCAGGAAGTCATCGCCAGTGACCAGAAGCGCCTGAAGGTCGACGCCTTCGCCCGCTATCGCGTCTCCGATCCGCTGCGCTTCTTCCAGACCTCGCGGTCGGAGAAAGGTGCGGAACTGCAGCTTTCCTCGATCCTGTCCTCGGCGGTTCGCCGCGTTCTCGGCCAATCGACCTTCGCCGCCGTCGTACGTGACCAGCGTACCGCGCTGATGGAGAAGATTCGCGCCGAGGTGAATCGTGAAGCCGGCGGCCTCGGCATCGAGGTGGTCGACGTGCGTATCCGCGGCGCCGACCTGCCGCAGGCCAACTCCGAGGCCGTCTACAAGCGGATGCAGTCGCAGCGCCAGACCGAGGCTCAGCAGATTCGCTCGCAGGGCACGCAGCAGGCTCAGATCATCCGCTCGGATGCCGACCGTCAGGTCGCCAAGATCCTCGGTGAGGCACGCGGTAAGGCGGCGGAAACGACCGGCCAGGCCGACTCGGCCCGCATCAAGATCCTGGCGGATGCCTACAACAAGGATCCGGAATTCTTCCAGTTCTACCTGTCGATGCGGAACTACGTCGATGCGATGAAGCCCGACAACACGCAGGTCTTCATCAGCCCGGACTGGGATTATTTCCGTTATCTGCGTTCGCCGGCCGCCCCTACGGGAGCACCGGCCCCGGCAGCCTCTCCCCCGGCTCCTCCGGCGCAATAGGCTTGACGCCGGCCCTATATAAAGCTCCATTGCGCCGACCGCTTCATTGCGGCCGGCGTTTTTCTTAGGACCGCCGTGAACATTCTGACGGCTGCCCTTGCCAAAAGCGTCTTGCGATTTGACGGGTTCACCAAGAATCGCAAAAACGCTCTGGCCAATCGGTTGGATTGGCTGAAAACAAGGAGCTGGAGCGAACAAGCGTTCAGACATGAACGCATTTTGCTCCAGGATCGCAAACCGTCGGAAGGTTCGGGTGCGGTTCACATAATGTGTGGGGCGGATGGATAGTTTCTCTTTCGGTGATTTCATCACTGCGCTCGGACTGGCCTTTGCGATCGAAGGGTTGTTCTTCCTGGCCTTTCCCGATCCGGTACGGCGCATGATGGTCTCGGTCGCCAACTCCCCCAATGCGCAGCTCCGCCTCGCCGGATTCATTTCCGCCATCATCGGTATCATCATAATCTGGGCCGTAAGGGGCATGTGACGTCGTCGGCTCGGTAGCCGGACACCTCGGGGCCCGATGCACCGTCCCATCCTGTTGCGGGTGAAACTGACAAGCCCCAACTTTGCGTGAACTTGCGAGTACGTCACGCTCGCGCCGCATTCCGCACTTGAAATTCAATCCGACCGCGCCCCACATCAACACCGATGCGGGTGACCATCCGAGGACTTGATGCCGATTCAACTCAACACCCTGATGCGCCGCAGCGGCGCCGTTGCCATCGCCGCCCTCCTTGCCGCGAGCCCGGCCACGCTGGTAGCGCCGCCGGCCATGGCTGCGGCAGGTCCGCCTTCCGTCGCCGATCTCTCGGCCGAGCTGATCGATGCCGTCGTCAACATCTCGACGTCGCAGACGGTTGCCGCCGGCAGCAATGACGATGACGACGAGGATGCGCCCAAGCAGCCCATGCCCAAGCTGCCGCCCGGATCGCCTTTCGAAGAATTCTTCAACCAGTTCTTCAACAACAAGGACGGCAAGGGCCTGCAGCGACCGCGAAAAACCGAAGCGCTCGGCTCGGGCTTCGTCATCGACCCCAGCGGCATCATCGTCACCAACAACCACGTCATCGACGATGCCGACGACATCGAGGTCAATTTCAACGATGGTTCCAAGCTCAAGGCCAAGCTGCTCGGTCGCGACAAGAAAGTCGACGTCGCCGTGCTGAAGGTCGATCCGCCCAAGCCGCTGAAGGCCGTGAAGTTCGCTGATAGCGACAAGGTCCGCGTGGGCGATTGGGCGATGGCGATCGGCAACCCGTTCGGCCTGTCGAGCACGGTGACGCTGGGCATCATCTCGGCCCGCAACCGCGACATCAATTCGGGACCCTACGACAACTACCTGCAAACGGACGCTGCCATCAACAAGGGCAATTCCGGCGGGCCGCTGTTCGACATGGACGGCGGCGTCATCGGCATCAACACCGCCATCATCTCGCCGACGGGCGGCTCGATCGGCCTCGGCTTCTCCATGCCGTCGGCGACCGTGCAGCCGGTGATCGAGCAGCTCCGGCTCTATGGCGAGACGCGGCGCGGCTGGCTGGGCGTGCGGATCCAGGGCGTCAGCGACGACATCGCCGAGAGTCTCGGCATGCAGAAGGCCCAGGGCGCGCTGATCGCCGGCGTCGACGACAAGGGACCCGCCAAGCCGGCAGGCCTCGAACCGGGCGACGTAATCCTGAAATTCGACGGCCACGACATCAAGGAAATGCGGGACCTGCCCCGTCTCGTCGCCGATACGCCGGTGGACAAGAAGGTCGAGGTGGTGATCCTGCGCAAGGGCCAGACCCTGACCAAGACCGTGACCGTCGCCCGGCTCGATGAGAGCGACGGGGCGATCAAGGCATCCACCCGCGGCACTGAAACGCCCGAAAAGCCGAAGATCACCAAGGCGCTCGGCCTGGAAATGTCCGGCATCACCAAGGAGCTGCGCGACAAGTACAAGCTTGCCAACGACGCCAAGGGCGTGGTGGTCACCAAGGTGGACAATGGCTCCTCGGCCGAGGACAAGCAGGTTAAGGTTGGCGACGTCATCCTGCAGGTCGGCCAGCAGGCGGTCTCCAACCCCGAGGATGTGAGCAAGCGCATCGAGGAGTTGAAGAAGTCCGGCACCAAGCAGGCCCTGCTGCTGCTGTCGAACACCCAGGGTGAACTGCGCTTCGTAGCGCTGGCGCTGAACTGAGCCGCTCGCGGACTTCTTGAGCGTTCAAGAGAGCAAAAAACCCCCTTTCCGGCTCCGGCAAAGGGGGTTTTGCGAATCCGCATCGGGCGACCGTCATGGCCGGGCAGGAAAAGCGGGAGCATACCCTGTGAGACGGCATGGCGACGGCCACTGATTTCGCCCCCTATGTCCGACGATGGGCGCTGGTTCCCGACGGTGATCCGATCGTGACCCATTCGAGCCGCCTTCTGCCGGTTCTGCACGCTGGCGCGCCGGCCATGCTGAAGGTCGCCACTGAGGCGGAAGAACGCTGGGGTGCCGGCCTGATGATTTGGTGGGGCGGGCGTGGCGCTGCCCGTGTCCTTGCGCATGACGACCGGGCCATCCTGCTCGAGCGCGCCACCGGCCGCCATTCGCTGGTCCACATGGCCAAAAACGGAGCGGATGACGAGGCCAGCCGCATCATCTGCAAAGTCGTCGGTGCGTTGCATGAGGCGCGCGCGATGCCTCCGCTCGACTTGATCCCGCTCGAACAGCGGTTTCAGGCACTGGAGGCTGCACCCGCAGGGGAGATTTTTGCGCGATCTGCCGTCGCTGCCAGAGCGCTTCTCGCCAATCCGCGCGATGTCGTCACCCTTCATGGCGACATTCATCACGCCAACATTCTCGATTTCGGCGAGCGAGGCTGGCTTGCCATCGACCCCAAACGCCTGAAGGGCGAACGGGGTTTCGACTACGCCAATCTCTTCTGCAATCCGGACCATACGGTCGCCACCGCGCGGGGACGCCTTGCGCGGCAAGTCGAAGTGGTCGCTCGGGCTGCGCAGCTGGAGCGCGGCCGCCTGCTTCACTGGATCCTGGCTTGGGCAGGGCTTTCAGCGACCTGGCTGATCGAGGATGGCGAGGAAGAGCATGTGGCGCCAACCCTCGAGGTCGCGAACATCGCTGTCGCGGAGATCGATAAGAGCTGACGTACCGCGCAGATCCGCGACGCGCGGCTCACCGGCAAAAATGCGGGAAAGCGCGCCTACTTCTTTTTGCGGAAATGATCGAGGCTGACGATCTTCTCGCTCTCGGCGGGCCGGTCGTCCTCACCGCCCTCATCCGCCGCCACCGGCTCTTCCACAGGCGGACTGGCTTTCTTGCGAGCGGGCTTGGCTGCCATCTCTTTGGCCCCGGCCTCCTTGGTCGGCGCACCCTTGCCGGCTTCGCCCTCGTCGCCACGCGGAACCGCACGGATCGCAGCCGGCGCCGGCGTGGGCGCGGCCTCCTCTTCCGACTCGCCCTCGTCGACTTCGAACTTCACGCCGAAATCGACCGACGGATCAAAGAAGGCCGTCATGGCGGCGAACGGTACGATCAGCCGTTCGGGAGCATTGCCGAAGGACAATCCGACCTCGAAGCCGTAGTCGCTGACGGTAAGGTCCCAGAACTGATGCTGGAGAACGATGGTGATCTCCTCCGGAAACTTTTCCGCCAAGCGCGCCGGAATACTGACGCCGGGGAACTGGGTCTTAAAGGAGATGAAAAAATGATGGTCGCCAGGCAGTCCGACGCGCGCAGCATCGGCCAATACGCGGCGAACCATGCCGCGCAGCGCATCCTGAGTGAGAAGATCATAACGGATATGGTCAATACTCATCGCGCAATTTCTTACCAGGCCAGCTCTTATTAGGTCGGGCCCGCTGGCACGTGCATACGCCTCGCAGACCGCATCTCGGATGGCCTGCAGGCAGACCGGAATGAAGTGGAGGCTTCTGTTGCCAGGTGCCTCCGGACCCCGCCTGCCGGTGCTACCCGTCAGGACTTGATTTCGGTCTAGTTACCGCTTACGCGGCAACCGCAACCGGAGCATAGTTGTCGTTGGCAACTATAAAAAAGGCCCGATATCGGCGGAACCATGCCGAGCGAAAGCACACCCTTTACACCCTCGTCGATCCTGTTTCGCCCCCGCCGCAGCCCGCCCTGACGGGCTCTGGTGGAGGCGCCGGGTACTGCCCCCGGGTCCGATAGGTTTATTTCGATGACCATTTATCGCCATAGCCGGCGCGAGCCGGCAAACTGAATATAAGCTGCCTGTTCGGCAGAAAAAAGAGGCGATTGCGGTTTGACGGAGCTTTCCTCAGGCTTGGCATGCCTTATTTGAGGATGAGGGCATCTTGCCCTGCCTGTGTCATCCATGTCCGGCGCATAATGGCGGCCATAGGTGATCCACGGAAATGCCGAGTATGAGCTGCCATGCGAGCCCCGAATCCGGGCATGAACGCACAGGGCCAGTTGCAGGAGACCATCATGATCGAAGCCACCCCCGCCACCCGCCAGGAAAGCGACTCCTTCGGGCCGATCGACGTGCCGGCCGGACATTATTGGGGGGCCCAGACCCAGCGCTCGCTCGAGAATTTCCGTATCGGCGCCGAAAAGATGCCTCGCCCGCTGATTCACGCCCTCGGACTGATCAAGCTGGCGGCAGCTCGCGCCAACCGCGAGCTCGGTGTGCTTGACCCCGCTCTGGCGGACACCATCGAGCGCGCCGCCCGCGAAGTCGCCGACGGCAAGCTCGACGATGAATTTCCCCTGGTCGTCTGGCAAACCGGCTCGGGCACGCAGAGCAATATGAATGCCAATGAGGTGATCTCCAACCGCGCCATCGAGATGCTCGGCGGCGCCATGGGTTCCAAGAAGCCCGTTCATCCCAACGACCATGTCAATCGCGGCCAGTCTTCGAACGATACCTTCCCCACCGCCATGCACGTGGCTGCAGCCCGCGAGATCCACGATCGCCTGCTGCCGGCACTGCGCCATCTTGCCTCCGCCTTGGAGCACAAGGCCGAGGCCTTTAAGGACATCATCAAGATCGGGCGCACCCATTTGCAGGATGCCACCCCGCTCTCGCTCGGCCAGGAGTTCTCGGGCTATGTCACGCAGTTGCAGCAAGGCATCCGGCGGGTCGAGGCCGGCCTCGCCGAATTGATGCCGCTGGCGCAGGGCGGCACCGCTGTCGGCACCGGCCTCAACACCCGCGAGGGCTTTGCGGAGCGAATCGCAGCCGAGCTTGCCGCCCTGACCGGCCTGCCCTTCGTCACCGCGCCCAACAAGTTCGAGGCCCTCGCCACCCACGACGCCCTGGTGTCGGCCCATGGCGCGCTCAATACCCTGGCCGTCAGCCTGTTCAAGATCGCCAGCGACATCCGCCTGCTCGGTTCGGGGCCCAGGGCCGGGCTCGGCGAATTGATACTGCCCGAAAACGAGCCGGGCTCCTCCATCATGCCCGGCAAAGTCAACCCGACGCAGTGCGAGGCGATGACCATGGTCTGCACCCGGGTGTTCGGCAATCAGAGTACCGTCACCTTTGCCGGCAGCCAGGGACATCTGGAACTGAACGTATTCAAGCCGGTGATCGCCGACGCCGTGCTGCAATCGGTCCGGTTGCTTGCCGACGCAACCAACAGCTTCACCGATCACTGCGTCAGCGGCATCGAGGCCGACACGTCGCGAATCAGCGATCTCGTAGCGCGTTCCTTGATGCTGGTGACCGCGCTAACACCTGTCATAGGTTATGATAAGGCAGCTTATATTGCCAAGACGGCGCACCGTAACGGTACCACTCTACTTCAGGAAATATTGGCGGCAAAAATAATGGACGAAAGAGCTTTTGAAAGTGCGATGAGCCTTGCACGGATGATCACGCCAGATAAAGAATGACAGGAACGTTGTTTTCTAATCAACGCATATGTCTTACAAGATGCAACCCAATCGAGCCTCAAGTCGATATTGAAGTTGTTCACTTGAGAGAAAGTTCCTTTCCGGTAAGCTGATGGCTGAGATCGTGAATTTGAGGAGAGTACGCAAGGCTCGGGCAAGGGCCGAAGCCGGGCAGGAGGCCGCCCGGAAACGCTCGATCCATGGACTCTCGCGCATCGATAGGGAAAGGCTGCAGGCGGACAAGCAGGAGGCCGAAAGGCACCTCGACAGACACCGCCTGGAGCCCAATAATGTAGAGTGATGGGCTGCCATGAAAAGCAAAGTCGTTAAACGTTCGATCGTCATTGCCGGCCACAAGACGAGCGTATCCCTCGAGGACGCCTTTTGGGAAACGTTGAAGGAACTGGCCGCCAAGCGCGATCTCACGCTCTCGGACGTCGTTGCCGAGATCGATGCCACGCGCGCCCAAGGAAATCTGTCTTCCGCAATCCGGCTCTTCGTCCTGGAGAATGTACGCCGAGGATGAGGCGCGAGATGATTTGACACGGGCGGCAATCATATTCGCCCGATTGCTTGAAAAGCATGCACAGCTACCAAGACCGGCTTGGCCCCTGTCCGCTGTTTGTCGTCGAGTTATAAGGACTGCCTTTACGGCAACGGCCATTTTTCCCTTCAAGCGAGCAGACACGGCCTCCTTCGGACTCAGCCCTGCCACCATGGTTGGTCCAGCCGGCTCATTTCGCGGCCCAGAATTGCCGGCGTTATAATACCACTCGCGGTCTTGAACATTCATTTCAACCAAGAGAGCGGGAAGCCAGGCTTCCAGCCTCGTCTCAGGGACCAACGGGCGGGGACTCGATGGGTGCCTGCGGCAAGGCTGGCCCGGCATTCGGCAGAAGCGGAGCCGGCACCACCGTGGTATGCCCGGGTGTCACCGGCGAGACAGGCAGGTTTTCGAGCGCAGGCAGTTTCACTGGCGGCGCGCCGGGAAGGCCGGACGACGGCGCCAGCGGCACGCCCGCCCCGCCGGTTGCCGGCGCGACCGGCCCCAATTGCAGCGGCGGCAGTGCCTTCCGACGGGCATCCTCGATTGCCTTCTGCATCTTCAGGGCTTCGGCGCGTCGGGCATCTTCCTGCGCCTTCTCCTCGATCCGCCGCTGGGCCTCCAGCGCCTCGAGCTTGCGGGCTTGCTGCTCGACGCCGCGGATGCTGAGCCAGGCGACAAGGCTCGACACGTCGACCTGCTTTTGCGGGGCGTCGATAGTGCCGCGCAATTGCACCGGAATTGTCGGGGCCGGGCCGCCAAAACCATCGGCAGGGTTGGTGGGCGAGAGGGCGATATCCGCCTTCACCGTCAGGTCCGACAGATCCAGCAGGCCGGAAAGGGCAACGCTGCCCTGGGCCGAGGTCGCCCTCGTCGAGGAGAGGCGAAGGACGCCGCCCGCGAGGGAGAGATTGCCATTGATCGTGCCGGTCTGCAGCGGCGCCTCGTCGAGACTGCGTTCGAAGGCTTCCCGGACGTGACTGGCATCGCCGGAAAGCCCGCCATCCACCGCTGCCACCGTTTGGTCGAAGGCCTTTTCCGAAAGCCCGGCCAGCGATGCCTCGGCGAGTTCGGCAGTTCCGCCACCGGTGAGGGAGGACATCACGGCATCGGGCGAACGGCCATTGCCCTGGAATTCCATCCCCATGGCCAACTCGCCCGAGAGCTGATGTCCTTGCAGCGCCACCCTGCGCAGCGAGAAACGCCCGCTCGCCGCGGTATCGAGGGCGGCATGCGAAAGCTGGAGGGCACCGCTGACGTCGCCACCGGCGAGTTTCGCCGCAAAATCGTCCACGGCGACCTTGCCGGCGCCGAAATTCAGCACCGCATGCGCATCGTCGAGCTCCGGCAAGCGCCGCGACAGGCGCAACGTCTTGGCCGAGATGGCGAGCCGACCGGCCAGGGCATCGAAGGTTCCCGGGCCGAAGGTCTCATCGGAAAAGGCATTGCCATTGGTATTTCCGGCGCTCAGATCCGCTCCTGAGAACAGCGAGCCGAGCAATTGGCCGTCGGCCTTGAGAAAATTCAGCCGCCCGTCGAGGCGTGCCGGCCTGCCGGCACTGACGGTGAGCGCACCACTGACCGGCATGCCGAGCACGGTCCCCGTCAGGTCGTCGAAGACGTAGCGTCCTGCCCTGGCACGAAAGCCGGAATCCAGCGTGGCGCCCTGAGACGGGACCACGCCCGGAAGCGGCAGACCCAGGAGCTGGGCGGGCACCAGCGCATCGTCGGTGCTGGCCGTCAAACGTCCGTCAAAGGCTGGTGCCTCGAATGAGCCGGTCATCTTGCCGGTACCGGAAAGCTGCAGCCCCGCTCCACCGAAACTGCCGTTCCAACGCATCGCGCCATTGAGCGGGCCCGACAAAGCCATTTCCAGCGAGGCGCGCCCGGGCACGGAACCCGCCCTGTAATCGAACCCGGCCTGGCGCATCAGCGTGGCCACGTCGAGGCTGTCGGCCTTCACCCTGATATCGGCACTCTCCCCTGTCCCCTTGCCTGCGAATTGCGTGTCGAGTTGCAGGACGCTGCCACCGAACTTGCCGTCGACCGAGTAACGCCGCGCCGCGCCGAAGGCGACGGAAAGGCTGGCATTGGCCGGCGAGAGTGCTGCCGCGCGGGCCGCAAAGGCGTCGACCCAGAAAGCCGGCAGCGTGCTGCGCTTGAGCGCTGTCGCCAGCCCTGAAAGGTCCTTGCCGTTCAGCACGATGCGGATTTCGCCCTGGGGTTCGGCGCCGATATTGTCGATACGGCCATTGGCCGTGAGATTGGCACCGCCGAGGTCGCTGACGACCACGTCCTCCAAGGCGATCAGCTTGCCGCCGGCCTTGATATGCCCGCTGACCGACTTGGCCTCGATTCCGGACAGGGCCAAAGCCTCGGCCTTCAAGCGGACATCGGCTTCACTGAACAGATCGCTGCTGCCAGGCAGAAGAGCGGCCACCGATGGCAGCACGTCGAGATCGATGCGTTGCGCGGCGAGATTGGCTTCGACCCGTCCGGCGGAACGGCCCTGCGCCAGGCGTTTCCAGGCCAGCCTGCCCCTGACCGCGGCATCGTCGATGGCAAGGGTCAGCTGCGAAAAATCGACCTTGTCGGCGTCGGCTTCGAGAGCAGCCTTCAGGGACAATTTGCGGGCAGCATCCGGCCGTCCCAGGACGGGTTGGCCCTGCAGCCAGCCTATCAGGCCGGTGGCCCGATCCGATTTGAGGTCGAGATTGCCCTTGAAACCGCCGCCTTCGTCATTGACGTCACCGGCCAGCAAGAGATGGCTGTTGCCCGGCAGGTCCGCCTCGAGGCGATCAACCTGCAGTTTCCCGTCGGCCACCCGGATGCTCGCCCGGGCATTCTGGGTCAACTCGCCGCCCAGCATGAGGCCGTCGGCGGCCAGATCGATCTGAGCGTTGGTGGCCGCACCCGCCAGCACGGGCACGACCCTGGCAAGCCTGGCCAGCACTGCAGCCGGTGGTTGGCGCTTGTCGGGGCCGATACCGACGAAACGATCGAGCTCGAGCTGCTTGCCGACGAGGTTCGCTTCCAGCACCGGCGTGGTGCCGAAAGCCAGGTTCACGCTTCCGGCGAGCTTGAGGGCACGCTCGTCCGGCCCCAGTTGGATCGCCACCTTATCGGAGACCACCCCTGCCGGCGTAGCCGTCACCGGCCCCGACATGCTCCAGGCCTGTTGCTCGCTGGCTCCCTGATCATCGGCGCTTCCCTCCCCCGCTGCCTTCGCGGCGAAAGTTGGACGCAGCAGCGTTGCTGCGCCCACGAATGTCGGCTTCCCCCCTTGAAGCTTGACCTGGCCGTCGAGATCGAGCGTTACCGGCTTGTCCGCCGGCACCGCCGTGACACGCAGATTGAGGCTGCCCTTCTCGGCTACGCCCGTGGCGATCTTCACCGTATGCGGCACGCCGGCGATCTTGATCCCGCCCTCGGCCTTGTAGGGACCGAGCACCGAGCCGGATTCACCGACCAGATTGATGCCGGTGAGACTGATGTCCTGGCCGTCGACCTTGTTCACATAATGAAGCGAGCCACCGCTGACCTCGAAGCTCTCGACCGCCGCCCCGAGAGACACCGGATATTTCGAGAGAGGGGCGATCGTGCCCTCGTCATCGGCCGTCACCGACAAGGCCGGATCACGTACCACGACATTGGAAAGATCGACGTCGCCGCGCAACAGGCCGCCGAGACTGACGTCTCCGTCGATGCGGGCAACGTTCAACCTGGTAGTGCCATAGGGGTCGCCGATGCTGACGTCGGACAAGGAGAGCCAAGGCTGAGGCAGGAGGCGCGCTTCGATCGGGCCGCGAATGATGACGGGCGTGCCGAAATGCTGCGTGAGGCGGTCACCAATGTCCTCGCGCCAAGCGTTCCAGTCGACGTAGAGGGGCGCGGTGAACACGGCCGCAAACGCCACGATCAACAAAAAACCGATAACGGTGAGCGCCTCGCGCACGCCGCACGTCCTTTCCAAAGCCTTTTGCGATCCATTCCTGTCGTCAGGAATCGCAAAAACGCGTCCAAACAAAGCATTGAAGCAAAATGCGTTCTGTCGGAACGCGCTTTGCTCCCGAGCCGGAAAACCTTCCATTCCGACCAATGGCGGCGTGGTGAATCCGGTTTCGAAGCTCCTCCCCTACCAGCTCCGACCATACGCGAAAACCAAGGCGAGACGAAACCGGGAACAGTGAGAAACTGTGGTCCCGGGTCACCGCACAAGGCAGCGAACGGGTAGCCTTTGAGGCCGAAATCGCGCGCAAAAATCTCAGTATGAACAGATTCGGCAGCAATTGTCTTACGAACGACCCCGCATATTCACATTTTCACCAATTCTTTAGATTTCATTAAGACCCGTACAAAATTTGTGCTATGACATCCTCCGCCGGGATAAATGCTAAAGCATGAGCCGGCTGTGCTGTGCCTGGATGCTCCACACAAAAGAATGAGCGGCGGGCAAAAAGGGCGGTCGAATTCCTGGCCGTTCGTCACAACAGCGTCGCGTCAATAGAGGAACGGTATCTCTCGCTTTCAGTGAGGTGGGTACACAATGTTACGCTTGATCAGCTCCGTCGGAGTCGTATTGGCGTTAGGTGTCTTCGGCGCAGGCTTTTATACGGTTGGGACTAGCACGGGGCAGTCTCCGTTGGCCCGTAGCGAGCCGACAAGCCGTGTAGCAGCCGCAAACATGCTGGTATTTCTTTCGGTGGACAAGCAAACACAACAGGCTGGCTATCTCGATGGCCGGCCCGTCCCTTCCGGTTTGACGATGCCGATCATCGTCCGTGTCAAACCCAAGGACGCTACTGAAGGAAAGGCCGCTGGTCAGCCGGTGGTGGTGACGCCATAGGAGAGGACAGGTTCCACGGCTGGGAGGGACCGGGCCGGAATTGTCCTTGAACAACCAGAGCTGGGCCTGGCCGCAGGCAAGGCTCGACAGGCATCCGGGACGGGTGCCCAAGATGAATGAAGATGACAGGCGGATGTTTCCAGGGGAAGCATCCGCCTGTCGCTTTTTGCAGTGGCCCGGAAAGCCGCTACCGTCGAACGGGAGCCCGCCTCGGCTTGCCCGCTCAATCGGGAAAGATCTTGCCTGGATTCATGATGCCGGCCGGATCGAGGGCCTGCTTGATCGCCCGCATCGCCGCCAGGGCCGGAGCGCCATGTTCGGCTTTGAGATATTTGCGCTTGCCCTGCCCCACGCCATGCTCGCCCGTGCAGGTGCCTTCCATGGCCAGCGCCCGCTCCACCAGCCGTTCTAGAAAGCCCTCGCAGGCGGCAACCTCGTGGGGATCGCTCATGTCGATCATCGGCTGCACATGGAAATTGCCGTCGCCGACATGGCCGACGATCGGGGCGATCAGGCCGGTGGCATCGATATCCCGGCGTGTTTCGGCGACGCATTCGGCCAGGCGCGACAGCGGCACGCAAACATCGGTGGCGACGATCTCGGCCCCCTGCCACATGGACTTGACCGCCCAATAGGCATTGTGGCGCGCCGCCCATAGCCTGGTGCGCTCCTCGGGCTTGGTGGCCCAGGTGAAGGGACCGCCGCCGAATTCGGCGGCGATTTCGCCGAAGCGTTCGGCCTGCTCGGCCACGCCGGCATCGCTGCCGTGAAATTCCAGGAACAGCATCGGGGTCTCCGGCAGGCCGAGACCGGAATAGGCATTGGCTGCCTTCACCATCAACGTGTCGAGCAATTCGATGCGCGCCACGGCAAGCCCGGACTGGATGGTGGCGATCACCGCATCGCAGGCGGCCTTCTCGCTGCCGAAGGGGCAGATGCCCGCACTGATGGCCTCGGGAATGCCGTGCAGGCGCAGGGTCACTTCGGTGATGAGGCCGAGCGTTCCCTCCGAACCGACGAGCAAGCGGGTGAGATCATAGCCGGCCGAGCTCTTCTTGGCACGGCTCGCCGTCGAGATGATCTCGCCATTGGCCAGCACCGCCCGCAGCGAAAGGACGTTGTCCTTCATGGTGCCGTAGCGCACGGCATTGGTGCCCGAAGCGCGCGTCGCCGCCATGCCCCCCAGCGACGCGTCTGCGCCGGGATCGATGGGGAAGAACAATCCCTGGTCGCGCAGATAGTCGTTGAGCTGCTTGCGCGTGACCCCCGGCTGCACCACGGCATCGAGGTCCTCGGCATGCACGGCCACGATGGCGTTCATGCGGCTGGTGTCGACGGAAATGCCGCCTTCCGGCGCATTGACATGCCCCTCCAGGCCAGTCCCGGTGCCATAGGGAATGATGGGCACGCCATGGAGGGCGCACAGCCGGACGATGTCGGCCACTTCGCTCTCATTCTCCGGAAAGACCACGGCATCCGGCGCCTGGGCGGGCAGCCAGGTCAGCGTGCTCGCATGCTGATCGCGCAGGGCCTGACCTGCAGAAAAGCGCGGACCGAATTGCCCGGCAAGGGCATCGCGGACGGCGGACAGATCTTCGGGCTGGTAGCGCCTGGAATTTGCGCCGGGATTGACCATAATATGTTACTTTGTCTTGAGGTATGAGCCATTTGGCATACACTGACTTGAAAGGCCCGCGCCAGAGGGTATCGCGATCGTGATCGATCGACCCCCGTTAGGTGCGGACAGTTCTGAAACGAACTGAATATCCGAGCCTGCCCAACAGGTTCGGATATTCAGTTTGAAGTGGGTGAGAGGGCAGAAGACTTTGTGGCGTGGGGGCGGAGATGTTTGACACCAGCAAATTGCCGGCATTGTTCTTCGCGCCGTTCGTATCCTCGCAGATGCGCATCGAACCGCATTGGATCGACTATAACGGCCATCTGAACATGGCCTATTATCACGTGCTGTTCGACAACGCCCTTGGCGAGGCGCTGTCGCTCGTCGGTCTGGGCGAGGATTACATCCGCGAGCGCGGCATGTCGTTCTTCACAGGCGAAGTGCATGTCATCTACAAGCGTGAACTTCACCTCGACGATCCCGTGCGGGTGCGCCTGCAACTGGTCGGCTATGACGAAAAGCGCCTGCACATCTATGAGGAACTCTGCCACGCCACCGAAGGCTGGGTGTCGGCGACCTGTGAGCTGATTTCCCTCAACATCGACATGGCGACCCGGCGGGTGGCCCCGTTCCCCTGCGACATCATCGACAACCTTGCCGAGATGCGCACCTCGCACGGCTATCTGCCTACCCCCGAAATCGTCGGCCGGGCCATACGCACTCCGGCGCCGCTCAGCCGGCAATAGGCGCCGGTCGGCGGGAAGCACGTTTCAGCAACACCGGCCGGTGCACCAGCGATACCAGCACGAAGCTGACGATCATCAACAGATACCAGGCGCCGAGCTTGCCGAGCGAAACCAGGGCGAAGCCGTGACGCTGGTTGGGGTAGATCCAGACCTGGCCGAAACTGCCGATGTTCTCGGCGATCCAGATGAAGAAGGCGACCAGGAAGAAGCCCAGAAGCAGCGGCATGGAGCGTGGCTCCCGGTCGACCGTGAAGTAGATCCGCGTGCGCCAGAACAGGATGGCAATGGCTGCGAACAGGCCGAGGCGAATATCCGGCAGGAAATGGTGGGTGAAGAAATTCACATAGATCAGTGCTGCCAGCAGGATCGTCCAGCGCATGCGGGGATAGGAACTGTAGCGGAAGTCGAACAGGCGGGCCGCGCGGGCGATGTAGCTGCCGACGGCTGAATACATGAAGCCCGAGAACAGGGGCACTTCGCCGATCCTGAGCAGGCTCGGCTCGGGATAGGCCCAGGAACCGGCCTGGGTCTTGTAGATCTCCATGATGGTACCGACGACATGGAAGACCGCGATCACGGCGGCCTCTTCCCAGGTCTCGAGCTTGAGCGCGAGCAGCAGGCCCTGGATGCCCAGTGCTGCAAAGCAGAGGAAGTCGTAGCGGCCGAGCCAGGCCCCCTCCGGATAGTAGAAGCGCGTTGCCAGGATCAGGGCGAGGAAGGAACCGCCGAACAGGCAGGCCCAGGCCTGCTTGAGGCCGAACAACCAGAATTCGCGAAGGAAGAGCCTGAACATTGCCATGCCCAATCCTCGCAGGCGCATTTGCAGCCTCGATGCAGGCGCATTGGTCCCACCGTGAAATCCCGGTGCAGGATCGGTCGACACTACGCAAGAACTCGGCATGAAGCGGGCGCCGCCTTTTCGAGCAAAGCGCCCAAAGAAGTATCAGTAACGTCCTGAAATATAGCCAATATTCTTGGTACGAAAATAACTTGCCCAAGAGCGATCTCTGGGCCACACTTTCACGATCGGCAGCGGCGACAGACCCCGGGCGACAGACTTCACCCACAAGAGGCACAAGCGCCGGCCGGCCATTCAGAGAGACGGAAGGGTGCCAATCATGGACTGCCTGAAAGTATTTCAACGCAGCGGCTTTGCGGCCGCGGCGCTCGCTTTGCTCGTGGGGATTTCGCCGGCCTCGGCGGCGTCACCGGAATCCTCTGATCCCATCAAGATTGCCTTGTTCGACTGGACCAGCGTCAATCTCAACGCCAAGATCCTGGGCGGCATCCTCGAAAAGCTCGGATACACCGTCGAATATCCGACTGCCGACTATCTCTCCAGCCTGACAACCGGCCTCACCAATGGCGATCTCACCCTCGGCGTCGAATTCTGGGACACCACCGCCGGCGAGGCCATGAAGGCTTCCGATGCCACCAAGCAGACCGAACGCCTGGGCAAGCTCGGCCCCAAGGCCAAGGAGGAGTGGTGGTACCCGATCTACATGAAGGAGAAATGCCCCGGCCTGCCCGATTGGAAGGCCCTGCTGGACCCGAAATGCGCCGAAGCCTTCTCCACGCCCGATACCGCGCCCAAGGGCCGCTATCTCGGCGGGCCCGTGACCTGGGAAGGCTTCGATGACGAACGCGTGGCAGCGCTGAAGTTGCCCTTCACGGTCATTCATGCCGGCACTGATGGCGCCATGTTCGCCGAACTCGATTCCGCCTATCAGCGCAAGGCGCCGATCATGCTGTGGATCTATTCGCCCCATTGGGCCACGGCGAAATATCAGGGCGAGTGGGTGCAATTCCCCGAATATGAGCCGGCCTGCTATACCGATCCGAAATGGGGCACCAACCCCGATGCCAAATATGATTGCGGCAAGCCGCATGGCGAGATCTGGAAATATGCCTGGTCCGGCATGAAGGACAAATGGCCCGTGGCCTACAAGGTCGCCAAGGCCTACACGATCGAAACCGACGAGCTCAACAAGCTGAGCGGCCAGGTCGATCTGGAAGGCAAGAGCCTGGACGAGGTCGCGGCCAAGTGGGTCACCGATCACGAAGCGACCTGGAAAGCCTGGGCGCAGTGAATCGCGATGGCAGGGGGTGACCAACCTGCCCTGCTCCCTGGCTGACGCCGTCGTTGCGGGCGGATCCGAAGATCCGTCCGTCGGCTACCCAATGCATTCAAGAGGCACCGATGCAAGGCGCGATCGCTTCGCCGGGCTCGGACGCCACCATGCGAGCCGTGAAGCTCGCCTGCCGTGACGTCTGGAAGGTCTTCGGCCCCAATGCTGCCCGCGAACTGGCCCGGCACGGCCAGCGACCGACGGATGAGGACCTTGCCAAGGCGAGCCTGGTCGCCGCCGTGCGCGAGGCCAGCCTGACTGTGCATGAGGGTGAGATCTTCATCATCATGGGGCTGTCCGGTTCGGGCAAATCCACGCTGCTGCGCTGCCTGGCCCGGTTGATCGAACCGACCGCCGGCACGGTCGAGTTCGACGGCATGGATCTGCTCAAGGCCAGCGAAGCGGAGATGATCGAGCTTCGCCGGCACAAGATGGGCATGGTGTTCCAGAACTTCGCCCTGCTGCCGCATCTGAGCGTGATCGAGAACGTCGCCTTCCCGCTGGCGGTCCAGGGTGTCGCCAAGGCCGAGCGGCTGAAACGGGCCCAGGACATGGTGGACCTCGTCGGCCTGCGCGGCCGCGAGGGCTTCTATCCGCGCGAGCTTTCGGGCGGCCAGCAGCAGCGTGTCGGCATCGCGCGCAGCCTCGCCACCAAGCCCGAACTCTGGTTCCTCGACGAACCTTTCTCCGCGCTCGATCCGCTGATCCGCCGGGAGATGCAGGACGAGCTCGTCCGGCTGCAGAAGGTACTGCACAAGACCATCGTCTTCATCACGCATGACTTCGACGAGGCGATCCGCCTTGCCGATCGCGTTGCCATCATGAAAGACGGTGCCATCATCCAGACCGGTACGCCCGAGGAACTCGTTACGCGGCCAGCGACCGATTACGTTGCCGAATTTACCCGTGACGTCCAGCGGGCCAAGGTGGTCTCGGCCCATGGCCTCATGCGCCCTCCCCAGCCAGGCTCCGCCTATGCCGGCAATCTCGCTCCGACGGACAAGGTTTCCTCTTTTGCCGCCGACGTCATCGGCGCCGCCGCGCCCTTTGCGGTCCGTGATCTCACCGGCGCTCTACTCGGCGAGGTCTCGCCCAATGCCGTGCTCGACATCCTGACCGGCAGCGATCAGCGCAGGACCGCCGCTTGAGCAAGCCAGCCCCCCTTTCCCTTGCTCAACCGCAGGCACCGCATGGCGGCCGGGTAACGGCCTGGGCGGCGATTTGGAGCCTCGCCTTTCTGCTCGCCGTCACGCTCTACCTCTTGAGATCGAATACGGGTTGGCTGTCTGCTTGGCCCGACGACTGGATCGTGCCCTTCGCGAGCTGGATGTCGGCCCTCATGGCCTGGATGAAAGGCAATCTGAGCTGGCTGACGCGGGCAATCGCCTCCGTTCTCGACCTTCCGCTCCAGATCGCTTTCGGATTGCTGGCCAAGCCTTTGAAACTGTGGGGCATCCCGTTGCCGACGCTATCCTGGCTCGGCGTGATTTCGGCGGCGATCATTGCTGGCCACGCAGCGGGTGGCCTGCGGCTCGCAGCACTGATGGCAGCCTGCTTTGGGTATATCGCGCTCTTCGGCCAGTGGCAGGGGGCCATGCTCACCCTCGCTTTGATCCTGATCTCGGTGCCGCTTTGCGTGCTGACAGGCCTGCTGCTCGGCGTCGCCGCCTGGCGCTTTCCGAAGCTCGAACGGCTGGCGGTCACGCCGGCGCTCGACCTGATGCAAACGATCCCGACCTTCGCCTATCTCATCCCCATGCTGATCCTGTTCGGCAACAGCCCGGTCTCGGCAATGATCGCCACTTCGATCTTCGCCACGCCGCCGATGGTGCGAGCCACCATGGTGGCGCTGTCGCGTATTCCCTCCGAGATCGCCGATTTTGCCGTGATGGCGGGCTGCACGCCGCGCCAGAAGCTCTGGCGCGTGCTGATCCCCACCGCGCGTCCCCTGCTGATGGTCGGCGTGAACCAGGTGATCATGCTGGCGCTGAACATGGTGATCATCTCCTCGATGATCGGCGCCGGTGGTCTGGGCTATGACGTGCTGCTCGCCCTCCGGGCCCTCAAGATCGGCCAGGGCATGGAGGCGGGTTTCGCCATCGTGGTGCTCGCCATCGCGCTCGACCGTCTCTCGCAGGCCTTCGCTTATCGCGGCGGCCGGCCCGTGCATCACGAGGGTGTCGGGCTTGTCGCCCGCCATCCCCATCTTGTCCTGGCCCTGGCCGTGCTGGCTGCGACCACGCTGGCCAGCCTCGTCCTGCCGGCTCTCGCCAAGATCCCGGCGGGCTGGACCCTGTCGACTGCCCCCTGGTGGAAGGCCGGCGTCGACTGGATCACCGTGCATTTCTTCGACCTGATCGAGGCCTTGCGCGTCGGGCTTCTCGTCTATGTGCTCAACCCTATCAGGGCCTTCTGCGAAGCCATTCCCTGGTTCGCCGCCTTGGTGCTGCTGGTGCTGGCCGGATACCGCCTGGCAGGCTGGCGCCTTGCCCTCCTCGTCGGCCTGCTCGTGCTGTTCTGCGCCTCGTCCGGGCTGTGGCAGAAGACGATGTCGACCGTCTATCTCTGTGGCGTCTCGGCCGTCCTCGCCATGCTGATCGGCATGCCGATCGGCGTCTGGGCTTCGCGCAGCGATCGGGTGTTCCGCATCATCGAGCCTGTCGTCGACACCCTGCAGACCCTGCCGTCCTTCTGCTTCATCATCCCGATCGTCATGCTGTTCCGGGTCGGCGACGTCACCGCCCTGATCGCAACGGTCTCCTTCGCCATCGTACCGGCCATCCGCTACACCAATCACGGCCTGCGCCAGGTACCGCCGACCCTGATCGAGGCAGCCAAGACGGCCGGCTGCACGCGCTGGCAGACTTTCCGCCTGGTGCAATGGCCGATGGCGCTGCCGGAAATCATGCTCGGCATCAACCAGACCATCCTGCTCTCGCTGAGCATGATCATCATCTGCGCGATGATCGGCACGCGCGATCTCGGCCAGGAGGTCTTCATCGCCCTCGCCAAGGCGGACGCCGGCCGCGGCATCGTCGCCGGCCTTGCCATCGCCTTCATCGGCATCATCGCCGACCGCCTGATCGGCGGCGCCAGCGCCAAGGCACGCCAGCGCCTGGGGTGATTGGTTCGGATCGTACCTTCTCGCTGAGGTCGCGCTGCCCTCACCCTTACCCTCTCCCCGTCAGAACGGGGCGAGGGGGCGCAGGCGTCGCGATTGATCCTTGGACCTGTCATCTCGCCTGACGGTTGGGCGAGGTGACACACTGCCGGCTTGAGGCACTTGGCCGAAGTCCCCCTCGCCTCGTTCTGACGGGGAGAGGGTTGGGGTGAGGGGCAGCACGCCCCCAGTGGCAATTATCCAGAGATCCGCTCAAAAAGCCGCTCGTCACCGTGCCGAACTCGCCAGCCCCCGCGCGCCGTCGAGCAGCGACTTCAGGCCGAAGCCGATGAAGACGACGCCGACGATCCGTGTCACCCACAGGCCATAACGGGCAAAGAAGGCCCGCACCGGCCTGAGGCCGATGGCGACATAGAGGATGAAATCCGCCGCCACGAAGCCGAGGAAGGCGGCCGCGATCAGGCCCGGCGTTGCAGCCCAGGTGATGTGATCGCCATAGGGCGCCACCAGGGCCCCGAAGGTGGCCAGCGCCACCGGATAGGATTTCGGATTGGTGATGCCGAAGATCACCCCGTTGACCAGCGGCCGGTCGGCACCGATCACGGCCGCCTTGCCGTCCCGCCGGGTCATCACGGCCCGCGCGCCCATATAGATCAGATAGAGCCCGCAGCCGATGCCGAGAATGTCGAACAGGGTCGGGCCGATCTGGCTCACGCCGACGATCGCCGCCAGGGCCGCCACCGACCACAGGATGTCGCCGACGAGATGGCCGGTCATGAACCAGGCCCCGGGCGTGCGCCCCTTCGCCGCGCCGAGCGCGAACAAAGCCAGGAAGGCCGGTCCGGGTGAGATCGTATAGAGGAAGCCGGCAAAAAAGGTTGCGGCGAGCAGGGAAACATCGAACATGGGAATCGGCCCGGCGGCGAAGGGATTTGCCATTGCTGCACGGCCGGCGTCCCGGCGCAAGCGGGCATGCGTTTCCTTTCCATCAAGCCCGCACAAGCCCATCCATGCCCGCTTCCAACACACCGGCACCTGTCTTTCTGCTTCTCGTGACTGGCGCATTTCTCGGTCTGTATTTTCCGCTCGGCAAGTTGTCGGGCGCGGCCGGCATTCCGCCGGCCGTATGGACGCTGCTGATCTCGGCGGGCAGCGCCCTGGTCATCGGCGCCGTGCTGGTCCTCCGCCGGGAGGCCTTGCCCCTGACGCCGCCCTTTCTGCGCTTTTACGCGATAGGCGGCATCATTTCCTACGCCCTGCCCAATTTCCTGGTCTACCTGATCATTCCGCACCTGGGCTCGGGCTACACCTCGATCATGTACACGCTGTCGCCGATCATCACCACGATCCTGGCGACCGCCTTGAATGCGCGGCGCCCCAATCTGCTCGGCATCTGCGGTATCCTGATCGGTTTCCTCGGAGCCATGCTCATCGTGCTTGGCAAGGGCCGCGTCGGCGAAGTCAATTTCCTCTGGATCGCCATCGGCTTCCTCATTCCGCTCACGCTGGCAAGCGGCAATGTCTACCGCACTCTGGATTGGCCGCCGGGCGCCCGGCCCCTGGCTCTGGCGGCAGGCAGCAATCTTGCCGCCGCCCTTGTGATGTCGGCAGCTCTGCTCGCCACCAGCGGAGAGCTCGGCCTCGGGACACTCGCCAACGCTCCGCTGGTCAGCACGGCCCAGGTCGCGGCAAGCGCCGCCATGCTTGCCTTCTTCTTTCGCCTGCAAATGGCGGGCGGGCCGGTCTATCTTTCCCAGATCGGCTACGTCGCCGCCGCCCTGGGCCTCGGTGTCGGCACCTTCCTGCTGGGAGAGCATTATCACTGGCTGACCTGGCTCGGCGCCGGGGTGATCGCCGCCGGGGTGATCGTCACCACCATCGCCCAGCGCGCTCCGGGGCAATGAGACGGACGACCGGATGTCCTTGCCTGTTGACGCAAAGCACCGCCTGCCGCTCGCAATCTCGACGCGGCTCCCCATCTAAGCCATTATCCGGCCGTCCAGAATCACGCGAAAACTCGATTTGTCCGATCCACGCTCTCCTTCCCTTGCCCATCAGCCGGCCGCCGGCGGCATTGCTGCGCGTGCCATGGCCGCCGCAAGGCCTGCCGCCTATGTCACCGGCCTGAACCCGGAACAACGCGCGGCGGTGGAGACATTGGACGGCCCCGTACTCGTGCTGGCGGGCGCCGGAACCGGCAAGACGCGCGTGCTGACCACCCGTATCGCCCATATCCTCGCCACCGGCCGCGCCGCGCCCCACCAGATCCTCGCCGTCACCTTCACCAACAAGGCAGCACGGGAAATGCGCGAGCGCATCGGCGTGCTGATCGGCCAGAGCGTGGAGGGCATGCCCTGGCTCGGCACCTTCCATGCCATCGGCGTGAAGATCCTGCGCCGCCACGCCGAGCTGGTCGACCTGAAATCCAATTTCACCATCCTCGACACCGATGATCAGGTCCGCCTGATGAAGCAGGTGATCTCCGCCGCCGGGATCGACGAAAAGCGCTGGCCGGCCCGCCAGCTCGCCAATGCCATCGACGGCTGGAAGAACCGCGGCCTGACGCCGGCGCAGGTACCCGCCGGCGAGGCCATGTCCTTTGCCAATGGCAAAGGCGGCGAGCTCTATGCCGCCTACCAGGCCCGGCTCAAGACCCTGAACGCCGCCGATTTCGGTGATCTCCTGCTGGAATCGATCCGCCTGTTCCGCGAGAATCCGGGCGTCCTGGCCGAATATCACCGCCGTTTCCGCTTCATGCTGGTGGACGAGTACCAGGACACCAACGTCGCGCAATATCTCTGGCTGCGCCTGCTGGCCCAGACGCCGGCGGGCGAAAAGCCTAATTTATGCTGCGTCGGCGACGACGACCAGTCGATCTATGGCTGGCGCGGCGCGGAGGTCGACAACATCCTGCGCTTCGAGAAGGATTTTCCGGGTGCCACCGTGATCCGGCTCGAGCGCAATTACCGCTCCACCGGCCATATTCTCGGCGCGGCCGGGCACCTGATCGCCAATAATGAGGGACGCCTCGGCAAGACCCTGTTCACCGACGACGAGGAGGGCGAGCGCGTCACCGTCGCCGGCTCCTGGGATTCGGGCGAGGAAGCGCGGGCCATCGGCGACGAGATCGAGGCACTGCAGCACAAGGGCCACGCCCTCAACGACATCGCCATCCTGGTGCGCGCCTCGTTCCAGATGCGCGAATTCGAGGATCGCTTCGTCACGCTCGGCCTGCCCTATCGCGTCATCGGCGGCCCCCGCTTCTACGAGCGCGCCGAGATCCGCGACGCCCTCGCTTATTTTCGCGCCACCATGCAGCCAGCGGACGATCTCGCCTTCGAGCGCATCGTCAACGTGCCCAAGCGCGGCCTCGGCGACGCCACCGTACAGATCCTGCACGACTATGCCCGCCACAACGGCGTGCCGATGATGCAGGCCACGCGGGTGCTGGTCGAGACAGAGGAACTCAAGCCCAAGCCGCGCCAGACCCTGCGCGACTTGATGGCCTCCTTCTCCCGTTGGGCCGCCCAGAGCGAGGTGCTCGGCCACCAGGAACTGGCGGAATTGATCCTGGAGGAATCCGGCTACACCGACATGTGGCAGAAGGATCGCACGGCCGAGGCCGCGGGCCGGCTGGAAAACCTCAAGGAACTCGTGCGCTCGATGGAGGGCTTCGAGAATATGGCCGGCTTCCTCGAGCATATCTCGCTGGTGATGGATGCCAGCGAGGAAGGCGCCAGCGAGGACAAGGTCTCGATCCTGACCCTGCACGGCGCCAAGGGCCTGGAATATGAGACGGTGTTCCTGCCCGGCTGGGAGGAAGGCCTGTTCCCGCACCAGCGTTCGCTCGACGAGAACGGCCGCGCCGGCCTGGAGGAGGAGCGGCGCCTCGCCTATGTCGGCCTCACCCGCGCCCGCCGCCGCGCCAAGGTCTGGTTCGCCTCCAATCGCCGGATCCACGGCCTGTGGCAATCGACCATGCCGTCGCGTTTCGTCGACGAACTGCCAGCCGCCCATGTCGAGGTGATGGAGGCTTCCAATTCCTACGGCTCCGGCGGCTCACTCGGCATGAGCCGCTTCGACAAGGCGCAGCCTTTTTCCGGCTCGAACTATTCGACGCCCGGCTGGCAGCGGGCCCAGAGCAACATGGCTTCCGGGTTCCGTACCACCCAGGCCCCGCTCCGCCGCGAGCCCCTGACCATCGAGGGCGAATTGGTGGCCCGCTCCACCGGCACCGCCTCGGCCTACAAGGTCGGCACCCGCGTCTTCCACCTGAAGTTCGGCTATGGCGAAGTGGTCGAAGTCGACGGCAACAAGCTCACCGTCGATTTCGACAAGGCCGGCCGCAAGCGCGTGGTCGACAGCTTCGTCGAGGCAGCCTGAAGGAAGACACTGCTGCAAGAACAGTGAGACGCAGCCAGCCTTCTCCACGAAGTGGGGAAGACGATTGCGCCGAGCTTTCAAAAAGGCTTCGAAAGCCCCCTCACCCCTTGGCCGGCACGCCGGCGTCGAGATTGTCGATGCCGCCGGCCTGGTTGTAGCGGGCTTCATCCAGAATGCCCTGGCGCTTGGAGACGAGCAGCGGCACCAGGGCCTGGCCGGCGACGTTGACCGCCGTGCGGCCCATGTCGAGGATCGGGTCGATGGCGAGCAGCAGACCGACGCCGGAGAGTGGCAGGCCCAGGGTCGACAGCGTCAGGGTCAGCATCACGGTAGCGCCGGTGAGGCCCGCGGTGGCGGCCGAACCGATTACCGAGACGAACACGATCAGCGCGTAATGCTCGATGCCAAGCGGGATCTGGTAGAACTGAGCCACGAAGATCGCCGAAATCGCCGGATAGATCGCCGCGCAGCCATCCATCTTGGTGGTTGATCCCAAGGGCACGGCGAAGGCGGCATATGCCCGGGGCACGCCGAGGCTGCGCTCCGTCACCGCCTCGGTGACCGGCATGGTGCCGACCGAGGAGCGCGAGACGAAGGCAAGCTGGATCGCCGGCCAGGCGCCCGCAAAGAAGCGGGTCGGGCTCAGCCCGTGCAGGATCAGGAGCAGCGGGTAGACGATGAGCAGGACGATGGCGAGGCCGATATAGATGGCGAGGGCATACCAGGAAAGCTGCCCCAGCGTCTGCCAGCCATACTGCGCCACCGCCTTGCCGAGCAGGCCGATCGTGCCGACCGGGGTGAGGCGGATGACCCACCACAGGATCTTGCGCACGATGGCGAGCAGCGACTCGTTGAAGGTGAGGAAGGCATTGGCCCGCTCGCCGACGCTCAGGGCAGCCACACCGACGGCAATGGCGATCACCAGGATCTGCAGCACGTTGAACTGCAGCGAGGTGGAGGCGATGCCATCAACGAGCTTGGTCGAAGCCTGGATGCCGAAGACGTTGGCGGGCACCAGGCCCTTGAGGAAATCGAGCCAGGAGCCGGTGGTGGCAGGCGCCTTGGCGGTCTCCGCCAGTACGCTCGAATGCAGGCCCGGCTGGATGATCAGGCCGAGGGCGATACCGATCAGCACGGCGATCAGGGCCGTGATGGCGAACCATAGGAGCGTCTGCCAGACCAGCGCCGCGGCATTCGACAATTTGCGCAGATTGCCGATCGAGGCAACGATGGCCGTAAAGACCAGGGGCGGCACCAGGGCATAGAGCAACTGGACGAAGATCGAGGCGATGGTCGTCAGCGTCTGCACCAGCCAATTCGGATTACCCGCCGCGTCTGGCCCAAGGGAGCGGGCGTAAAGACCGAGCAGCAGTCCCACCACCATGGCGGCGAGCACCTGGAAACCGAAGGAGGCATAGAAGGGCTTGGCTGCGGTCGCTTGTGGGCCGGAAGGGGTTGCCATGGTCATTCTCTTGCGATGTGTCGACAATAATATAACACAAAATATATGTTATACACTTTCAATATCCATACCATGGGCGGATTTGAAAGAAAACTACAGCAAATACAAAGCAGGGGCGCCCCTCATGCAGGGCTCGTCCCCGGGATCGCAGGCGTCCTCGCCTGCTCTTGGACCCAGCGCGTGGCCGGAAAGGAAGGTGCAGGCGAGGACGCCTGCGATCCCGGGGTTACCAACTCAAATCCAGGGCCTTCAATCCATGGAAATGGTAGGTATCGGCATAGACGGGCGTTCCCTCCAGCCGCAGGCCGGGCAGCCGTTCGAACAGGATCGGCACCGCCACTTCCAGCTCCAGCCGCGCCAGAGGCGCGCCCACGCAGAAATGAATGCCGCCGCCGAAGCTGACATGAGGCGGGCGCTGCCGCGTCGTCAGGAAACGCCCGGGTTCCTCGAAGCGATCCGGATCATGGTTGGCGGCGCCAAGCAGCAGGCCGATCTGGTCCCCCTTGCGGAAGGTCGCCGGCCCCAGCGTGACGTCCTCCAGCGCATAGCGCTTGAACATGTGGAGCGGCGGATCGAAACGCAGCATCTCCTCCACCAGCCCCTCGCCGCCGGCGAGCACCGCCTCGCGATCGAGGCCCGCCTGCAGCACGGACTTCACACCATTGCCGATGGCGTGCACCGTCGCCTCATGCCCGGCATTGAGCAGGAGGATGCAGGTGGAGATCAGTTCGTCCTCGCTCAGCCGGTCACCCTCGGCTTCGACGGCGATGAGATGGCTGATGAGATCGTCACGTGGCTCGGCCCGCCGCCGCTCTACATAGCCGCGTAGGAAGGCGGAGAAATCCTCAGCAGCTGCAACGGCTTGATCCTCCATGCTGCGCGTGCGGTTGAACTGATACATCGCCACCATGCGATGCGACCAGTCGAGCAGTTGCGGAGCCATCTCGACCGGCACGCCCAGGAGTTCGGCGATCAGGATCACCGGGATCGGCGTGGCGAAGGCTTCGATCAGGTCGACCCTGCCCTGCCCCTCGAAACCATCGATCAATTGGTCGGCAAGCGCCGCGATCCGCGGCCTCAGACGCTCGACCTGGCGAGTGACGAAGGCGCGGTTGACCAAAGTGCGCAGCCTTGTATGAACCGGCGGCTCGCGCTCCAGCATGGAATGGGCGTCGACCGCATCGAAGGGCGCCAGGTGGGCCTGCGGCTCCGGCCAGCCGAGTTCGGCACGGCTGGCCACATGCAGCACCTCACGCCCGAAGCGCCTGTCGCGAAAGAGGTCGAACACCGCCTGGTGCGAGACCGCGCACCAGCAGCCATACTCCTCCCAGAAGAACAGCGGGCAGGCGTCGCGGATGGCCTGATAGGCGGGATAGGGATGCTGCACGAAGGCCGCATCGGTGGGGCTGAGCGATACGACCGCACGGGCGGCATCGATCCTGAGGCTTGATGGCAAAGACATGAATGAAGGGGTAGGAGATTCCTGCGACAATGTCATCGCCGCAGCTACCGGAAATCCCCTTGTCAGAGCAAGACGCCGCAGGCATTTAGGGGCGCATGAGCAGCCAGCCCGCGATCAATCCCAATCTCCTCGACACCGCCACCCCGCCGATCCCGGAGGCGCAGGCCTGGGCACGCGCCTATAACGGTGCGGCCGGCCCGCTGATCGACCTCTCGCAAGCGGTTCCAGGCTACCCGCCGCATGCGGAGCTGCTGGAACGGCTCGGCCGCAATGCCAGCGCGGCGTCGAGCGCCAGCTATGGTCCGATCGAGGGCGACACGGTGTTGCGCCAGGCCTATGCCGCGCATGTCTCCAGCCTCTATGGCGGCAAGGTCGACTGGCAGACCGTTTCGATCACCACCGGCTGCAACCAGGCGTTCTTCGTCGCGGCCCTGGCGGTGGCCAAGGCGGGAGACTCCATCCTGCTGCCGAGCCCGTGGTACTTCAACCACAAGATGACGCTCGACATGCTCGGCATCGAGGCAAGGGCCTTGTCCTGCCCGCCCGAGAACGGCTTCGTGCCGGATGTCGAGAGCGCTGCCGAACTGATCGATCCCACCACGCGGGCTATCCTGCTGGTCACGCCCAACAATCCGACCGGCGCCGTCTATCCGCCTGAAACCATCGAAGCCTTTGCCCGCCTGTGCCGGGATCGCGGCCTCTTCCTCATCCTGGACGAGACCTATCGCGACTTCGTCACCGGCCGGCCGCACGGACTCATCGCTTCCGGTGATTTCGACAACACCTTGATCTACCTCTATTCCTTCTCGAAGAGCTACTGCATTCCCGGCCATCGGCTTGGCGCACTCGTCGCCGCCCCCGCCGTGGCGGCCGAGGTCGGCAAGGTCCTCGACACGCTGCAGATCTGCGCGCCGCGCACCGCCCAGGCCCCCGTCGCCTGGGCCATCGACGGACTGACCGAATGGCGCGAGGCCAACCGCCTGGAGATCGACAGGCGGGCAGCCAGCTTCCGCGCGGCCTTCGAGGGCATCAATGGCTGGCGGATCGATGCGATGGGTGCCTATTTCGCCTTCCTGCACCATCCCTTCCATGGCCATACCGCGGCGAGCGTGGTCAAGGAACTGGTGGAGAAGGCCGGCGTGCTCTGCCTGCCCGGTCCCTATTTCGGCCCCGGCCTTGAAGGGCATATGCGGGTTGCCTTCGCCAATGCCGGCGTGGAGCAGTTGCAGGCCCTGCGCGAACGCTTCCAGCGTTTCGGCGGATAAGCGCGATTTCCATTGCCCTTCGGCGGCTGGCGCGATAGCCAAGCGACATGCTCGAAGGTCTTCATCCCAACAATCCCACCCATGTCGCGCGCATCGTCACCGACGAGATGCGCGCGCGTCGCATCGCCGACCTGCTCGGCGAGAGTTTCGACCCCACGGAAACGGCGATCGCCGCCTTCGAGAAGGAAGACGGCACGGCCAAGCCGCCCTGGCTGGTCGAGGTCTATTTCCGGACCGAACCGGACGAAGCCTCCGTACGGGACCTGATCGCGTTGGCGGCCGGCCCCGACATCGAGGTGGTCTTCGACAGTTTCGGCGACAAGGATTGGGTGGCGGCCTCGCTGGAGGGCCTCGCACCGGTGCGGGCGGGCCGCTTCACCGTCCATGGCAGCCATGATCGCCAGCACGTGCCGGCAAACACCATCGGTATCGAGATCGAGGCGGCGCTCGCCTTCGGTACCGGCCATCACGGCACCACGCGCGGCTGCCTCCTCGCTCTGGACGATCTCCTCAAGCGCAAGCGCCCCAATCGGCCGCTCGATATCGGCACCGGCACCGGCGTGCTGGCCATCGCGGCCGCACGCGCCCTGCGCCTTCGGGTCCTCGCCTCCGATATCGATCCGATCGCCATCGCCACCGCGCGCAACAATATCCGCTTCAACAAGGCCGGCGCCTATGTCGAGAGCTTCGTGGCGCGCGGCACCACTGCCCGGGCCATGCAGACCAACAAGCCGTTCGACCTGGTCTTTGCCAACATCCTGATGGGTCCGCTGGTGCGTCTGGCGGCACCGATGAGCCGGCTGCTGGCGCCCGGGGCCACGGTGATCCTGTCCGGCCTGCTCCACTCCCACGCCAATGCGGCCCTGGCGGCCTATCGCGCCCAGGGCCTGCATCTCATCCGCCAGATCAAGATCGACGAATGGACGACGCTGGTGCTGTCCTATGGCGGTGGCAAGCCCAAGAAACTTTGAGCGAACAAGACTATTCGCTTCTCCCCTTGCGGGAGAAGGTGGCGGCAGCCGGATGAGGGGTGTTGGCGCCAAGTCTGCAAAGACGCGTTTCTCCCCTCATCCCCCTGCCGGGACCTCTAGTCAACTCAAGAGAGTTGACGACACCCGCAAGGGGAGAAGGCATTCATACTTCAAGGGTGATCAAATGGCTTTTCAGTCCTTCGACGAAATTTCCCAGCCCAGCCTCGGCCCGTCTCGTGCGACGGCCTTGCGCGGCAAGCTCGCCGAACTGGGGATCGACGGTTTCGTGGTCCCCCGCTCCGACGAACACCAGAATGAATATTGCCCGCCCTCGGAGGAGCGCCTTTCCTGGCTCACCGGTTTTGCCGGCTCCGCCGGCATCGCCGTCGTCCTGAAGGACGAGGCTTCGATTTTCGTCGACGGCCGCTATACCGTGCAGGTGCGCGAGCAGGTGGACACCTCCACATACACGCCGCGCCACCTCATCGAAGAGCCGCCTGAGAAATGGCTAGGCAGCGTGCTCAAGCCCGGCATGAAGCTCGGCTACGACCCGCGCCTTCAATCGATGAACGAGGTCGAGCGCCTTCGTGCCGCCTGCGAGAAGGCCGGCGCAAGTTTTGTTGCCGTCAAGGAAAATCCGGTTGACGCCATCTGGACGGACAGGCCGGCACCGCCGCTGGCCCAGATCGTCCTGCACGATGTGGCCCTGGCCGGCGAGAGTGTCGCCTCCAAGATCGAGCGCCTGCAGGCCAAGCTGCGCGAGCAGAAGCTCGACGCCGTCTTCACCAACGACGCCCATGCCTCCGCCTGGCTGTTCAACATCCGCGGCGGCGACGTCTCCCACACGCCCCTGCCGCTTTCCTACGCCCTGGTGCCGGCAGAGGGACAGCCGACCCTGTTCGCCGACGGCCGCAAATTCTCCAATGCCGTCAGGGACGAACTCTCCCAGCACATGGCGATCGCCGAGCCGCGCCAGATCGAGGCCGTGCTGGCCGGCAGCGTGAAAGGCAAGGCCGTCAGGCTCGACCCCGCCATGGTGGTCGAACACTTCGCCACGCTGGTCGAGCAGGCCGGCGGCAAGGTGCAGAAGGGCGGCGATCCCGTGGCGCTGCTGCGCGCCGTCAAGAACGAAGCCGAGCGCGCCGGCGCCAGGGCCGCCCATATCCGCGATGGCGTCGCCTTCGTGAACTTCCTCGCCTGGTTCGAACGCACCGTGCCCGGGGCTAAGGAAACCGAGATCTCGGTGGCCGAGGCCCTGGAGCGCTCCCGCGAAGGTACGGGCGTCCTGAAGGATCTCTCCTTCCCCTCGATCTCCTCGGCCGGGCCGAACGCCGCCCTGCCGCATTACCGCGTCAGCCACGCCAGCAACCGGGCCGTGACGCCGGGCTTCTTCCTGATCGATTCCGGCGCGCAATATGTCGACGGCACCACCGACATCACCCGCACCATCGCGGTGGGCGAGGTCTCGCCCGAGATGAAGGACCGCTACACCCGCGTGCTGAAAGGCCACATCGCCATCTCCCTGGCGCGCTTCCCCAAGGGGGCCTCGGGCGCCCAGCTCGACAGCTTCGCCCGCGCTGCGCTCTGGGAGATCGGCACCGATTTCGACCACGGCACCGGCCATGGCGTCGGCTCCTATCTCTCCGTGCATGAAGGGCCGCAGCGCATCTCCAAGCTCGGCACCACGCCGCTCGAACCCGGCATGATCCTGTCCAACGAGCCGGGCTATTACCGCGTCGGCGCCTTCGGCATCCGCATCGAGAACCTCGTCCTAGTCGAAGAGATCGCCATCGAGGGTGCCGAACGCACGATGTACGGCTTCGAGACGCTCACTCTGGCGCCCATCGATGTGAGGCCGATCGAACTGTCCCTGCTCACGCAGCGGGAAATCGACTGGCTCAACGCCTATCACGCCCAGGTGCGCGAGACGCTCGGCCCCTTGCTCGACGAGCCGGAACGCCAGTGGCTGGATGAGGTGACGCAGGCGATCGGGTGAAAATTGAAAGCAAATCTTCGGGATCCCCTTTAAGGAATCGGGTCTGAAGTTCAGATGGGGCAGTGCAACCCCTCATCCGCCCCTTCGAGGCACCCAGTCCACTCCAATTGGAGTGGACGACACTCGCAAAGGGAGAAGGCGAGTGGCGATCGTTGCGCCTGCCGAAGTGCCTGCCTTCTCCCCTTGCGGGAGAAGGTGCCGGCAGGTGGATGAGGGGTGGCGATGCCTCATCCAGCCTTTCCCCTGTTTGTTCGAAACACCTTAAAAGCGGTCGTCTCGCCCCCTCCCTCACCCCATCGCCATTCTCAACAGCACCACGCTCACCACGCCGACGGCGATGGTGACGAGCAGGGGCATACGGATGGCGGAGACGGCGGTGATGCCGGCGGCGATGGTTTCGGCCGGCCCTGTGGCCACTGCCACCGGCGCGATCACAGACACCAGCACTGCCGCCGGGATGGCGTCGAAGGCAGCCTTGGTGCGGCCCGCCAGAGCGAGGCGGCCGGCCAGGAAGATGCCGGCGATGCGGGTGACGTAGGTCACCAAGGCCATGGTGAGGATGGCTGCCACCGTATGGGGATCAAACGACATCGATGGCCTCCTTGGCGTCGAGCTTACTGCGGCCGGGATGGCCCATCAGGAAGGCAGCCAGAATGCCCGCCAGGGCCCCGGCTGGCACATGCCAGGGCGCGCCGACCTTCAGATAGACCAGCGCCGCCACCACGGCGCTGGTGAGGATGGTCGCTGCCGAGCTGCGCCCTTCCCAAAAGCCGGCGATCAGCCCGATGAACAGGGCCGTGAAGGCGAAATCGGCGCCATAGCGGGCGGGATCGCCCAGAAGCTGGCCGACGAGCCCGCCCGCCGTGCTCCACAGCGCCCAATTGAGATAGAAGAACACCGACATGGCGAAATAATAGGTCGGCGTCAGCTCGGCCCGCGCAGCCCGGCGCTCGGACATCGCCCAGTTCTCGTCGGCCATCATGAAGAAGCCGAGAAAACGCTGGGCGGGCGAGAACAGCGCCGTCTTAGGCGTTAGCGAGGCCCCCATCAGGATATGGCGGCAATTGATCAGCAGCGTGCCGAAGGCCAAAGTGAGGATGGAAACCGGCTGCACCCATTGTTCGAGCGCCGCAAATTGCGCGCTGCCGGCAAACACAGTGAAGGACATCAGCGCAATCTCGGCCGGCGACAGACCCTTGGAGACGGCGATGGCGCCGAACAGGAAGCCGATCGGGATCGCCGCCAGAGCTGGCGGCGCGATATCGATCAGCGCGGAACGGATTTCGGAACGGGCGGACAAAGGACAACTCCTGATGGAGCGCCCTGATTAGGCACAACGCAATCGCCGGTCTTGGACAAAAGTTGCATCGAGAGTGTCAGCCTCCGGCCGACACTCCATCATCCGCGAAAAGCCCCCGGCGTCACGCCCATGCGCGCCTTGAAAACCCGGTTGAGGTGGCTCTGGTCGTAGAAACCGCAGGCTGCTGCCACTTCCGCCGGCCCTTCGCCCGCCGCCAGCAGGCGCCGGGCCGCCCGGTAGCGCCGGTCGGTGAGATAGGCATGGGGCGTGGTGCCCATCGCCTTGCGGAAGGAACGCACCAGGTGGCTGCGATTGAGCCCCGCCACGGCAGCAAGCTCGTCGAGGCCGACATCGTGCTCGAAATGCTGGTCGAGATAGGCCCGCGCCTTGGCGAGCGGCCCGCTCTCGTCGCCGAGTCTGATCGGCTCGCCATGGCCGCCCCAGCGCCCGAGCAAGGTCGAAAAGAAGCGGCTGAGCCTGGCATCGCGTTCGAGCAGGGTCACCGCGGGGTCGCTGAGTGCAATCTGCAGCGTCACCAGATCGGCGGCCAGGGCAGGATCCTCGATCACCGAACGGTCGAACCAGGGCGTGCCGGCGGCAGGACGCCCGAAGGTATCCTCGGCAACGGAGCGCATCAGATCAATGGTGGGGTAGAGCACGCGATAGACGAATCCCTCGCCTGCCGGCTCGCCATCATGGAGTTCGTCCGGACAGACCATCGCGAAACTTCCCGGCGAGGCGTAGTGTCGGCTACCTCGATGCGAGAAGGCCTCGCAACCGTCGAGCACTGCGGCGACGGCATAGGTCTCGTGGGTATGGGGCACATAGCGGTGCCGGCGAAAGATCGCGCTCAGGCACTCCAACCCGTCATAGCGCTGCTCGCGCCAGAACCGGACGGCATCGCCTCGTTCGGCGGCATCCTCGAGGGTGGTGAAAGCGCTGGATTCAGACGGCATGCGTCTAAGATAGTGCCATTGCCGGCAAATTGCTTGGATGAAAGTTGCATCCGCTGCGATGCGCGGCCTCTATTTCAGCGACAGCATCTGGCGCAGGGACCAAGCCTCCTCGGCATTGCCCTTCTTCGAGATGTTGGAAACACGCCATTGGCCGTTTTCCTTCACCAGGTCATAGACAAGTTCGTCGCGCTTGGGATCACCGCGATTGAAGCTCACGCCAACCTGGGCCTGTTCTCCCTGCACGGAGGCGGGATCGATCTTCAGATCCTTGATCAACGGATCCTGTGAATCGCTCACCGGGTCGAAGTCGAGCGCTCCCACCTCGCCGGACTTGGCGGATTCGTCGATATCCTTCTTCACCGCCGCGGCCAGGTCCTTGCTGAGATATCTGTCACGCAGCTTGGCATTGCCGATGATGTCGATGCCTTTGGTCTCGGGCGTCTTTCCCGAATAGATCTGCTTCACCGTCGCCTCGGGCGTGGCCTCGGCCGCCAATGCCGATACTGCCAGCCCCGACGCCAGCGCGAGGCCGAGGTAAAGTCTACGCATCCTGATCATTCGTGTTCCCCGCTCCATTCACGAGCTCGAACCATTCATCCTCATTGATGACCTTCACGCCGTGCTTTTGCGCATCCGCCAGTTTCGAGCCGGCGCCGGGGCCGGCAACCACCAGATCGGTCTTCTTGGAGACGGAGCCCGAGACCTTCGCTCCCAGCCGGTCGGCCATGGCCTTGGCCTCGTCGCGGCTCATGCGCTCCAGCGCCCCGGTAAACACCACCGTCTTGCCAGCGACGGGGCTTTCCGAACGCGGCTTTTCCGCATCAATGATACGGATTTCCGCCGTCAGCCGCTCGAGGATGGCAAGGTTGTGCTCTTCCGCGAAATAGGCGCCAATGGCCTCGACCACGGTTTCGCCGATCTGGTCGATCGCATCCATCTCGGCGGCCGCCTCCTCGTCCTTGGCGGCAATGCGCAGCGCCGCCTGCTCGAAGGCCTGCCAGGAGCCATAGGCGCGAGCGAGTTGGCGGGCCGTGGTCTCGCCGACATGACGAATGCCGAGGGCATAGAGAAAGCGTTCCAGCGCGATCTCTCGGCGGGCATCGATGGCGGCGAACAGGTTCTTCGTGGAGGTTGCGCCAAAACCCTCGCGATCCTTCAATTTCTTGAAGTTCTGGCCGTCGCGGGCTGCCAGGGTGAAGATGTCACCGGGCTCGCGGATCGGCAGGTCCTCGTTCTCGAAGAAGAAGGCGATCTGCTTCTCGCCCAGCCCCTCGATGTCGAAGGCGCGGCGGGAGACGAAATGCCTGAGATGCTCGATCTTCTGGAAGGGACAGGCGAATTCGCCCGAGCAGCGCCGCACCGCTCCCTCCCCGCCCGTCACCGTCTCCTCGCGCATGACCGGCGTCTTCAGGGAACAGGGACAGGTTTCGGGAAAGATATAGGGAACGGCATCCGCCGGCCGCTTCTCCAGCACCGCCCCGAGGATCTGCGGGATCACGTCCCCCGCGCGCTGCACGATCACGGTATCGCCGATGCGCACATCCTTGCGGGCGATCTCGTCCTCATTGTGCAACGTGGCGTTGGAGACGACGACGCCGCCCACGGTCACCGGCTGCAGCTTGGCAACCGGCGTCAGGGCTCCGGTGCGCCCTACCTGGATCTCGATGCCCTGCAGCAGCGTGGTCGCCTTCTCGGCCGGGAACTTGTGCGCCGTCGCCCAGCGCGGCGAGCGCGAGACGAAGCCGAGCCGCTGCTGCAGATCGAGGCGGTCGACCTTGTAGACCACGCCGTCGATGTCGTAGCCCAGCGTGGCGCGCTGCGCCTCGATCTGGCGGTAATGGGCGAGCAGGTCGGCAGCGTCGTGGCAGCGCACCATCAGGGGATTGACCGCAAAACCCCACTCGGCGAAAGCCCGCACCACCTCGAACTGCGTGGTGGCCGGCAGCGCGCTGGCCTCGCCCCAGGCATAGGCAAAGAAGCGCAGGGGGCGGCTCGCCGTGATGGAGGCGTCGAGCTGGCGCAGCGAGCCAGCGGCCGCATTGCGCGGATTGGCGAACAGGGGCTTGCCGAGAGCCGCCTGCCTTTCATTCATGGCATTGAAATCGGCGTGGCTCATATAGACCTCGCCGCGCACCTCGAAAATCTCGGGGACATTGCCCTTCAGCACATTGGGAATGTCGCCGATGGTGCGGACATTGGCGGTGACGTCCTCGCCCTCGGCGCCATCGCCGCGAGTCGCTGCTACAACCAGTCTGCCCTTCTCGTAACGCAGCGAGCAGGACAGGCCGTCGATCTTGGGCTCGGCCGTGATCGCTAGGTCATCGCTTTCGGCGAGGCCGAGGAAGCGGCGGATGCGGGCCACGAACTCCTCGACATCCTCATCGGAAAAGCTGTTAGACAAGGACAGCATCGGCACGCGGTGGCGCACCTTGGCGAATTTCTCGGACGGCGCCGCACCGACCCTGTCCGAGAGGCTCTCAGCCGATTTGAGCTCAGGAAAGCGCTCCTCGATCGCCGTGTAGCGACGTCGCAGGACATCATAGTCCGCATCGCTGATGTCAGGCGCATCTTCCTGGTAATAGGCCTTGTCGGCGTCGATCAACCGCGCGGCCAATTCCTCATAGTCGGCTCGGGCCTCCTCGAGCGAGAGGTCGGAAACGGGCTTGGGAGTGTTCATGACAGGCCAACCGATGCATTGCTTTGCTGTGGCTTAACACAACCATTCCAATCGGGGCAGCGTGGAAATGGTGTGCTTGTCTTCAGATCGGCATAGTCGCTACTTCAGCCTGTCGGCGCCACTCGCCAACAACCGATCGGCCGCCGCCCTCGCCTCGTCGGTGACATGCGCGCCGGCAAGCATGCGAGCGATTTCCTCGCGCCGCTTTTCAGTGTCGAGGGGAGACACGCGAGTGGCGACCCTGTCCTTGCCTTCCGCCTGCTTGGCAATGAGGAAATGGGTAGCGGCCCGGGCGGCCACCTGCGGGGCATGGGTGACGTTGATGACCTGCACCTTGCCCGCCAGCCGTGCCAGGCGCTGGCCGATGGCATCGGCGACGGCGCCGCCTACGCCGGAATCGATCTCGTCGAACACCAGGGTCGGCGCCGAACCGCGATCGGCCAACGCGACCTTGAGGGCCAGCATGAAACGCGAAAGCTCGCCGCCGGACGCCACCTTCATCATCGGCCCCGGCCGGGTGCCAGGATTGGTCTGCACCCAGAACTCGACCCTGTCGAACCCGTCGGGCGAGGCCAGTGTCTTGTCGCTTTCGACCGAAGTGGTGAACTTCGCCCTCTCGAGCTTGAGCGGCGGCAACTCGCCGTTGACGGCAGCATCGAGCTGGCCGGCGGTGGCTTTGCGTTTGTCGGAGAGCACCGCAGCCGAGGCCTCATAGGCGAGACGAGCGGCACGGTCTGCCTGCTCCAGGGCCTGGAGCTGCCCTTCCCCCTCGTCCAGGGCGGCCAGGTCGGCCGTATAACGCTCGGCCAGGGCCGGCAGGTCTTCCACGGAGACATCATATTTGCGGCTTGCCGCGCGCAGGGCGAACAGGCGCTCTTCAAGGCGCTCCAGTTCGGCCGGATCGAAATCGGCCTCGTCCAGTGCCGTCTGCAACGCGATGCGGGCCTCTTCCAGGGCGTTGAGCGCCTGGTCCAGCGAGGCGATGGCCGGTTCGACCAGGCGTGGCGCCTGGGCGCCTCGCCGCTCGAGGCGCCGGATGATGGCCGCCAGCGACGGCGTGGGAGAGCCGTTGCCGCCGACCCCCTCATAGGCCTCCTTGAGATCGACGGCGATCTTCTCGGCCTGCATCATATGGGTGCGTCGCTCGGCCAGGGCTTCTTCCTCTCCGAGCTGGACATCGAGCTTGCCGAGTTCATCGACGGAATGGCGCAGCCAGTCGCCCTCCGCTCTGGCTTTTTCCAGCCGGGCCCGGTGCTGTGCCAGCGACTGCGTGGCCTTGCGCCAAGCCGCATGCTTGCCGGACACTTCCGCCGCCAGATCTTCCAGCCCCCCGAAGGCATCGAGGAGCGCGCGGTGGGAAGCAGGATCGGTCAGGGCCCGGTCGTCATGCTGGCCGTGGATCTCGACCAGGGCCGCCCCCGTGGCGCGCAGCACCTGCACGCTGACGGGCTGGTCGTTGATGAAGGCACGCGTGCGGCCGTCCGCCATCTGTACACGGCGCAGGATCAGGTCGCCGTCGTCGGAAATGTCGTTGGCCTTCAGCACGGCTCGGGCAGCATGATCGGCCGAAACGTCGAAGACGGCACTGACCTGCCCCTGGCCCGTACCATGACGTACCAGGGAGCCGTCCCCACGTCCGCCCAACGCAAGGGCAAAGGCGTCGAGCAGGATCGACTTGCCGGCGCCGGTCTCGCCGGTCAGCACGGACAGGCCCGCGACGAATTCGAGGTCGAGCCGATCGATCAGAACGATATCGCGAATGGCGAGTTGAACGAGCATGACAGATCTATACCGGGCTTACGCCTGCGCCGCATGACAAAACATGAGGCTGCTCACAAGCAAAGGGCCGATCTTGCGACCGGCCCTTTGCAAATTCGACAGTCGCTACCAGCGCCTTAGAGCGTGATCGCGTTGCGGAACGTCCGGCTCAGCCAGGAATCGGTATCCTCGCGCGGCTCCAGGCCGTGCGATTTCACCAGCGTATACGCATCCTTGTACCACTGGCTGTTGGGGTAGTTGTGGCCCAGGATGGCAGCGGCGGTCTGCGCCTCGCTAGAAAGGCCGAGCGCCATGTAGCATTCCGTCAGGCGGCTCAGCGCCTCTTCGATCTGCCGGGTCTGGGCATAGTCCTTCACCACGGTCTTGTAGCGGTTGACCGCAGCGGAATAGTTCTGCTGCTTCTGGTAGAAGCGGCCGATCTCCATTTCCTTGCCGGCGAGCTGGTCGCGCACGACCTGGATCTTGAACTTGGAGTCGCTGACATATTCCGACTTGGGATAGTCGGTGACGACCTTCTGGAAACCGGCAAGCGCCTGGCTGGCCCGGTCCTGGTCGCGCGTGATGTCGGGGATCTGCTTATACTGGGAGTTGGCCCAGATATAAGTCATGTAGGCCGCGTCCTTGTCGTTCGGCCACAGGGTCACGTAACGGCGCGACGAGGTAATGGCATCGTCGTAATTGCCGGACGTGTAATTCGAATAAGCCATCATCAGAATGGCTTTCTTCTGCCATTCCGTCTGCGGATATTGCTTGTCGAGCGATTCGAAACGCTTGGAGGCCTTGGAATAGTCGCCGCCCTTCATGGCGACGAGGCCCTGGTTGTAGAGAAGATCCGGCGGGTCGGTCGCCTGGGTCTTGTAGCCCGGATCGTCATCCCAAAAACCGCAGGCGGCCAGCGGCGTCGCCATCAGCGCAATGGCGACGGCACGAACCGCGAGCCGCGTCGCGACGGTGCGGGAAGACGAGAGGGAACGCAGCGGCATCACTCAGACCTCTACTTCGACTAGTACCAGCATTGTCGCGCGTTTCCGGCGGATGAACCCATCCATCAGCTTCGCACCACAACGTTAAGACTTCGTGGTTCGACATTCACGGCCAGCACCAGCCCGTCCAGACGGATAGGCCATTATACCGGCGGCAATGCAGGGGCCCTTGTAGCCGATTGTCCGGCCAAGCGCCACCGCCTCTGCAAAATTGTACAATGCTTTGCGGCGGCGCTGTCAAGCGAGGCAAAAGCCTTCGCACTCAATTGGTATCGGGCGCGAAGGCCGCTGCGGCCAGGCCGCTGGAAAGCTCGGCATGGCCGCTCTCGCGACGTACCGGTGCATCGACCATGGTCCAGGCGCTGTCATCGGCGAACAGGGCCTGAAGCATCATGTAGTTGACGCGATGTCCGCCGCAATAGGAACGGAACTGGCCGATCAGCGGAGCACCGGCAAGAGCCAGGTCGCCCACCGCATCGAGCATCTTGTGACGCACGAATTCATCGGCATAGCGAAGACCTTCCGGATTGAGGATGCGATCCTCGCTCAGGGCCACCGAGTTCTCCAGGGAGGAGCCGAGCGCAAGGCCCCTCTCCCACAGCTGTTCGACATCCTTGACGAAGCCGAAGGTACGGGCCCGTGACAGTTCGCGACGGAAATTGTCGGGTGTCAGGTCGAGCGCGCGGCGCTGGCGGCCGATCAGCGGCGTCTCGAAATCGATCTCGACGTCGAGGCGGAAGCCTGCATTGCCGGACTTGTCCCAGGGCGTCAGCTCAGCCCAGGCGCGGCCCATTTCGACGCGAACCGGCTTGAGCACCTTGATCTGCCGGCGGCGTGCCCGCAGCGTGGCGATGCCAACCTGATCGATCGCCTCGATGAAGGGCGCGGACGAACCGTCCATCACCGGGATTTCGGCGCTGTCGACTTCAACCGTGACATTGTCGATGCCCAGGCCGCGCAGCGCCGCCATCAGATGCTCGATGGTGGCGACCGAAGCCCGCGTGGCATCACCGACGACCGTGCACAGGCGCGTATCGACGACGTTGTGATAATGGGCGAGGATCTCCCGCTCGCGTCCGTTCTCCAGATGCGTGCGCAGGAAAACGATGCCGCTGTCGGCCTCGCTGGGATGCAGTGTGATGGAGACAGGCTTGCCAGAATGGACCCCGATCCCTTCGAGGGATACACGGTCATTCAAAGTCGTCTGGAAACCAGATTTCATGTGCGTATTCCACAAGCCGTCCGCCAGGGTGGCGGTACCCAACCGAAACTAGACCGGCCTGCTTTCTGTTTGACCACCTGGTCCTATCATTCCCTGCCACGAGGGCATGGACTCGGACCTTTCTTCGAAAATACGTAAAGCAAAAACCAAAGCTTTAGCCAAATCACGCTTTCTTACGGTCTGTAACACAAGCTCGCCAAGTTCCGGCTTGTGAGCCTAGTTTTAAAATCCTTAATCATTTCAAAAAATTACGGCCCGGGCGATGGACCCGGGCCGTCATTGATCCGCACTATGGTTACGATTTCGTCACGAAGGCGAAATCGGCCTCAATTCGAATGGCGGCGCAGGAAGGCCGGAATCTCGAGCTGATCGTCCTCGATCGAACGGGACTGCTGCGGGGCCGGACGCGGCGCCGGCGGACGACGCTGGGCTTCGGGCGGACGCTGCGGAGCCGGGCGCGGCTCGGGCTGGCGCGCCACGGGCGCCGGCTCATGTTCGACTTCATCCGTCTCGGGACGGCCGAGGCCGACGGCAGCCAGGCGTTGAAGCAGCGTCATGCGCTTCTTGTCGCCAGCCTGGGGTGCTTCCGGACCACGCTGGGCGGCAATCTGGGCCTGCGCCGGCATCGGCAGATCCTCGATGCGCGGCATGCGCGGCGGACGGACGACGGCCCGCTCCGGTGCCGGCGGCACGAAATGCTCGGGCTCGGGATGATGCTCGGGCGCACGCGGGGCTTCTTCGACCACCGGCTCGCGGAACAGGGTCGGCTTGGGCGCCAGCGGGCGCAGCGTCACGTCATTGGCGGCAGCCACCGGCTCCACGGGAGCGACTGGCACCGGCTGGGCGATTTCCTGCTGGATCGGGGCAGGCTCGATCGCCACCGGAGCCTGAGCCACCGGCGCGACATTGCGCGGCGCGGCAACGCGGGCAGCCTGAGCGGCTTGGGCAGCAGCCTGGTCACGCACGCGCTGGGTCATTTCCGCCAGGCGAATGTCGTCCTTGGAGGGCGAAGCCTGGGGCAGGATGGCCGAGTCGATGCCGGTGGCGACCACCGACACGCGCATCGTGCCTTCCAGCGACGGATCCTGGGTCGCGCCCAGAATGATGTTGGCTTCCGGATCAACCTCTTCACGAATACGGGTCGCCGCCTCGTCGAGCTCGTAGAGCATCATGTCGGGGCCGCCAGTGATCGAGATCAGCAGGCCGCGGGCACCCTTCATCGAGACGTCGTCGAGCAGCGGGTTGGCGATCGCCGCTTCGGCGGCCAGGATCGCGCGGCGCTCGCCCGAGGCTTCGCCGGTGCCCATCATCGCCTTGCCCATCTCGCGCATCACGGCGCGAACGTCGGCAAAGTCGAGGTTGATCAGGCCGGGCTTGACCATCAGGTCGGTGATCGAAGCGACACCCGAATAGAGCACCTGGTCGGCCATGGCGAAGGCGTCGGCGAAGGTGGTCTTGTCGTTGGCGACCCGGAACAGGTTCTGGTTCGGAATGACGATGAGGGTATCGACGCTCTTCTGGAGCTCGGCGATGCCGGACTCGGCCAGGCGCATGCGGCGCAGGCCTTCGAAATGGAAGGGCTTGGTGACGACACCGACGGTGAGGATACCGACCTCGCGGGCGACGCGGGCGATCACCGGGGCAGCGCCGGTACCCGTGCCGCCGCCCATGCCGGCGGTGACGAAGACCATGTGGACGCCATTGAGATGATCGCGGATCTCGTCGATCACTTCCTCGGCGGCAGCGCGACCGACCTCGGGCTGCGAACCGGCGCCGAGACCCTCGGTAACCTGGATGCCCATCTGGACGATGCGGTCGGCCTTGGAAAGGGTCAGCGCCTGCGCGTCCGTGTTGGCGACGACGAAGTCAACGCCTTCCAGTCCGGCTTCGATCATGTTGTTGACGGCGTTGCCGCCAGCCCCACCAACGCCGAACACGGTGATACGCGGCTTCAACTCCCGGATATCCGGCATTTTGAGGTTGATCGTCATGGTTCGCCTCTTTTGCAAGACGCGTCGCCGCGCCCCTTAATTGACCTTCATCAAGGCCTTACGACCCCTTCCTGCCCTTTGAATCAGAAAGTTACTGATTTGCGAAGCAGGCATTTGTGTAATCCGGCTAAATTTGACCGGAAAAATTAGTCAAAATGGCCTTGAAAAACCGGCCATTCTTCATGTCTCAACGTTACCTTTGCGATTCGAAACTCGATTTCCCTTTTGCAAATCGAAGTTTAGAAACTGTGTTTCAACCAACGCCCGACCCGACCGAAATAACCGTCTGTTCCGGTAGCCTGCGCACGCGTCCGAACCTGCGGTTCGAAATGCTCGACTCCGGCGATTTGCGGATAGACCAACAGGCCAGCTGCCGTAGCGAAAGGTGGCCCCTTGGCGGCTTCGGGCATGCCGGCGATGCCGAGCGGACGCCCGATGCGGACCTGCCGATCCAAAATCTTGCGCGCCAGTTCCACCGTGCCCGTCAACTGGCATGCGCCCCCGGTCAGTACGACACGGCGGCCCGCCTCGGCCCAGGCACCGGACCCGCGCAGGCGGTCGCGCACCATTTCGAGGATCTCCTCGATGCGAGGGCGGATGATGCGCACCAGCCGCGAACGCGGCACGTGATGGATGCCGTCGCCCTGCTCGTCCCCGACGGGCGGCACGGCGATCGTCTCGCGATCATCCGAGGGGCTGGCGATGGTGGCGCCATAGAGAACCTTCAGGCGCTCGGCTTCCGACAGCTTGGTCGACAGGCCGCGCGCCACGTCGGTCGTGACATGCGCCCCGCCCACCGGCAGGCTGTCGGCATGCACGAAGGCGCGATTGGCGAAGACGGCGACAGAGGTGGTGCCAGCGCCCATGTCGATCAGGGTCACGCCCATCTCGGTCTCGTCGTCGACGAGCGCCGACAGGCCGGCGGCGTAGGGCGTAGCGACCATCGCCTCGACATGGAGATGGCAGCGCTCGATGGCGAGCATCAAATTCTTGGCCGGCGTCGACTCCGCCGTCACCACATGCATGTCGACACCGAGCTGGCGGCCCAGCATGCCTCGGGGATCGGAGATGCCGCCGACGCCGTCGAGCATGTGGCCGATCGGCAGCGAATGCAGCACGGCGCGTCCGTCACGCACCGAATGGCTGGCGCCGGCATCGAGAACGCGATGAATGTCGAGATCGCAGACCTGATGGCCGCCGACTTCCACCGTGGCCGAATAGTGCTCGCTCGCCACCCGCCCGCAGGAAATGTTGACGATCACCGAGTCCACCCGCACGCCGGCCATGCGCTCGGCGGCATCGACCGCATGGCGGATCGCCTGTTCGGCGGCCTCCATGTCAACGACGGCGCCGGACTTCAGCCCGCGCGAACGCTGATGGCCGATACCCAGAATCTGGGCCTGGTGACTGCGACCCGGCAGAAGATCGGCCCCTTCGAGCGGACGCAGCCGCGCGATCAGGCAGACGATCTTGTTGGTGCCGACGTCGAGCACCGACATCACCGTGGTGCGACGCGGCGCCAACGGCTTGAGCTTGGGGGTCAGGCCATTCTCGAAGGGGCTCATGCCTTGCCCCCCTTTGCCTTCTTCTTGGACAGCGCGTCGGCCCGGGCAGCCGCGGCCTGCTCACTCAAACGAAAGGTAGCGCGATCGGGCATACGCATGTCGACTGCCAGAATATCCTTTTCCAAAACCTTGCCCTTCCGCTCGAGGCCGGCCAGGCTTTTCAAGGCCTGGTCCGGATTGTCCTCGGGAAGGCGAACGACCACGCCATTGTCGAGCGTGAGATTCCAGCGGCGCTGGGAAACGAGCGTTGCCCCTCTGACCCGGCCGGTCAGTTCGGGCGTGGCGGCAACCGCCGCGACGATTTCGCTGGCCCGCTTGTCGGCCCCCTCGCCCACCACCAGCGGCAGAGCGGCAAAACGGGCCTCGACATGATCCTCGATCACGACGCCGTCTTCGGCGATCACGCTGACCGAGCCGTCACGCTGCCACAGGGCGTAGGGCGCGCGCTCCTCGATGGTGACCGAGAGCGTGGAGGGAAACAGCTTACGGACCTGTGCCGATTTCACCAGCGGCAGCTTCTCGAGCCCTTCGCGCGCCGCCTCGGCATCGAGAAACAGCAGCGACGAGGTGTTGGTGACCCCGGCAGCGGCGAAGATCTTCTGATCCGTCAGCTCGCGCTGGCCGGTGACGGCGACGGTCTCGACCCGGAAACCGAACAGATTGGCGGCCATGTCGAGCGGCGCGCCATACTGAACCTTCATCTGCGGCCAGACCGGTCCGGTCTGGGCACCATAGACGATGGTTCCCACCAGAAAGGCGGCCGACAGCATGAGGCCCAGTCCCCGCGGGGGCTTTGCCAGCAGACGCTGCAGCCGCGACGAGCGCTGATCCACGAACGTCCTGGTCGTGAATCCGGCTTGGCGCAGGGAGGACAGATTGAACAAACGCAGCATATGCTCGAAGCCAACGCTCTTGAGGAACCGCCGGTTGGGACGGTCTTTTGAAGGGCGATCTCAGGAGCTGACCACCCCCCTCAAGCGGGAAATGCTTCATGCCCCATTAAGGTTAGCTTTCGGACAAATCAGTAAACAATCGGTTAGCAGCGCTTCAGCTTTGCCGCTTTAGGCCCTGGCGCGGCTCAGAAATCGACACCACTTCCGGCTCGACATGCCGCAAGGTCACTCTGCACCCGGCAAACCGGGATTGTCGGCAGGGCCCATGACCGGATCACGCCGGGAATTTCCACGGACGTTCGTGTCTCGCGAGCTGCTCCCAGGCATGCCAGAGGCTCGATCGAGAGAAACGTGGTCGGGGTCAGGCCGCCAGTCCCACGCGCTTGATTTCCCATTCGAGCTCGATGCCCGCATGGTTCCGTACGCGCTCGCGAACGGTCTCGCCCAGCGCTTCGATGTCGGCCGAGGAGGCCGTGCCAAGATTGACCAGGAAATTGGTGTGCATCGGCGAGACCTGGGCGCCGCCGACGGTCAAGCCGCGGCAACCGGCCTCGTCGACCAGCTTCCAGGCCGAATGGCCGGGCGGGTTCTTGAAGGTCGAGCCACCCGTGCGGGTATTGACCGGCTGGGACGAGGAACGCGCCTCGGTGATCTTCTGCATCTCCGCCAGGATCGCCTCGCGATCCCCCGGCCTGCCTCGGAATGTCGCCTGCGTGAACACGACGTCCGTCGGCACGGCACAGCGACGATAGCTGAAGCCCATGGCGGGTGCGTCATAGATCAAGATCGAGCCGTCGCGGCCGACCGCCCGCGCCGAGGCGAAGACATCCTTGGTCTCGCCACCATAGGCACCACCATTCATGCGCAGCGCCCCACCGATCGCGCCGGGAATGCCGCGCAGGAAGGACAGGCCCTGGATGCCCGCTTCCGCTGCCGCACGCGCCACCTTGACATCCGGGGCTCCCGCGCCCGCCGTGATGGCGAGGCCATCGACGGCGATAGCGCCGAAACCCTTGCCGAGGCGGATCACCACGCCCTCGACGCCGCCGTCACGGACCAGAAGATTGGAGCCGAGTCCTACCACCATCCAGGGTGTCTGTGCGGGCAGGCCGGCCATGAACTGCGCCAGATCCTCCTCGTCCACCGGCGTGAACAGCAGCTGCGCCGGACCGCCGGTGCGAAACCAGGAGAGCGGCGCCATCGGCGCATTGACTTCCAGCGTACCGCGCAATCCCGGCATGAGTGGGCGAAGCGAGGGAATGAGGTCGGGAAAGGTCATGGGGTCCGAAAAGATCCAATGGCGGAATATCTCAATGTTGCCCACGAATGGGCAGCATTGAGATATTCTGCAAGTGTTTAAAATCCTGCAGGGTGCTCTTGATCGCCCCATAGCGGGATCAGGGATTTGGAATACCGGCCTTATTGCCTACATTCGCTTAAAAAAGCCCAGCGATTCTGCCAAGGCGTCTTGCGATTTGCGGAAGCGCAAAGACGTGTCGAACCAACGAGTTGGAGCGAATATTGCCGGATCGGTCCACCTCCCCGGAAGAACGCCTCCGCGCCATCGTCCGCGCGGATGAGAACCTCATGGCCTTTCTCGTCGCCGCCCGCTCGCTACGTCTGCCGCAATGGCGGCTGGCGGCGGGCTGCGTCTACCAGAGCGTGTGGAACAGCCTGACCGGGAAATCCGCCGGCACCGGCATCAAGGATTATGATCTCATCTATTTCGACGCCGCCGATGTGAGCTGGGAAGCCGAGGATGCCGTGATCCGGCGTGCTGCTCCCCTCTTCGACGGGCGCTGGCCGGTCGAGATCCGCAACCAGGCCCGGGTCCATCTGTGGTTCGAGCAGCGTTTCGGCCTGCCCTATCCGCAACTCCATTCGGCCGACGAGGCCTTCGGGCACTATGCCGCTATCGTGCATGCGGTCGGCATTCGGCTGGAAGAAGACGACACGATCGACATCGCCGCCCCCTTCGGCCTCGATGACGTCTTCGGCATGGTCATCCGCCCCAATCCAGGACGGCCGGGTGACAAGGGCCTGGCCGCCAAGGCGGCACGCGCCCGGGCGATCTGGCCCGAACTGCGCCTGGTGGATCTGCAGCCATGACGGCAAGGCCGGGCTATGCGCAGGCCCTGCAGGCAACCAGGCTGCTCGAATTGTTGCAGGCCTATGATCCACATGTCGCGGGCACGCCCCCTCTCGGCGTCGACCTGCCCTCCAGCGATATCGACATCCTCTGCCACGCCCCTGATACCCTCGCCTTCACTCGGACAGTCTGGGAGGCTCTTGCTGAAGCGCCGGCCTTCTCCATCCATCAATGGACCGGAGGTGGGCGCCCGGTGGTCGCCACCTTTACGGCGCAGGGCTGGTGCTTCGAGATCTTCGCCTCCATTCAACCGGTGGCCGAACAGGCAGGCTGGCGCCATTATTTGGCAGAGCGACGCTTGCTCACGCTGGGAGGAGAGCCCTTCCGCAGCAGCGTCATGCATCATCGCCGGGCCGGCCTGAAGACCGAACCCGCCTTCGCCGCGGCCCTGCGCCTGAAAGGCGATCCCTATCAGGCCCTGATCGAGCTCGGGCAACGGGAGGACGGTCATCTCCAGGTGCTCCTCGCCGCCGCCGGCTACCCTGCTCCCATCGCGCAAAGGGAATGACCCTTCGGAACCACTAATGAGCCCCGGTCGACCTCACCCTGCGATATGCTTCAAGGCCTCGCGACGGCTGAGATTGCTGAGTTCGGGGTGCTCGTCGACGTAACGGGCAACCTCCGCGGGATCGATGCGTGCATAATGCCTGAGAGCCCAGCCGATCGCCTTGCGCAGGAAAAATTCCTTGGAGCCGATCGACGGTGCGATGCAGGCGTAAAGAAGATCGAGATCGGTCTGCCCCTTGGCGTCGAGCTGGCAGAGGATCGCGCTTCGGCGCTTCCACATATCGGCGTCGACGGCCCAGGCGAGCATCGCCTGCCGCATCGTCGCGCCATCACTGCGCAGGATCGGCAGGAGACGGTGCGCGGCGATCGCATCGACATAGTCCCACCAGGCGCCGGTGACGATCAACTCCTCATACATCGGCAGGACGTCGAAGCGCTGGAACGCCCTGGCGGCCCGCAGGCCGGTCAGCTCGATGGCGGCATAGCGCTCCTCGCGAAAACGGGCGCCACGCCAGATGGCGAGAACCTCTGCCTGCCAGTGCCCTGCGGTCTCGAAGCACAGATCTGCGAAGATGGTCTTGCAGATCTGCCTGAGCGGCACAGCGGAAACACCGAGATAGGGCATCGCCGATTTCATATAAGCTTGCATGCCCGGCGCACGCGAGGGATCGGCAGCGGCCGCCAGACGTGCGCGGATCGTCTCGGCCAGGCGCATGCCCATTCTCCCAGCACCGCATCGGCGCTGCATAAGGGAACGCCGGATCAGTGTAGAGTCAACCTCCCGGCTGACACCCCGCTTGCCGACGAGCGTTCCTTTTCAAGATGTCAGCCGGGAGGCTGACACTCCAACCCCTCTTGGTATGAAAACGCGACCGAAGTGCAAGACCCCACTTACGGTTTGCATCTCACCCGAGCGCCGCCAGTTCCCCCGGCAGTGCATAGGCCCATTGCGTGATGTTACCGGCACCGAGGCAGATCACATAGTCACCGGGCTTGGCCGCCGAAGCGACCAGGCCGGCAAGCGAGCCGGGACCATCGAGCGCGACGACATGGCGGTGGCCGCGCGCCCGGATGCCGGCGACGAGGCCTTCCTTGTCGGCTCCCGGGATCGGGGCCTCGCCGGCCGCATAGACATCGGCGACCACGACCATGTCGGCATCGTTGAAGCAGGCGGAGAATTCGTTGAACAGGCTCGCCAGGCGGCTGTAGCGATGCGGCTGCACCACCGCGATCACCTGCCCGGTGGTCGAGGCCCGCGCCGCCTTGAGCACGGCGGAGATCTCCACGGGATGGTGGCCGTAATCGTCGAACACGGTAACGCCGTTCCACTCCCCGGTGCGCGTGAAGCGCCGCTTGACGCCGCCGAAGCCTTCCAGGCCCTTGCGGATCGCTTCGGCGTCCATGCCGAGATTGTGGGCAACGGCGATCGCAGCGGTCGCGTTGAGGGCATTGTGGCCGCCCGGCATGGGCAGGCCGAGATCGGGAAGCTCGACCACCGCGCCGGTCTTGCGGTCGCGAATGACGACACGAAAGCGCGAACGGCCTCCCGAGAGGTCGAGATCGAGAAGGCGCACATCGGACTGCGGATTCTCGCCATAGGTGACGACGCGGCGGTCCTCGATGGTGCCGACCAGCTCCTGCACCACGGGATGATCGAGGCACATCACGGCAAAGCCGTAGAAGGGAATGTTCTCGACGAACGTCCGGAAGGCATCCTTGATGGCATCGAAGGTCTTGAAGTGGTCGAGATGCTCGGGATCGATATTGGTGACGATGGCGACGTCGGTGGGCAGCTTGAGGAAGGTGCCGTCACTCTCGTCGGCCTCCACCACCATCCAGTCGCTCGAACCGAGCCGCGCATTGGTGCCATAGGCGTTGATGATGCCGCCATTGATCACGGTGGGATCGAAACCGCCGGCATCGAGCAGCGTCGCCACCAGCGAAGTCGTGGTGGTCTTGCCATGCGTGCCGGCAATGGAGACGCAGGTCTTCAATCGCATCAGCTCGGCCAGCATCTCGGCGCGGCGCACCACCGGCAAGCGCATCTCACGAGCCGCGACGAGCTCCGGGTTGTCGCGCTTGATCGCGGTGGAGACCACCACCACCTCGGCATCCCCGATATTCTCGGCGGCATGGCCGATGAAGGTCTTCACGCCCTTATCCTTCAGGCGCTTGACGTTGTAATTGTCGGCAGCGTCCGAGCCCTGCACCGTGTAGCCCAGATTGACCAGCACTTCGGCAATGCCGGACATGCCGATGCCGCCGATGCCGACAAAGTGGATGGGGCCAATTTCACGGGGCAGCTTCATGAGGTCTCTCGAAAAGATAGGATTTCGGTTCGTATAGGGGCGACAGGGCCGGGAGGCAAATTTGGAGAAAATTCGGAGCGCGGACTTCCAGTCCGCCTCTTGGAGACGCCGCGCTTGCGAGACTGCAAAGAGCGGACAGGATTTCCGTGCTCCGAGGACCCGCCCCCGTCACATCGCCGCCAGCTTCACCACCCAGTCGGCGAGGCGATCGGCAGCGTCGGGAATGCCGGCGTTCCGGGCATTGGCGGCCATGGCCTGCAGCCCCACCGGATCGGCGAGCAGCGCGGTGAGATCGGCTGCCAGCGTTTCCGCGGTGAAGTCCGGCTGCATCACCATCCGGGCGCCATCGACATTGGCGAGCGTACGGGCGTTGGCAGCCTGGTCCTGGTCGAGCGCTCCCGGCAGCGGCACGAGGATCGATGGGCGGCCGATGACCGAAAGCTCGGCCACGGTCGAGGCACCGGAGCGGCTGATCACCAGATGGGCCCCCGCAATGCGGGCGGGCAGGTCTCGGAAGAAATCCTGCACGTCCGCAGCGACGCCGAGGCCGGCATAGGTCTCGCGCACGGCGGCAAGGTCCTCCTGGCGCGCCTGCTGCACGATCCTGAGCCGGCGGCGCAATGGTTCGTCCAGCCGCGCGATCGCCGACGGCACGATCGCCGACATCACGGCGGCGCCCTGGCTGCCGCCGAAGACCAATAGGTTGATGGGCCCGTCCAGGCCCGGATACGGCGTTTTGGCCGCTTCCATCACGGCCGGCCGGACCGGGTTGCCGGTGTGGACGAGCTTCGACTTCGGCACATTGTCCATCATCGCCACATCGGCAAAGCCGGTGGCGATGCGGGTCACCTTGGGCGCCAGCATGCGGTTGGCCCGGCCCATCACCGCATTGGCCTCATGGATCATGGTGGGGATCCTGCGCCAGGCCGCAGCCGTCAGCGGCGGCAGGGTCGGATACCCGCCGAAACCCACCACCACAGCGGGGGCCAGAGGCCCCAGCATGCGCCAGGCCGAAAACGTCCCCGTGCCGAGCTGCCAGAGCGTATTGGCCATGGCGAGCGGCGAGCGGGAACGCACGGTCTCGGATGGGATGACGTGGATGTCCTCCCAGGCAAAGGTGCCGGTATAGCGCTCCACCCGTTCGTCGGTGGCAAGATGCGGACGGAAGCCGAGCGGCATGAGCGCTCCCGCCAGCGCTTCGGCCGGGAACAGGTGGCCGCCGGTACCGCCGGCACAGAGCAGGACGATCTTGCCGCTCACGACGACAATCCGATACCAGCTGCGCCCTGGGCCCTGCGGTCGCGGAAGCTGAAGGCGCTTTCGAGCATGTCGGTACGTGGGCGGCGGCGGGTGAGCGCGAGCACCATGCCCATGCCATAGGCCACCGAGATCAGCGAGGAGCCGCCATAGGAGATGAAGGGCAGCGTCATGCCCTTGGCGGGCATCATGTGGAGATTGACCATCAAATTGATCGAGGACTGCATTCCGAACAGGAGGGTGAGGCCGGCGGTGGCGAAGCGGCAGAAGGGATCTTCGACCTTGTAGGCGTGCCAGAAGCCACGCAGCACGATGAGGGCGAACATCGCCACCACCACCATGACGAAAAGAAGGCCGAATTCCTCGCCGGTCACCGCCATGATGAAATCGGTGTGGGAATCCGGCAGGATCAGTTTGTAGGTGCCCTCGCCCGGCCCCTTGCCCAGCCAGCCCCCCGACAGGAAGGCGTCACGCGCCACGTCGACCTGGAAGGTATCGGTGCCCTCCGGCTTGAGGAAGCGGTCGATGCGGGAGGTGACGTGCGGAATGAACTGATAGGCTGCCACGATGCCGACGACGCCGACGCCGCCGAGCCCGACCATCCAGAACCAGTGCAGCCCGGCCATGAAGAACAGCGCACCCCAGACGATGGAGATCAGCATGGTCTGGCCAAAGTCGGGTTGCAGGATGAGCAGTCCCGCCGAGCAGGCCAGCAGCAGCATGGCGAGGATGTTGGCGGGAACGTCCGGCCGCTTGACGTTTTCGGAAAACAGCCAGGCCGCCAGCACGACGAAGGCGGGCTTGAGGAACTCGGAAGGCTGGATACCGGCAATCCAACGCCTGGAACCCTTCACCTCAGCGCCGAACAACAGCGTCGCCGCGACAAGCGCGATCGAGATCAGGAACATCACCAGGGCCAGCCGACGGATAGACTGCGGCGACAGGAAGGAAATCCCGATCATTACCATCAGGGCCACCGGGATCATCATCGCCTGGCGGTTGACGAAGTGGAACATGTCGGAGATGCCGATACGCTCGGCGACGGCGGGGCTCGCCGCCAGCAGGAGGACGATACCGGTCAGCATCAGGGCCAGGATCGTCATCAGCATCAGCCGATCGACGGTCCACCACCAGGCATTGAAGGCTGAACGTTCGGTACGCGAGGCCATGAACAGGGAGTCCGTCAGCTGAGGGAGGATCGCCCTAGCAGTGCTCCCGACAGGGTTTAGGAACGGTTAAATGCGAAGGCCTCGTCGCGTTTTTGCCGGCAATGCCCCTGGAAATGCCGATTGAACCGGCTCGCCTTCCGTTCGCAACGGCCGGCATCGGCTGCCGCCTCGCCCTGTTCTATCGTGATGCCTGGCTCCTGGATTGCCGGCGGTCGAGTCCCGCCACCACGTCCTCGACGATCTCCTGCAACTCGGCACGGCTGCTGCCGTCCCGGGCCTGGATCGAGATCCCCTGCATCACGGCCGCTAAATGGCGAGCCAGCCCGGGGATCGTCTCGTTGTCGCCAAAAGGCTGCAGCGCCTGCACGATCCTCATGCGGATATCCTCGCGTCGCGCAGCAAGGTCACGGGCGAGCGCGGCATGGTCGGGATGGCAGGTAACCATCCCGCTCGAGATCATGCAGCCACGCTCGCGATCGGGATGGGTGACGGCCTCGATCGCCGCTTCCAGCAGCAGGCGCACCGCCTTTGGCCGATCGTCCGCCTGCGCGACAGCGGCGAAATCGAGCAGGCCGATGCTACCCTCGTAGCGGGCCAGCGCTTCCTGGTAGAGCCCGGCCTTGCTGCCGAAGGCGGCGTAAAGGCTGGGGGGCGCGATCCCGATCGCCTTGGTGAGATCGCCGACCGAGACGCCCTCATAGCCGTGGCGCCAGAACAGCCGCATGGCTGTCTCGACCGCCTGTTCCCGATCGAAGCTCCAGGGTCGTCCGCCACGCGATTTCGAACCGTGTTCCATATCGAACACTAAACAACATCTTGACAGGCATCGTCAAGCAAGTTGAATAGTGATCGATAAACAACATCGGAGATCGCAATGTATCCTTCAAGACGCCTTTTCCTGGGTGCCGCCGCCGCCCTCACCGCCCTCGCCGTCGAATCGGGACTTGCAGGTTCCGCGGCGGGCGCAACCGGTAAGAAACACTCCGATGTCGCGAACGGAGGTAAACCAGGCTCAGGGCGTGAAAGCTTCTTCACCCGTTCGGCCGATGGCACGCTGCTGGCCGGCGAGGCACAGGGCGACCCGGCGGCCCCTGAGATCCTGTTCATCCACGGCCTGCGCCAGAGCCGGCTGAGCTGGGACAAGCAGTTTGTCGATCCGGCCCTGACCGGCTTCCGACTGGTGAGGTTCGACCTCCGCGGCCATGGCGATTCCGACAAGCCTGCCTCGCCCGACGCCTATTCCGACCCGGATCGCTGGGCGGACGACGTGGCCGCGGTGATCGCGGCCGCGAAGCTGCGCCGTCCCATCCTGGTGGGCTGGTCACTGGGCGGCCATGTCGCCGGCACTTATCTGCGCAAATATGGCGGCTCGCGCATCGCCGGGATCAACCTGGTCGATGCGGTCACCAAGCTGTCGCCCGACCTTCTGACCCCGCTCGCCGTGAGCTTCGCCAAGACGGCGGTCTCACACGACCTGGGCGAACGAACCGCTGCGACGGCCGATTTTCTCGCGGCCTGTTTTCACAAACCGCTCACCGATATCGAACTGCAGCGTATGCTGGTGGTCAACGGCATGACCGAACGCGCCGTGAACGAGGGGTTCGTCAAGACGGCCACGCCCGATCTCGAGCCGGTGTTCCAGGCCTATCCCGGCCCGGTCCTGCTGACGCATGGCGTCCACGACCGACTGGTACGCCTGGCCATGTCCGAGCGCATCAAGGCCCTTCATGCCGATAGCCGGCTCTCGGTCTATGCCGACAGCGGCCACAGCCCCTTCTACGAAGAGCCCGCGCGGTTCGGACGGGAACTCGCTGCTTTCACAACTGCATCGACAAGAGGCTGATGCCCGCGTGGAGCCGGCGCGATCCTGCCCGGCTCCCGCATATGCCACAGCAAGACTGTCGTCCCGCCGTGGAAAGGCACGCTCAACCGTCTGATTTCAGCTTCCCGGCAACGGCCCAGGCGTCCTTCGGAACTTCGATGATGATGATCTCGACGGATTCCGGCGGGCAAACCAGGGTTTCGACGACGGCCTTCGTCGCCGCCTGCACGAAATCGCGCTTTTGTTCGAGCGTCCGTCCGGGGTGCATTTCCACTCGCAGCACAGGCATGGTCACTTCCTCATGAAAAGGTCCGTTAGTCGACCTGCCGCAATGTTCTCCAAACCAATATGCTAATAAATAGCCGCCTAGGCCTTTCATTCAGAACCGCATGGATTGCAATCATGGACAAGCTCGCCGGCATGGCCATGTTCGTCAGGGTGGTGGAGGAAGGCAGCTTCGCCGCCGCAGCAGAGACCAGCCGGGTATCGGCGACCATGGTCGCCAAGCATGTCCGCCAGATCGAACAGCGCCTGGGTGCCCGACTGCTTCATCGCACCACCCGCCGCCACCAGCTCACGGAAGTCGGCAGGCTCTATTACGAACGCTGCAAGACGGCCCTGGCGGAGGTGGCCCTGGCCGAAGCAAGCGCCTCCGAATTGCAGGCCAATCCGCGCGGACGGTTGCGAATGGTCGCGCCGGTGAGCTTCGGCAGCGAAAGCCTGGTGCCGGCCCTGGTCGACTATCTGCAGCGCCATCTCGACGTCACCGTCGATCTCGTGCTCGACAACCGCACCGTCGACCTGATCGGCGAGGGCTGCGAACTCGGCATTCACATCGGCGACCTCACGGACGAAAACCTGGTCGCCCGCCCGCTGAAGCCCTATCGTCGCATCCTGGCCGCCGCGCCTTGCTACCTGGATCGACGCGGGCGGCCGCAGCATCCCCGCGAACTCGGCGATCATGATTGCCTTGGCCATGCCTATTGGCGCACGCAGGGCATCTGGCACCTTGTCGGCCCGGATGGGGAGACCTGCACGGTGAATATCGGCGGCCGCTTCACCACCAACCAGGGTTCGGCGCTGCGCGTGGCGGCGCTGCATGGGGCGGGCGTCGTGCTCCAGCCGGAACTGCTGCTGATCAACGACATCGAGGCCGGCCGGCTCGAGCCCGTGCTGCCGCTCTGGTCCTATCGCCCCACGCCGATGCATCTGGTCTACGCGCCGGATCGTCGGCCGACGGCCATGCTGCGCAGCGCCATCGACTTCCTGCTGGCCCGCTTCGGCTGACCGAAAGGCCGTCAGGCCTTGCCGATACCCGGCAAGGACAGCACGGCCCGGGAGAAGGCCTTGCCCCGTTCCTCGAAATTGCGGAACTGGTCGAAGGAAGCGCAGGCCGGGGAAAGCAGGACCACGGCCTCGTCGAGGCCGGACGCTGCCGCATCGGCAGAGGCCAGCGGCACCGCCTTTTCGATCGTCTCGGCCCGCACATAGGGTACGAGCCCTTCCAGCGTCGCCGCGAATTCGTCCGTTGCCTCGCCGATCAGATAGGCCTTGCGGATCTTGGGAAAATACTCGGCCAGGGACTCGATGCCGCCGGTCTTGGGCTTGCCGCCGGCGATCCAGTACAGGGTCGGGAAGGACGACAGGGCCTTGGCCGCGGCATCGGCATTGGTGGCCTTGGAATCGTTGACGAACAGCACGGGACCGAGCCGGCCGACCTGCTCCATGCGATGGGCGAGGCCCGGGAAGCTACGCATGCCGGCCTGGATCTGATCCAGTGTCAACCCACCTGCGTGCGCTGCCGCCAGCGCCGCGCAGGCATTCTGGGCATTGTGCGCGCCACGCAGGGAGCCGATGCCGGCCAGGCTCGCCACCTCGACCGCCCTGCCCCCTTCAGCCGAAAACAATCTGTCGCCAATGGCATAGACGCCGTCGCTCAATTGTCTCTCGACCGAGATGCGGACGGGCCGGCGACCCTTGGCTTCGATCTCGTCGGCGATGGCAGCGCACCAGACATCGTCGACGCCGACGACCGGCGTGGCCGCACCTTCGACCAGGCGCGCCTTCACGGCCGCATAGTGTTCCAGCGTGCCGTGGCGGTCGAGATGATCCTCGGTGACATTGAGCAGGATGGCGACGGAGGGATCGATGCTCGGCGCCAGGTCGATCTGGTAGGAGGAGCACTCGACGACATAAACTCTTTCGATCCCTTGCACCTTGTCGGGCGACGGCGGCTCCAGCGACAGGATCGCCGTGCCGATATTGCCGCCGAGCTGCACGTCACGGCCAGCGGCCGCGAACAGATGCGCGATCAGCGCCGTGGTGGTGGATTTGCCGTTGGTGCCAGTGATGGCGATGAAGGGCGCGCCCGGCGCCCTCGCCCGGCGCTCGCGCACGAAGAGCTCGATATCGCCGATCACTTCCACCCCATGCGCAGCGGCAAGCTTGACCGACCAATGCGGCTCGGGATGGGTGAGCGGCACGCCGGGCGACAGGACCAGCGCGGCGACGGAGGACCAGTCGACCTCATTGAGGTCACGGACGTCGAGCCCCTTGTCGGCGGCGGCCTTGCGGCCGGCCTCGCCATCGTCCCAGACGATCGGCCTGGCGCCCCCGGCGGCGAGAGCCTCGGCCGTCACCAGGCCCGACCCGCCGAGGCCGAAGACGGCGACAGCGCGGTCGCCGAAGGAAGTGATCGGGATCATGACGATCTTTCGTCCTATCTGAGCTTGAGCGTGGCAAGCCCGAGCAGGGCCAGCACCACCGCGATGATCCAGAAGCGGATCACGACCTGCGGTTCCTTCCAGCCGAGCTGCTCGAAATGGTGGTGGATCGGCGCCATCTTGAACACGCGCTTGCCGGTATAGCGGAACGACAGCACCTGGATGATCACCGACAGGGTTTCCGCCACGAACAGGCCGCCGACGACGAGCAGCACGATCTCATGCTTGGTCGCCACGGCAATCGAACCCAGCATGCCGCCGAGAGCGAGCGAGCCGGTATCGCCCATGAAGATCTGCGCCGGCGGCGCATTGAACCAGAGGAAGCCGAGCCCCGCCCCGATCATGGCGCCGCAAATCACCGCGAGCTCGCCGGTGCCGGGCACGAAATGGAGCTGCAGGTAATTGGCGAAATTGGCGTTGCCGACGAGATAGGCGATGACACCGAAGGTTCCGGCCGCCACCATCACCGGCACGATGGCAAGACCGTCCAGGCCGTCCGTCAGATTCACGGCATTGCCGAAGCCCACGATGATGAAGGCACCGAAGACCACGAAGAAATAGGAGAGGTTGATCAGGAGTTCCTTGAAGAAGGGAAAGGCAAGCGACGTCGCCTGCGAGATCGGCGCTCCGCTACCCCAGAGGAAGCCGAGGAAGCGCGCCCCACCTGCCTGTGCCATCAGGATCACGGCAACGCCGGCGATCAGGAATTCCAGACCCAGCCGCGCCCGCCCGGAAAAGCCCTTATGGCTCTGCTTGGTCACCTTGAGATAGTCGTCGTAAAAGCCGATGGCTCCGAAGCCGAGCGTCACCAGGAGCACGGCCCAGACATAGACATTGGCGAGATTCCCCCACAGCAGGGTCGACACGCCCAGCCCAGACAGGATCATCAGCCCGCCCATGGTCGGCGTGCCCCGCTTGGACAGATGCGACTGCGGGCCGTCGTCGCGGATCGGCTGGCCCTTGCCCTGCTTCACCCTGAGCCAGGAGATGGTCCACGGCCCGAAGAAGAACACGAACAACAGCGCCGTGAAGATCGCCCCACCGGTCCGGAAGGTGATGTAGCGAAACAGGTTGAGGAGCTCGAAATGTTCGCTGAAGCGACTCAGCAGATAGAACATGGAAATCCTTTCAACCTCAGGCGTTTCGTCGGTAATTCTAGCCGTAATTTGTCCCGGGATTTGCGTCGCTGATGCCAGCCCGTATGGCGATCGCCTCGCCCTGGGATCGCAGGCACCCTCGCCTGCTCTTGGAAGCGTCGCGGCTGGCAGGTGAGGAAAGCAGGCGAGGACGCCTGCGATCCCAGGATGCCATGTCGCACCAAACCGTCCATCATCCGGCCCTCGCCGCGATCGCCTCGCGGGCGACGTCGTGATCGGAGAAAGGCAATACCGTCTTGCCGACGATCTGGCCCGGCTCGTGCCCCTTGCCGGCGATCAGCAGTACGTCGCCCTGAGCCAGCTCCGCGACGGCCGTCTCGATCGCCTGGCGCCGGTCGCCGATCTCGACCGCACCGGGCGCCGCCGCCATGATGGCCGCACGGATCGTCGCGGGATCCTCGCTGCGGGGATTGTCGTCGGTGACGATGACCTTGTCGGCCAGCCTGGTGGCGATCTCGCCCATGATCGGACGCTTGCCGGCATCGCGATCGCCGCCGCAGCCGAAGATCACCACCAGCCTGCCCTGCGCGAAGGGGCGCAAGGCCTCCAGCGCTTTCTCGAGCGCATCGGGCTTGTGGGCGTAGTCGACGAGCACCGGAGCTCCCTCGACGGTACCGACGAGATCGAGGCGGCCCTTGGCGCCCTCGAGGTGCTCGAGGGCAGCGAACACCGCAGCCGGCTCGCCACCGGTCGAGAGGCAGAGGCCCGCGGCGACCAGGGCGTTCTCCACCTGGAAGCGTCCGGCGAGCGGCAGCCTGACCCGATAGGCCCGGCCCTGATAGTCGAGTTCGAGATGCTGGATGAAGCCCTCGATCTCGACCGATTTCAGGCGGATGCCCTCGCCCGTCTCACTGACGCTAAGGATACGCAGGCCCTTCTGGCGTGCGGCAGCCAGCACGGCGCCGGCCTCGGCATGATCGGCTGCCAAGACGGCCCCTGCGCCGGCGGGCAGAAGGTCGCGGAACAGGCGCAGCTTGGCCTCGAGATAGGCTTCGAAACTCGCGTGATAATCGAGATGATCGCGCGACAGATTGGTGAAACCGCCGGCAGCAAGGCGCACGCCATCGAGCCGGAACTGATCGAGGCCGTGCGAGGAGGCCTCCATGGCGAGATGGGTGATACCCCTGCCCGCGAGTTCGTCGATCACACGGTGCAGCTCGACCGGATCCGGCGTGGTGAGGGAACCATAGGTCTCGCCCCAGGGCGCGACGACGCCGACGGTACCGATCGACGCCGATTGATGACCGAGCCTGGCCCAGATCTGTCGCACGAAGGCGGCGACCGACGTCTTGCCGCTGGTACCGGTGACGGCGATGATGGTTGCCGGCTGGCGATCATAGAAGGCGGCCGCGATCTCGCTCAGCGCCTTGCGAGCATTGCCGACCCTGATCGGGACGGCAGGCGCAGGCACGTCGATCGCGGCTTCGGAGACGATCGCCACCGCACCGGCGGCGATGGCCTGCGGGACGTAGGCGGCGCCATCGCTCTTGGTGCCGGGAATGGCGACGAAGACGAAGCCGGGCTTCACCGCGCGGGAATCGGCTGTGACCCCCGTGACCTCGAGCGCGCGGGCATCGGCGGCAAGGGAGCCTTCGGAAACGATGTCGGCGAGGCGCTTGGTCATGAACGTCCTATTTTCGGCGATTCGGGATCGGCGGCTTTATTAGAGTGCCTATGAGGATTGGCAATGCAGTTTCAATGGCCGATCGATGCATCCCGGCCATGCATCGACCGAACTGCAATGGGCGGATCTTGTGACCCGCCCATCGAATGGCTTATCGAGCTGCCAGCCACGCCATGCTCTGGTTGAGCTGGTCCTTGGGCGCGTAGAGCGGCGGGACCGGATTGGGAACCTCCATGAACCGGGGTTTGACGCCGAGCAGCGGACCGACACGCTCCAGGATCTTGCCGGTGGTGACGCCGGCGTTCCAGGCGGCTGTGGAGTAGCCATAGGTCTCGGGCAGGCCCTTGGGCTCGTCGTAGAGCACGGTGATCAGATATTTCGGCTTGTCGAAGGGAAACACCGCCATGAAGGTGGTGAAGTTCAGGTTCTTGTTGTAGCGCCCGCCGATCAGCTTTTCGGCCGTACCGGTCTTGCCGCCGACCTGGTAGCCGAAGATGTCGACCTTCTTGGCCGAGCCATTGGTGGCGTTGAGGCGCATGATGTAGCGCATCACGTCCGAGGTATGCGGCTTGAGCACCGTCTTGGACAAGGCCAGGGCTTCGTCCTGGTTGCGCTTGATGAAGGTCGGCTTCATCAGATGGCCGCCATTCATCATCGCGCCGACCGCCATGATCGCCTGCAGGGGCGCAACGGTGATGCCCTGGCCGAAGGCGATGGTGGCCGAGTTCAGCGTACCCCAGCGCCGCGGCAGGATCGGCGCGGCGTTTTCGGGCAGCTCCGTCACCAGGCGGTCGAGCTGGCCCATCTGGCGCAGGAAGGCCTGATGGGCGGGCACGCCGAGGCCCAGCGCCATGCGGATGACGCCGATATTGGACGAATAGGTGAACACTTCCGGCAGGCTCAGCATGCGGCGCTGCGGATGGTAGTCGCGAATGGTCCAGCGCCCGATGGTGACGCTGCCGGCCCGGGCATCCAGCATGGAATTGGTGGTGAAGCGGCCCGATTCGATCGCCATGGCCAGCGTCAGCGCCTTGAAGGTCGAGCCCATTTCATAGGTGCCGACATTGATGCGGTTGATCCGGTTGGGATCGAGGGCATCGGCGGGATTGTTGGGATCGAAATCAGGCAACGACACCAGCGAGATCATCTCGCCGGTGGTCACGTCCATGATCACGCCGCCCGCGGCCTTGGCCTTGAAATGCTCCATGCCGGCGATGAGCTCGTCGCGCATCACCGCCTGGGCGCGCAGATCGATCGAGGTCTGCACCGGCTTCATCGCATCGGAGGTCGAGGCATAGCCGAGCGCCTGCAGTTCGGAGAGGCCGCGCTTGTTGTCAATATATTTCTCCAGGCCCGCAATGCCCTGGTTGTCGATGTTGACGGCGCCCAATACGTGGCTCACCGTCGGCCCGTTGGGGTAGATGCGCTTGTTCTCGTTGATGAAGCCGATGCCGGGAAGGCCAAGAGCGTAGATACGGTTGCGCTGCTCGGGCGTGATCTCGCGCTTGAGCCAGATGAAGCCCTTGCCGGAGGCGAGCTTGGCCCTGAGGTCGCGAGCGTCGAGCTCCGGCATCTGGGCGGTGAGCAGCTCGGTCGCCTCGTCGACGTCGATGATCTTCTTCGGCTCGGCATAGAGCGAGGGCACCTGCACGTCGGTCGCCAGGATCCGTCCGTTGCGGTCGAGGATATCGGGGCGAGCCGCCGCCAACTGGTCGGCCGCCGAGCGGCGTGCATCATATTGCTGGTCGGGAGCGGTGCCGAACTGGGTAAGCCGCGCCATGATCGCCATGTAGATGCAGACGAACCCCACCACGATCAGCACGATGCGCCCAGCGCTCTTCTCGAGCTTGGACAGGCGCCGAGGCGGCGCCTTGGCGGGGCTGCCAATATCCGGGTTCGCACCGGCTTCGGGCGCCGGCGTGCTTGCCGGATTGTCCACGATGGTCCCGTCGCTCATGTTCCCCTCACTCATGGGGTCGATCCTGTGACTTGCGGCGCCCCGGCCAGGCCGAGCCCTTCGAGTTTTTCGGCAATCAGATCGCCTTCACGCGCTTTTTCGGGCAGATCGGCGACATCGACGGACTGGACGACCTTCATCGGCACGAGGTCGAGATGGCGCTTGGCCAATGCGCCGATACGATCGGGCTGGCTCATATAGGCCCACTCGGCCTTGAGCGATTCAATGGCCCGGCGTTCGGTCTCGATGGAGCGGCGGAGTTTCGCCACCTTCTCGGCCTGCAGGGTCGATTCATACTTGATCGAATAGACGCCGATGGCCGAAGCCACCAGCAGGCCGACCAGGATGAGATTGAGAATACGGGTCAACGGCCTCTCCCGGATTGAAGACTTACCTCAGGCAATCCGAGGAAACTGGTGCCGGTGTCACGAGCGGGAGCCTCGCTGCGGACAGCGAAGCGCAGCTTGGCGGAACGGGCGCGGGGATTGAGCTCGGCTTCCGCCTCGCTCGCCGCCAGCGCCCCCCGATGGGTCTGAACGAAGGTCGGGGGTGGCACCGCCGCCACCGGCTGATGGCGCGAACCGCCGGCCTGGCTGCGGGTACGGTCGGCGAAGAAGGTCTTGACGATGCGGTCCTCGAGCGAATGGAAGGTCACCACCACCAGGCGCCCACCGGGCCTGAGTGCCCTCTCGGCGGCCAGCAAAGCCTGGCCGAGTTCGTCGAGCTCACCATTGACGGCAATGCGCAGGGCCTGGAAGGCACGGGTTGCGGGATGGATGTCGCCGGGCTTGGAACGGATCACCCGGCCACAAAGATCCGCCAGTTGCATGGTGGTGAGAAAGGGTTCCTTCTGTCGATCGGTGACGATGGCGCGGGCCAACGCATGGGCCCGGCGCTCCTCGCCCAGCACCTGGAAGATGCGCGCCAGCGCCTCTTCGGGCAACTGCGCCACGAGATCGGCGGCACTCGGCCCGGCATGCGAGCCCTCGCGCGACATGCGCATGTCGAGCGGCCCGTCCCTGCGAAAGGAAAAGCCGCGGTCGGCTTCGTCGAGCTGCATCGAGGACACCCCGATGTCCAGCACCACCCCGTCGACGCCGCTCTCGCCCAGCATGGGAGCGAGCTTGTCGAGATGGGAGAAACGGTCCTCGACCAAAGTCAGGCGTCCCTGCATTTCGGACACCAGCGCCATGCCGTCGGTGATGGCATTGCGGTCGCGATCGATGGCGAGCACCTGCACGTCGGGCGCGGCCGCCAGGATGGCGCGCGTATAACCCCCTGCCCCGAACGTGCCGTCGATGAAGCGCTCGTTTGCCCTGGGCTCGAGCGCTTTCAGCACCTCGGCGAGCATCACCGGCACATGCCGGGCGGCATCGTTGGCGGTTGCGGAGGAAGCGGGCATCGAACTCTCAAAGGCAGGAATTACAGGCGGAACCGGCCCGCAAATCGGGCAGATTTCTCCAATCCCATTAACGCCCATGAAAGGTTAATGAAGGGTTCGTGGAGCCCGGCTCGTCCCTTGAAAATTCCGTTACGTCATCATCCTCGCCAAGCAGTTGAGCCGCTGCCTTCTCTCCCTGCCTCTTTCGCACTGCCGCAAAGGCGGGCACTATCGCCGCCGAACCGTTTCGACGGTGTGGAGATTCGCAGCCGATGCCCCGACCCGCCAAAGCGCTCTATTGCGCTGCAGCCCTGACCCTCACGCTACCCATGACGGGTGTCTCGGCCGAGGAGAGCCTTGCCAATCTCGATGCCGGCGGGCTGATCGTCGAGCCGGCGGACCAGCTCGAATTGAAGGCGGAGGATATCTTCCTTTCGGCAAGGCAGGTCCGGGCCGCCTATCGCTTCCTCAACAAGGCGAGCCAGGACCTGACGCTGACCGTCGCCTTCCCCCTGCCCGAGGTGACCGGCGAAACCGATCTCGATCTGGCCATTCCCAATCCGGCATCACCGAATTTCCTGAATGTCCAGGCCAGGGCCGCCGGCAAATCGGTCGAGACGAGCGTCGAACAGCATGCCTTCTTCACGCCCGACGGCGGTAAGGAGAGCGAAATCACCGATCTGCTCAAGGGCATGAACATACCGCTGCTACCCGCCGGCGCGACGACGGCTGAGGCCCTCAAGCGCCTGAGCAGCGAAGACCGAGCCAAGCTGAGCACGCCGGGCTACATCGAGCAGGCGGGCGAAAATTGGGTCCCGCTCTGGACCCTGCGGTCGAGGATCGTCCGCCAGCAGGTTCTGGCGGCCGGCAAGGAGATTATCCTGCAATACAGCTACACGCCGAGCGTGGGCTCGGCAGCCGGCCTCTATTTCGACCGCGCCAACCTGACAGGCGAGTCTCTGACGCAATATCAGAAGAAATACTGCGTCAATGAGGGCTTTCTGCGCGCAGCCGATGCATTGACCAAGCGCCTCACCGCAGCAAAGCCGCAGCCGGGCGAAACCGCCAAGACGCCCAAGACCCGGCAGACCTATTTCGGCTATGCCTTTGTCGGCGGCGGCCGCTGGTCCGACCCCGCCGGCCGGTTCGGCCTGGTCATCGACAAGGCCTTTCCCGACAATCTGGTCTCCTTCTGTGCAGACGGCGCCAAGAAGGTCAGCAGCACCCGCTACGAGCTCAAGCGCAACAATTACGCGCCGGACCGCAATATCGACATCCTGATTCTCGACAAGAACGTCGCGCCATAAACTCCTTGCGGATCACGCTTTTCAGCCGAGAGCGCTGCCGCTACGCACTCGCGGCTTCCTGCTCTTCCGCGGCCAGCTCGGTCACAACCTCGAATTTGCTCAGGCTGTGGCGGCCGAAGGAACTGATCATCGGGACGTCAGCGGCATCGCGGCCACAACCGATCAGGATCCGGCCGATCCGGCGCTGGTTGTGGCGTGGGTCGAAGCTGTACCATTCCCCGCCGAGATAGGCCTGGAACCAGGCGCTGAAATCCATGGCGGCGGGATCGGCAGGCACGCCGATGTCGCCGAGATAGCCATTGCAGTAGCGCGCCGGAATGTTGAGGCAGCGGCACAACGCAACCGCCAGATGGGCGAAGTCGCGGCATACGCCGACCTTCTGCTCCAAGGCCTGCAGGGCCGAGCGTGTGGCGCTGGCATGCTCGTAGCCAAAACTCAGATGCGAATGAACGAAGTCCGTGACGGCCTGAACCCGCTGCCAGCCATCGGTTATCTCTCCGAAATGCTTCCAGGCGAAATCGGCCAGGAGATCAGTTTCGCAATAGCGGCTGCCCTGCAGATAGATCAGCGTTTCCTTCGGCAGGGCCATGATGGGCAGGATTCTCGCTCTCTGCACCGCCTTGTCGGGCTCTCCACTGTCGCGGATGATGCCATCGCAATGCAGATGCAGGAAACCATCCTCGACATGGATGCGCCGACTGAGATTGCCGAAACTGTCGATATGGGCCTGGGTCGGATGGTTCGACAAGGCAGAGAGGTCCTGCTCGCGGACGATATCGCCGCGCCGCGATGGATGAACATCGAGGACGGTGATCAGCGTGGTCGGTTGCGAGAACTGCATCTCGATATCGAAACCGTAGCGGATATGCATCTTGGCTTTCCCATGAGCGGCGCCGGCCTGCATCCTCGTCCCGCTGGAGAGGTGGCCGGCACGCCGAGGGTTGCAGGCTAGCGCCGGTGACTAGGCAGCAATAGAAGCTACTATATCAGCGTTGCTAGTACGGATGCATCAGGACACTTCAACTCGAGCGGCGCGGTGCGGCCCTTTGCGAAGCTCCGGTGAACCCGCGCTCACGCGCCCACACCACCGCGGCAGCCCGGCTGTGCACACCGGCCTTGCCATAGATGCGCGCAACGTGATTGCGCACCGTATTGCGGGTGAGCTTCAGGGCCTTGACGATCTGAGCATCACTCAGCCCCTGGCAAAGTAGGCCGAGCACTTCCAACTCCCTCGGAGTCAGGTCGGCGAGTTCCGTGGAAGCTCCGTTCGACGCTCCTCCGTCGCGCAGATTGGCCAGTTTCTCGATCACGGTGCGGCTGAACCATGAGGTATCCTGCATCACAGCCTCGATCGCGGACATCAGTTCGACTTCCGATCGCTTGCGTTCGGTAATGTCCTGCAGGACGATCAGCACGCAATCCTGGCCCTGAATGCCGACGGTCTCGGCCGAGACCAGGCAGTCCAGGCTTTCGCCGTGCCGGCTGCGCAGCTTGAATTCCCTGTTCCGCAGGGTTCCATCGCTTTCGATATCCCGTTCGAGCTGCCGCCACGATGCACTCGAAGACCAGATCGGCACCAGAGCTATGGGCTTGTCGATCACCTCATCAGGCGCATAGCCCAGCACCACGGCGAAGGCCTCGTTGACGTCCAGTACGCGGAAATCCTTGCGGGCCATCACAATGGTCGGCACGGGGGTCATGCGAAAGGCCCGGGAGAAGCGCTCCTCGCTCTGTCGCAAGGCCAGTTCGGCCCGCCTGCGCGGCTCCATGTCCATGAAGGTAAAGAGCATGCAGGGCTCCTCGCCAACCTCGATGGGCTGCCCGGCAACGATGACCAACTTCGGCTCACCGTCGGCCATGCGCAGGGTGGCCTCGGTCTGCGGAATCGTGCGCCCTTCGCGCAGGGCAGCGATGGCGCTGTCCCGACCGGCGGCATTCTCCAGCACGTCGATTTCATAGGTGGAGCGGCCGAGGACCTCCTCGCGCTTGTAGCCGGTCATTTCCAGGAAACCGTGATTGACCTTCACATAACGCAGATCGGCCAGCCGGCAGATGATCGCCGGCGCAGGGTTAGCCGCAAAAGTACGCTCGAAGCGCTCCTCCGCCGTAAAACGCTCGGTCAGATCCTGGATGACCAGCACATAGGATTCAGGATCGCCGGCGGAATCGGCAAGAGCCAGTCCCCGGAGCTGATGGATGCTGCGCCATCCCTCTTTCCCTTTGGGCGGCGCCGCCTTGACGACTTCGACGACCACATCCTCGAACACCTCTCCCGCCAGGAGGCGATCCAGCGGATATTGTTCGGGAGCCAGCGCGTGGTTGTTGCGGTATTTCAGCAGATAGGTCTGCCGATATTCAGCCGGCGTCCTGCCCAATGCGGCCAGTTCTTCGGCATCATGCAGGTCGAGTGCCCTCTCATTGGCCCAGACGATCCCCCCGGCAGGATCGATCAGCAAGATGCCTTCGGCCAGCCCTGCAATGATCTCCTGGAGCTGCCGTCGGTCCACCTGTCGCCGCAGGATGTTCACATCCGGAACCTCGTTCGCCATAACCCGTTCCCACTTGCCGGCAAGAGCCGCGGCACGCCACTTCTTGTAGGCGGAACCATAGTCCGGAAAGGTATGGGGCGAAAGGAACGGCGCCTGCTGGCAGGCGCCTAAATGACTGCTGCGGGGGAGCGCGTTGCGGCGCTCCCCGCCCTTCTCATTTCTTCAGCGCATCCCGCGCCGCATCCTTGGCGCCGCCCACCGCATTCTGGACCTTGCCCGCCAGCTTTTCGGCCTTGCCCTCGGCCTGGGTCTTGGTATCGCCAGTCACCTTGCCGACGGCCTCCTTGATGGTGCCCTTGACCTGCTTTGCGGCCCCTTCGACGCGATCCTTGTCCATGTCCGTCCTCCTGAGTTGCCACGGCCGGCGCGCCTGCGTCCGGCTACCTTTCCGATTGCCGCATGTCGCGCGCAATCGCGAAAGACGCCATGGCATCAAGCGGCCTGATCCATCTGTATCAGGAGCGGCAAGGCCAATTGTCGATAGGGCCGGGGCGAAGGCTTCGGAAACTCACGCACTGCGGGCAAAGGCCCGCCAGACCAGCAGCACGATGACAGCCCCGACGACGGCGCCGATGAAGCCCGCCTTTTCGCCGATCGTGTACCAGCCGATCTGCTGTCCGAGCCAGGTTGCCAGTGCGGCACCGACCACGCCAAGCACCGTGGTGAGGATGAAGCCGCTGGGATTGTGCTGGCCCGGCGAGAGGAAACGCGCGATCAGGCCAACGATGAAGCCGATAAGGATGGTCCAGACGATACCCATGATGTTACCCGGTTCGAAGTCCGCAGAAACTCGCCGGACCGCCACAGGCGGCTCGTTCCCGAATTCCGCGCGATTTCAACTGACTGCAGCGCCTCCCTGAATCGGAATCATACCCGCTGGGGAAGTCACCCGGCTGCAATGTGGCGGCGTTCGGTGACAAAAACAAGAACGGCCGGGCTCAAGGCCGGATCGCTTCATCTGCAGGAAAGGCAAGGCTAGCTGGCCTGTAAGCCGGGTTCTGTATGGCCCGCTTGCGCGGACGTGGCGACCATTCATCTGGGGCCACCGTCACCGGTGACCTCAACGCAACCAACCCGGACGGCAGCGCGGAAATGCGCTCCGGCGCGTCCGAAGACCGCCGCGGCCGTCCCTATTCGGTCTTGCTCCGGGTGGGGCTTGCCATGCCGCTGCCGTTACCGGCCGCGCGGTGCGCTCTTACCGCACCCTTTCACCCTTACCTCGGCAAGCGAGCCTGCCGAGGCGGTTTGCTTTCTGTGGCGCTTTCCCTGAGGTCGCCCCCGCCGGCCATTAACCGGCACCCTATTTCCGTGGAGCCCGGACTTTCCTCCATTCCCAGGTCGAGACCTGGCAACAGCGGCCGCCCGGCCAGCTAGCCGCGCCTGTGTGACGCCAAGCGTCAGCGGCGTCAACAAAGAAAACCGGCGCCCACCGATAGGATGGACGCCGGAAGTTGTGTCTTTGGGAGGAAATGGGAGAACCATTCGCCAATGACATTAGCGCCGGCCGGACCGGCACGCTGTGCGAAAAGTCACATCATCGCCTGCTTCGCCAGGATGAGGCTGCGCAGGGTTTCGATGGTGGAAGCGTCGCAGACGCCGTCGACCCTGGCCTGGCGAAAATGGCGCTGGAAGGCCGTCACCACCGCCTCGGTGAGCGTGTCGTAGATCCCGTTCACCTCGATGCCGTAACCATAGAGCGAGAACATCGCCTGCAGCGCCTCGATGGGTTGCCCGGCCTCGCCGGCGGAGAAAAAACGCCCTCCCTGGATGGCGGCAGGCTCTACGTGAAGGCCGACCCCTTCTCCGGCCAGACCTGCCCAGTCGAAGCGCTCGCCGGGATCGGTCTTGCGCAGGGGTGCGATATCCGAATGCCCGAGTACGTGATAAGGGCGAATAGCGTGGCGGCTGACAATATCGCGGCATAGGGCCTTGACCGCCGTCATCTGCACGGCGGGAAAATCCCGATAGCCCCATTCATGGCCGGGATTGACGATCTCGATGCCGATGGAACGGGAATTGATGTCGGCCATCCCCTCCCAGCTCGCCTGGCCGGCATGCCAGGCCCGGCGAGTCTCCGGCACCATCTGGACGATCCGCCCGTCCTCATCGACCAGATAGTGGCAGGAAACCTGCGAAGCCGGATCGGACAGCCGGGCCAGCGCCAACGCGCCATCGGGCATGCCGGTATAATGCAGGATCAAGAGAGCTGGCGACACGGGATCGAGGCGCTCGCCGTGATTGGGCGAGGCGACGGCATGGCTGGCGAGGGATGAATCGAGTTGCAAGGGCGGTCTTTTTGATGCGGCGGATGGAACGGCCGATCCGCTGTGTCGGCAGCAAAACCCCTTACAGCCAGTTGATGCGCTTGAGAACCCATAGTGTGACGATCGAAGTGACGGTAACGAAGCCCACGATGGTCGCAAAGGCCCAGCCCTTGTCGACGCCGGGAATGCCGCCGACATTCATGCCGAACAGGCCGGCCACCACGCTGGGCGGCAGCAGCAGCGCGGCAAGGGCGGCAAGGCGATTGGAATTATGGGCGATGCGCTCGCCGATCACGGTGGAAAGATCGTCATGCAGGATGCCGGTCCGGTCCCGGATCGCATCGAGATATTCGATGAAGCGCATCAGCTTGTCGATCACCTCGCGCAGGCGCAGCTTGTCGCGTTCATTCAACCACGGCGCGTCGTCATGCTCCATGCGATTGAGCGCATCGCGTTGGGGGGCGAGATAGCGGCGCAGCTGCACGGCGCGTCGCCTGAGCAGCTTCAGGCGCTCGCGCACCTCGCCGGCATCGCCCTGGAAGATCAGATCGTCGAGTTCGTCGACCTCCTCGTCCATGGCATCGAGCACCGGCTCAAGGTCACGCACCAGCTTGTCGCCGATCATCGCCAGGAGATCGCCGGAATGACTCGGCCCCTTGCCCTTGTGCAGCGCCTTGCGGATGTCGCGCAGAGCGGTGATGTAATGATCCTTGTCACGCAGCGAGATCACGCGATCGCCATCGACCCACAGATGCAGCGGAACCAGATCGATATCGGCGGGCTTTTCCTCGACTTCCTCGGGCGCGGTCGCACAGACACCGCGTAGGATGATCAGCAGCCCCTCGTCGATCGGCTCGACACGCGGCCGCGACTCTTCTTCCAGGAGAGCATCTGCGACGACGGGATCGAAATCTCCCCTGCCATGGACCCAGTCGGCGGCGGCGGGATGATCACGTTCCAGATGCAGCCAAAGCACGCCATCACCGGGCTTCCAGGCCCGGGCTTGCGCCATGTCGAGCTGGCAGCAGCCGCCGCGCCCGTCGAGTAGCAGGGCAAAACGCAATCCGGGTTCGATACCATAGCTCGCAGTCGGCGCGCTGGCGGTTTCCATACGGCCTCACCACAGTCAGAGCAGCCGGGACGCCTCCCGGCAGAACCGAAAAGCACAGCCCGCACAAAAGCTTGCCGAACCACGCGGATTCACATTATCCGTTCGATACCTCGTGGCAAGATCAATCAAAAGCATGATGATTCCTTTTGTGACATCATCACCACTCGATGCCGGCGCCACGCCAAACCGACCAGCGAATGACCTCCATGCAGCTGACCATTGCCGAACTGACCGAGCGCTTTCCCGACTTTCGCGTCGCCATTCTCCTGGCCGAAGATCTCACCGTCGCTGCGGGGCGCCCCGGCCATCTCGATGCGGCCATCCTGGCCTCGGAAGCCGCCTGCCGCAGCCAGTACGAGGGAATGGAGCTTTCCGCCATTCCGGGCGTCGCGGCTTGGCACAGCGCCTATAAGGGCTTCGGCATCAAGAAGACCAGCTATCGCTCCTCGGTCGAGCGGTTGATCAAGCGCGTGATGGCCGGCGACAGGCTGCCTGCCATCAACAATTTTGTCGACATCTACAACACGATCTCGCTGCAGCACGGCTTCTGCATCGGTGCCGACGATCTCGACAGGATCGCCCCGCCCGTCGCCTTCCGCTTCTCACGCCCCGGCGACAGCTTTCTCGACATGGGCGCCGAGGCCGGCGAGGATCCCAATGATCCGCCCAAGGATGGCGAGGTGGTGCTCGCCGATAGCAGGCATGTGCTGTGCCGCCGCTGGAACTGGCGCCAGGACATGCGCTCGGCCATCACGCCGCAAACCCGGCGGGCGCTGGTGACGGTTCAGGCCAATGGCTGGGGTGAACTGGAGGAGGCCGCCAATCATCTCGCCGGCTGGCTCACCGCCGATTGCGGCGCAAAGGTCTCAATCGCCTATGCCGACAGGAGCAATCCCGCGATCACGCTGGGCTGAGCGACGAGTGTCTTTGCGCGGGGTGTTCTCGTGATCTTGCCGATCCCGAACCAATGACCTAGTGTCGGCGCGTGAACGCAAAGCGCACCACCTGCATGCATCCTGCCACGCACCTGCCTAGGGGCGCGGGAAGGGTATTGCCGTAAGCGCGATACGAGCGACCCACGGACCCTGCGAGGCGAGCAGGGTCCATGGCAGCCCGGCTCTCCCGCAAAAAGGAGAGTGACCATGTCCCCAGCCCTATACCATCCCTCCGATTCCCGGCCCGCACCGCCGGGGTTGTCGATACGTGCCACGCGTCTGGAGGATGTCGACGCGATCACCGCGCTCGCCAATCTTCCCGGCTACCGGGCCGGCACACTCCGCCTGCCCTATCAGAAGCCGGAACTGGCCCGACGATGGCTGGAGGGTCTCGGCCCCGAGGCCCTCAACCTCGTCGCCGTGCTCGACAGCACCGTCGTGGGAAATGCCGGCCTGGAGCGCTATGGCGGCCGGCGAGCCCATGCCGCAGGTCTTGGCATGGGTGTCCACGACGACCATCGCGGCAAGGGTATCGGTACCGCGCTGCTGCGGGAGATCATCGACGCGGCCGATCAATGGCTGAGGATCGAACGTCTCGAACTGACGGTCTTTGCCGACAATCTGCGGGCCATACGCCTTTACCAACGGTTCGGTTTCGAGCAGGAGGGGGTCCTGCGCAATTACGCATTCCGGGCCGGGGCGTTCGCGGATGCCCATTTGATGGCACGGTTGCGGGGTTGACCCCGCGCCCTGTCCCCGAGGACATCATGACCGAGGCAAGCATCATCCGGCAAAGCGCGACGCCGAGAACGCGGGAAAGCCTTGCCGCCGACCTGCGGACACTGGGGGTCAGGCCCGGCGAAACCTTGCTCGTGCACAGTTCCCTCAAGGCGCTCGGCTGGGTCAACGGCGCCGAAACGGCGATGATCCAGGCGCTTTGCGACGTCATCACGCCTGCAGGCACGCTCGTCATGCCGGCGATGTCGGCGGATCTCACCGATCCCGTCCACTGGGGCGCACCACCCATCCCGCAAGCCTGGCATGAACCCGTGCGCCAATCGATGCCGGCCTTCGACCCCAAGCGGACGCCGACGCGGGGCATGGGCAGGATCGCCGAATTGTTCCGGACCTGGCCACGGGTGTCGCGCAGCAGCCATCCCGCCAGCTCGCTGGCAGCCTGGGGGACGCAGGCCAGCGCGATCCTTCGCGATCAGCCTCTCGAAGACCCCTTCGGCGAGAACTCGCCGCTGGCAAGATTGTATGATCTGCAAGCCCGAGTGCTCCTGCTCGGGGTCACCTTCGAGAGCTGCACCGTCCTGCATCTGGCCGAACGCCGAACCTGGCCGCATCAGGCCCTGATCCAGGAGGGCGCTCCCTTGATGGTCGATGGCGAACGCCGCTGGGTGCGCTACGAGACACCGATCCTGCGTGTGGATCTTCTGGAGGATGCTGGACGGCATCTCGTCGAGACCGGCATCGCCCAAAGCGGCATCGTGGGATCGGCCCGGTCCCATCTCCTGCCTGTCCGCGAGGCGGTCGATGCCACCGTCGCGCGCTGGCGTGGCATGGAATGAAGCACCGAGCCTTCCTGGAGCGCGGACATCGCAACGACATGCAGACATGTCGCGATGTCCGCACTTCGTCGTGCACGCACCTCGTTTGCCGGAGCGGACTAGTAGTCCGCGCTCCCGCTAAGCCGCCGCTTTTTCCACCTTCGGCCTGAGGCCGAGCAGATGGCAGATGGCATAGACCAGGTCGGCCTTGTTCATGGTGTAGAAGTGAAAATCGCTGACGCCGCGGTCGACGAGATCGAAGACCTGTTCGGCGGCGACGGCGGCGGCCACGAGTTTACGAGTGGCAACATCATTGTCCAGGCCCTCGAAACGATCGGCGAGGCGTTGCGGCACCTCGGTCCCGCAGCGCTCGGCAAAGTTGCGGACCTGGTTGAAATTCTGCACCGGCACGATGCCCGGCACGATCGGAATATCGATGCCCGCCTCGCGGACCCGATCGACAAAGCGCAGATAATGCTCGTTGTCGAAGAAGAACTGGGTGATGGCGCGCGTGGCGCCGGCATCGACCTTGGCTTTCAGGATATCGATGTCGAAGGCGAGCGACGGGCTTTCGGGGTGCTTCTCGGGATAGGCCGAGACGGAGACCTCGAAATCGCCCAGTGCCTTGATGCCCGCGACGAGGTCAGCCGAACTGGCATAGCCGCCCGGATGAGGTTCGTAGTGGGCACCGACGCCGGCCGGCGGATCGCCGCGCAGCGCCACGATGTGGCGCACACCCGCTTCGGCATAGCCGCGGATCACCTCGTCGATGGCCTCGCGCGTGGCCCCGACGCAGGTCAGATGCGCCGCTGGGCGGATATCTGTTTCCTGCACCATGCGCGCCACCGTGCCATGCGTGCGCTCGCGGGTGGTGCCGCCGGCACCATAGGTGACCGAGGCGAACAGGGGATCGAGCGGCGCCAGACGCTCGATCGCCTCCCACAGGGAGGCCTCCATCTCCGCGTTCTTCGGCGGGAAGAACTCGAAGGAAACCCGGATACCGCCGTGTGAGGGCAAGGCGTGACCAGCCATCACGCGACCTCCTGACCAAGAGTGATAGTGTCGGAAACCCGGCGCGGATCACGCCCGGTCCAGATCGATACGGTGAGGCTCGACGGCCCCTCCCCGGCATCCACCAGGCGCCAGCCATCCGGCCGCAGATGCGCGGCTTCCAGCCAGTGCTCGATGGTCTCGCGGGCAAATCCCAGACGACGATGCGCAAAATCCTCGCGCAGGAATTCGAGTTCGTGCGGAGCGAAATCGACGATGACCAGCCGGCCACCCGGGCGCAGGGCCCGCCCGATCTCGCGCAGGGCCTTGGCACCGTCGTCGAGATAATGCAGGACCTGATGCACGATGATGAGATCATAGGCGCCCGGTTCGACTGACAGCGCGAAGAGATCACCCTGCCGCACCACCGCATTGCGGATGCCGTTGCGTTCCAGATTGGCCCTGGCGATCACCAGCATTTCGGCGCTGGCGTCGATGCCGACGGCCCGGGTCGCCAGGGGGGCGAACAGTTCGAGCATACGCCCGGTACCCGTGCCGATGTCGAGGAAGGCCTGGATGGGCTGGCTGCCGACCACATCGCGCAGCGCCGCCTCGACCGCCTCGTCGGGCGCATGCAGGGCGCGAATGCGATCCCAGTCGCCGGCATGGGCGCGGAAATAATCGGCAGCCACCGCCGCCCGCGTGCGCCTCACCTCGACGAGGCGGGAGCGGTCGCGGGCGAGAATACGGTCGCTGCGGTCGAGGCCCGCGAGAATCTCACCGAAAATCTCGGATTTCATCGTCCCTTCGGCCAGGCGGAAGAATGCCCAGGCGCCCTCGCGGATGCGCTCCACCAGCCCGGCCTCGACCAGGAGCTTGAGGTGACGCGAAATACGCGGCTGTGACTGGCCGAGGATCTCGGTGAGGTCGGTGACGTTGAGCTCGCCCTCCGCCAGAATGGCTAGCAGACGCAGGCGCGTCGGCTCGCCTGCCGCCTTGAGCGTGCCCAACACCGTCTCGAAAGGAGCCAAATTCGTCATTCCGCGCAACCGCCTCTCACATAAAGATATGTTTATGTCATTTCCTAAAATGCGCAAGGAATTTGTTTTACAAGCGACGTCATAATGTGAACAGCCGACTTTTGTGCCGGTAGACTGGCTAATTCACCCTCGCCCCTTCGAAACCGATTGCATAATGCAATTAGTTTGGGCATGGTAGGGAGAAGCGTGAGGGAGGTACCGATGGCCACGATTTTCTATGCCATGCTGATGTCTCTGGATGGCTATGTCGCGGGGCCGCAGCAGGAATTTGGCCTGCCGATCCCCCAGGCCGAGTTGCACCGGCATTTCAACCAGCTCATGAGGCAGACTTCGGTCGCCCTCTATGGGCGGCGCATGTATGGGGTGATGCGCTATTGGGACAGTCCCGAGCGCGAGCAGGACGCTGACGAGGTCGAGATCGATTTTGCCCACGCTTGGCGCGAGACGCCAAAGCTCGTCTTCTCGACGACATTGCGGGAGGTCGGGCCGAATGCAAGGCTGGTAAGTTCGGACGCCATGGCGGTGGTACGCTCGCTCAAGTCGGACAGCGATGGCCAGATCAGCGTCGCCGGCCCCACCCTCGCCGCCGAACTGGCACGATCGGACCTCATCGACGAATACCGGCTCTATATGCACCCTATCGTCCTGGGGGGCGGCAAGCCCTATTTTCAGCAAGGCCTGTCGCTCGGACTGAAGCCGCTCGGCAATGAAAGCCTGCCCCAAGGCGTAACCTTGCTGCGCTATGCGCCCGCCAGCTGAAAGGCGAAACGGCATCCCCTCCGGGGAGGCCGGCTCAGCCCTGCCAGATCCATTGCTCGGGAACCCGCAGCTTGAACGTCTCCCCGCTCCGGATCGAACCGGGACGGTCGACAGTGGCGACCACACCGCGCAAGCGCTTGGCCGCGGCGGCAAAGCGCAGGGCCAGCCCCTCCTGCCCGATGAGGTGCCGTTCGACCTCAGAGCCGGCGATGCGGCAGGGATCGTTCTGGCCCATCACCGCAAGCACGGCGCCCGAGGGAAAGAACAGCCTGGAACCGCGCGGCAGAAAGGAGAAATCCGGCACGCCGCCCACGGCGAGATTGGCGCCGAGCCATTCCGGCTCCACGCGCTCGACGCCAAGATTGCCGGCGATCACCGCAAGTTCCTCCATCGAGACGATGGAAACCTGGCGCTCGTTGTGAATCGGCGCATTACGCTCGAACCAGGGCACACGCACATCGGCAGGCCTGAGGAAGCCGGCATGCCGATCGCCCGGTATGCCCTCATGCGTGAGCACGAGCTCGGCAAGCCTTTCCGCCCCGATCGCATCTCCGCCGGCTGCAGCGACCATGACCACCCGCCCCGCACGCTTGAGCACGGGCCTGACGGCGATGTCGGAGGTGGTGTTGATCAAAGGATCCGGCATGGTCTCACCTCGTCTGGCAGCATGGGAATCTCGGTCTGCCATCGAATCGGCAGCGACGCAAAGATGCCGCTCGATGGCTGGCCTCAACCCTCCTCGCCTGCGCTCACCAACCCACAATCGCGCAGGATGCGGGGCATATGCCGCCGAATCTGCCAGCGTGTCAGCAGCACCAGGACGACCAGCATCGGCAGATTATCGAGAATGGCGCGGAAGAATCCGATCACCACATTGCCAATGAGGCCGCCGTCACCCAGAAAGGCCGAGACGTCGCCACCCAGCAGCCCGGCGATCAGCATGGCGCCATAATGGGAAATCGAACCGGTGACCTGCAGCATCGGCGCGACATAGAACAGGAAGTTCAGCGCCCAGCCTACGGCGAAGACGAACAGGGCCACGGGAATGCCGATCCGCCACCAGACGGCAAAAACGACCTTCTTGATGATCTGTGTATCGCTCACGTCCTCGCCTCCGTTCCGGCGCGACCATGCCGGCTCAGGGCGGGCCGCGTCAAATCGGCGACAGTGGAAGGCGGGTCCTAAGACCCGCCCCCGATCATGCCCCGACCTTCACCGCGTCGCGGTTGGCGATGCGGCGCTGCTCGACCGCCAGTGCCAGGCGTTCGAGGGCGACGACGGTGGTGTCCCAGTCGATGCAGCCATCGGTGATGCTCTGGCCATAGGTCAGCGGCTTACCGGGCACCTGGTCCTGGCGACCGGCAACGAGGTTGCTCTCGATCATCACGCCGATGATGCGATTATCGCCTGCTGCAAGCTGCGTGCCGATATCGGCCAGCACTAGCGGCTGGTTCTCCGGCTTCTTCGAGCTGTTGGCATGGCTGGCATCGATCATCACCACCGGCGGCAGGCCGGACTTGGCGACTTCGCTGCAGGCCGCCTCGACGCTCGCCGCATCGTAATTGGTGCTCTTGCCGCCGCGCAGGATGATATGGCAGTCCTCATTGCCTGACGTCGAGGCGATGGCCGAACGGCCATCCTTGGTCACCGCCATGAAGTGATGGGGTTGCGAGGCCGATTTCACCGCGTCGACCGCGATGCGCACATTGCCGTCCGTGCCGTTCTTGAACCCGACGGGGCAGCTGAGGCCCGATGCCAGTTCGCGATGGATCTGGCTTTCGGTGGTCCGCGCGCCGATGGCGCCCCAGGCGACGAGGTCGGCGATATATTGCGGCGTGGTCATGTCGAGGAATTCGCAGGCCGCCGGCAAACCGAGATTGTTGACGTCGAGCAGCACCTTGCGGGCGATACGCAGCCCCTTGTCGATCTGGAACGAACCGTCGAGATCGGGGTCGTTGATCAGGCCTTTCCACCCCACCGTGGTGCGCGGCTTCTCGAAATAGACCCGCATGATGATTTCCAGCGAGGAACCCAGGCGCTGGCGCAGCTTCATCAGGCGATCGGCATAGTCGAGGGCGGCCGCCGGGTCGTGGATCGAACAGGGGCCGACCACCACGGCGAGACGATCGTCGCTGCCGCGCAGGATATCGTGCACGGCCTGCCGCGACTGCGTGACGGTGCGGGTGGCTTCCAGCGTGCGGGGATGCTCGCCCATCACGTCAGCCGGCGTGGTCAACGCCTTGATTTCACGGATACGAAGATCGTCGGTGGTGCTCAACATGGCCTGGGTTCCAGTCTCGGTTCGTTGGGGTTCTGGTGGGTCCCGGCCGGCGGCATAAAAAAACCGCCAGTCGGGCTGGCGGTTGTCTGGGTTTGATCCGTTGCTACGTTCAGATCGAGCGCACCCCTACCTCCGCCTGAGGCCTGCGAAAGCCAAAATACCAGTAAAAGGTGGGGGCGGATGCAAAGGTCATGGCAGGCATATAGCGACGGCGAAAGGTTTTGTCACGTGCGAATTTGCCGGCAAGCAATCAGCTTCCCAGCGCCTGCACCCGTTCGGCAAACACCTGTCCGAGGGCGAGATGCGCGTCGGCTTCATAATGGATGCCGTCGATCGGGCTCACCTCGATCAGCTTGCCAACGTCGAGAAATTCGGCACCGTGCCTGCGCGCGACCGCTTCGTAGAGGGGCGGCAGAGCCTGCGATTTTTCCACGCCGCCGGCGAAGAGCGATCCGAGGCAGCCGACTACGCGGATGGGCGGCGGGCAGGCGATCAGGAGCTTGGCCGGCGGCCGGTCGAGATTGGGCGTCGCGGCGATGATGCCGGCGAGGATGTCGACCCCGGCGGCAATGTCCTCCGGCGGTGCACCGAAGCGGGCCTTGAGGTCATTGGTACCCAGCATCAGCACGATGACGTCGAGCGGACGGTGGCTTTCGAGACAGGCAGCGAGATAGCGCCGGCCGTTCTTGTGGATGCCCTCGATGAGATCGTCGCGAATGGTTGTACGGCCCGGCAGCCCCTCCTCGATCACATGCCAGGCATGGCCGAGAATCTTGCGCATGACCCCGGACCAACGCGTCTTGCCGTCATAGCGCCGGGCCTCTTCAAGGCTGGCCAGAGGCGGCGTGCCGAACGTGTTGGAATCGCCGAAACAAAGAACATTCTTCATGGGAACGACAAACTTTCTTCTGGGATCGCAGGCGTCTCGCCTGCTCTTGGAATTACCGCGCTTGGTATGAAGGGAATTGCAGGCGAGACGCCTGCTATCCCAGAATCTAGCGCTGCACCACGATGAAGAGCCGCGGAAACGCCAGTACCACCTTGCCGTCGGCCCGCGGCGGATAGGCCTCCGCGATGCGCGCCGTATAGGCCTCCAGAAAGGCGGGCTGCTGTTCGGGATCGAGCGGATCGAGAAAGGCGCGCAGGCCGGTCGCCCGCAGCCAGGACACGATGGCCGGCGCATTATCAAGCACGTGATAATAGGTGGTTCGCCAGATATCGATCGAGGACGCTTGTCCGGCGAACAGGTTGTAGTAGTCCTCAGCCGGCACGATGCGCTCGCGGATGCGCGAGGCATCGCCGAGCCTGGCCGCCCAGGGGCCGTCCGCGGCCGTCTCGCGCATCAGGCGATGGGACGGCTCTGCCAGATTGTCGGGCATCTGCACGGCCAGTACGCCGCCCGGCGCGGTCTGGGCGAGCAGCCGCGGCAGCAACGCCGCATGTCCAGGCACCCACTGCATCACCGCATTGGCGAAGATCAGTTCCGGCGGCTTTTCGGCCTGCCAGCTGGTCACGTCCCCCTGCTCGAAGTGCGCCGCAGGCAGGCGCTTGCGGGCCTCCGACAGCATGGTTTCGGAGGTGTCGATCCCGATCACCTCGGCAGCGGGCCAGCGCTTGGCCAGAAGCTCGGTGGAGTTGCCGGGGCCGCACCCCAAATCGACGGCAAGAGCAGCCGCCGCCAGGGGGACGCGATCGAGCAGGTCGCGCGCCGGTCGCGTGCGCTCGTCCTCGAAACGCAGATAAAGCGAGGGATTCCAATCGGCCATGAAAAATATCCTTGAATATTCGCCCCGACGAAGCGTCTAACGCGCCGTATCCGCCAGCGGAATTGGACCCGATGCTGCAGGTCTCATTGTCGCACCGCGAATGCTGAGAACAGGCACGCTTGTTCGGCACGATGCCACAGCACCGGCAGACGGAACGAGGCCGGCCGCATCAGGTGATCAGGAAGCCACCATCCACCGGCATGGCGACGCCGTTCACCATCGAAGCCTTGTCGCTGAGCAGAAAGGCGATGGTCTCGGCCACTTCCTCCGGTTCGAAGAAGCGTCCCAGCGGAATACGCTGCAGCATGGGGGCGGCCTTGGCGGGATCGCTCCAGGCCTTCACCGCCATAGGCGTGAGGATCACTGTCGGGCAGATCGCATTGACGCGAATACCCTGGCGCCCGAGTTCGTTCGCCATCACCGTCGTCAGCGAGTCGAGCGCACCCTTGCTGGCGCAATAGGCTGCATGATCGGTAAAGCCGATCGAAGAGGAAATGCTGGATACGTTGACGATCGCCCCCTTCTTGCCGCGGGCAATCATGCTGCGCGCGCATTCCTGGCCGAAGATCATGGCCGCGACCACGTTCACCGACATCAATTCCTGGAAGGCCTCGACGCTGGTTTCGAGGAAAGGCTCGAGCGTGGTGGTGCCGGCATTGTTGACCAGCCGGTCGACGGGCTGGATCGAACGGGCCACGGAGCGGACGGCCTCGGGATCGGCGAGGTCGACGGCATGGATCTCCGCCCCGGTCTCGGCGGACAGGCTTTCGAGCTCGGCCTGGTCGCGCCCGATGGCAATGATCTCAGCGCCCCGCGCCGCCAGCAGCTTGGCGGTGGCCCGCCCGATGCCCTTGGTTGCTCCCGTTACCACGATACGCTCGCCGGCAAATTCCATCGCGTCCTCCCGCATGTTTGGCGGCATGGTAGCGGGCGGGAGGCTGCTGACAAGTCTGACAAATCAAAGTCAGGAAATTTTGGATCGGCACGATAGCGTTTTGCGATTCAACGGAGCCACTTCGAATCGCAAAGACGCTTGAGCCAATCTTTCGGATTGGCTTGGGAACAAGGAGCTAGAGCAAAGGGACGTTCACACTTGAACGCACTTTGCTCTAGCTTTGGCGCGCCTCATGGGCTATTTCCCGCGGCCCTCTTCCCCATCGCCGGAGCAAAGCGCGTTCAATCCTGGACGCTTTACCTGCTCTGCCCTCAGCTTCGACGCGTCCTTGCGATTCTTGTCGGCCCCGACGGATCGCAAAACGCCCTAGGAGGCCTCATGCCGCCCCAATCCCCAGCAACGGGACAGAGCGCCCCCGTCTCTATCGGCATCGACTTCGGTACCAGCAATACGGTGGTCGCTTTTGCCCATGCCGACGGTCGCACCGAGGCGCTGAACTTCGAGCATGGCGGCCAGAGCCTGAACCATTTCGTCACCGCCCTGTGCTTCTGGGACGAGCGCCGCCCGGGCAAGTCCACGATTCGCGTCGAGGGTGGGCCCTGGGCCATCGAGCAATTCGTCGAAGCGACCACCGCCTTCCGCTTCATCCAGTCCTTCAAGAGCTTTGCCGCCAGCGCCACCTTCCAGGAGACCCGCATCTTCCGCGAGCGCTTCCGTTTCGAGGACCTGCTGGCGACCTTCCTCAACACGCTGGTCAAGCATGCGGACGGCCGGCTCGATCTGTCGGCGGCCAACCTCGTCATCGGCCGTCCCGTGACCTTTGCCGGCCGCCAGCCCGATGACGACCTGGCCATGCAGCGCTACCAGACCGCTTTCGAGCGCCTCGGCGTCAGCAGCCCCACCTACGTCTATGAGCCGGTGGGCGCGGCCTTCTTCTATGCCCGCCAGCTCAAGCGCGACGCGACCGTGCTGGTCGCTGATTTCGGCGGCGGCACCAGCGACTTTTCGATCATGCGTTTCGAGCAGGTCGCCGGCCAGTTGAAGGCCGAGCCGCTCGGCCATTCCGGCATCGGCATTGCCGGCGACGCCTTCGACTATTCGATCGTCGACCGCATCGTCTCGCCGCGCCTGGGCAAGGGCGGGCGCTTCCGCTCCTTCGACAAGGAACTGTCGATCCCCAATCACTATTATGCCAATTTGGCGCGCTGGCACCAGCTCGCCATGATGAAGACCAATGGCGATCTCAAGGGCTTGCAGGACCTGGCCAAGGTCGCGCTGGAACCGGAAAAGCTCGAAAAATTCATCGAGATCGTCGAGTTCGACATGGGTTTCTCACTCTACAGCGCGGTATCGAAAGCCAAGATCGCGCTGTCAAGCCAGGACGAGACCGAGTTCCGTTTCGCCGGCGGCGACATCGAGATTACGGCTCCGCTGAAGCGCCGCGATTTCGAGCGCTGGATCGCCGGAGACGTCGCCCGCATCGAGGCGAGCCTCGATGAGGGCCTCAGCCGGGCCAACACCCGGGCCGAGGAGATCGAGCGCGTCTTCCTCACCGGCGGCACCTCCTTCGTGCCGGCCATCCGCAAGCTCTTCGCCGAGCGGTTCGGCGAAGAGCGCCTGGTCTCTACCGACCAGTTCGAGTCGATCGCCTATGGCCTCGCCTTGATCGGGCAGGACAAGCAGAAGGAGCGCTGGGAGGTCAGGAAGGCGGCGTAACGGTCGAGACGTCAATCGAAGGCGCGCGCAATCTCAGCGGCTTCGGCTTTCGCGCGTCGCCGCGACCAGATCGCAAAGATGGGTAGGACAACGATAAAGAATGCGAAATACCAGGTCGTCAGCGCTTGGCTCAACCAGATCACCACTCCCTCCGGCGGCTGACGGCCGAGCCAACAGAGGCCGATCCACCCCAGAGCGAACAGCAGGCAAGCCCCTTGGAACCAACTCCTCAGCGGAGGCAACCTGTAACGGGGCGATGTCAACCAGGGCAGCAATATCGGCACAAGCATGACGGCGAGCATCGCGATCACACCACCGAGTTTGTCGGGAATACAACGCAGGACGGCATAAGCCGGACTCACATACCATTGGGGCAAGATCGAAGGCAGACTTGGCTTGCCGACACTAAATGCTCCCGCATCCCGCCACATCAGGCCAACACCCCACCCCAAAAAGAGGGTGACCAATATGAAGATGATCCCTGGCCAGCGCAGACCCGCTCTTTTCTCCCCGCGCCAATCAAGCCAATCAAAGAGCCAGTCGAGCGCCAGGAATAACCAGGCCAGAGGCAATACGACCACAGTCAGGAAATCACGGCCCGTCGGGGATGCGACAAACTGCAAGGGACCGATCAACCATTGCGGCAGTTGTGTGCCATCACCTACCAGTATTGGGGTCAGCCAGCCCCAAGGCAGGAAATATCCAGAAAAGACAATTATCTGCGCGAAAAAAAGAGCTGGGACCAGAACGATCCAGCTCCAGGTTCGTCGGCGGGAGAACCTGCCCTCATAGGTGGCGAACCCAATATGAACGAAATAGACGAAGAAGAGGACAGTCGCAAAGCCCACCGGTGAAAACATCGCAAAGGGCGTGTAGGCAGCCACCGCCATGGCGAGGATGCTCCGCACCCAGGCAATCAAATAAGCGGTCGGTGCTCTTGCATCAGGCATGGTGCGCGAGGCTCGTACGAACCACAAGACGAGAGCAAGGCGCGAATTTCGCAAGTCGCACCTTGACTCTTACTCTTCCTTCTCAGGAATTTCTCAATCGAAACCCTGCTCGCTTTCGTACAGCCCTTTAGCGCGAAAACTTCTTGTACTGGATGCGCTTGGGAATGGTGGAATCGATGCCGAGGCGCCGCTTCTTGTCTTCCTCATAGGCCTCGAAATTGCCCTCGAACCACTCGACGTGGCTGTCACCCTCGAAGGCGAGGATATGGGTGGCGAGGCGGTCGAGGAAGAAGCGATCATGCGAGATGATCACGGCGCAGCCGGCATAGTTCTCAAGCGCCTCTTCCAGGGCCCGCAGCGTTTCCACGTCGAGGTCGTTAGTCGGTTCGTCGAGGAAGAGGACGTTGGAGCCTTCCTTCAGCATCTTGGCAAGCTGCACGCGGTTGCGTTCGCCGCCCGAGAGCACGCCGACCTTCTTCTGCTGGTCGCCGCCCTTGAAGTTGAAGGCCGAGGTGTAGCCACGCGAATTCACTTCGCGCTTGCCGAGATAGAGGATCTCGTTGCCGCCGGAGATCTCTTCCCACACCGTCTTGTTGGGGTCGAGCGCATCGCGCGACTGGTCGACATAGCCCGGCTGCACCGTATCGCCGAAGGTGATGGTGCCGGCATCGGGCTTTTCCAGGCCGAGCAGCATGCGGAACAAAGTGGTCTTGCCGGCGCCGTTCGGGCCGATCACGCCGACAATGCCGCCGGGGGGCAGCGAGAACGAGAGATCGTCGATCAGCAGGCGATCGCCGAAGGCCTTGGAGACGCCCTCGACCTCGATGACCTTGCCGCCGAGGCGCGGACCGGTCTGGATCATGATCTGGGCCGTAGTCGGGCCCTTCTCGTTGGCCTTGGCGAGCAGGTCCTCATAGGCGTTGATGCGGGCCTTGGACTTGGCCTGGCGCGCCTTGGGGCTCGCGGCGATCCATTCCTGCTCGGCGGCGAGCTGCTTCTGGCGGCTCGCTTCCTCGCTCTTTTCCTGGGCGAGGCGCTTCTGCTTCTGCACCAGCCAGGTGGAGTAGTTGCCCTCATAGGGAATGCCGCGGCCGCGATCGAGCTCGAGGATCCAGCCCGTGACGTTGTCGAGGAAGTAGCGGTCATGGGTGACGATCAGGATCGCCCCTGGATAGGTGCGCAGATGGCCTTCGAGCCAGGCCACCGTCTCGGCATCGAGATGGTTGGTCGGTTCGTCCAGCAGCAGGAGTTCCGGCTGCTCGAGCAGCAGGCGACACAGCGCCACGCGACGGCGCTCACCGCCCGAAAGCGTTGAAACGTCGGCATCGTCGGGCGGGCAGCGCAGCGCGTCCATGGCCTGGTCGATCTGGCTGTCGAGATCCCAGAGATTCTTGGCGTCGATCTCGTCCTGCAAGCGGGTCATCTCGTCCGCCGTCTCGTCCGAATAGTTCATGGCGAGTTCGTTGTAGCGGTCGAGGATCGCCTTCTTGGCGGCGACGCCGTCCATGACGTTCTCGCGCACGCTCTTGTTGGGATCGAGCTGCGGCTCCTGCGGCAGATAGCCGACGCGGGCGCCTTCGGCCACCCAGCCATCGCCGGTGAAGTCCTTGTCGATGCCGGCCATGATGCGCAGCAGCGTCGACTTACCCGAGCCGTTCACGCCGAGCACGCCGATCTTGGCGTCCGGGTAGAAGGACAGGTGGATATTGTCGAGGACCTTCTTGCCGCCCGGATAGGTCTTGTTCAGACCCTGCATGTGGTAGACGAATTGATACGCGGCCATTGCTGCCTGCTCGAGCTTTCGTGGAAAGGGGATTGGGGCGGTGTGTAGCCGAGCGGGGGCAGCGGGGCAAGGGCGCAGCCGTAATTAGCGCGCAGCCCTGCCCGCGAATGGGGCTACCGCCAGAAGCGGAACAGATAATAGCCCAGCGCCACATAGTTCGGATAGATGTCGAACAAGGCGGCAAGCCTGTAGACCGCGTTCCAGATCGCCCCGCTGACCTGGGTGGTGAACAATAGGAACAGGAAGCCCATCATCGCCAGGGGCGCGATGGCGTTGGCCTGGGCCTGCATCTCATAGGGCAGATAGGGCCGGATGATCGCAAAGCCGTCGAAGCCGGGAACCGGCAGGAGGTTGAGCACCACGGCCGAGGCCTGCAGCGCGGCGAGGAACGCCATCGCGGCCCAAAGCTGGGGCGAGCCCATCGTCTCCGGCAGGCCGATGAGGAAGGGCAGCCCCAAAGCGATCAGGCAGACGAGATTGGCCATCGGCCCGGCCAGGGCCACGAAGGCATCCCAGTGCCGGTTCTTGAGCACGGCCCGGTTGATATAGACGGCCCCGCCCGGCAGGCCGATGCCGCCCAGGATGAGGAAGAGCAAAGGGAAGCCGAAGCTGGTCAACGGGTCGGCATAGGCAAGCGGATTGAGGCTCAGATAGCCCTTCTCCACCACGGACCGATCGCCGCCCCAATAGGCGGCGAGCGCATGCGCCCCTTCGTGCAGGCATAGCGAGATCAGCCAGCCCGAGACCACGAAAGCGAACACGGCAATGCCTGAATCGAACCAGCCCGTCGCCAGGCTGACGGCCGTCACCAGGAAGACGGCGAGGATCGGGAGGAAATTGGCGCTCAGGCGCCAGGGCATCGCCGCAACTCTGGACAAGGGGAACTCATTCTCGAAAAAAGGTTGCCCTATTGTGGGAAGTTGCGCCTCGTTTCGCAAGGGCAGGCATGGCGCTCAGATGCGCAGCCCCGCCCCGACGCGGCGAAGGATCCAGTAGAACAACGCCGTCGCCGCCGCGCCGATCAGGATGGCGAACCAGAACCCTCCTTCCGTCTCGAGGAAGGGCAGATCCTTGGTGTTCATGCCGAAAATGCCGGCAACGAGGCTACCGGGCAGCAGCATGGCCGTCAGGATCGAGAGGGCGCGCAGCGAGCGGTTGGTCTCTTCGGCCAGCCGCGCCCCGACCTCATCCTGCAAGAGCTTGGCCCGTTCCTGCAGGGTGAGGATGTCGTGGTCGAGCGATTCCAGCCGGTCGGCCAAGCGTTCGGCCGCAATCGGCAAAGCCGGCTTGTCGGCCTCGTCCGAACGTTCCTCCCAATCTCGCAGCACATGGCCGAGCGAAGAGAGCTGGCGGTGGACCCGGACCGTCATGCGGCGGACCTCGATCAGCCGGACCCGCTCTGTGGCGGCCATGTCCTCGACGACGCGGTCTTCGGCGGTATCGAGCTCGTCGGTCATGCCGGCGACGCGACGAGCGACCGAATCACAGAAGCGATCGATGATCGTCTCGATCAGACGCCCCGCGGCGGGCAGGTTGAGCCCCTTCTGCACGGCACGATGGATCTCCTCGACCGAACGCAGCGGATGCCGACGCCCCGAAATCACCAGCCTCTCGTTCAGCGCAAAGCGCAGGCGGCCAAGATGGTCGCTCTCCCCGCCGAGCTCGCTGTGAAAATCGGCGATGACGCCGAAGATGACGTGGTCGATCGTGTGCAGGCCAAGCGGCTCGTCCTTGGCCAGGAACAGGGCCCGCACCTGTTCGGGAAGATCTTCGAAGGAAGACAGCCAATCCCGGGCGAGCCGATCGGTCAGGCTGAAATGCAGCCAGAGCCAGCCATCCTCCGCCGCCAGCGCTGCCGGCACGTCGCGCGGATCGATCGCTTCGGGCTCGTAGCCCTCGCGAAAGCGGTAGGCCCAAATCAGGCCGGCGATGGCCGCCGGCACGAAATTGACGCCCGGCAGTTGTTGCTGCTGAATACTGTCCATGGCGCCTCCGCCAAGCGGTCCACGCCTCCCCACCCGAGGCCCGAACGCCGCATAGCTTCAAGTTCAGGCAACGCCCCGCCCCTGGGATGGCCGCCTGGAATGACGGGGCTAGATCAACCATGTGACAGAGGGATGACAGTCGCGTAGCGACTGTCATGCAGGGCTGGCGACCTGCTCCAGCAGGGCGGACAGACCAGGCTCCTCGACCAGAAGAGCGGCGTCCCCCGGGGCGAACCAGCGCACTTCGCGCTCGTTCATCTCGCGCCAGACCGGCAGATGGCCGGTGACGTCGAGACGATAGACGAAGACGCGGACGAGATCGAAATGCAGATCGCGGCGTTTCCAGTAGAGATATTCGCCAACCGGTTCCTTGCCGATCTTGCCAAGCAGCCCTGCTTCCTCTTCAGCCTCGATGGCGGCAGCGCGGCAGTCCTTATGGCCCTTCATCGGCCATCCCTTGGGGATGGTCCAGCGCCGCGTTTCCCGTGTGGTCACCAGGCAAACCTCGATCTTCCCGCGCTGGATCCGCAAGGGCAACGCACCGACCTGGCGAAGCTCCGTGGCTGCAACGGGTGACTTGAGAGGATATTTGTCGACTCTGGCCATGTAACGTGAGGAAACTCCAACACTGCACTCGGCAGCTCTACTCATACCGCAAATATATCAAATATTCCTTAGCATTCGCGTGCCTTTGCACACCAACTTTGTTCTACCACTTTCGAACAAGCGCGTTTCCTCAATAGGCAACGAACTTGCGGGCAAGTTTCCAGGCGTCCTCTGGCAGCTGGTCGTTCTGGTCTGACAAGACACCACATAGACCCTTATGTTGTTATTTTTTTGTCGTATGCAATCCCTTTCTCCTGCAACGACGCCGTCTTGTTGCATTGCAATAGAAACTACGGGAGGCGAACGAATAGCCGATCTGCTCTCCCTGGAGACATGTGCGTCATGTCGGTGCAATTTTGCTGTTTCATTGTGAATAACCATCATATTACCGAACAGTACAGGGTCGAATGCGGCAGCATTGTGTTGAAACTCCTCATCGCTTCGCTTATGGCGAGTGGACTGGGCGGCTTTCGATTCGGGCGAGATGTGCACAAACGCACGTCTTGCATGATGATGGCCGGCTAGGGGTTCGCCGCCGGCGCATTCTCACCTGTGCCGCAGCACCACGAAGTTTTGGGCGATCCAAAACCGACCTTCCACGGTGAGGAAAGGAAGCCCCATGAGAAAAATGTTGCTTGCCGCCGCTTTCGGCTCTCTCGCTCTCGCCCTCGCCTCCTGTGGCGGTGGCAGCTCGAGCTGCACGGTTGAGGCTATTACCCAGAAGGGCAAGGACCTGACGGAAGCCATGACCAACGCCATGAAGGATCCGGCCAAGGCTCAGGCGAACGCACAGACTTGGGCTCAGAAGGCGCAGGAGCTGCTCACCAAGGCCCAGGCTGCCCAGTCCGCCGGCGGCAAGCCGACCGACGAGCTCTGCAAGGCCTATGACGAGCTGATCGCGGCCGTCAAGAAGTAAGCCTCCTCCGGCTAGACCGGCTCGATGTGGCTCCGAGGCCCGCCTCGGAGCCTTTTTTATTGGTCAGATGAAAACGCCTGGCTGCCTGCCGGCCCAAGCGATAGCTTGATAGCGGGAGGTTCGCCATGCTCACTGATATTTTCGACCTGACGGGGCGGATCGGCCTCGTCACCGGCTCCAGCCAGGGAATCGGCTTGGCCATTGCCCGCGGACTGGCCGGCGCCGGTGCGACCGTCGTTCTCAACGGCCGCAACCAGGCCAGGCTCGATGCCGCCGCCCGCCAACTCACCGAAGAAGGCCTGACCGTGGAGACGGCCGCCTTCGACGTCACCGACCCCGCCGGCGTGGAAACGACGATCTCGGCCATCGAAGCCCGCCATGGCCGCCTCGACATCCTGGTCAACAATGCCGGCATCCAGCGCCGGGCCCCTTTCGTGGACTTTCCGCTCGACGCCTTCCGCGACGTGCAATCCACCAATGTCGAGGGTGTCTTCCTGGTCGCACAGGCCGTGGCGCGCGGCATGATCGCACGGCGTTCCGGCAAGATCATCAACATCTGCTCGGTGATGAGCGAACTTGGCCGCGCCAACATCGTGCCCTATGTCGCTGCCAAGGGCGCCGTGCGCACGATGACCAAGGCCCTGTGCGCAGAACTCGCTCGCTACAATATCCAAGTCAACGGCATCGGTCCGGGCTATATCGAAACCGAGCTCAACACGGCGCTGATGCAGGACGCTGCCTTCTCCGCCTGGGTCGAGGCGCGTACGCCGGCGGGACGTTGGGGCAAGGTCGAGGAGTTGGCCGGAGCCGCCATCTTCCTCGCCGGCAATGCCTCCAATTTCGTCAACGGCCACATCCTCTATGTCGACGGCGGCCTCACGGCCTGTGTCTGAGGAATCCTACGGTATCATCGCCCCGACAGCGCTGCGGCAAGAGCTATTTTCCGGACTGGGAAGAGACTGGTGCGGAATGCGACGCTGCGGCCTGCCAAGCCGCCAGCAGGACTTTGAAGTGGGCCGCCGCTGCCGCAGCCTCGCGGCCGATCTGCGGCGTCACCGTCCGAAACTCCAGCCGCGCCCGCAGGTCCCCTTCAAGGCCTAGCGTGCCGACGCAATAATGCTCGCCCGTGACCGGCAGGCCGTCCACGTCACAGGAAACCAGGAAGGGCGCAGCGGATTTGGCATCGCGTTCGAGCCAGATCCCGCCTGGATAGACGTCATAGTCGCCGTCCGGCTGAGCGGGAGGCGGCGTCCCCGCCTTGGTCAGCCGATCCTTCCAAGCCTTGAAATTGTCGAGGTCCGGGGCCTGCGTCTGGAACATGCTGTCGCCCTGGAAGGAAGCGGGTTCATAGAGCGCAATGGTGGCCAGCGAGCGCAGCGCCCCGCTCGGCCGTTCCTCGCCGCGACACAGGAAGAGCGTAGCGGTATCCTCGCCCTCCTTGCAGAATTCTGCCCGCCAGCTCGCTGCCGCGCCGAAGGGTTTGTCCATCGCCTCCAGCGTGAGCACCAACGCCTTGGCCGTCACCTCGGGCTGCGAACAGGCTTTCTCCAATCCGGCCTTGGTCGAGAAATTGATCTCCTCGTCAGCTTTCTCTCCCGTCACCAGCGTCAAGGCTGGCGGACCGGAAACACGCAGGCTCGCCCTGCCGAGCTTCATCCCGATCCCCTTGCGCAGGCAGTCGGCATAGGGGGTGGGTTGTGCCGCGGGGATCGGTGCAGGAGCCTGGCCCGCCTTTACTGCGGGTACCGGCTGCGGGTTCGTCGTCTCCGCGCCCGCCATCGCCGCTTCCGCCACGGCGGAATGCGGGGCTGGGCTGTGCAGCACAAAACCGCCGACAGCCAACACCAGCCCGATCGTGCCAAGAGCCGCCAGGCCGATACGTTCGCGCGCTTCCATCGTCTCTCCTGAACCGAACGCCCCCTGCCGGGCTCGCTCATTACACCCCGCGCAATAAGGCAAAAGTGGGAGAAATGCCACCAAGGCAGCATCGCCACTCCCCATTGACGGTCGAAAGCGTAAACATCGCGTGGGAATATCGTGGAATGGGCGTTGCCAACCGCGCGGCAGCTTCTCACATTCACCGGATGCGGCTTTCCCTGGCCCGCCGTCCGTTCGAGGATCCTGTACTGCCATGACGCTCAAGCGCCTCGTCCTCCTGCCGCTGCAGGTCCTCCTTGGGATCCTGGTGATCATCGACGAACTGGCCCGCCCGGTCTACGGACCGCTGATCCGCCGCTTCGCCGCCCTGCGCCTCGTCGAAATCGGGGAGCGCGCCGTCGCAGCGCTGCCGCGTTTCGTCATCCTCGTTCTCCTCGCCGTACCTCTTGCCGTAGCCGAACCCTTGAAGATCTACGGCCTGTTGCTCCTGGGCCAGGGCCGGCTGGTTCGTGGCCTTCTCATCCTGGCCATCGCCTATCTCGCGAGCTTCCTGCTGATCGAGCGCATCTATGCCGCCGGCAAACCCAAGCTGATGACCATAGGCTGGTTCGCCTGGTTCATGGGCCTGATCGACTGGATCCGCCGGATGTTGCTCGACTGGCTGAAAGGCACCCCGATCTGGGCCGTGGTCACCGCCGCCCGCAGCTTTGCGGCCCGCGTCGCCGCCATATTCCGGGCTGCCGTCTCGCAAAGGCGCGGGTAATCTTTCGGGCACCCGGACAAGGGGCTTCTCCCCGATCCCGGAGCAAGGCGCTCCCGGCCGAATGCCTTTTCGCCCTCGCTCGTCGTAGTCGGTGCGCATTTGCGATTCTTGCAGAGGCCATCAAATCGCAAACGCACCGGCATTCGGACGGTCCATTCAAGACCGCATGGCCTTCCGCATGAGCGGGATCGTCGGCGGGTCGAATCTTCCCGCACACGCTCGCCAGCGCAGTTAGCCCGAGCGCAGCTCTCGGAGAAGACAGGATTATTTACCCGCTTTGGAATAACTCTAAAAATAGATCAGGAATTGCACAATTTAGAATTACTATGAATTATAATTTAGAATCACTCTTATCTTTGATCCATAACGGTTTTCTGCGTCATAGCCCCTTGTTCAGCAGAATTGAACGCGTGTAATAGCTTGCCGATTGTTAATCTTGCATCGGCTGTGGGGCGCGCAGGAACGACACAATGCTCGTACCATTTCTCATCATGCTCAGGGAGGGCATCGAGGCAGCGCTGATCGTCGGCATTGTTGCGAGCTATCTGCGTGTCACCGGGCGAAGCGCCTGGATGCCGGCCGTGTGGTGCGGCATCATCCTGGCCGTTGGCCTTTCTTTTTCCGTGTTCGTCGCGCTGCATGTCGCCAGCGCCGAATTTCCCCAGCGCACCCAGGAACTGTTCGAGGCAGTTGTCGGCCTGATCGCGGTCTGCCTGTTGACGGCCATGGTGTTCTGGATGGTGCGGGCCTCGCGCAGCATCAAGGCCGAACTACAGCATTCCGTCGATGCCGCCCTGGCTTCATCGGACCATCAAGGCCTTGCGCTGGTCGGCATGGTCTTCCTGGCGGTCGCGCGCGAAGGGCTGGAATCGGCCTTCTTCCTTCTGGCGACCTTCGAACAGAATGTCGGCTATGGTGCGCCGCTCGGTGCTGCGCTCGGCCTCGTCTGCGCGGCCGTCTTCGGTATCGCGCTCTATTACGGCGGCTCCCGCCTCAATCTGCGCCTGTTCTTCCGCTGGACCAGCATCCTGATCATCTTCGTGGCGGCCGGCCTGGTGGCGACGGCGGTGCGCTCGCTGCACGAAGCCGGCCTGTGGAACCATCTGCAGGGCATCGCCTTCGACATCTCCGGCATCCTGCCCGGCGACAGTGCGCTCGGCACCGTGCTCGGCGGCCTGTTCGGCTATCACGACACGCCGACCCATGGCGAAGTGATCGCCTATCTCCTCTATCTCATCCCGGCGCTGTTCCTCTTCCTGATGGCGCCAACCTCCCCGTCCCCATCCAAATCGAAGGCCGCACGATCGTGACAGCCCCGCGCATCAATTATCCGGCTGTCGGGGCCGGCATGCTCGCCCTCATCGTGGCGGTGGGCGTCGGCACCTATTTCCTGGTCGCCAAGCCGCCGGGATCCGAGACGGCCAAGACCGGCGATACCGTCGCCATCGCCGTCACGGCGACGGCCTGCGAGCCGAACGAACTGACGGTTCCCGAAGGGCGCACCACCTTCGCCATCACCAACAAGAGCAACCGGGCGATGGAATGGGAGATCCTGCAAGGCGTGATGGTGGTGGAGGAGCGCGAAAACATCGCTCCCGGCTTCACCCAGAAGCTGACCGCCAAGCTCGAGCCGGGCGACTACGAGATCGCCTGCGGCCTGCTCACCAATCCCAGGGGCAAGCTCAAGGTCACCGCGCTCGCCAATGCCCCCAAGGAGGTCAAGCCGAGCCTGACGCAGTTGATCGGGCCGCTGGCCGAGTACAAGGTCTATGTCACCCTGGAGGTCGACGACCTCACCGAAGCGACCAAGGCCTTCACCGACGCGATCAAGGCCGGCGACCTCGCCAAGGCCCGTGAACTCTATGCGCCGACCCGCCAGTCCTATGAGCGCATCGAGCCCGTTGCCGAACTGTTTTCCGATCTCGACAAGTCGATCGACGCCCGCGCCGATGTCTTCGAGAAGCTGGAGGCCGATCCGGCCTTTACCGGCTTCCATCGTCTGGAATACGGCCTGTTCAAGCAGGGCAGCACCGAGGGGCTCGCGCCTTTCGCCGACAAATTGCAGGCCGATGTCACCGAGCTGCAGAACCGGATCTCGACCCTGGTCGTACCGCCTTCCAAGATGGTCGGCGGCGCGGCCGTGCTGATCGAGGAAGTCGCCTCCAACAAGATCTCCGGCGAGGAAGACCGCTACAGCCGCACGGATCTGTGGGACTTCCAGGCCAATATCGACGGGGCCCGCAAGATCGTCGAACTGCTCGCCCCTCTGACCACCAAGGCAGATGCGGCGCGCCAGAAGAGCATCGACGACAATTTCGCCGCCGTGAATGCCATCCTTGCCAAATACCGCACACCCGACGGCGGCTTCAAATCCTATGACACCTTGAGCCAGGACGATCGTGTGGCCCTGCAAAAGCCGGTAACGACGCTGGCCGAAAGCCTGTCGACGCTACGCGGCACGCTGGGCCTCGACTGAAGGGGAAGGAACAATGACCGACAAGACCCCCTGCCTGCCCCAACCTGACACGGACGCCCCGCGTTCTCCGGGCCGACGCTCCATGCTGCTGGGCCTCGGCGCCGCTGGCGGCGGCGCGCTGCTGGCTACCCTGCCAAGTAAGCAGGCAGCTGCGGAGGAAGCCGGTTCCACCGGCCATCTCAGCGACCGTGTGACCTATCTCGGGGCCCACCAAGCCGGCGTCACCACCGATCGCCCGCCGATGGGGTTGGTGGTCGCCTTCAACATCCTCGCCACCAAACGCAGCGATCTCGAACGCCTGTTCCGCGTCCTCACCGATCGCATCGCCTTCCTCACCCAGGGCGGCACGCCGCCGGTGATCGATCCGAAGTTCCCGCCCCCCGATTCCGGGCTGATGGGCCCCGTGGTCTCCCCGGACAATCTCACCATCACCGTGGGCGTGGGCGCCTCGCTGTTCGACCAGCGCTTCGGGCTCGCCGACAAGAAGCCGCGGCAGCTGATCAAGATGCCGCAATTTCCCAACGACGCGCTGTCGGCCGAACTCTGCCACGGCGATCTGATGATCCAGATCTGCTCCAACACCACCGACAGCAACCTGCATGCTCTGCGCGACATCGTGAAGAACACGCCGGATCTGCTGATGGTGCGCTGGAAGCAGGAAGGCTTCGTGCCGCCGCCGCGCGCGACAGGCGAAACCCAATCGGCACCGCGCAACCTGCTCGGCTTCAAGGACGGCACGGCCAATCCCGACCACAAGGACGATGCCGAGATGAATCGCCTCGTCTGGGTGCAGCACGGTGCCTCCGAGCCTGCCTGGGCAACCGGCGGCAGCTACGGCGTGGTGCGCATCATCCGCAATTTCGTGGAACGCTGGGACCGCACGCCGCTTGGCGAGCAGGAAGCCATCATGGGCCGGCACAAGCCGAACGGCGCACCGCTCGGCATGAAGGTCGAAGCCGACATCCCGAGCTATCACGACGACCCGGAAGGCAAGCGTACGCCTTTGGACGCCCATATCCGCCTTGCCAATCCGCGTACGGCGGACTCGCGCAGGAATCTGATCCTGCGCCGTCCCTTCAACTATTCCAACGGCATCACCAAGTCGGGCCAGCTCGACATGGGTCTGCTCTTCATCTGCTTCCAGTCCGATCTGGATGCCGGCTTTGCCACGGTCCAGCAACGCCTGAACGGCGAACCGCTGGAGGAATACATCAAGCCGGTCGGCGGCGGCTACTTCTTCATCCTGCCCGGCATTCCCGACAAGACAGCCTTTCTCGGCCAGTCCCTGCTGGCGGAGACCGCGTGAACGATCCTTCAACCTTGAACTGAAGAGAGAGAGAACCCCATGACACATCTCAAATGGCGCATGCTGCTGGGCGCCGCGATTATCGGTCTTGCCACGACCGCCAGCGCCAACGCGCCGGCCGTCTCCCCGCTGGACCTGGTCCAGCCCGTGGCCGACTACAAGGTCTATATCAGCAAGGGCGTCAAGAAACTGGTGGAAGACACCGCCAAGTTCACGGCTGCGGTCAAGGCCGGCGATCTCAAGAAGGCCCAAGCCCTCTACGCCCCCACCCGCTTCCACTACGAGATGATCGAGCCGGTCGCGGAGCTCTTCTCCGATCTCGACGGCAGCATCGATTCGCGCGCCGACGATCATGAGAAGAAAGAGGCCGACGATGCCTTCACCGGCTTCCATCGCCTTGAATATGGCCTGTTCGAAAAGAAGAGCACCGAGGGTCTCTCCAGCTTCGCCGACAAGCTGAACACCGATGTCGCCGAACTGCAGAAGCGCATCGCCGGCCTCACCATTCCGCCCGAGAAAATGGTGGGCGGTGCCGCTGCGCTGATCGAGGAAGTCGGCGCAACCAAGATCACCGGCGAGGAAGATCGCTACAGCCACACCGATCTGTGGGACTTCAAGGCCAATATCGACGGCGCCCGCAAGATCGTCGATCTCCTGCATCCGCTGACGGTCAAGGCCGACAAGGACCTGTCCAAGAAGATCGGCACGAATTTCGAGACGGTCGAGAAGATCCTGGCCAAGTACAAGACCAAGGACGGCTACGAGACCTATGACAAGCTGACACCTGAGGACCGTACAGCCCTGCAGGGTCCGATCACCACGCTGGCGGAAGATCTTTCCAAGCTGCGCGGCACGCTCGGCTTGAACTGAAATCCAGAGCGGAATGCTCTGTCGGGCGGCGGGCCTTCGGGCCCGCCCATCGCTCGCGGCTAGAGGCTGTTGTGAACCATGACAGCCTCTCTATCTGTCGATCAGTTCGATCGAGCGGGTCAATGTGACCTTGCGATCGCCGACATTATCCTTGAGCAGGACGTCGATGCGATAGGGGCCAGGCTTGTCGTTCGGCTCGAAATGAACGGACAGGGTCGAGCGGCTGTCGACCAGGTTGAAGCGGCCGCCAACCTTTTCCTTGAGCGCCGTCACGTCCTGCTGCGCCGAACGGGGATCGACTGAGCCGTCGGGCCGGGTCACCTTGATGTCGTAGCTCACATTCGCAGAAAGATCCTCCTGCAGGGCCATGCCGGAAAACAGCACGGTCACGCCGATGGTATCGCCGCGGCGTGCCTGGGGCATCGTCCCGGTCAGAACCGCCGCCTCAGGGACGTCACCATTCGCTCCTGACTTGTCGGGCAGCTTGAGCATGGCGATGCTGCCTGAAAAATCACCGTCGCGGTCGGGGGCAGGCTTGAAGATCTGGCTTCTACTCGCCAACAGGGCGTCGAGCGCCTGCTTGTAAGGGCCCGAAGCTTCTACGGCCCGCCGCCGCAGATAGCGTTCCAACACCTCATGCTGGCGCAGATTATAGGCGAGGCCTTGCGCAGCATTGATGCGGATCGACTTGTCGAGTTCGTTGCTGCCGGTCAACGCCCTGCCCGGATCGAGCGCGTCGACCAAGGTTGCGAGGAAACCCGGATTGCCGGTTGCAAAGAAGGCCCCCCATTTGAGATCCATCTCCACCGGCCGGCTTGGCGCCAGCGTGTAGAGATTGCCGGGCTTGTCCCTGAGAAAGCCGGGCTCCTCGTGGAAAAGCGAAGCAATCAGATCGGCATTGCCCGACTGCCACAGCGCGAAGATGAGGACCGACTTGCTGTCGGCCGGATAGTCGGCGCCGGCCCCGATCCAGCCGCCCACGCGGGCGCGGTTCTGCAGGAACAGCATGGAGAAAAAGCCGGCCAGTGTCGCACGCGAGAGACCGGTGCCGGCGATCGTTTGCGAGTTCCTCATGGCAGCGAGCATGTCGGGCACCGCCGCAGGATCTTTGCGCACGTAGAAGAAGACGATGCTCTCGGCGAGCTTGAAGGCGGCTGCACTCGGCAGGGCCTTGGCCGGTGGCGGAGAAGACGGCTGGGGTGGCAATGCCGGCGGCGGCGGTGGTGAAGGCGATGCGTCCTGCGCCGCAGCAGGAGCAAGGCAAAGGCTCATCAGAACGGACGCGAGCAGCAAAGTGCGTGTCAACGGAATTGCCATCCCTACGGCGCCGCGGAATTGGGCGCCTGTTCCAGACCAACTTACGGTACAAGACGGCAAAATTGCGCTCGCCCCGGCGCAAAATACCTCTGCGATATAGCCTTTCAGGCAGTCGCCGATCGCAGCGCCGGATAGAGCCCGCGCCAACGGGCCAGGGCCTCGACATAGGCCGGGGCCAGCACGGGGTCGGGCTCGATCGTCTCGACACGGTGCGGCGGGGTGCAGACCGCCAGCGGATCCTCGCCGGAGACGGCCAGACGCGCCAGGCGCGCCGCGCCGAAAGCCCCGCCGGTCTCGCCATCGGCCAGGCGGTAAACCGGAAATCCCAGCACATTGGCGAGGATTTCGAGCCAGAAGCGCGAGCGCGAACCGCCACCGATCACGTCGGCGCCGGCAATGTCGGTTCCCGCTGCCGCCAGGGCATCGCGACAATCGGCGAAGGCGAAGGCAACGCCTTCCAGCACGGCCTGCACCATCGCTTCGCGTCCGTTCTCATGGGCGAGGCCGGTGAAGGCGCCGCGGATGACGGCGTCGTCATGCGGCGTCCGCTCGCCGGAAAGATAGGGCAGGAACTGCACCGGCGACGGCGCCACGGGTTTGTCGCCGAGCGGAGCCAGCAAGGCGCTCTCCTTGGTCTGCAGCACGCCGGCGATCCAGGCGAGACTGGAGGCAGCCGAGAGAATCACGCCCATCTGGTGCCAGGTCTTCGGCACGGCATGGCAGAAGGCGTGCACGGCATGGGCGGGATTGGGCAGGAAGCGATCGGTGGTCGCCCACAGCACGCCCGAAGTGCCGAGCGAAAGAAAGGCCGAGCCCGGCCTGATGGCGCCAAGGCCCACCGCGCCAGCAGCATTGTCCCCGGCACCGCCGGCAAACAAGGGGGCCTTGGCCATGCCCCAACGCGCCACGAGATCGGCCCGAAGGCGACCGGCAGGCTCGGAGCCCTCGACCAGGCGCGGCATGGCCTCGCGCGACAGGCCGGTGGCGGCAAGCGCCGCATCCGACCAGTCCCGCCGGCCGACATCCAGCCAGAGCGAGCCCGCCGCATCCGACATTTCCTCGATCGCCTCGCCGGTCAGGGCCAGGCGCACATAGGCCTTGGGCAACAGCACGAGGCGCGTCGCGGCAAAAATCGCCGGCTCGTGGCGGGCGACCCACAGTAATTTGGGAGCCGTGAAACCCGGCATTGCCTTGTTGCCGGTCACCGCACGCAGATCAGGCCATCTGGCCTCCAGTTCCGCACATTCGGCATGGGATCGGCCGTCATTCCACAAGATCGCAGGCCGGAGCGGCTGATGGTCGGCCCCGAGCAGCACGGCACCATGCATCTGGCCCGACAGGCCGATGCCCTCGACGGCGGCGATCTCCTTGGGGTGGGTCACCTTCAGGGCATCGACGGCCGATATCACCGCCTCGACCCAGGCCTGTGGCGCCTGTTCGGAAAAACCGGGATGGGGCCGCTGCACCGTGAGCGCGACGTCGTGGCTGGCAACGACGCGCTGTTCGCCATCTGCGAGCAGCGCCTTGACCGAAGACGTGCCGATATCAAGCCCTAGAAACACGTATTCCTCCGAAGAATTATTCGAATCGATCATGCGCCAGGCTGGAAAGCCGGGGCAAGCCCCCTCCTGCGGAAACTGCGCGCGGATACGGGCGCAGGGCGTTGAACCGCGAGTTTCACGGCCGTGTCACTGCGCCTGACCTATGCAAGGGGCTCGTGGACCCCGACTTCCATCAGGGGCTGTAGACGGCGACGCCATTCGCCGTCCTGGCCAGGGCACCTACGCTCTACAGCCCCTGATGCTTTTTTTGTCGCACGGTGGGGTGAACACGATGCCGATATCCTCCTCTGACAACATCGGCGCTTGCCCCTGATTCAATGGCCCGTCCTCGCACTCGACATGGGACTGGCTGAGGCGTGCGGGCTTGGACACAACCTGCCGGCCGCGCATCGGCGGACGGAAAGACAGCTCGCGCATGAACCGTGCAGCGAGCCGATGGGAATTGCACCAAGCGCACGGGTCCGCTCCCACAATTCGTACGACAGAGCGACCGATCTTCTGACGGATGCAAGCCGGAATAATGATTTTATGAAATATTCGTGAATAATAAATGAATACACCTACAGATCCTAAAATAATTCAAAAGATTTACTAGCGCAATGTGGACGTAATGTTCGCCTGCATGATGGCCCATGTCTTTCAGGTGCTCGAATCGAGACAGGTGAGATGAGGCGAACCGCCATTGGTCGTTTCCTCCTCTGACGCCGAGCGCTGCAACGCCTGGCTGCGGTACGTCCCTGTGATTCTTACCGATGCCGGTGCGTCGCAGGGCGTTGTGATCTCGGCAAACCGTCACCACCGGCGAAAGACAGCCCGAAAGGGGTCGCTCCCTCAGCGGAGACACGGCTCCGGACCTGACAATCCGCGCACCGGCTCGCCGTGGCAATTGCCGCGCAGCAGTCGGCGCGTGCAGTGGAGTAGACACGTGCGTACGCAATTGCTCATCCCCCTCGCAGCAGGCCTGTTGGCCCTCGCCGTGACCGGCTGCGGCCCTGCCTGGGCCGAGGACTATTACGACACTTCCCCCCGCTACGCGCCGCCCCCGTCCTTCAGCGGCTCCTATGTCGGCGTGCATGCCGGCGCAGCGTCGGCCAAATCGGCCAACCCCTTCGCCAAGGGCAACAGCCTCCAATTGGGCCTCCAGACGGGTTACGACATGCGCCTTGGCCCGGCGGTCATCGGCGCCGAAGTCGAGGGGTCCAATCTCGGTGGCGCCGAGCGGCGGGCGCGAGGCGGCAAGATCAGGGAAAAATGGCGGGCCGCGCTGAAGGGCCGGGCCGGCATCGCCCTCGATCGCACCTTGCTCTACGGCACGGCCGGCTTCGCCTTCACCAAATTCGAGGGCACCGGCGGCGCCCGCGTCAGGGACGGCTGGAAGACCGGCTATCTGATGGGCGCCGGCGTCGAACAGGCCTTCTCCGACAGGGTCTCCTTCAAGCTCGAATACAATTATGTCCGTACCCCCGGCCTGAAGACGCGTTCGTCCTTCGGCCATGCCAAGGAAGACATCGGCAGCCACGCTTTGAAAGCGGGCCTCAACTACCGATTCTAGGGATCGCTGTTGGGGTCCCCGACCGGATCCGGCGCCAGGCCGGATCCGGTCGGCCCCTCGTAATGTCGGCGCAATCTTCAGCTTCTAGAGCCAAATACAGTCTGGAATCATCAATGTCTTTTCATCGCGCTTTCGCAGTCGCGCTCGCCGCAGGCCTTCTCCTATTGGCGGGTTGCGCTTCCGCCGTCATGAAGAACTATGTCGGTGGCCCGGTTGAAACGGTGATGCTGGACTATGGGCCACCGACCAGCATACTCGATCTCGGCGCTGGCCAGCGCGCCTACCAGTGGCGCAAGGTTTCCACCAATGTGGTGCCCGGCAGCGCCAGGAGCGAAGTCCGCCGGACCCGGCGAGGCACCGACGTCGAAACCACGGAAACGCCCGGCTATGTCGAGCGACAGGAATGCTTCTATACCTTCTACGCCCGCGCAGCAGGCGAGCGCTGGCTCATCACGAATTTCCGCAAGCCAAGCCTGGAATGCGAGTGATCCGGGCTCGTTGTCGAGACCGGCGCGAACTGAAGACGGACGAAGGGTCCCATGCGCATCCTGCTGATCGAGGACGAACCGGAAATGGCGTCCGTGCTCAAGACGGCCCTGGAACGCCAGGACGTCGTGGTCGACCATGCCTCGAACCTGGCCGATGGCGAGGCAATGGCCCGCATCGGGTCCTATGACGCCATCGTGCTCGATCGTCGCCTGCCCGACGGCGAAGGCCTGACCTTGATCCCGCGCCTGCGCGCCCTGCATGTCGAGGCGCCGGTCATCGCCCTCACCGCCATGAGCGGCCTGCAGGACCGGGTCTCCGGGCTCGACGCCGGTGCCGACGATTATATGGGCAAGCCCTTCGCCACCGAGGAACTGGTCGCTCGCCTGCGCGCCCTGCACCGCCGCCCCTATACGTTGCGGGCCGACCAGGCCGTCGTCGGCCGCCTCACCTATGACTTCCGCCATCGTGAGGCGCTGATCGACGACCAGACGCTCGACCTGCCACGGCGTGAGCGCCTCGTCCTGGAAACGCTGATCCGCCGACCGGGACGCACCATCATGCGCAGCGCGCTGGAGGAAGCTGTCTACGCCCTCGACGACGAGATCGGCTCCAACGCGCTCGATGCGCATATTTCCCGCCTGCGCCGCAAGCTGGACGACCTCGCCGCCGGCATCGAGATCCGCGCCATCCGCAATCTCGGCTATCTCCTGCGGGCCGCCTCATGAAGCAGGCGCGAGCGCGCTCCCTGCAATGGATCCTGGTGCGGCGGCTGATCCTGCTGCAGGCGGCGATGCTCGTCTTCTTCATCGTGCTGTTCATCACCGCTCTCTCGGTCGCCAATCCCCAGCTCATGGTCGACAACGAGGCGGCGGTTGCCGCGATCACCAGTGCCATCGACCGCGACAAGGACGGCAAGCTCATCGTCAGCGACACCAAGGAACTGGCCGACTTCCGTACCGAATATCCCTATGTCTGGTACATCATCCGCGACCAGTCGGGACAGAGCCTGCGCATCGGCTCGGTTCCGGCTGACTATGATCGCGATCTCGGCGACCTGCTGCGGGCGGTCGATCACGCCAATATCGGCTTCGCCGGCAAGGAAGAGGGCCGGGAAATGCGCCCGGAAGCCTATGTGCAGAAAGTGGACACCAAGGCCGGCCCGGTCCAGATCGTCACCTCCACCCTGCATTCGCGGGCCGAAGCGGACGGCTTCATCATCAACGTGACCGCCACCGTCGACATGGCCCGCAATCCCGACGGCAGTGCCAATTGGGCCCGGGTCCTCCCGGGCATCGTCGTGGGCCTTGCCATCTTCCTGGTACCGATCATCGTCGTCATGGGCGTGACCACATTGGTGACGACGCCCGCCGTGGTGCGCCGCTCCCTGGCCGGCCTAGTCGGCACCGCCAACGAGGCCGCGCGCATCGATGTCAGCACGCGCGCCATGCAATTGCCGGTCGAGAACGTGCCCCAGGAGATCGTGCCGCTGGTGCACGCCTTCAACCAGGCATTGGCCCGCCTCGCCCAAGGCTTCGACCGCCACAACCGCTTCCTGACCGATGCCGCCCATGAGCTGCGCACACCGATCGCCATTCTTCGCACGCGGGCGGAATTGTTGAAGGAAGAACCGCAGAGCCTGCGGCTGAGGCAGGATATCGAGCGTCTCTCACATCTGGCCCAGCAACTGCTCGACCATCAATTGCTCGATCGCCCCGCCAACCACCGGCAGGCGGTCGACCTTGCCGAACTCGCCGGCCGCGTCGCCGCCGACTTTGCGCCGCTCGCGATCGAGGCCGGCTACGACCTGGCCTTCGAACCGCCGCACGGCAAGGTCGAGGTCGAAGCCAATGTGCTGCAGATCGAGCAGGCTCTCGCCAACATCATCCGCAATGCCATCGAGCATGGCGGCGGCCATGGCACCATCACGGTGGCGGTCGACGCAGCCGGTGGCCTGGAGGTGCGCGACGAAGGGCCCGGCATCCCGGCCGAGGAGCATAGGAACGTGTTCGAACCCTTTTATCGCCTGCATCCGCTTTCGCGCGGCGCCGGACTCGGGCTGAATCTCGCCCGCCAGATCGCGCAGCTGCATGGCGGCAGCATCGCGATCGTCAACGGCTCCTGGAAAGGAGCTCACGTGCGGATCGAGCTTCCGCCGCTCCGCGCGGCGGCCTGAGGCAATACCCGCTCGGCATATCGGGGCCTGGCCAATCGCAGAGCGATCAGCGCCGGTCTTCGCTGGCAACGACGCCGAGTACCGGCAGGACCAGGCGCGGTAGCTCATGCGCCACGGTCTTCACGAACATGTTCTCGATCTTCATGGCCTGGATGGGCCTCATCGCTTCCGTGCCATAGATCTTCGCGATCTCGTCGATACTCTGGTAAATCTTGGTACTGGCCGCCTGCACCGTCCTGTCCATGTAGCGCAACTGCCCGATCGGCGTTCGATAGGCATAAAAGGCATGGTAGCTCATCGAGCCGGAGCGTTCGAATTCCACAATGACCATCACCACGCTGCCATCGTGTCCGACCATACGCGCGACGTCCTGCTCCGCCTTGACGACACGGATGGCGCCGCAACGCGCACCGAGCCGAGTCAGCATCCTCTCCATCCCCTGCATGGAAAGGCCGCCGAGCGCACCGATGTCGAGGCCGGCCGCCTTGGCAAGGTCGTCCACGGTGACGAAGAGCTTGCCGTCGACCTTGGCGCCGATCTGCGTGAGGGCCTTGGCCGAAGCAACCCAGGCGCAGATGCCGGCATTCGGATTGATGTCGACGATGAGCTTGGCCATGATCGCGCCCTTGACGGAGCGGACCATCTGGGCCGCCTTGCCCACCGGCAGGATCGCGAGGAGCCGCAGCCCATCCTGCCCGGCGCCGGCCGCCGTGCCCTTGGCGAGCCCATCCCCAAGCCGCAAGACGTCGACGAAACCGGCACCGAACGTCATCAGGGCCTTGGTACCGGCCCCCACGATCATCGCGCCTTGGCTGTAGTTGGAATCCTCGACCCACTTGTCCAGGATCGCTTCGGATTCCTTCTGCTGCTGGCTCCACCAATCCGCGAGCTCAGTGAACTTCCACATGGAACCTCCGTGCACAATCGCTTGCGCGAGAGGCCTTGCCGCCGCGCCGATCCCGCCGAGATATAGGTTCGGGCATACCGGGCCACAGTTCCCTGGAGAACCGCAAACCCCAAGCAACGCGCCGAAAAATGGAAGAGAGGTTTCGGCCAGAACGATATGACGGCATAGGCCGATGCCGCTGACCCAATGCCGAAACCGGCGCGACGCGAGAGCGACGCAGCGCTTCACAAAGCGGAAAAACTCGGGAAACACCCCTCCGCTATAGTGCCATCCTTCACACGGGAAGGTGCGGGACCTTGACCATCGCAGCCATGCTCTTCGTCATGCTGGCATTGCTGGGCCTCATCTATGTCACCTTCGACATCTGAGGAGGCCATTAGTCCAGCACGGCCAGACAGCCGACGATCCCCATGAGAATGGCCGCAGACAGCATCAATACGGTCTCGGCCAGGTTGTCCCGGCCGGCGAGACGCTCCAGCCAGACCGGTCCGGCGGCTCCGGCGATGGTCTCGTCGCATGGCAGCAAGCCCGTTTGCCGCGGTGGCTCGCCACAGCCGAGACCGATCAGCAGATCGGCCGCCGTCGTATGGAGATGGGCGGAAAGCCGCGTGGCCATGGCCGGTCGCAGGTCGCGTTGCCCGTGGGCCCAGGCATCGATATCGCCCGCATTCACTCCGGCACGGCGTGCAAGCGAGGCGGCGTCCACCCCGGCTGTCGCCATGGCCGCCGCCAGACCATTGGGGCGAGGCATGCGATCGAAACTCGGCTTGATCGGATCCAACATCGCGCAGCCGCCTCCGATCAGGCGTGACCGGGACGGGTCCTTGCCGGCGAGTTGAGCCGGCGGCCGTCCAGACAATCGTCGTGTGCGAGATATTGAGACGATCTACAAAGGCCGAGCAAAGCTGCATCGGCGATGGGATAGGGACACATGGCCTGTCTTCCACGATGACACCTTCCGGCATAGGGCGCGAATCACCCTGAAACCTTCGATGTTTCCCCTATCGCTCGCCCATATTGCACGGACATTGCGTCCCCTCCGTCCGGCTGCCAACCGGTCGACATGGCTTCCGCCGATAGGGCATGCCCCCTCATGCCGGACAAACAAAAATCCTCCGACCCATGGAGGCCGGAGGATTTTTGTTGGCCGAACCGGCAGACGGGTTCAGATCAGGCCGTATTGCTTGGCCTTGTTGCGCAGGAAGGGCAGGCCCTCCGCCAGGATTTCCTCGCGGCTGTTGGCGACGGGGCGCCAGACCGACAGGGCGGAAGCGAGCTGCGGCGGCATATGGATGAAACTCTCCATGGCCATGCCACCCTTGAAGCCGATGCCGGCCAGACCCGCGAACACCTCATCCCAGGCGATCGTGCCAGTGCCGGGGACACCGCGGTCGCTCTCGGACAGGTGGATATATTTGAGATGCTCTCCGGCCTTGAGGATACCGTTGGCCTGGCCCTTCTCCTCGATGTTCATGTGGTAGGTATCGAGATGGAGGAAGACGTTGGGCGCGCCGATACGCTCGATGACGCGGACCACCTGTTCGGTGGTGTTCATCATGTGGTTCTCGTAGCGGTTGACCGCCTCCAGCCCGAGTTCCAGGCCGAGCGTGCGGGCATGGGCGGCCGCCTTGTCCATCGCCTTGACGACCGCGTCATATTCGGCCTCGGTCGGCGGGTTGCCGGTGCGCTCGCCGATCGAACCATAGACGACGCCGGACAGGGCCTTGGCACCGATCTCGGCAGTCTTGTCCAGCGCCAGGGTGAGGAATTCCAGCGCCTTGTCCGGATTGTTGGTGGGGCGGGAGTCGTTGGGCAGGCCGAGCGAGCAGACCGCATCGACGCCGTGCTTTTCCAGGAGAGCCCGGGTGTGGCCGGTATCGGCCTTGGCCGGCTCCAGTAGGGCGATCTCGACGAAGGCCAGCCCGTATTTGGCTGCCTCCGCGATCGACAGCTCCGCCGCCTCGCGGGTCCAGCTATGCGACCACAGGCTGGTGTGAATGCCGAAGCCCTTCATGGCAATATCCTCAATGTGTTGGCTTTTGGGTGAAGAGAGACTGGAGGAACTCGCGGGCCCAGACCCAGCGCAGGATCATGACCGCCAGCAGGAAGGCGCCCCACATCGCCGTGGCCAGATGCTGGTTGGCGCCGAGCAGGTTCAGGCCGGAGGCGATGACCTGCAGGATGATGAGGGCGATCACCACCGGGATCACCCGCCCGAACCCGCCAAAGGGATCGACGCGGCCGAGGAAGCAGGCAAGCACGGTAATCAGGAGATAGGCCTCGCCATGGCCGACACGCACCGAGTTGAAGCGGGCGAGCATCACCACGCCGGCAATGCCGCACATCAAGCCGGACAGCGTGTAGATCAGCGTCACCGACCGGCGGGTATCGATGCCGGAATAGCGCGTCGCCTCGATGTTGGAGCCGATCATGCGGGTGGCGAAACCGAGCCGGGCCCGCGTCATCACCAGATGCCAGAGCAAGGCCGCCGCGGCGAGGATCCAGAGCGGCACGGGAATGCCGATCAGCGTGCCGTGGCCGATCTCGCGCACGAAATCGGGAAAGCCCGATATATCGCCGCCATGGGTGAGGAATTCCCCGAGCCCACGCAGGAAGATCATCATCGAGAGCGAGACGAGGATGGGATGGGCGCCGGTATAGGCGATGATGATGCCCATCAGCCAGCCCGCCGCCGCGCCGGTAATCAATGCCGCGGCCACCCCGAGGACGAAGGCGCCGACGCCGGCATCCACCCCGCCATAGGATTGCAGCACCCAGGCCATGGCAAGGCCGGCGATATTGGCCGTGAAGGTCGCCGCCAGATTGAAGCCGCCCGAAATGATCGGCATCAGCATCGCCAGGGTCAGCAGCCCAAGTTCGGGCAGCTGGAAGGCGATGGATGAGAACGTCGTGGCCGTGAAGAAGCGATCGGTGCTGAAACTCAGCGCCGCCACCACCAGGACGAGGAAGCCGATCAGGCCGGCAATGTCACTGCTCAGCAGGTTCGCGAAACCGGACTTGCCGGCCTGATTGGAGGTCGATGTCGGTGTCGTCATGCCGCCCTCCGGGCTGTGGGCGCGCGCCGGGACCCGGCTTTCATGGATCCGATCAGCCGCGCGACACCGTCGCTCGACAAAGTGATGGCGATCAGGATGATGGCGCCGATGATCATCTTGAAGGCATAGGGCGTGATGCCCAGCAGGTTCAGGCCGTTCTCGGTGATAGCGACCAGGAAGATGCCGAGAATGGCTCCGAGCAGCGTGCCCCTGCCCCCGCCGAGGCGGGCGCCGCCGAGCACCACGGCGGCGAGAACGTCGAGCTCGCGGCCATAGAGCGCGTTGGGCACCACTTCCTGCGCATAATGGGCCTGCATCAGCCCGGCGATACCGGCCATCAGGCCGAGCCAGCCGAAGGCGAGATAATGCATGGCGCCGATATTGATGCCCACCCGCCGCGCCGCCTCGGGATTGTCACCCATGGCGTAGAGCTGGCGGCCCGGCGTGGTCCTGCGCAGCAACAGCCAGGTGGCGAACACGCAGAGCGCCATGACGGCGACGGGCAGCGTCAATTCGGCCGAGCCGTCGCCCGTCGCAACGCTGAACAGCACGATGCGGTCCGTCAGCCAGTCCGGCAGGTCGTAAAGCGAGACGCCGCCGGTGAGGAACATCAGCGTGCCGAAGAAGAGGTTGAAGGTCGCGATCGTCACCACGATCGAGACGATGCGGAAATGATAGATCAGCGCGGCATTGAAGGCGCCGAGCAGGAAGCCGAAGCCGCCGGCGGCCACCAGGCCGACGGCCCAGTTGCCGCCACCCAGATGCATCACCGTCAGCGCTGTGAGGTACTGCACCACCGAGGCACCGACGGCGAAGGAAATATCGATGCCACCGGCGATCAGAACCACCAGGAGGCCGGCGGCGAAGATCACGTTCACCGCCGAGGTGTTCATCAGGTCGAACAGGTTCGACAGGGTGAAGAAGGTGTCGGTGGTGAGGGCAAGGCCCGCGACGAGGGCCAGGATCACCAGGATGAGCCAGCGCTCGGTGGCGCCGATCGGCCAGTTGCGTTTATCAGGCATGCACATCCTCCTCGATCTTGTCGATGGACACTTCGCCCGGAATGTATTCGTCGATGATGCGACCATCGCGCATGTGCAGGATGCGATCCGCGTTGAAATAGACTTCGGTGATCTCGTCGGAAATCAGTAGGATGGCCATGCCTTCCTGCGCCAGCCGGTGGATGATGGCGAAAATGCCGGCGCGGGCACCGACATCGACGCCAACCGTGGGCGAATCCAGGATCAGCAGCTTCGGTTTGGTGGCCAGCCATTTCGCCAGCACCACGCGCTGCTGGTTGCCCCCGGACAGGGTCGACACCGCATTGTCGGGATTGGAGACCTTGATGGCGAGGGCCTTGACCCAGTCATCGACCAGCGATTTGCGCCGGGCCGGCGAAATCAGCCGGAAGAGATCGAGCAGCCTGTCCAGCACGGTGACGGCCGTGTTGTCGCCGATCGACTGCGGCTGGACCAGGCCAAGCTGCAGGCGATCTTCCGAGACATAGGCGATGCCGGCGTCGATGGCGGCCCGGTTGGAGGCAAGCGACAAGGCCTTGCCCTCGAGACGAATGCTGCCCGAACTCGGCCGGGTCAGGCCGAAGAGCGACAGGGCGAGTTCGGTGCGCCCCGCCCCCAATCGCCCCGTCAGGCCCAGGACCTCCCCGCGCCGGACCGTGAGGCTGATATCCTCATAATCGCCGGGCCGCGTCAGCTTCTCCACCTGCAAGACCACGGGCGAGGCGGAATGATCACGCGCCTGCACGGCCTGGTCGAAGGTCTTGCCGGTCATCAATTCGGTCAGGCGGGTCTGTGTCATGCCGGCTGTCGGATAGGTGCCGACATAGTGGCCGTCGCGCAGCACGGTGACGCGGGTGCAGACATCGAGCACCTCGGCCAGGCGATGGCTGACGAAGACCACGGCGATACCGTCGGCCGACAGGCGCCGCACGATCACCAGCAGCGCATCGGTTTCCGCCTGGCTGAGTGAGGCGGTGGGCTCATCCATGAAGACCAGCCGGGCGTCGGCCACCAGGGCACGAGCGATCGCCACGATCTGGCGCTGGGCGATCGAAAGCGTGCGCACGGGCGCATCGAGATCGAGATCGACACCCAGCCGGTCCAGGATGCGCCGTGCATCCGCCTTCATGGCGGCATAATTGACCAGGCGCGGCGCACTGCCGAGATTGCGTTCGAAGGCGATGTTCTCCGCCACGGCCATTTCGGGAAAGAGCGCAAGGTCCTGCCAGATGACCTGGATGCCCAGAGCCCGGGCGCGCGCCGGACTGAGGCCATCGACGGTGCGCCCATCGAACAGCATTTCTCCGCCTGGTTCGGGGCGATAGACGCCGCTGATCAGCTTGATCAGCGTGCTCTTACCGCAGCCATTCTCGCCGGCAAGGCACAATACCTCTCCGGGCAGCACCTCGAAGGAGACGTTTTCGAGCGCACGCACGCCCCCGAAGCGCTTGGAGATGTTGCGCAGGAATAGCAGCGGCGTCGCTGGGGCGTCGGTAATTGCGGCTGTGGCGGCCATGACGGTCTCCCGGCCAGGAAGGAATGAGACAGAGCACCGGCGCGTTCGGCCGGCGCCCCCAAGACAGGAGCGCGCCGGCAACGCCCGGTCCGTTTGCCAGGACAGGAACCTCGTGCGGTTCCCGCCCGCTTCTTGCCGGACCTACAGGCCCATCTTGGCGAGTTCGTCGATGGTATCCTTGTTGAGGGATACGAGCTGGTCGACGATGAGATTGTGCCCGTCGGGATGGACGACGCCCAGCCCTTCGATGGTGGTGCCGTCCTTGATCTCCTGCCCCTTGGCCACCATGGTGCCCAGGGTGACAAAGACCTCGCCGGCCAGCATCGGGTTCCACATGAAGCCGCCGGTCAGCGTGCCGTCCTTGACGAGCTTGCGGCCCTGGCCGGGTGAGAATGGACCGAGTACCTTGATCTGCCCCTTCTTGCCCTTCTCGGCCACGGCACGAGCGGCGCCGATCGGCCCCTGGCTGCCAAAGGCCAGGAAGCCCTTGAGACCGGGATGGGCGCGGATGAGGTCGAGAGCGGTCGAGCGCGAGGCATCGACATCCTCGGCGACGCCATAGCGGTCGCCAACCAGCTTCATCTCCGGTGCGTTCTGCTTGATATAGGCGATGGCTGCATCGGCCCAGGCATTGTGCAGGGGAACGGTGAGCGAGCCGACGAACACGGCATATTCACCCTTGCCGCCCAGCGCCTCGACCAGCTGCTTGCCATAGGCATCGCCGAAGCCCTTCACCGAGGCCAGCTCGAAATCCCAATCGGCCTGCTTCTGCTTGGGCGATTCATGCGTGACCACCTTGATGCCGGCCTTGCGGGCCCGCTCCAGCACCGGCTCGAGCACCTCGGCGTCGTTGGGTACCACGCCGATCACGTCCACGCCCTTGGCGATCAGATCCTCGATGGCGCGCACCTGCAGGGCCGGGTCGGCGCTGGTGGGTCCGACCATGAAAGCCTCGACCCCGAGCTCGGCCGACTTCTTCTTGATCCCGGCTTCCATGGCGTTGAACCAGGGAATGCCACCGATCTTCACCACCACGCCGATGACGGGCTTGTCCTTGGAGGCCCGAGCGGCACCGACCATGCCCGGCAGCACCAGCGAAGCGGCACCCAGCGCCGAGGCGGCAAGAAAACTGCGGCGATCGAGTCTCGCCTTGTGCGTGAAATCAGAATTCGAAGCCATTGAACGGTTCCTCCCTATTTGTTCTGGTTGCCGGCATAGTGGCAGTATCGCCGACGCCCCATGAGCTAAATCCATTCAGCATTTGTTGTCAAGGTAGCTAAAAGGATTTAGCATTGGCTTGATGATCGAGTCTCCAATTCGATCCGCAGGACAAATGAGGGGACGATGGCGCGCTCACCCAGCGGACGCAGGTCCACCATCTACGATATCGCCGCTGCAACCAAGGCCTCTCCTTCAACGGTCAGCCTGGTGCTCAATGGCAGCTGGACGCGCTACCGTATCAAGGAGGACACGGCCAAGCGCGTGCTGAAGGCCGCCCAGGACCTGGGTTATGCCGTCAATATGAAGGCCCGAGGCCTGCGCCTGTCGCGCTCCGGCCTGGCCGGCATGATCATCCCCCATTACCGCAACCGCTTCTTCGCCGGCCTGGCCGAGGCTTTCGAAACGGATACACGCCAGCGCGGTCTCTGCCCGATCGTGGTGAGCACGCAGCGCGACGAAGCGATCGAGGCGAGCGTTACCACCACCCTTCTCTCCCAACAGGTCGAGTTTCTCTTCATCGCCGGCGTGCGCAACACGCAGCCCCTCAATGCGCTCTGCCGCGCCGCCGGCATTCCCTGTGTCAATCTCGACCTGCCCGGCAGTGACGCGCCTTCGGTCGTCACCGACAATTACGGTGGTGCACGCACCCTCACCGAAAAGCTGATCGCCAAGCTGCGCAAACGCCGGACGGCGCCGCGCGACCTGCTGTTTCTCGGCGGCATCGCCGGCGAGCATGCCACCGATCGCCGCATCGAGGGCTTTCGCGACGCCGTGGCGGCCAGTGGCCAGGAGACGACGTCGGAGGTTTCCTGCTGCGGCTACCGCCCCTCATCGGCGCGGGAGGCGCTCGCTGCCCGCTTCCAGGCGCTCGGCCGCATGCCGGACGGTCTGTTCATCAACTCCATCACGGCTTTTGAAGGACTGGTACAGTTTTCCCTGCAGGTGCCGCGCCAGGCGATGCGCGAGGTCAGCACGGTATGTTCCGACTGGGATCCCTTTGCAGCGCATCTGCCGTTCGACGTAACGATGACCCGCCAGAATGTCGAAGCCATCATTGCCGAGGGTTATGCGCTGGTGGACAACTACGTTCCGGGCGAGAATCCGATGGTGGTGGTGCCTCCCGAATTCGCACCGAGTTCGGAACGGGAGAGCAATTGGCGCTGAGGAAAGCGCTGATCGCGCTGCCGACCTCGCGGCAATCTACCATCTTGAACGGAGCGCTTCCCCGGCCTGAACTGGGGACGCCAGGACGAAGAATGGATATAGACGGGGACGGAATGCCAGGATGAAGAAACTCAAGCTCTCGTCGGCTCAGATGGTCGCGGCCGCTCGCGCACGCATCGAGGAAATCGAGACCAGGGATGCGATCGCCATGGTCGGCAACCCCAATGTGGTCATCGTCGACATCCGCGATCCCCGGGAGAGGCAGCGTTCGGGCTATATTCCCGGCAGCTTCCATGCCGCCCGCGGCATGGTGGAGTTCTGGGTCGATCCCGAAAGCCCCTATTTCAAGGACATCTTCGGAGAGGACAGGAAGTTCGTCTTTCATTGCGCCTCGGGGTGGCGCTCGGCCCTGACCGTGGCAACGCTGCAGGACATGGGCTTTGCGGCGGCGCATCTCAAGGATGGTTTCTCGTCCTGGGAAAAGGCGGGCGGGCCTATCGAGTTTCCCGAGCCCGGCGGCAACAAGTGAGGCAGGCCTCGTCCATTCTCCCTTTCCATCGGTGCTCGTTTCAACCCGAACAGGCAGAATTGACCGGGGCCTGACCCCATCAAGCCGAGACAGTGAACGGCAAAAAACGTTTGTCTCCAGCATGATGGAGGGCTTCCCGGAATCGGACGCGCAACCGTTTCCTTATGCAATCCTGATTTGTTGGGGCAGCGCCGACGCCCTACCCTCACGGTCATTGTCGCTATCAATCTGTCTGTCGCACATGACCGTACCCTATCTGCGCGAGGCGAGTTCGGCGGATCTTCCCGCCCTGGTCGATCTCGAAAACGCAGCCTTCGCCGGCGATCGCCTCAGCCGTCGCGATTGGCGCCATCTGCTGACCAGCCCTTCCGCCCTCGTCATCGTCAGCGACGATGACGAGGGCCTCACGGGATGCAGCGTCGTCCTCACCAATCGCCGCACGGCCGTCGCGCGGCTCTATTCCCTTGCCGTGGCGCCACGTGCCCGTCGGCGGGGCATCGCCCAGGCGCTGCTCCAACAAGCCATGGCCAGCAGCGCCGGGACCGGTGCCCATCTGCTGCGCCTGGAAACACGCAGCGACAACCTCGCTGCCCAGGCCCTGTTCAGCCGCCTCGGCTTTCAGCCCTTCAGGCGTGTGGCGAACTATTACGAGGACGGGACAGAGGCCATTCGCTTCCAGCGTCTAGTCGACCGCGACTGCCTCAGGCAGAGCGCGCTGCAATAGATACGCAAGCACACGTAACCACCTGTTTTAACACATCTTTAGCCCCTCGGAATCGCCTGCGGAAAGACGCGGTGGGCGATCGTGATGCCGATCGCCTTTCTTCCCCACATGAAAGCAGCCAATGCCCGCTCAACTGATCATCGTCGAAAAATCCAGTGATTTTCGCTGGTCCGTACCCGGTGTCCGGGTGATCACCGCGCAGGACTTCATCGCCGAAGGACCAGGCCTGCTGCAGCGGCCCCGCCGTATCATCAATCTGTGCCGCAGCTATGCTTATCTCAGCATCGGCTACTATGTGTCCCTGCTCGCCGAAGCGCGCGGTGAGCGGGTGACGCCGAGCATGGAGGCAATCACCGACCTGCAGGTCAAGGCAGTGCAGGCCCAGAAGCTCGCCGGCCTGGAGCGCTGCCTCGGCCCGCTCGCCTCCGTACCCAAAGCGGTGGAAGCGATGCGCATCCAGGTGTTTTTCGGCCAGGTCGAGGAGCGCAATGCCGAGGATCGCGGTGTCGAGGATCGCGGGCTGGCGGAGTTTGCCGCCCGCAGCTTCGAACTGTTCCGCTGCCCGCTACTGGCGATCGACCTCGTACGCCTCGAAGACGGCGCCGGCTGGAAGGTCGCCGCCCTGCATCCGCTCGACCTGCGCGATATCGACCCTGCCCGCGATGGCCTGTTTCTCGATGGCCTCACCCGCTTCTGCCGGCGCCCCTGGCGCCACGCGCCCTCGACCAGTAGCCCGCGCATGGACCTGGCAATCCTGCATGACCCCAAGGATCCCCTGCCGCCTTCCAAGCTGAAGACCCTGCAAGCCATGATGCGCATCGGCCAGGACATGGATATTGCCGTCGAACTGATCGAGAAGAAGGACTATCCGCGCCTCAGCCAGTTCGACGCCCTGTTCATCCGCGAAACCACGGCGATCGCGCACCATACCTTCCGTTTCGCCCGCAAGGCCGCCAGCGAGGGCATGCCGGTGATCGACGATCCCGGTTCGATCCTGCGCTGCACCAACAAGGCCTTCCTGTCCGAACTGCTCGCCGGCAACGGTATCGCAACACCCCGCACCCTCTTCCTCACCCGGCGCACGCTGTCAGGCTTCGAGACCCAGCTGACCTATCCCGCGGTGCTGAAGGTGCCTGACGGCGCTTTCAGCCTCAGCGTGAAGAAGGCCGAGAATTGGCAGCAGTTTCAGGAGATTGCCGCCACCATGCTCAAGCAGTCCGGCCTCATCCTGGTACAGGATTACGTCTACACGCCCTTCGACTGGCGCATCGGCATCCTCGCAGGCGAGGTAATCTTTGCAGCCAAATATTTCATGTCCTCGGGGCACTGGCAGATCATCCAGCATGGCGAAGCCGGCGCCTATACCGAAGGCCGCACCCAGGCCGTGCCGGTCGAGGAAGTGCCGCGCGAGGTGATCGAACCGGCAGTGCGGGCGGCAGGGCTGATCGGCAACGGCCTCTACGGCGTAGATCTCAAGCAGACCAAGTCCGGTGTGGTGGTCATCGAGATCAACGACAATCCCAATATCGATCTCGGCCTGGAGGATGCCGCTGCCGGCGAAGGCCTCTACCGCAGACTGCTCTCCCACTTCCAAGCCCTGGTCGATGCCCGCCATCGCCCGCCGGCACCGGCGCTCCCCTCCGGGGCCATTCACCGGCCTCGGCTGGTGCATGATCTGCGCGATACCGGCTCCTGAGGCGGCACGCATCGGGCGCGTTTGCGGTTCGCGCGCGCCCGATCGCTACAGGAGATGCGTCACCCCTTCATGAAGGGCGATGATGAGCACGGCAAGCATCGCGCTCACCGCCAAGAGCGCGGCAAGGCTCGTCAATGCTCCCTGCAGAAAGACCGAAACGGCATTGGCTCGAAACGACACGGCAATTCTCCTGATGGAGAATGCAGTATCGGGCCTGGATGCTTCCGCCCTCGGTCTGACATGTAAAGTTTCGTTGCGAGCGCAGGGAACGATGCCACAGCGATGCGTCGAGCCCCTTCAGATGTCGTAGCTGACATAATAGAGGCAGCAGGCCGAGGCCAAAGCGAACAGCAACGCGTAGAACATGACACGACCCTTTGTAACGAGGGCTGGATCATGCCCGGCAAACCTTTCCAGGACGTGTCTGATCGATGGCGGGATCGTGTTAAAGTGTTTCCTGATGAGCCGAGTTTCAAAGACCTGCACATCACTTTGAAAATATGGAAAAAAAGAGATTAACAGCATCACGATTTCGCCGCGATGGAGCCTTCCGTTCTCCAGGCTTGGTCTCACGCCCGCACAGGTCGGAGAAGCCCTCGGGAAAACGCCTTCACGGTCTCCGGCCCAATGACCGTGCTCCTCCGAAGAGACCTTCTCAACCGCTGACGATCAGGTCGTTCTGCAGCTTCAGTTGCCCCTTGAACAGCATCACCGTCAGCACATCGTCGAGCCGCTCCTTCAGCACGGAACTGGTCGCCGCAAAGCCGAACAGGCGGGCAACTGCCACGATCAGTGCATCGCGGGGCGCCCCGTAATTGGCGGCAATCACGGCGAGAAAGGCAGCTTCGACCTCTTCATTGGGCAGCATATCGGGACGTCGCAGGCCGCCGCTTTCCACCATGGAGCGATCGCGCAGAACCACCGGCGCTTCCGGCAGCTTGTAGAAGGGCCCGCCGACGATCCTGCCGGTAACGCGGGCGACGTCGATGCCGTCCTGCACTGCTTCGCGCACCCGGTTGCCGGCTCGCGCCAAACCGAAGGAATCGCGGATGCGCGCTACGATCTCCTGTTCATGCACCGGTCCTTCGACCTCGACCACGCCCACGACGTAGGCCGCCATGCCTGCCGTCGGTACCTCATGCAGTTCCGCCGTGCCCGCGATGCCAAGGCGTGCCTCGACATAGGGACGCGCAGGCGAAGATGGGGCAGGCTCCTCCCCGAGCGTGGCCAGCGGCTCGTCGATCGACAGCGGCGGCGATAGAGGTAACGGCTCTTCCTCCTTCGCGCTTTCCAGCTCGGCCGACACGGCCAGTTCCTCGTCCCGTTTGCGCCAGGTGGCCTTCGCCCGTGCGATCGCGGCCTCGACCTTGGCAAGTTCCTCTTGGGGGCGCAGATACCAATCGGTCGACCAGATACGGTGGATCAGCCAGCCTTGCCCTTCCAGCACATGCTGGCGCAGCCGGTCGCGGTCGCGGGCCGAGCGCGAGGCATGATATTGGGCGCCATCGCATTCGATGCCGAGCAGGAAGCGCTGCGGCCAATCGGGATCCACCACCGCGAGGTCGACGAAGAAGCCGGCGCTGCCGATCTGGTGTGTGATCTGGTGCCCGCGCGCCCGCAACTGGCCGGCGACCTGTTCCTCGAAAAGGGAATCGGGCGTCCTGCCGGTCTCGACGGGCGTGCCGAGCCGGCCCGTTTCGGCAAAGCTGAGAAACAGCTTCAGCGCTGCGACGCCGCGCGCATTGGCGCGCGTGAGATCGATATCCTCCCCGCGAATGGAGGAGAACACCTCGCAGCGATATTTCGCCCGCGAGATCAGCACGTTGAGCCTTCTTTCGCCGCCATCGAGATTGAGCGGGCCGAAACTCATGGCCAGATAGCCTTCGGCACTGCGGCCATAGCCCACCGAAATGAAGATGACGTCACGCTCGTCGCCCTGGATATTCTCCAGGTTCTTGACGAAAAACGGCTCGTTCCCCTCCCGATTGAAGAAGACCTCGGTGGCGGGACTCTCTCGCCGCAGCAGCTCGAGTTCCTTGAGGATGGCCTGACGCTGCGCCACCGAGAAGGTGGCTACCCCGAGCGAGAGGGAGGCGCGATGGCGGGCATGCGCCATGATCGCCTGCGCCACGACCCGGGCTTCCTCGGCATTGGTACGGCTGTTGCCGCGATCATAGACGGCCTTGGGGAGATAGCGGAAGATCAGGCCCATCGCCTCCGCACCTCCAGCGCCGCCGTTGGGAGAGCGGCCTCCGGCATGCGGGCTCGGCACCACCATGAGCCGGTTGTCGTAGAATTCTCGGTTCGATACGGTGATCAGCGACTGGTGACGGGAGCGATAGTGCCAGTTGAGCTGGCGGTAGGACATGCCCTTGGCGAGGCAGAGATCGAGCACGCTTTCGGCGTCGCTCGCCTTGAAGGTCTCCTCGTCGTCGTCCTCCTCCGGCACCTCGCCGGTCAGCTTGGCGAAGAAGCGCGTCGGCGGCAGTTGGCGCTCATCGCCCACCACGACGAATTGAGATGCCCGCGCCACCGCGCCGAGGGCGTCGACCGGCTCGACCTGGGAGGCTTCGTCGATGACCAGCAGATCGAAGCTGAGCGCCCCGGGTTTGAGAAACTGGCTGATGGAGAGCGGGCTCATCATCATCACCGGCTTCAATTGCTGGATGGCCGGGCCAGCCCGGTCGAGCAATTGCCGGATCGGCAGATGGTTCCGCTTCTTGGCAAACTCGCCATTGAGCACGCCGAGCGGGCCGATGCCGCCGGCTGAAGCCGGGCGTTCGCGCAAATGCTTGAGGGCCACGCTCTCGCGCGCCAGCGCGATACGGGCCCTGTCGAGCATGCGGAACTGCTCCACCGCGCGATTCTGCAATTCGCCGTCGAAACGCTTGAGATTGGCGTGCCGGGCAAAGAGGTCCTCGCGCAAGGCTTCGTAATAGGCACGCTCGAAGGTCACTACCAGATGATCGCCGGGGATGCGGCCATCGAGCAGGCCGTCGACGAGGGCACCGAGCCCGGCTTCTCGAGCCACATGGCAGCGATGGGTGAACGCAATCCAGCGGGTGATGCTTTCGAGATTGGCCAGCCAGAGGCGCAGTTGCCGCACGAGAGCCGCGACCTCCAGGTCCACGCAATCGGCAATGCCATGCCCGCCCTCCAGGTCGTAGTCGAGGAACTCGCTGAGCGCCTTCAGATCGTGGAACAAGCGCGGCACGCTTTGCACGATCACCGCGCCCATGGCGCCGAACTCGCGGCCGCCGGGTCGGGCGGCCAGCCGATCCAGGAAATCCGGGGCGAGCGCGGGATGTCGATGATCCCGCCACCAATCGGTGATGGCCTGCAGTCGATCCCAGTCGGATTTATCACCGGCCCAAAGCGTACCGAATGCGCGGGCGCCCATGTCCTTCTGGCCCTCGAAATGGCGGCGAAGCTCCTGTGCCGAGATCATGTCGTCGAGAAGCTGGAGCCGCTTGACGAGATCACCGGGCATCTCGGTGGCGAGCAGGGCCTTGAATTGGGCCTTGGCGCCGCGATAGCGCCCGGAGAAGAAGCGCAGGAAGGAGGCGCCGTGCACGGCGAAGGCTTCACGGACCGGCCGCAGATCCGCCGTCCAGGCTTCCGCCCGATAGAGCTGCGCCATGGCCTCGACGACCTTGCGATAGGCCTTGCCGAGAGCGACAAGGTCACCGAGGGCGCCGACGTCCTCGCGCCATACCGGCTGGGCGAGAAGGCGCCGGTCGGCCTGGGCGGGCAGCGAGGAGGCCGCACAGGTGGTGCGCCAGACGACATCGAGATCGCGGATCGTGACCACTTGGAGCCCGAAATCCCGGATGATGCCGACTGCCGCCTCTTCCACCGCTTCCAGATCCGCCTCGACGCTGCGCATCAAGCCGGCGAGACGTTCGAGTTCGGCGGGATCGATGGCATCGCGCCGAACGCCGCGCCAGATATTGGCGGCGGGATTACCGACGGTGCCGAGGCGTTCGGCGAGTTCCGCCATCAGCTCCCGATTGGCCCGGGCCTGCTCCTGCGTCCACTGGCTGGCCCGCTCGACCGCGAAGCCGGCGAGCCCGCCCGCATCGCGCAGGGCGACGAGCCGGCCCAGCAGCCGATAGGGCGTGATGCCGCTCGGCTCCATCGGCTCATGCAGCATCGCCGCATGCCGGTTGAGATCGGCCTGGGTCTCGGCAAGGCGCCCCGTGACGCCGGGATCCTGGACCGGCGTCTTCAGTGCAAGTTCGCGCGTTCGCCGCAGTTCCTCCAGGAGCAGGCGCTTATTGGCCTTGGTCGAGTGCAGTTCGAGCGTCATCGGTCCGAGCCCGACCTGGCGCAACCGCCGATGCACCACGTCGAGCGCCGCCATCTTCTCGGCTGCGAACAGCACCTTGCGGCCCTGCAGGGCCGCCCCGGCAATGATATTGGCGATGGTCTGGCTCTTGCCGGTGCCCGGAGGGCCCTTGATCACCAGATGGCGACCGCGCAGCACCTCCTCGATGGCGACGGCCTGCGATGAATCGGCGTCCAGCACGTGGTTGAGCGCCGGCGGCGGTATCACGGGATCGATCGGCTGGCCGTCAGGGACGATAGGCTCGAAGGCCTCGAAGCCTTCTCCCAGCAGCGCGGTCACCGGCTCATGTGCATGGATGGCATTGCTTTCAGGCCAATTGTCCGGATCGAGGTCGCGATACATCAGGAATTTGGCGAAGGAGAAGAAGCCGAGCACCATCGCGTCCGGCAAGACCTGCCAACGCGCCTTACCGGAGATGGTCCTGGCGATCTCGGCGACATAGGCGGCGATGTCGACCTCGTCCTCATCCGGGAAATCTTCGATCACCATGCCGAAATCGCCGCGCAACTTGGCCTGGATCGACAAATTGGGCGAAGCCGGCTCGCCCCGCGAACGCAGGCTGAAGCGCTCGGCGGCGCTGGAACGCTCGAGGCGCACCGGCAGGAGCACGAGCGGGGCATGGCGGGCAATGTCGGATTTATCGTCCTCGTACCAGCGCAGCAGGCCGAAGGCGAGGTAGAGGATGTTGACGCCCTGCTCTTCCTCGATGGTGCGGGCATCGTACCAGATGTCGAACAGACGCTTCTGCAGGGCTTCGGCAGCCAGACGGGTCTGCAACCGGTGGGGAGCCGGCGCCGCGGCCTCGCTGCTCGGCATGGCGTCCGCCGGCGCCACCGGCGAAGCCCGCGTGCCTTCGATCGCGAGCTCGCCCTGCGCGGCCTCGTCCGGCTCGCGTCCGGGCAGGAAGGTCAATGCCCGGCCGGCCGCCAGCAAGTCATAGGTTTCGGGGGCTTTGGCCTCGATGAGCTCGATGGTGCGCACGCCCTTGGTACGCATCGGCAGGTTGATCAGCCGATTGCGCAGGCCAAGATCGAGCAAGGCCTGCCGCTGTTCCAGCAGGCGCCTGCGCACCGGATTGTCGGACATCGATTCGAACCCCTCCATGACAAGTCTATCCTGGTGAGGACCGCGATTTCCAGCGTGACACCACGGGTTGGCGCGAAAGACTTCACCAAAACGAAAACGGCGCGACACCGGAGTGCCGCGCCGATTTCCAACTCGTCTGCCTGGCAATCAGGACGGAATATTGTCGAGATCGCGATCCTTGGTTTCCGGCACGAACAGCAAGCCGATCACGAAGGTCAGCGCCGCAACCACGATCGGATACCACAGGCCGTAATAGAGATCGCCGCTGGCCGCCACCATCGCGAAGATCACGAAGGGTACCAGGCCGCCGAACCAGCCATTGCCGATATGATAGGGCAAGGACATGCCGGTATAGCGGATGCGAGTGGGATAGAGCTCCACCAGGGCGGCGGCCATCGGGCCATAGACCAGCGTGACGAGGACGATCAGCACGATCAACATCACCACCAGCATGGGCTTGTTGATCGCGGACTGATCGGCCGGCGCCATCGCATAGGTGGTGGCGGTCTTGTCGGTGCCATCCGGATTCTTGACGACGGCACCGCTGGCATCTTTCACCGGCGCCTGCTTTTCCGACACCGGATATTGATGATCCTTCAAGGCCTTGTAGAGGGCCGTCGTGAACTCGGCTTTCTTGGCCTTGGCAGCGGCAGCGTCGAGGCCTGTCGCGACATAGGACGGGATCACGGTTTCGCCGATCTTCACCGAAGCCGGCGTCCCCGGTGCAGCCGCCTCATTGGTGTAGGACACCGAGCTCGAGGCCAGGAAATTCTTGGCCACGTCGCAGGAGGAGGTGAACTTGGCGGTGCCGATCGGGTCGAACTGAACCGAGCAATCGCCCGGGTCGGCGATGACGCTGACGGCCGATTTGGCGAGTGCGGTCTCGAGCGCCGGATTGGCGTAGTGGGTGATGGCCTTGAAGATCGGCTGGTAGAACACCGCCGCCAGCAGGAAGCCGAGCAGCATGATCCATTTGCGGCCGATCTTGTCGGACAGCCAGCCGAAGAACACGTAGAGCGGCAGGCTGATCGCCAAGGCGACGCCCAACAATAGCGAGGCGGTGGTGAGATCCACGCGCAGGGTCTTGGTCAGATAGAGCAAGGCGTAGAACTGCCCCGAATACCAGACGACGGCCTCGCCGGCGACCATGCCGAACAGCGCGATCAGGCCGATCTTGAGGTTGGACCACTTCAGGAAGGCCTCGCTCAGCGGCGCCTTGGAGGTTGCCCCCTCCTCCTTCATCTTGACGAAGGACGGGCTTTCGGCGAGCTGCATGCGGATCCAGACCGAGATCAGCAAGAGAATGATCGAGATCCAGAAGGGGATACGCCAGCCCCAGTCGCTGAAGGCGGCATCGCTCATATATTGCCGGATCAGCAGGATGATGATCAGCGAGAGCAAGAGACCGCCGGTTGCCGTCGCCTGGATCCAGCCCGTGTAAAGGCCGCGCTTGCCGGCCGGTGCATGCTCGGCGACATAGGTCGCGGCCCCGCCATATTCGCCGCCGAGAGCCAGGCCCTGCACGATGCGCAGCGCGATCAGGATCGTGGGCGCAATGGCGCCGACGCCGAGATTTTGCTGGCACCAGGCATAGCTGGGCAGCAGGCCGACCAGGAAGGTCGAGGCGCCCATCAGCGTGATGGTGACGAGGAAGGTGTATTTGCGTCCGACCAGATCGCCCACGCGACCAAAGACGAGAGCCCCGAAAGGCCGGACGATGAAGCCTGCGGCCCAGGCCAGCAGCGTGGCAAGGAAACTTGCGGTCTCGCTCAGCGAAGAAAAGAAATGGGCGGCGATATAGGTCGCCAATGAACCATAAATGAAGAAATCGTACCATTCGAAAGCCGTGCCCAGAGAAGAGGCGAAGATAACCTTCTTGTCTTCCCTGCTCATCGGCGCCGAAGGGTCTACACTTGCCGTACTGACTGACATCGATGCTCTCCCCCGCCGGCCGGGCACAGCCCAGCGCACCCGTGCCGGATGTCGTGTTTCCTCATCGGCCGTTGACCGGTCCGTTGTCGGCTTTGACGCCGGTGGACGATGTCTGAGGCGAAGAATCCCCCAGACGATCGTCACGCTGTTCAATCAAGCTTCGGCACGCGCCGGCGACTCTGTCCGGAAAAACCACGGGCCCAAATTCGGACGGTTTCATAGATACTTGGCAGCGTCAAATCGTGATTCGAGTTATACTTAGCGACGTTAAGGCGTTCGCCGGCGCAAACCGGACATCATGCTCCCCGCTTTCCTTGCTGCACCGACCCCGCCAACCGGTTGCTTGTTACCGGCATGACTGTCGCAGCCGGCTGCGATGCCTTATGATTCGCCTCAACCTATGGTTGATATTTTTCCGGACATCGAGAGGAACCCGCCATGCGGATGGCCTGGTTGACCTGCCTGCTCCTGGCAATCGGCCTTTCAACCGGAACGCCCGCCGGGGCGCAGATCAAGCTTGGCGTGGCAGGCCCGATGACGGGTCCGAACGCCGTCTTCGGCGAGCAGATGCGAAAAGGTGCCGAGGCGGCTGCGGCAGCCATCAATGCCAAGGGCGGCATCGCCGGCCAGCAGGTGGAGATCGTCGTGGCCGACGACGTTTCCGATCCACGACAGGGCGTGGCGGCTGCCAACAAGCTTGCGGACCAGGGCATCAAGCTGGTGGTGGGGCATTTCAACTCGGGCGTCACCATTCCGGCCTCCGAGATCTATGCCGAGCGCGGCATGATCATGATCTCGCCCTCCGCCACCAATCCGAAGGTAACCGAGCGCGGCCTGTGGAACGTCTTCCGCGTCACTGGCCGCGACGATCGCCAGGGCGGCGTCTGGGCGGACTATGCCGCCAGGAATTTCAAGGGCAAGAGGGTGGCCATCCTGCATGACAAGACCCTCTATGGCCAGGGTCTGGCGGCAAGCGCCCGTGATGCCTTCGCGCGGGCGGGATTCAAGCCGGTGCTGGAGGCTGGTGTCGATGTCGGCGAGAAGGATTATTCCGCCATCGTCGACCGGCTGGGCAAGGCGCGGGCCGACCTTCTGCTCTGGGGCGGCCTCTATACCGAGGCGGCCCTCATTCTCAGGCAGTTGCGCCAACGGGGCCTCAAGACCGTGCTGTTTTCCGGCGACGGCCTGATCGGCAGCGACTTTCCTGCCCTTGGCGGCGATGCCGTGATCGGCACGCTGATGACCTTTCCTCCCCCGCATGGCCAGAACCCTGCGGCCGCCGACATCATCCGCGTGGAACCCTCTCTGGCGGAAGGCTATGGCCTCTACGCCTATGCCGCGATCCAGGTTTTCCAGCAGGCCGCTGCACGGGCCCAAACGCTGGATCCAAGACGCCTGGCGGAAGTGATGCATGCCGGCAAGCCGTTCCGCACCGTTCTCGGCGACATCGCCTTCGACGCCAAGGGCGACCGCACCACGCCCGATCTGATCGTCTATCGCTGGCAAAAAGGAGCCGACGGCACCATCACCTATCAGCCGGCCGAACCGCAGGCCTCGATGATGGTGACGGCTGACGCTTCGCCAGACAATGCCGGCGGTACGATCGAAACGGCCCAGGATACGTCGAAGCCGGCTTTCGCCGTCGACACGGCTCCGATTGCCAAGACCGTCCCTGTCACCAAGTCAGCGCCCGTGATCGATACAACCGGCCCGGCGCCTCGCCGCGTCGCCTTGGTCATCGGCAACTCCGCCTATCGTTCGGTATCCCAGTTGCCGAACACGCTGCGCGACGCCGATCTCATCGGGCAGGCGCTGCGCCAAACCGGGGTGGACGACGTCACGATTGCGCACGACCTCGATCGCGCCGGCATGATCGCCGCACTGAAAGCCTTTGCGCGCAAGGCCGACCAATCGGACTGGGCCGTAATCTACTATGCTGGCCACGGCATCGAGGTGGATAACAAGAACTATCTGATCCCGCTGGACGCCGTGCTCGAATCCGACCGCGATGTTCCCGATGAAGCCGTTCCGCTGGAGCGGGTGATGAGCACGCTCGACGGCGCGCGCAAGCTCAAGCTCGTGGTGCTCGACGCCTGCCGCAACAATCCCTTCATCGCGCAGATGAAGCGGAGCGTGGCGAGCCGTTCCATCGATCGCGGCCTATCGCGCGTGGAGCCGGCCGGCGCCACGCTGGTGGTTTATTCCGCCAAAGAGGGCACCACGGCCGCCGATGGCGATCAGGCCAACAGCCCGTTCGCCCTTTCGCTCGCCAGGCGCCTGGTCGAGCCGGGCGTGGAGATCAACAAGATCTTCCGCTTCGTACGCCAGGATGTGCTCGACGTCACCGGCAACCGCCAGGAACCCTATGTCTACGGCTCGCTGCCACCGGCGGATTTCTTCTTCGTCGCACCGCAATAAGGCCTTGGCCGGGGCGGCGAAGCTTATGCGGCCAGCTCGCCATTCCACCGCAGCGGGTCACGGATGCGCCTGTTCCGGCTGGCCAAGGCCTACCTCCTCGAGATAGCGTTGCAGCATTGCCATTTCGGCGGAAGCAAGGATGGTGGCAATATAGCCATCGGGCCGGACGAGCACCCAATCACCCGGACCGAGAACATAGATGTCGCGGACATGGCCAGCATGGTCGATGATGTCGCCCCGTTCGCCGATATGGTGGATATGCAGCCCGCGGCGAGGTGGCAAGCCGGCCCGGTTGGCCTCGTAGGCCAACAGCGTCCAATGCGGGCCCTTGAACAGGTCGAACAGACGCATGGATTGTCCTGCCGCACCCTGGACCGGCGCGTCCGGAGCCCGATCCCCCGCAAGCACGTCACCATCTCGTGCTAGCCGCTCGATCGTCAGCGACGACTTGGGATAGCCGATATCGAGCTGCTGCGTCTCGCGGCCACGCCGTATCTCGCCGCGTTTGAGATCTTCCAGCAGACTTGTGGAAAGGCCGAGCATGGCTGCGGCTATGGGGCGGCGCTCCTCCTCATAGGTGTCGAGCAGTTGGCCTCGGGCACCGGCCAGAACAGCTGCCAGTTTCCAACCGAGATTATAGGCATCCTGCACGCTGGTATTGAGACCCTGTCCCCCGGTCGGCGGATGCGTATGCGCCGCATCTCCGACCAGGAATACGCGGCCAACGCGATATCGATCGGCAAGCCGGGCGTTCATGCTGAAAGCCGAAGCCCAGGAGACGGATGTCACCTGGATGTCGTCCCGGCCGGTGCGTTGCGCCACCATGGCGTTCAGCCCCTCGACGGAGAGGTCGACGTCGCCTTCAAGCGGAACCGGCCCCTGTATCTGGAAAAGGTCTGTTCCCGCGAGCGGACAAAGCGAGATCTGCCGCTGCATGTCCTTGTCCCCAAAACGATGCCAGACATCCCGGTTCAAACCGGTCAGGGAAACGTCGGCGACGATGGCGCGAACGCCGAGTGTCCTGCCCGGGAAGCCGAGGTCGAGCGCCTGGCGCACGAAACTGCGGCCGCCATCGGCACCGACGAGCCAGCGCACGCGCATGTTCTCTTCGCCCGTCCTGCCGATGATCCGTACTGCTACGCCGGTCTCGTTCTGGTCGAAGCCCACCAATTCTGACCCAAGCTCAGGGTGATGTCCCAATTCTGCAAGACGTTCGCGCAGGATGGCCTCGGTCAAGAACTGCGGCAGCATCAACGGGGTGCGATACGGTTCGGCTGGTATCGGGGCTTGCTGCTCCATGAGTTCGGAATCGCTGTGACTGCCGTCATCATGATAGTGGCGCTGCCGCGGATAGGGCCCACCGGCCGCCGCCATCCGGTCCAGAACTCCGAGGTCCTCGAAGATCTCCAGCGTTCTCGGCTGAATGCCCTTGCCGCGCGATCCGTGGAACGGCTTGTCCATTTTCTCGATCAGTCGGAAGGACACCCCGCGCCGCGCGAGATCGATCGCCAGCGTCAACCCGGCCGCCCCCGCCCCGCAAATGAGAACGTCAACTGCAAATTGCTCTGTCATGCTCATCTCCATATGTGTAATATGCACATAATAGGAGACTGGACATGCCGTCAATTAATAATGTGCAAAATACACATATTAGCACCTTGCTGCGCGAGCTTCACGGCGCGCTGATCGACATCGTCAGCGTGATGAACCGCCCCCAGCGTGACGAGGCGATGGTGCGGGCAGCCGGCATCTCTCTCGATCGCGCTCTGTTTCCGTTGCTGGTCATGGTGGAGCGGCTCGGCCCCATCGGCGTGGTGGAATTGGCCGACCGCGTGGGGCGGGACTACACGACGGTCAGCCGGCAAGTGGCAAAACTCGAGAGCCTCGGCTTGGTGGATCGTCAGGGCAGCGTTGCCGATAGACGTATTCGCGAGGCGACCATTACGCCCAAGGGCAAGGCCATGACCGATCTGGTCGACGCTGCCCGCGAGAAGATGGGCCGCGCGATCTTTGCCGGATGGGAGCCGGGCGATGTTCGGGACCTCGTGCGGCTCATGCGCAGATTCGCGGACGACATCAACGCAACTTCCCCTGAATGATCGACGTGGACGGCCGCCGCGCCCCCGAATTGCCTTGACCATGCATGCCAAGTCCGTGCTGGAATAGCCGATATCCCGCCCAATTGCCTCGACGCTGGCTTACCGACTCGACGTCGCACGTCCCTCGAACAAGGACCCGATCATGCGCTACATCGCCTTGCTGCGTGCCATCAATGTCGGCGGAAGCTCGACGATCAAGATGGCCGAACTGCGCGCCCTCGGCGAAGACCTCGGCTTCTCCGGGGTCACGACCCTGCTCCAGAGCGGCAACCTGACCTTCGAGGCCCGCGAGGCGGCCCTGCCCGATCTTGAGCAGCGCTGGGAACAAGCCGTATTCGAGAAGTTCGGCGTGTCGACCACCTTCATCATCCGTACCACGCCGCAATGGCAGGCTATGATCGATGCCAATCCCTATCCGAGGGAGGCCGCGGACGACCCTGCCCACCTGTTGGCACTCCCCAGCAAGCACGACATCGACCCATCTGCCGTCGCTTCCCTGCGCGTGGCAATCCGGGAACGCGAGAGCGTCGCCGCCGGCGAGCGCTGTCTCTACGCCCATTACCCGGATGGCATCGGCCGTTCCAAGCTCACCACCAAGCTGATCGAGCGCCATCTCGGCACGCTGGTGACCGGCCGCAACTGGAACACGGTTTTGAAATTGGTGGCCTGACGCCACCAAGGGGGACCGCCCAAACCATTTCCACCCGCCCAACCGCCGGCGCGAACGTCCCAGCCGCCATGACGTCGAGCAACGAGAGGTCCTATCCGGGATTGGCAATGGCGATCGCTGGCTTGCGCCGGGAGACCGACAGCATCGCGAGGGGAGCGAGCAGCCAAAGGCAGAGACAATAGATCCGCATGTCGCAGGCCCAGAGCGCGATACCGTCCTGCCCGCGCTCCGCGGTTTTGCTCGGCTGTTATTACACCAACATTGCCGCCTTCATGCGGATGCGAGGGCGGCCTCCTACCAGCCGAGTTCGCGCAGATAGGCAGCGCGGGCCGCGACCCCCGTATGCGTGAAATCGGTGAAAACGCCATCGATGCCCAGCCGGAAGAACTTCAGATATTCCAGGCTCGGATCGCCATGATAATCGGCAGCCAGGTATTTCTTCTCGTTCCGGAAGGTGAAGACATGCACGAACAGGCCGGCCTTGTGCGCATCGGTGACGAGGCTGGTCGCTTCCTGGGTCGAGGCCTCGGGCGTGGAGCCCTTATAGGGCGTGCCGTCGGCATTGCTGTCCTTCCAGGGCGAGATCCTGAGCGAGACGATCTGGGGCTTCCAGGGCCCGATGCCATCGGCATAGGTCTTGATCTCCGCCAGGCCCTCGGGGCTCAGCATCGCATCGAACCAGCGCGCATCGCCCGAAACCGTCCAGTCGAAGGGGCGCGAATTGGTGATGTCGTCATAGAGCACCTTGCCGGTCTTCAGGTCGACACCATCCGCATCGATGAGCTGGACCTGCCGTGTCTGCAGACCGTGTTCGCGCATATATTTCAGGCTGCTCGGCTCGAAACTCTGCACCAGGATAGGAGCCTCCCTGGTGTTGAGGCCATTGTCCTTGATGATCTTGATCAGGGCGTCCTCGAGCGGGCGGCTGCCCGGCGCACCGCAGCCATTGGCGATGGCCTGCGCATTGTTCCAGGTCGGGTTCTTGGTTTCCGGGTAGACGGCGATCGGGCGGCCGGTCTCCTTGCTCTTGGCCTTGGCGATGTCGATGATCTCCTGGAAGCTGAGCACCGGGAACTTGCCGTTGAACACCTTCGGCCGCTCATTGGCCGCGTCATAGGTGGTGCCGGCGATCCAGTTCTTCAGCTCGGCCATGGTGAAATCGGTGACCGACCAGTCATTGGTATGGTCTTCGCCATCGACGACCAGGGACTTCAGCACCGATTTGGGATTGGCCGGATCGGTCAGGTCGGTGAGATATTCGGCGGGACCGCTGGTCGGCGTCTGGGCCCATTTCACCTTGACCATGACGCCGGGCACCGTGCGCTTGCGCGCTGCGACGTCGGCATTGGTCTTGGCCACCTCGGCGACGTTGGTGTTGTCGCTCAGCCAGGGATTGTGGCGTGCCACCAGCACGCAATCCTTGGTCAGGTGCAGATCCTCTTCGAGCGCATCCGTTCCGAGGGCGGCGGCGAGATCATACGAAGCCTCCGTCTCCTCGGGCACCAGACCCGGCACGCCACGATGCCCGATCACCAGCGGCGGCTTGCCGTCGAGGGTGTGGAAGGGCCTAGTGCCGGCAGGTGCGGCATCGGATTGGGCAAGAACCGCCGACGGGGCTGCAAGCCCCAGGGAGGCAGCACCAAGCAAAGCCACACCGACGCGTAGATTCCATCGCGCGCAACCATATCTCATGACCGGTTCTCCAACCCTTCGCTCGCTTGATCTGTGAATGCCCACCCCCGGTCTTCTTGTCCCAGTTTTCTGACAATGGCATGACCTGGGGACAGATCCTCGCCTCCGGCTACGCTTCCTTCTCGAAGCACGTGTTTTGAGCCAGGCAGAGGAGCCGGCCAGGCGGTCAGCCGACCCCGCGTTCAGGCGATCAAAAAAGTATCACCACACCCCGTGAAACGTGGTGGCACGTAGTTTCCCCAACGGGTTAGCTTCCTGTCACTGGAGAGCCGACGGCTCGAGAGCAAACGGCCAGGCCAAGAACACCACGCAAGGCCGGCCGCGTTTTGGGGGAGACGGTCATGCCCAGGGGTCCGAACGCAGCCCGGCAGAGGCGCTGCGAGCATCATCGCCGATCCATTTCAACGCGGCCCGAAGCGTCACTTTCGTCCATGGAAAGCGAGCCGGCACGCCACGCCAGCCGGCTTCTTCCCATTGGCAGCGCCCCAGCGACACGAAGTGCCTGACGGGCCGATCAAAAAATAGCAGCGCCTTGGCACCTTGCGGCCAGCCAATGCGTTGTACCGCCAAGCTCCATCCCGGAACGCGGCGGATGCAAGACCGATCCCGGCCGCGCAACGTCACCATCGATCATTCGCACAATCATAATATCCAAGGGAGAAAGCCCGAATGAAACTCACATCCTTGAAGTCCACCGGCGCGGCCGTCCTGGCCTTGTCCCTGCTTGGCAGCGCATCGGCTCTGGCCCAGGATGCGGCGGTCAAGGACGCCACCGTGGCGTTCCTCATGCCCGACCAGGGCTCGACCCGCTATGAAGAGCATGATCATCCCGGCTTCGTCGCCCAGATGAAGAAGCTGTGCGAGAGCTGCAAGGTGCTCTACCAGAACGCCGACGCCTCGATCTCCAAGCAGCAGCAGCAATTCAACTCGGTGATCACCCAGGGCGCCAAGGTCATCGTGCTCGATCCGGTCGACTCGGCCGCGGCAGCTTCCATGGTCAAGCAGGCGCAAGGCCAGGGCATCAAGGTCATCGCCTATGACCGTCCCATTCCCGACGCCAAGGCCGATTTCTACGTCTCCTTCGACAACAAGGCGATCGGCAAGGCCATTGCCGAGTCCCTGGTCGAGCATCTGAAGGCGACCAAGGCACCGACCGAGGACACGGGCGTGCTGCAGATCAACGGCTCGCCGACCGACGCGGCCGCCCGGCTGATCCGGGACGGCATCCATGAGGGCCTCAAGGACAGCGGCTACAAGACCCTGGCCGAGTTCGACACGCCCAACTGGCTGCCCTCCAACGCTCAGCAATGGGCAAGCGGCCAGATCTCGCGCTTCAGCAAGAAGATCGTCGGCGTGGTCGCCGCCAATGACGGCACCGGCGGCGGCGCGATCGCGGCCTTCAAGGCCGCCGGCGTCGACCCCGTGCCGCCCGTCACCGGCAATGACGCCACCCTCGCCGCCCTCCAGCTGATCATCGCCGGCGACCAGTACAACACGATCTCCAAGCCGAGCGAGATCGTCGCCGCAGCCGCCGCCGACGTCGCCGTAGAGCTCCTCGCCGGCAAGACGCCCAAGGCCGAGGCCACCCTGTTCGACACCCCCTCCAAACTGTTCGTGCCGGCCATCGTGACCTCCAAGAACCTGAAGGCGGAGATCATCGACAAGAAGATCGCCACGGCAGACCAGCTCTGCGGCGGCCGCTATGCCGAAGGCTGCAAGAAGCTCGGCATCACCCAGTAAGCCGATGACGGGTCCCCCGGCCGCCTTCGCGCGGCCTGGGGATCACGGCTGCCACGGAATTGTTGTCGACTGTAGACTTCATACAATGCCGCGCGGCACCACACCATGACAGCCGGCCTCGGGCTTGAGGCATTGCCACACCCTTCCTGCAGCCAGGCATTCCCGATCCATCTATGAAAGGACTCCGGTATGACTGACCTTTCTTCCGGTTCCACATCGGCCAATGCGCCCACGGGCGAGCTCATCTTGAGCCTGCGCAACGTCTCCAAGCATTTCGGTGCCGTATCCGCCCTGACCGATATCGAGCTCGACGTGCATGCTGGCGAGGTCGTGGCGCTGGTCGGCGACAACGGTGCCGGCAAGTCGACCCTGGTCAAGGTGCTGGCCGGCGTCCACCAGCCCAGCTCCGGCACCATCACCTTCCACGGCAAGCCGGTAACGCTCGCAACGCCGAGCGACGCCCTCAATCTCGGCATCGCCACCGTGTTCCAGGATCTTGCTCTGTGCGAGAACCTCGACTCGGTCGCCAACATCTTCCTCGGCCGCGAACTCGAGCCCTACCGGCTCGATGAAGTCTCGATGGAGATCAAGGCCTGGAAGCTGCTCAACGAATTGTCGGCCCGCATTCCCAGCGTGCGCGAACCCATCGCCTCCCTGTCGGGCGGCCAGCGCCAGACCGTCGCCATCGCCCGTTCGCTGCTGCTCGACCCCAAGATCATCCTGCTCGACGAGCCGACGGCGGCCCTCGGCGTCGCCCAGACAGCCGAGGTACTCGATCTCATCGAGCGCGTACGCGACCGGGGCCTGGGCGTGGTGATGATCAGCCACAACATGGACGACGTGCGTGCCGTGGCCGACCGCATCGTGGTGCTCCGGCTCGGACGCAACAATGGGGTGTTCTACCCCCATGATTCCCATCAGGACCTCATCAGCGCCATTACCGGAGCCGCCGAAAACTCGGTGTCCCGCCGCACGACGCGACGCCAGGCACAGGCCGACCAGAGCCAGGAGAGCCAGCCATGACCAGCAATATCGAGCAAGGTCGCTCAGATTCGGGCGCCTCCAAATCGGGCTCCTCCAAGACACCGCTCGACCGCGCCGATGTGCGGGTGAAACATGACGACAGCATCGGCGGCGCCATCAATGCCTTCCTGGAGCGCATAAGGTCGGGCGATCTCGGCTTCCTGCCGGTGATCGTCGGCCTCATCCTGATCTGCATCGTGTTCCAGAGCCTGAGCCCGGTCTTCCTCTCGGCCAACAATCTGGTCAATCTGCTGTTCGACTGCTCGACGGTCGGCGTGATCGCCCTCGGTATCGTCTGCATCCTGATGCTGGGCGAGATCGACCTCTCCGTCGGCTCGGTGAGCGGCCTGTCCTCGGCCCTGCTCGGCGTGCTCTGGGTCAATCTGAACTGGCCGGTGGTGCTGGCCATTCCCGCCGCGATCCTGGCGGGCATGGCCATCGGCGCCGTCTACGCCTTCCTGTTCAACCGTTTCGGCATGCCGAGCTTCGTCGCCACCCTGGCGGGCCTGCTGGCCGTGCTCGGCCTGCAGCTCTATCTGCTCGGCTCGACCGGCTCCATCAACCTGCCCTACGGCTCGGAGGTGGTGAATTTCGGCCAGACCATGACGATGCCCCACGCGCTCGCCTATGCGCTGGCCGCCATCGCGGGCGTGGTGATCTTCTATGCCGATTTCCGTACCGCATCGCGCCGCCGCGAGGCCGGGCTCTCCGCCCGCCCCCTCGCCTTCATCCTGCTGCGCGCCGCCGCGATCACCATCGCGCTCGAACTGGTGGTGTTCTATCTCAACCAGGACCGCGGCGTGCCGTGGATGTTCACCCTGTTCGTCGTCCTGGTCGTGGTGATGAACTACGCGCTGACCCGCACCAAATGGGGCCGCTCGATGAACGCCGTCGGCGGCAATCGCGAGGCAGCACGGCGCGCCGGCATCAATGTGCGCTTCATCTATGCCTCCGCCTTCGTGACCTGCGCCGGCCTGGCGGCGACCGGCGGCATCCTGGCCGCGGCACGCCTGGCGTCCGCCAGCCAGCAGGCCGGCACCGGCGAGGTGAACCTCAATGCCATCGCCTCGGCGGTCATCGGCGGCACCAGCCTGTTCGGCGGTCGCGGGAGCGCCTATTCGGCCCTGCTCGGCATCATCGTGATCCAGGCGATTTCGAGCGGGCTGACGCTGCTCGATCTGTCCTCGTCGCTGCGCTACATGATTACCGGCGCCGTGCTCGCCATCGCCGTGATCGTCGACTCCCTGGCCCGCAGGTCCCGCGTTTCCCATGGCCGCGCCTGACCTTGTCCCGAGCCGGTAAGTCGTTGTCGATCAAGAGCTTGCCGGCTCGTTTTCCCAAGATACTCAAAATTGTAACGGGAGGCTTCCGCCCTCGCGGAAACCGATGCAGGAGATACCAATCATGGAACAAGGCCTCAATAGCCAGAACGTTTCGGGCCAGAACTTCACCGGCAAGGTCGCGGCCATCACCGGCGCCGCTTCAGGCATCGGCCTGGAATGCGCCAAGGCCCTGCTGGCGGCCGGCGCCCGCGTCGTCTTCGTCGATCGCGCCGAGGATGCCCTCAGAACGATCTGCGCGGAACTCGGACCGAACGCCATTCCGGTGGTCACCAACCTGCTCGATCCAGCCAGCGTATCGCGCATGATGCCCGAGATTCTCGACAAGGCCGGCCAGCTCGACATCTTTCACGCCAATGCCGGTTCCTATATCGGCGGCGAGGTGGTCGAGGGTGATCCCGATGCCTGGGACCGCATGCTCAATCTCAACATCAACGCCGCCTTCCGCACGGTGCGCGAAGTGCTGCCGCATATGGTGGAGCGCAAGACCGGCGACATCATCGTCACCTCTTCGGTCGCGGGCATGATCCCGGTGGTGTGGGAGCCTGTTTACACCGCTTCCAAGCATGCGGTGCAAGCCTTCGTCCATACGGTCCGGCGTCAGGTTGCCAAGCATGGCATCCGCGTCGGCGCCGTTCAGCCCGGTCCCGTGGTCACCGCCCTGATCAGCGACTGGCCCAAGGCCAAGCTCGATGCGGCCCTGGCCGCCGGCGACCTCATGCAGCCGACGGAAGTGGCCGCGGCGGTGATGTTCATGCTCAGCCGGCCCCGCAACGTCACCATCCGCGACCTGGTGATCCTGCCCCAGGCCAACGATCTATGAATGATCGCCGGGAATGGGCGCTGCTTCCTGAACCGTAGCGTAGCCCCTCTCGAGCAGAGCATGTGTCTCGCCCAGGCCCGATGCTCCCCTGATAACGATCAAGCCTGCTGGCGCACCATGTCCAGGAACCTTGCCAGGCTGGGGCTCAGCTCGTCCGCGCGGCGCGCGAGGTAGAGCGACGCCGTCAGCCCCGTCGTGCCGTCGAGGCGTCGATAGACGATGCCATTCGTCTCCAGCTTCGCCATGGAAGCCGGCACGATCGAGAGACCGAGGCCGGCCGAGACCAGGCTCAGCGTCGAGACCATCCTCGGCGTTTCCTGCCCCACCATCGGGCTGAACCCTGCAGCACGGCAGGCCGCGATGATGTCGTCATAGAGGCCCGGGCCGGAGGGGCGACGGTTGAGCACGAAGGTCTCGTTCGCAAGAGCGCCCAGCGACAGGCGTTGCCGGCGCAGGGACGCGGCGGCAAGCGGATGATGGTCCGGCAGGGCGACCAGCATCTCCTCGACATGGAGAGGCTCCACGATGAGCCCGTCGGGCCTGGCAGCCGGGGCGCGGACAAAGGCCGCATCCAGGCGATCGGCGCGCAGCAATTCGATGAGATCGCCGGTGCTGCCTTCTTCCAGCGATAGAGCAATGCCGGGTGCGGCCTCGCGTAGCCCGCGCATGACGGCGGAGACCAGCGGATGGAAGGCTGCCGAGGTCGTATAGCCGACCGCAAGCCTGCCCTGTTCACCGCGCGCCGCCCTCTTGGTTGCCTCCAGCGCCGCATCGACATCCTGCAGGACGAGGCGGGCCCGCTCCACCAGCACCCGTCCCGGCTCGGTCAATCGGACACCGCGGGGCAAGCGCTGGAACAGGGGCGCGCCGACGGCGCGCTCCAGCGCGCGGATCTGCTGGCTGAGCGGCGGCTGCTGGATGCCAAGGCGCTCGGCCGCCCGTGTCACATGGCCCTCATCCGCAACGGTCACGGCATAGCGAAGATGGCGTAATTCGATCATGTCATATTCTTTAGATATGGATATTACCAATACCATATATTGGACATGATGGGTCGGGAAGCCTAGCTTTCGTGCAAATTTTCCAGGCAAGGCCCGACATATGGATGCTGCAACCCCATCCCTCCCAGTGGAGAGGAGATCCCCCGACATCGCCGACCTGTTCGGTGGTTTCCTCACTCTGGGCCTGATCGGCTTTGGCGGCGTGCTGCCGCTGGCGCGCCGCATGATCGTGGAAGAGCGCGGCTGGCTGAATGCCCAGGAATTCGCCGATCTCCTCGGCCTGTGCCAGTTCCTGCCGGGCGGCAACATCATCAACATGTCGGTGGCCATCGGCTTGCGCTTCCGCGGCGTGGCCGGTGCCTGCGCGGCCCTTCTCGGCCTGATCGCCGCTCCGACCGCGATCGTCATCGGGCTTGGCGTGCTCTATAACCGCTTCCATGCCGACCCGCATGTCCACCGCCTCTTTGCCGGGCTTTCGGCGGCTGCGGCGGGGCTGCTCATCTCGATGGCAATCAAGGTCGCCCGTCCGCTCCGGCGTGATTTCGCCGGAATCCTGGTCGCGTGCGCTTGCTTCCTGGCGATCGCCGTGCTGCGCCTACCGCTGCTGGCGACCATGCTGGTCCTGGCACCTCTCGGCATTTTCATGGCCTGGAGGAAGGCATGATGGCATCCCCGCTGCTGACCCTCGCCTTGATCTTCACCGAGCTTTCTCTGCTCGCCTTCGGCGGCGGCAATACCATCCTGCCCGAAATGCACCGGCAGGTGGTCGATATCCAGCACTGGATGTCGGCGCAGCAATTCAGTGCGATGTTTGCCCTGGCACAGGCCGCTCCCGGCCCGAACATGATGATCGTGCCGCTCGTCGGCTGGCACGTCGCGGGATTGCCGGGCGTTCTAGTGACCTCGCTCGCCAAGTTCGGCCCCTCCTCCCTGATCACCGGTATCGCCCTCCGGCTCTGGGACCGCTTCCGCGACCGGCCCTGGCGGCAGAAGGTACAGGCGGGCCTGCTGCCGATGACGGTCGGGCTGGTAACGGCGAGCGCTGCCGTGATCGCCGAAGCCTCCGCCGAAACCTGGCTGCTGGCGGGCATAATCGCCGTCTCGGCCTTTCTCACCGCGACGACCCGCATCCATCCGTTGCTGGTGCTGGCGGGTGGCGCCGCGATCGGATTGAGCGGGCTCACCCAGTTCTGAGGCGAGGACCAAGAGGAGGCTTTTGGCCATGACGAGATCGACGTCCGATCCGCTCGACGCCCTGCTGCGCGATCTCCTGGCCTGGCTGTCGTGCGGCGACCGCCCCTATGCCGAGGTCATGGAAGCGTGGCGGACATCATGCCCGCGCCTGCCGGTTTGGGAAGAAGCCAATGAGCGCGGCTTCGTTTCCCGCAACCGGATCGACGGCGAGGCGATGGTGGGCCTGACCGAGACGGGTCGCCGTTTCCTGGCACCGGCAAGCAGCCTCGAAAACCACGGCTGACGAGAGCTATTAGCCCAACGCCACGCCCCTGCCCGCCAGCAAGGCCAATAGCCAGCCCTCGCCCAGAAATACTTCGGCCTGGAAACCGGCCTGCCTTGCGCCTTCGACATTGGCGGGCAGGTCGTCGAAAAAGATGCAGCTGCCAGGATCGATGCCGGCCTTTTCGGCCACCACCTGGAAGGAACGCAGCGAGGGTTTCTCATGCCCGATCTCATGGCTGAGATAGGGCTCGAAACCGGCCAGCACGCCGCCCGACGCTTTCCGTACGAAATCCCAATGTTCCTGATTGGTGTTCGAGAAGATCATCACCCGGTTGCGCTTTGCCAGGCGCCCCATGACGGCAAGCATGGAGGGATTGACGGCGAGATGGCAGCTCCAATCCTCGACGAAAACGTCCCACGAAGCCTCATACCCGCCCACCTCGGCCAATTGCTGGTGAAACAGGCGGATCGGTGTTCCCGTGCCCCAACGCGATTGCCGGAACAGGCCCACCACCTCCTCGGGCGTCCAAGAGGGATGGCAGCGTGAAGCCAGGCGCTCAAACAGCACGGCATTGTCGTGCTCCACCACGACGCCGCCGAGATCGAAGACGAGCGCTTGGAACGGCGAAGACGACATGATGCTTCCTGCTTTCAAATCCGCTGACCTCTATTGGTCCCCAGACGTCACTTCACAGCGACGACGACCTTCCCCTTCGCACGACCCGTTTCGACATAGCCCAGTGCTTCGTTGGTCCTCTCGAACGGGAAAACCGAGTCAATTACCGGGCGTATGCCGCCCGCCTCGATCAGGGAAGTGATCTTACCAAGTTGCCCGCCGTTGGCTGTCATAAAGAGAAACGAATAGCTGATTTTTTGCCGTCTCGATTTTCTCCTAATACCGGAGCTCAGCAGGCGCATGACCTGTTGAAGCAGCCAGCCCGAGCCATTCTGTCTCGCGAAGTCCGGATCCGGCGGACCAGAAATCGAGATGAGCTTGCCGCCCGGCTTCAGCACAGCAAGGGATTTTTCCAGCGTATCCTTCCCGAGGCTGTTCAGCACGACGTCGTAACCCTGCAGCACTTTCTCGAAATCATCCTTCTTGTAGTCGACCACGACGTCCGCGCCGAGACTTTTCACAAGAGCGATATTGGCCGTACTCGTGGTCGTGGCCACATGAGCCCCCAGATGCTTGGCAAGCTGGATCGCGATCGTGCCCACGCCGCCCGAGCCGGCATGGATCAGAACCTTCTGCCCCTTCTGCAACTCGGCCCGCTCGACCAGCGCCTGCCAGGCCGTCAGGGTGACAAGCGGAATGGATGCAGCCTCGATCATACTCAGATTGTTAGGCTTGATCGCCACATCGGCCTCGTCCATGGCGATATACTCGGCAAAAGTCCCGATGCGATCCTGGGCCGGACGTGCGTAGACCTCGTCGCCAGGCTTGAAGCGCCGGACATTGGCCCCGACTCGCACCACCACGCCCGCTACATCGTTGCCCAGCACCAGAGGAAGGCGGTAGGGCAGGATCAACTTGAACTCCCCGTTCCTGATCTTGCTGTCGAGGAGGTTCACGCTGGCAGCTTGAATCTCCACCATGACGTCATTCGCAAGCAACGCTGGCTCGGGACTTTCGCTGAGCCGCAGAACACCGCCTTTCGTGTAGCGGTCAATCAGGAATGATCTCATTAGATTGACTTTCGTTTCTATGGAAAGCAGGCAGTCCGAGCAATGCTGTCAGACCGGCAAACGAAACTGTTTACGCAAACTCTTGTCGAATACATCTGAAGGGGCAAACCGGCGCAGCATGCCGATCTGCTGCGCCGCCTTGCCAGCGGTATAGCGGCGTCGCGGACGGGCGTCGGTCGCGGCCTTGACCACCACAGCGGCCACGACATCTGGCAGATCGGCTTTGGGCATCACGTCGCGAAGGAGCGCGTCGAGCCCAGCTCGAGCGCCATCATATTCATTCAAGATGGAATCCGGCTTAATCCCATTCTGGTCGAAGACAGTGCGGACGAACGCCGGCTCGATAACCGAGACGCGAATATTGAAGGCACGAACCTCGTGATCCAGTGATTCCGAATAGCCCTCGATTGCGTGTTTTGCCGCTGAATAATGAGCCGCATACGGCGCAGGTATGAGGCCCAAGATCGAGCCGATGTTGATGATGCGTCCTTTGCCGTGCCGCCGCATCGACGGCAACACGGCATTGGTCATGCGGATGACGCCGAACAGATTGACGTCGAACAGGGCTTGCACCTGTGCAACCGAGGATTCCTCAGCGCCCCCTAGGAGGCCGAGACCAGCGTTATTCACCAGAAGATCGATCCGCCCCGCGCGGCCCAGGACCTCGTCTACGAGGCTCTGAACGGAGGCATCGCTGGTTACGTCGCAGATCAGCATCGTGATCCCGTCCGCAGTGTCGGGCATCGTCTTTCGGCTGGTACCGAAGACACGGTAGCCATTGCGACGCAGCGCCTGTGCGGTCACCAGCCCGATGCCGGAGGAGGCCCCCGTGACCAAGGCAATGCCGCGTTCTGTCTTGCTCATCAGGTTCGACTTTCATTTTATCGTGGAACATCGATGAGCGATCCATTACTATCAATTCGATAGTAAGTCACTACTAAAAAGATACTGACATGAAAAAGCTTTCGGATCAGCCATGTCTGATCGCCCGCAGCCTAGCGCTTGTGGGTGACGCATGGAGCATGCTGATCCTGCGCGACGCTCATGCGGGGCTGACCCGCTTCGATGATTTTCGCAAGAGCCTCGGTATCGCGCCGACGATGCTGACGGGGCGGCTTTCAGCCCTGACCGACGACGGGCTGCTGGAGAAACGCCGCTATTCCGACCGCCCGCCACGGGACGAATATGTATTGACGGAAGCCGGCCGCGACTTTCTGCCGGTGCTGTTTGCGATCGGTGCCTGGGGACGCAAACATCGCGGCGGGGGCAAGGTGACCCGGTTCTTCGACGCTGAGACCGGAACGGAGATCGATCCCGTCACCATCGACCGTCAGACCGGCGCTCCTGTCGGAACACGTCCTATTCGTATCGCCGCGCCCGAATAGTCTGCCCACGGCAGATAAAGCCGCGCCTGACAACTCCTGTTGAAAGCTCGCTTCCAGTTGGGGGGCCGGTGACGCTCCGTTCGTCAAGCGACGTCTCAGGGAGTTGCTGCCAAATGCGGATGTCGGACTCCTAGGTTCCGAACCTAGAAAAGCATTGCGGCGCCGATAGGTTCAACGGCGCCGCTCGACTATTTTGCCTTTTGTATACGATCGAATACTTCATTCCCCTTTCAGAGCGACAGCAGGCGAAGGCGCAACTTCGCGTTCGGCCTTGCCCACCGTCTGTGCCTGTCCGGATCCGAAGATCAGATAGCTGAGAATGGCTAGCACGATCACGCCGATACCCCCATAGAGCATCACCAGCCCGAAGCTGTCGACCAGCGCGGCGTGAACGAGAGAGCCGGAAGGATCCGCCCCGGCGAGTTTGGGCACGTCCTGGCTCAGGCTGGCGAGATTGCCGGCGGCGACCTTCTCCGCCAGCGTCCGCAATTCCTCGGTTCCCAGCGCCGCCCCAAGGCTCGCCTGCAGCGAGGCCCGGATACCTTCGACCAGGACGAGACCCATCACCGCGATATTGATGGCCAGGGTGATCAGGCGGGCACTGATATCAATGCCGGAGGCCATGCCGGCCCTGTCCGGCGATACCGAGGCGGTGGTGGTGTTGGTGGTGGGCGTCGAGGTGATGCCGATGCCGAGGCCGGCGATCAGGAGGCCCGGCAGCAGGGTCAGCCAATTGGCGCCCTCGATGCCGGCGCCGATCTTCATGGCGAGGAAACCGAGGCCGATCGTCATCAGGCCAAGGGGGATGGCGATCCGGGCCTGATAACGCCGGCGCAGGGCCTCGCCGAGCGGCGGACCGACCATGAAGGGCAAGGTGTAGGCCAGGAGCAGCAGGCCCGCCTGCGTCGCGTCATAACCAAGACCGCTCGAGACATAGATCGGCAGATAGATGATGAAGGGCCAATAGCTGAAATTCATGCCGATGCAGCCCATGATTGCGCCTGAGAACTGGCGGATGCGAAACACCGAGAAGTCGAACATCGGATGCGGGCTGATCTTTTCGGCCACCAGAAAGGCAACGAAGGCGACGATGGCCACTGCCGCGGCGCCCCAGCGCATGGCCGGTGTCAGGTCGGCTCCCTGGGTGATCAGATAGGAGAAACCGAATACCGCCAGGGACAGCGTGACGATACCGGCCAGATCGATGCGCTTGGCCTGAGGATCACGCGATTCCCGGACGCCGACCGCGATGAGGAGCAGAGCCACACCGGCTAGCGGGACATGGATGAGGAACACCCACTGCCAGTTTGAAAGCGAAACGATCAGACCACCGATCAGCGGGCCGAAACCAAGGCCGACACCCGAGACGATGCCCCAGGCCGTGAAGGCCCGGCCGCGCTCGGCGCCCTCCTGGAACTGGTGCGAGAGCACCGCCACCGTGCACAACAACATGGCGCCACCGGCCAGGCCCTGCAGGAAGCGGGCAATGATCAGCACCAGCGAATCCTGGGCGAGGCCGCAGATCAGCGAGGCCAGGGCGAAGGCAATGGTGGTGATCACGGTCACCCGTTTGCGGCCAAAACGATCGGCCAGGGTGCCGGTCGCCATCAAGACCGTGGTGCATGCAATGGTATAGGCGTTCATGATCCACTGCAGATCCTTGAAATCGGCCTTGAGCGCGGTTTCGAGGGTCGGCAGGATCACCGGCACGCTGGAAATCTCCAGCCCGAACAAGAGGGAAGCGAGACACACGCCCGCCAATGCGACGGCATTACGCCCTGTCTGAACAGTCATGATCGAACAACCTGGTCCGGGGCCGGCGGCGATGGCCGCGCACTCTTCCCCCGGCTCTTGAAAAAGACGGTTGTCCTCACATAGAAGAAGGCCGATCATATAAAAAGACGATCATCATCTATTTCAGAAATGACAAAATGGTATTGATGCGATGACGACGCTGGATGTCGATGCCGTCAAGGCCTTCGTGATGGTGGCCGACCTGCAGAGTTTCACCCGGGCCGCCGAGGCGCTGGCCAGCACGCAGGCGACCATCAGCGTCAAATTGCGGCGGTTGGAAGAAAAGCTCGGCGCAAGGCTGATCGAGCGCACGCCGCGGCGGGTGCGCCTGTCACCGCGCGGCGCTGCCTTCCTGCCCGCCGCACGCGATTTCATCGCCGCCCATGAACGGGCGATCGCCGAGTTCGCTTCGGCGCCCTGCCGGCTCTCGCTCGGCTTCGTCGATCATGTCGCCGGCCCCGAACTGCCTGCCCTGTTGGCGCAGCTCAACGCCCACGATCCGACGCTCACCTTGAAGGTGAAGATCGACACCACCACCATGCTGATGGCCGCGCTCGACGAAGGCGGACTCGACGCCGTCATCGTCCACAATGAGGACGATCGCAGGCCGGGTACGCCGCTGTCGGCGACCCATTACGGCTGGTACGCTGCCCCGCATTTCGAATGGTGCAGGGAAAAGCCCCTGCCGCTCGCCATGCTGAGCATGTGCGAAACCTGCCCCGATCGCCTGCGCTCCACGGAAGCTCTCGAACGGGCGGGCCTGGCCTGGAGCGAGACCTTCGTCGGCGGCGGCGGCTCGGCCCTCAATCTTGCCGTTTCCGCCGGCGTCGCGGTCGCGGCCCTCGCCCATCGCGTCGCCCCGCCCGGCGTGGTCGAAGTCAGCGCCAAGCTCGGCCTGCCTCCCTTGCCGCCATCGCAAATCATCCTGCATTGCAACACTATGTCGCCGCGGGCACGGGACGCCCTGCGCATCCTCACCACAGCCTTCCGGGAACACCGGACGACTTGAGCGCCAAGGGAGCATCATTCCTCCTGGTGGATGCTGGAAAGCGGCAACCCCTCGAAGCGCTTCAGCGTGTCCAGCACGATGGAGGTCTTCACGTGCTGCACGGAATCATGCGGCAGCAAGACCTCGTTCACGAAGCGCGACAGGCCGGCAAGCCCGCGCGTTGCGATCTTGAGGTGGTAGTCCATCTCCCCGGTGAGCGCATAGGCCTCCAGCACCTCCGGCAGGTCGTTGACCAGCTGGGCGAATTTGCGGGCATTGTCGCGATTGTGGGTGGCGAGCGTCACGGAGATCACTACCAGGAGGTCGAGCCCGACCTTGTGCGGATCGAGGCTGGCCTGGTAGCCGCAGATCACTCCTGATGCCTCCAGGCGGGAGCGCCGGCGCGAGCATTGCGAAGCCGATAGCGCAATCTTCTCCGAAAGCTCGATATTGGTCAGGCGGCCGTCACGCTGCAGCTCCCGCAAGATTCGCAGATCATAAGCGTCGAGATCGATCATTGCATCAATCCGGGATTTCATGCGCGCTTCATGCATAGTTTTTGCCAAACACGCGAAAGATGCAAGCACATTGCATACGCATAGTGTCACAATTCCTCTCAAAGCGAAGGGCGCGTCATCGCCCCTTTCACAGCCAGGAGGAAAATATGGGCCCCTTCCCGCACGATGCGCCCCCCGCAGCCATCACTCCCGACAATCCCGCCGGAACGGACGGGTTCGAATTCGTCGAATTCGCCCATCCCGAACCCGCCAAGCTGCAGGCGCTGTTCACCAGCATGGGCTATGTGCCGGTTGCCACCCACAAGACCAAGGACATCACGGTCTGGCGCCAGGGCGACATCAACTACATCGTCAATGCCGAGCCCGGCAGCCACGCCATGCGCTTCGTCGAAACCCATGGTCCCTGCGCACCCGCCATGGCCTGGCGCGTGGTCGACGCGAGGCACGCCTTTGAGCATGCGGTGGCCCGAGGCGCCACGCCCTATGAAGGCAATGACAAGACGCTGGACGTGCCGGCCATCGTCGGCATAGGCGGTTCCCTGCTCTATTTCATCGACGCCTATGGCGAAAAGGGCTCTGCCTATACCCAGGAATTCGACTGGCTGGGCGAGCCTGATCCAAAGCCGGCCGGTGTCGGCTTCTATTATCTCGATCACCTGACCCACAATGTCTATCGCGGCAACATGGACAAATGGTGGGCCTTCTACCGCGAGCTTTTCGGCTTCAAGCAGATCCACTTCTTCAACATCGACGGCCGCATCACCGGCCTGGTCAGCCGCGCCATCACCTCGCCCTGCGGCAAGATCCGCATCCCGCTCAACGAGTCCAAGGACGACACCAGCCAGATCGAGGAATTCCTCAAGAAATATCATGGCGAAGGCATCCAGCACATCGCCGTCGGCACCGAGGGGATCTACGACTCGGTCGACAAATTGGCTGCCAACGGCCTGAAATTCATGCCGGGCCCGCCCGACACCTATTACGAGCGCTCCCATGCCCGGGTGAATGGCCATGACGAGCCAATCGAGCGCATGAAAAAGCACGGTATCCTGATCGACGGCGAAGGCGTGCGCGATGGTGGCATGACCAAGATCCTCTTGCAGATCTTCTCCAAGACGGTGATCGGCCCGATCTTCTTCGAATTCATCCAGCGCAAGGGCGACGAGGGATTCGGCGAGGGCAATTTCCGCGCCTTGTTCGAGTCGATCGAAGAGGACCAGATCCGGCGCGGCGCCCTGGCTGCCGAGTAGCCACCTTCAGAAACATGAAGAAGAAGCCGACGCCATCACGGCGTCGGCTTTGTTGTCTTTACCTTCAGCCCGCGGCAGCGGCGAGGCCTGCTTCGGCATCGGATTCGAAGCGATCGCCAACCGCAAGGCCGTGCGACTTTGCAAAGCTGGCCGCCGATTGCTTCTGCCCGGCATCGTTGCGGACGGTGGCAATCTCGATCACCCCGCCCTGCACCGCGATTACGACGCCCTGCTCGCCGATGGCAGCGATTTCTCCCGGCTTTCCAGCGACATCGCCGAAGCGACGCACCGGCCGCAGGACGCTGCCGAACAGGCGGACCTTCCTGCCCTGCACCATCGTCCAGGCGCCAGGAGCCGGATCGCAGCCACGGATCAGATTGTGGATGGCCTCGGCATGCGCATTCCAGTTGATCCTGGCCTCGGCCTCGCGGCACCAGCCTTCATAGGAGGCGAGGTCCTCGTCCTGGGCCTGTTCGGCATGATGTCCGGCCACCACCAGGTCGGCCGCCTCGAGCATGGCCTCGACGCCGAGCGGGAACAAATGGTCGAAATAGACGGTGCCGAGCGTGTCGTTCGGGCCGATCGCGATGGTCTTCTGCAGGATCACCGGCCCCTCGTCGAGACCGTCCGTCGGCCGGAAGATGGTGAGGCCCGTCTGCCTGTCCCCCTTGATGATCGGCCAGTTGATCGAACTCGGGCCGCGATAGAGCGGCAGCAGGGACGGATGGTACTGGATCGTGCCGTGCCGCGGGATGCTGACGAAGGATTGCGGCGCAAATTGCAGCACATAGGCCATGACGGCGAGATCGACGTCGAGCGCGCGCAGGGCGCCCTCGGCCGCCGGGCTCTTGAGATTGGGCAGCTGGAACAGCTTCAGTCCCCGTTCCTCGGTGGCGAGGCGGAGCGGATCGGGCCGTGCGCCCGGCTTTTCGGGAGCACAGAAGACGGCCGCCACCTCGTCACCGCGGGCCAGAAAGGCTTCCAGCACGCTCTTGCCGAACGCTTGCTGGCCAATGATTGCGATACGCATGATTTCTCCATGAATTCAGGCAAAGAAGGTCCATCCCCGCTCGCGCGGGGGTGGAAACGTTCCATGTCGTTGGGAAGGCCGGCGTCTCGTCAGGCGCAGGTATTGATCCACACCGCCTTGGGCTCGGTGAAATTGTCGATGGCGGCATCGCCATGCTCGCGGCCGAAGCCTGAATCGCGGGCCCCGCCCCAGGGCAGGCGGACGTCGGTCGGGCCGTAGGTGTTGACCCAGACCGTGCCGGCCTTCAGTCGCCGGGTGAAGCGATGGGCCCGGCCGATATCGCCCGTCCACACACCCGCCGCCAGGCCGTAGACCGTGCCATTGGCCAGGCGGATCGCCTCTTCCTCGTCCTTGAAGGGAATCACGGCCGCGACGGGCCCGAAGATCTCTTCCTGGGAGATACGCATCTCGTGCCGGACGCCGGCAAACACCGTCGGTTCGACGAAATAGCCGGCCTTGCCATGCCTGGTACCGCCGGCGACGACCGAGGCCCCTTCCTTGCGGCCAATGTCGATATAACCAAGCACCCGCTTCATCTGTACCTCGGAGACCAGCGGGCCCATGCTCGTCGAAGCCTCCAGGGGATCGCCGACCCGGATCGAGCGGGCGCGGGCGGCCAGTCGCTCGACCATTTCGTCATAGACGCTCTCATGCACCAGGATGCGCGAGCCGGCCGAGCAGACCTGCCCGGTGTTGAAGAAGATGCCGGCCCCTGCCGCCTTGGCGGCGGCATCGAGATCAGCGTCCGGGAACACGATGTTGGCCGACTTGCCGCCCAGTTCGAGCGTCACCCGCTTGAGATTGCCGATCGCCCCCTGCAGGATCTGGCGTCCGACCACGGGCGAGCCGGTGAAGGTGATCTTGTCGACATCCATGTGGTCGACGAGCGCCTGGCCGGCGATCTTGCCGAAACCCGGCACGACATTGAGCACGCCTGCAGGGAACCCTGCCTCCAGCGCCAGCTCGCCGATCTTCAGGGCGGTGAGCGGCGTCAGTTCGGCCGGCTTGAGTACCACGGTGCAACCGCAGGCCAGAGCCGGCGCGATCTTCCACATGCCGATCATCAGCGGGAAGTTCCAGGGGATGATGGCACCGACCACGCCCAGCGGTTCGCGCACCGTATAGGTCAAGGCGTCGGTCCGGGCCGGTATGACCTGGCCGTTAATCTTGTCGGCCATGCCGGCATAATAGGTGAGCGTGTCGAGGACGGCGGGCAGATCCTGGCGGCGGATGGCGGAAACCGTCTTGCCGGAATCGAGGCTCTCCAGCCGTACCAGTTCGTCTTCGTCGCGGCGGATGAGATCGGCCAGCTTCAGCAGCAAGGCGCCTCTTTCGCTGGCCTTCATGCGCGACCAGCTGCCTTCGAACGCCGCACGGGCCGAGCGCACGGCGGCGTCGACATCGCCGGCATCCGCCTCCGCCACCCGGGCAACGACCTCACCGCTTGCTGGATTCAAGGTCTCGAAACTGCGACCGGAAGCCGCTGCGATGCGCCGGCCATCGATCAGAAGGTCATGAATGTCGCCATATACCCGTTTAAGCACGTCAGAGCTCCCATATATGTATTATAGTTCATATCTAGCACTTTCAACAACGACGAGGATCGTCGGGTGCAAGATAGAAATGATGCTAGTTACCTAACAAAATCATGGGAATATGAAATCTTCTGCTTATAAGAGAGAGCGGAGTTATGAACGTATGATCCTATGTTGCAATCAATATAATATGTTTTCTATTTCATATGTGAGGGCACTAGCCTCGAGACTTGGAGCGGGAGGAGCGGCATGATCCGGATCGAGATCGAGCCTGTTTGGCGTTTTCACAGGCAGGAAGACGCACAATCGCTCCAGATCATGCTCGACTTCCTCGCCGAGATCCGCGCTACCGGAAAGATCACCGCCGCCGCAGACAAGGCGAACGTTTCCTATCGCCATGCCTGGAATCTGATCGAGAAATGGTCGGAGTTCTTCAGCACCCCCATCGTCGTGCGCCGGCAGGGCAGCGGCACCAGCCTCACGCCCTTCGGGGAGAAGCTGGTCTGGGCGGGACAAAGGCTGGAAGCCCGGCTGGGACCGCTGCTGCAAAATCTCTCGCAGGAACTGGAAACCGAGATCAACCAGATGCTGCCGCACGGGCCCTTGGTCCTGCGCATCCACGCCAGCCACGGCTTCGCCGTGCCCAAGCTGCGCAAGCTCCTCAGCCGCGAGCCGGACATCGACATCGATTTTCGTTATGTCAGCAACCAGAGCTCACTGGTTTCGCTGGTCCATGACGGCTGCGACCTTGCCGGCATGCATCTGCCGCAGGGCGAATTGCGCAAGCGCGCCATCGCCGCCAGCAAGGGCTGGCTCAACTCCAATCTGCATCGCGTGATCTCCTTCGTCACGCGCGAAGTCGGCCTGATCGTACAGCGCGGCAATCCGCGTGGCATCGATGGGCTGGAAAGACTGCTCGATCCCGCGATCCGTTTCGTCAACCGGGACCCGGACTCCGGCACGAGGCTCGTCTTCGAACAGCTTCTGGCCCAGCATGGCATCGATGGCAGCCGCATCAATGGCTATGAGCATTCCGAATTCACCCACGCCGCCGTTGCCGCCTATGTCGCCAGCGGTCTCGCCGACGTCGCCTTCGGGGTCGAGGCGGCCGCCCGGCAGTTCGGCCTGGATTTCGTGCGCCTCCTCACCGAAGACTATGTCTTCGTCTGCCACAAGCAGATCCTCGACCTTCCAGCCATGCAGCGCGTACTGGCGGTCATGCGCGGCCAGGAATTCCATACCGCCATCTCGCAATTGCCGGGCTATCGCGTGAAGGAAGCCGGTGCGATCAAGACCATCCGGGAGGTCTTCCGCAAATCGGAATGACGCCCTTTGCCCGAAACGCCTGCGTGTCATCCTGCACAGTGCCTTCGCCGCCATCTCCCTAGAAGGGCAACAGCGAAACCGCAAAGACAGGGGAGCGCCATGACACGCAACGACATCGCCGAAACCATTTTCGCCAGCTTCCTGCTGGGGCTGGCCGTCCTCTTGCTGCTGTCCTCCGGCGTTCTGGCGGCCGAGCCCTTCACCAGCGCCTATACGAACTTCGATACCGCCAAGTGTCCTCACCAGCCGGGAGGCGACGAGGAGGATTACGGGAGCTGGCGCTGCCCGGGCTATCGTGGCCTCCCCATGCGGCTTTCTGCCGGCGACCAGCGCATGTTTGTCAGCTTCGGCAAGGCCGGCGCCAACGACATTGCCGCCAACGAAACCTTCGCAGCCTTCAACAGTGCCGATCACGGCACGGTGGAATGGCGTCTCGCCGCCGGCCAGCGGCAGCCCTTCGCCACCATCCTGCAATGGCAGGTGATGACGGAAGCAGACCACAAGGCAGAGGCCAAGGGTTCCTCGCCCGCCTCCGGCCGCGTCCTGGTCGTCACCCGGCTGGGCAAGGACGGCACCTGCCATGTCGGCTATGTCGATGCTCGTGCCAATGGCGACGCGAATAGGCTGGCGCGCAAGATCGCCGACGAACAGGCCCGCTCTTTCCGCTGCGGCCAGGACAAGCCGGTCGTGCTCGGAGCCGTCTCTCCTGGCCTGATCCTGCCCGGCAAGGCGCGCTAAAGCGTTTTGTGATTTGAATGAATCACTTCGAGTCACAAAGACGCGTCGAACCAAAGAGTTAGAGCAAATGAGCGTTCACGCCTGAACGCGCTTTGCTCTGACAACTCCTTTGCAGGTTGTCCCAACTATCCTTGGATATCTGCCCGGCTGGTGCTTCACCCTGCCGGCCATCCATGCAAAGCTGCCCCCGTCGATCGAGGCCCACGAAGACCGGGCGCTTAACGGGAACGTCAAGGGGAGACGCTGCGTGGGCTGTTCCGTCCGAGCCGGTGCCGGATTGCCGCAAGAGCGGACGGCATGAGTTACGAATTCGAGTTCGCCGACGTCTTCGCCTATTGGCCGGAGCTTGCGGTCGGCGCTCTGCACACGCTGGTACTTTCGGGGCTGGCCATGGCCATCGGCATGGTGGTGGCGATCATTGGGGCACTCGCCAAGACCTCCGGACCACCTCCACTGCGTTATGTCATCGACGCCTACATCGAACTGATCCGCAACACCCCCTTCCTCATCCAGGTCTTCGTGATCTTTTTCGGCCTGCCCTCCCTCGGCCTGCGCCTGTCCTCGAACAGTGCGGCCCTGCTGGCACTGGTGGTCAATGTCGGCGCCTATGGCATCGAGATCATCCGGGCCGGTATCGAGAGCATCTCCAAGGGCCAGATCGAGGCCGGCAAGTCGCTCGGCCTCAAGCCGCTGCAGATCTTCCGCCTCGTCATCCTCAAGCCGGCGATCCAGGCGATCTATCCCTCGCTGACCAGCCAGTTCATCCTGCTCATGCTCAATTCCAGCGTCTGCTCGGCCATCGCCGCCAGCGAGCTGACCGCAGCGGCTGGCGATATCCAATCGCGCACCTTCCGCAGCTTCGAAGTCTATTTCGTGGCGACCGCGATCTATCTGGGCCTGTCGATCGTGTTCTGGTGCCTGTTCGCCGGCATCGAGCGCGCCTTCCTGCGCCAGCCGAGCCGGCGATAGGGGGCAGCATGCGTGTATTGAGCGAAGCCGACATCCTCTACATCCTGCTGGCCTTGCGCTGGACACTGCTGCTTTCGGCGGTCGCCTTCATCGGCGGCGGCATAGGCGGCCTCCTGGTTGCGCTGGCGCGCACGGCCGAGATCCGGCCGCTGCGCTGGCTGGCTATGGGCTACATCAAGCTGTTCCAGGGCACGCCGCTGCTGATGCAGCTCTTCCTCGCCTTCTTCGTGCCCGGCATCTTCGGCATCGACGTCAATCCCTGGACGGCGGCGGCGATCGGCCTTTCCCTCAATGCCAGCGCCTTTCTCGGCGAGATCTGGCGCGGCGCCATCGAGGTGGTGCCGCCGGGCCAGAGCGAGGCGGCCCGGGCCCTCGCCCTCACCTATCTGCCGCGCATGTTCAAGGTGGTCATCCCCCAGGCGGTACGCATCGCCATTCCGCCGACCATCGGTTACCTGGTGCAGCTCATCAAGGGCACCTCGCTCGCCTCGATCATCGGCTTCGTCGAGATCACCCGCGCGGCCCAGATCATCAACAATGCCGCCTTCAGGCCCTTCACCATCTTCGGCCTGGTGGCGCTCGCCTATTTCCTGGTGTGCTGGCCGCTGTCGCTCTGGAGCCGCGCCATGGAGCGGCGGTTGACGGTGGCAAGGCGCTGAAATTTTCAATCAAGGAGAGGAAACGATCATGGCTTTGACAGATCCGATTTCACGCCGTGGGCTTGGGCTGTGCCTCGCCGCCGGCATAGCCGCCTTGGCGCTGCCCCTCGCTGCCGGACCGGCAGCGGCCGCGACCCCCGATGAAATCAAGGCGCGCGGCAAGCTGATCGTCGGCGTCCTCACCGACTACCCGCCCTTCGGCGGCACCGATGCCGAGCAGAAGCCGGCTGGCTATGATGCCGACGTCGCCGCTCTGATGGCCAATAAGCTCGGCGTTTCACTCGAGCTGGTGCCGGTGACCGGCCCCAACCGCATCCCCTACCTGCTCACCAACAAGGTCGACCTGCTCATCGCCACTTTCGGCATCACGCCCGAACGCATGAAGCAGGTGCTGTTCTCCAATCCCTACAGCACGCTGACCACCTATATCATGGGTCCTAAGGACCTGAAGGTGACCAAGCCCGAGGATCTCGTGGGTGTGACCGTGGGTGTGGCGCGTGCCTCGACACAGGACATCACCGTCTCGCAGATCGCGCCATCAGGCACCCAGATCATGCGCTTCGACGACGATGCCACCACCACCCAAGCCTTGATCTCGGGCCAGGTCCAGTCGATCGGTGCCTCCAATACGGTGCTCGCCCAGCTCACCAAGGACTATGCCAGCCTCGGCATCGAGGCCAAGTTCAAGATGAAGGAACAGGCCAACGGCATGGCCTTTCGCAAGGCCGATACCGCTTTGCAGGAATGGTGCAACGGCTTCATCGGCGAGATTGTTGCCGACGGGCAGCTCAGCCAGATCAACCAGAAATGGTTCGGCTCTCCCCTGGCCCCCTTGCCGCCCATGCCGAAATTCTGATGACCCCGCTTCACCGGCCGGTGTGGCTGTTCCTCTCCGGCCGGCAATGCACCGGCAAGGACCGCATCACAGTTCTTCAGGCCAGGATCGCCTGGCGGACTGCCTGAAGAAGCCGTTGAGGAAACGGGCAGAGTTGGTATAGGCAACGGAAGTCTCGGCGATCCCTCCTCGATCGCCGCATGAGGAGGCCTGACCTGGCCGAGAGAAGATAGCGAAAAACGAAAGCCAGCCGTGGTAATCTCCTCCAAAGCGACGACCCTGACCTACGCCCCTGACGACATCGTCATTCGTTCCGCCCTGCATCGGCGCTTGCTGCAAATCGGGCTGCCTCGCTTCGCCTTGCGCAAAGTCTCCAAATGGTCGCGCTCGCATTATGGTCCGCGCGACGATTTCATGCGGGCGCTGGTCGAGCAGCGCTTCGGTATCCGCGTCGGCAAGTACAGCTACGGATATCGCCCGCTGTGCACCAAGCAATCCAAGATTGGCGAAATCGGTGCTTTTTGCTCGATCGCCACCGAGATCAAGGTCTCCGGCGGCAACCATCCTCTCGATCTCGTCTCGACCAGTCCCGCCACCTATCTCGAAGGCTGGGGAATCGTCGACGAAACGATCGACCGCCATTATCCCAAGAACGACCCGATCGTGATCGGGCACGATGTCTGGATCGGTATGGGGGTAACCCTGATGACCGGCATTACCATCGGGCATGGTGCGGTGATCGCCGGCGGCGCTGTTGTCACCAAGGACGTGCCGCCCTACGCCATCATGGGCGGCGTGCCCGCCAAGCTGATCCGCTATCGCTTCGATGACGACACCATCGAAAAATTGCTGGCCAGTGCCTGGTGGACTTGGCCGGACGAGACGATTAGAGCCAGGGCGTCGCTGCTGCGGGATCCGGTCGCGTTCGTGGCGCAGCTTTGAGTATGTCGCTGGACGGCCGGAAGAGGAAATGCCAGCCCCGTGAAACAGTGGTGTGACCTTGTCGTTTGCTAGGTCATTGCATAATCAAGATGTTACCTTAACGTTTTAGCGAAATAGATCACGTAGCTCACAACTCTGAAATCGAGCATGACAACTGTAGTAATCACCCAACCCATGCTGTTCCCCTGGCCCGGCTTTTTCGAGCAACTCGCCTTGGCGGACATTTATGTTTATTTGGATGATGCTCAGTTCTCGAAAGGAAGTTTTACAAACCGCGTGCAGGTGAAGGTCGGCGATCAAACCAAGTGGATGACCATTCCGCTTGCCGGCGGGGGCACCTACAAGCCCATCATGGATCTGGATGCCACGGCCGGGGATTGGCGGGCAACCCACCAATTGCTCCTCAAGCAATCGCTCGCCACCGCCTCCCATGCACAGGACGCGATCGACATTCTCGACAGGGCGTATGAGCAAGACAAGCTGTGCGACACCCTGATCCGAAGCATAGAACTGTCTGCCGACTATATTGGAATTGGGACGTCGCGAAAAATAACCCACAGCAGTGAGCTGAATATAGTCGGTTCTTCGTGGAAGCGCGTGCTGGACATCGTCCTCGGCGTGGGCGGGACGCGATATCTCACCGGACACGGCGCCGCGCGATATATGGACCACGAAGCGTTCGAAGCGAACGGTGTGAGCGTCGAATATATGGACTACAGCCTGACGCCATGGCCGCAAGATGGCGGCGCCTTTACACCCTATGTTTCCATCCTCGATCTGATCGGCCGCACCGGCCGTGATGCCAATCAATTCCTGAAACCCCGAACCGTTCACTGGCGCGAATTTCTGGCAAAGCAAACGCCATGACGCGTTAACCGGCAGACTTCCTCTATCGACTGCTGCCATCAAGCAAACAGGAATGCGATGTTGAAGCGAGTGAGCTTGAGATCTCCGGAGAATAGCGATTTTGATTTTCTCGCTTCGCTTCGGAGGGATTCCGCCCTGCAGGCCCTGCTGCTCAATGTGGTGACATCAACAGATGATGACGCAGTCGCCGGATGGCTGGAGCGCCGGAAGACCGACCCCAATGGCAGTTTCATGGTCATTGCCGATAGCACGACGGATGAACCAATCGGCTTTGCCCAGATCACCAATATTCACCATCACAATCGGCATGGCTTTATCGGCATCGTTATTGCGCCGAGCGCGCAAGGCAAGGGTTTGGGACGTGTTGCAATGGAGAACCTCGTTGCAACGGCGAAAGAAAAACATCGCCTGGAAAAAATACTCCTGGAAGTCAGAGCGGACAATTTCGCCGCGCTCTCCCTCTATAAGTCCATGAATTTTAGAATTGTTGGGACGATGCTGAACCACTTTCGTACGAACGACGACATTTACGACGTCGTACTGATGGAAAAGCGAATATAAATTTTAGTATAAATAATAATATTTACTTCAGTTTTTGCGTCTAAACAGCGCCAGAACCTGCCTGAAAGCGACGCGGGTGATCTTGCCAATGCGGGCAACCCGTTTACCGACATAGAAAAAAGTAATCCCCTTCAGGGCAAGCTTCTCGACCCCGCTAAACCCGGCTTCATCGATATCGTGGAGGCAGGCTTTCCAATAGGCTCGCCGCAACCGGACAAGATGCATGGCCGGCACGATCCTCATCGAACGGTTGGCTTCTTTCCAGACGATGCGCTGGGAAAACTGAGCCTCAGGTGCCATCGCAACGGCCCTGCGTATGAAAACCGGGTACATCACCAGATGATCGGATCCCCAGGGGTCGGGATAGGCCCGATTGACGTAATCCAGTATTCCACGCAAGGCATCGGTTCGCCACAGGCCATAGAACCAGCTTGCAGGAGAATTGTAGAGAAGATCCGCAATCTGTCGCAGTTGCGACCCCTGCAGTTCACGGGGCCGCGCAATAGTGACAGGCCTGTCGCTTCGATACGTCATCACGGTAGGAACGGCCAGCAAGGCATTCGGCGTTCGATCAAAAGCGGCGACCAATCGCTCGACATAGTCGGCGGAGGACAGGTCGTCATGCGCCCGCCACAGGAAGAGCGGTGTCTGCGCCGCATCCACCAGGCCACGGAAGTTCCTGACCGGTCCGACATTCTCGGGCCGCCTCAGATATGTAATCCGATTGTCGACTGCTGCATAGCGCTCGACGATGGCTTGAGTGCCATCCGTTGAAGCATTGTCCGATATGACGATGCGAATATTTCTGTATGTCTGGTTCAGTAAACACTCCAGACATTCCGCGATCATGTCTTCTGCATTATAGATAGGAATCCCTATAGTTACGCAGGGTCCTGACATGCTCACGGGCTCCTATCGGCCATCAACCGGAGCATGTCCTATTCCTTTGCAGCAACAGCCGCAACCGGCAATTCCTGCGCTGCGCCGGCCATTTTGATCGGTCTGGCGCCGCGCAGGTGAGCGCGGTATGTATCGGCTGCCAATCAAGTAGAGCCGAGTCACCGTGATCATTGCCCCCGAACGCATTCCCGTCGCAGGTCCCTCCATCACGGAGAGAGAGGCCGAACTCGCCGCGGAGGCGGCCCGCACGGCGTGGTATGCCAATCACTATGCCTATAATGCCCGCTTCGAGCGGATGATGGCCGATTATGTCGGCGTGAAGCATGCCGTCAGCGTGCCGCATGCCACGGCAGCACTGCATCTCATCCTGGCCGCGCTCGGCATCGGCCCGGGCGACGAGGTGATCGTGCCCGACGTGACCTGGATCGCCTCGGTGGCACCGGTCACCTATGTCGGTGCCGAACCCGTGCTCGTCGACATACTGCCCGACACCTGGTGCATCGATCCGCACGCTGTGGAGGCCGCCATCGGTCCCAAGACCAAGGCGATCCTGGGCGTGGACCTCTATGGTTCGATGTGCGACTGGCAGGCCTTGCAGGACATTGCCGACAGGCACGGCGTCCATCTCATCGAAGATTCGGCCGAGGCCCTCGGCTCTCGCTATCGCGGTCGGCGCGCGGGCAGCTTCGGGCGGGCAGCCGCCTTCAGTTTCCATGGCTCGAAGACCGTCGCCACCGGCGAGGGCGGCATGCTGGTGACCGATGACGACGATCTCCACCAGCGCGTGCTCTGCTTGCGGGATCATGGCCGGGCGCCGGGCGACCATCGCCGGTTCATCAACCAGGAAATCGCCTTCAAATATCGCATGAATGGGGTGACGGCGGCTCTCGGCGTCGCACAGATGGAACGCATCGACACGCTGATCGCCCATAAGCGCGCCATTTTCGATTGGTACCGGCAACGGCTCGGCGGGCTCAACGGCATTACCCTCAATGCCGAACCCGAGGGAAGCGAGAACTCCTTCTGGATGGTGACGGTGGTCCTCGATCCGGCCCTCGGCCTCGACAAGTTCAGCCTGATGGCCGAATTCGACAAGCGCAACATCGATACCCGTCCTTTCTTCTCGCCGCTGTCGAGCATGCAGGCTTTTGCCGATCGTCCGGCAGCCAAGCGCCTGGTCACGCCGCATGACAAGGGACAGGCGATCGCCAGGCACGGCATCAATCTGCCGTCCGGCTACAATATGACCGAAGACAAAGCAGATATCGTCGCAGGTGCCTTGCGGGAGATTCTCGCAGACAAGACCTGATGTTCCGGAGACCGACGGTATCGCTGTCGGGATAGCTGGTTCATGCGGCAAGGTCTCCTCGCCACCACTCTTCCGAATCGCCCTTCCGCGGGGCGAAACGCCAAACAACCTATAGCCGTTGCGGACTACTCAATTCGGTTCTTTTTCTCATCTGAAAAGGTAAATCGATATAAGTTCCGCAACGGACGGATTGATTCAATTTCATACTGGACAGGCCTGAAATTGATTGTAGCATTCCATCTTGTTAACAAAGACGCCATTGAGGTTGTGGGCTCCATTTCTGCCAAGCGTTGCTTCACATAACAACCAAGTGCAGATTTCGCTTGTGAAAGCTTGGCGTTTCGAGAAATCGGTGAACGGGGGAAGAAGCATTGCTTCTTCCCCCGTTTTCGTCGGCGGCCGCCATTGCTGACTTTTCCGGCTCGAGACCTTCCTTACCCAAGTACCACCTTCCTTTCCATCAATGGCCGACAAGCCCAGCGTCACGGCCGGGATGCCTGGCGGGCAGGCAGATCGAGTGCGTATTCCAGGCCCTTGCTTGACGAGTGGGCTCGCGATAACCACGTGCCAGGAAGCAGTTCTCCAGGGCCATGCTGCGCCAGCTGCCATCGGCTGCGGCCGAAAGCCCCTCCAACTCGCCGGTCGTCACAGGATTTTCCATGCCGCACAGCTTTGCTCGCAACGCTCTGGTGCTCGGCCTGCTCGCCGCCATCGGGCCCTTTGCCATCGATATGTATATTCCCGCCCTCCCCTCGATGGCGGAGCATCTCCAGACCAGCACCGCCGCCGCCCAGATGACCCTGATGGCCTTCTTCCTGGGGTTTGGCTTGACCCAGATCATCTACGGACCGGTCTCTGACATTGTCGGCCGCAAATTGCCGCTCTATTTCGGTCTGGCGGTGTTCACATTGGCTTCGATCGGCTGCGCGTCGGCCCCAACCATCGATTGGCTGATCGGCCTGCGCCTCATCCAGGGCATCGGAGCGGCGGCTGTGATGGTGATCCCGCGCGCCATCATCCGTGACCTGCATACCGGCGTCGAGGCAACCCGATTGATGTCCCTGGTGATGCTGGTGTTCAGCGTCTCCCCCATCCTCGCCCCTCTCACAGGCAGCGCCCTCATCATTCCCTTCGGATGGCGCGCGGTCTTCGTAGCCGTCACCATCGCCGCCGTGCTGAGCCTGCTGCTGACGGCTTTCGTGCTGCCGGAGACCCGGCCGCCGGCCGAACGCATTGCCGGCAACCTGCCCACCGTCCTGTCGAATTACGGGCTGCTGCTGCGTGACCGCCATTTCCTGGGAGTGACCTTCATCGGCGCGCTGGGCATGTCGAGCTTCTTCACCTTCCTGGCCAGTTCCTCCTTCATCTATGTCGATCATTTCGGCCTGACCCCAATGCTCTACAGCCTGGCCTTTTCCGTGAACGCCATCGGCTTCATCGGCGCCTCCCAGTTCAGCGCCCATCTCGGCCAACGTTTCGGCATGGGCCGGGTGATCCTCGGCGCCGTCTTCGCCTATGCCATCGCGGCCATCGCCCTTTTCGCGCTGGTTGCAAGCGGTGTCGACAGCCTGCCCGTGCTGATCGCGATGCTCTTCGTCACCTTTGCCTTCCTCGGCCTGGTCATCCCGACCAGCATGGTCCTTTCGCTGGAGCATCATGGCCCCATTGCGGGCATGGCCTCGGCTCTTGGTGGCACGCTGCAAATGGTGACGGGTGCCGTCATGATCGTGATCGCCAGCCTCTTCTTCAATGGCACGGCCCTGCCGATGGTCACGATCATCGCCCTCTGCGCCATAGGAGCGCTGATTCTGGCCAAGCTCACTTTGACTGAAAAGGAGATCGCCGCCCCGGCGGAATGAGCCCAACCACAGCGGTCTCGCACCGTTTCCGATCCCGGCCGAATCGGCGCGCATGTCGTTCCAGTCGAACAGCGATTGCTAGGCCCTCTACTAAAGAGGTAGGCGGATCGGCTTCCTGCCGGCCGCCAAACCTGCTAGATCTATTCCAATCTACGCATTTTCATGCAAAAAACCTCGCCTTCGCTTGCAGCGAGGTCTGCGCGTCATTCGCGCCTTTCCCGCCAATCCGTCAAATTCGACACGTCATATTTGACGGAGTGTGCTCCTAGCGCCGCCCGTCTAGATTGATCTTGCGAACGGCGCAGCGATCTCCAAACAGATCCCCTCCATGCTGTGCTGTTCGCACCTTCGCTCGGTTCTCTCGATACCCTCCCAAGCCCGCGCAGCGGGCTTCTTTTTGTGATCGGCAAGACAGACATAAGTTTGGAATTTCGAACGATATCAATTCGATAGGCTCCTTTGGCAGCCCGGCACGGTTTGGAAGATCATTGGCATTTTGAGGCCTGACGATGGCGCTCTCTCCCTCATCGTATCAGCTGAATTACCGGCAAGATCGCGGGCCGGATTGGGACTGTGAAGCCTTGCCGTTCGCCGAGCCGAACCATCCGTCGAAATTCGGTGCCGATGCCTCCCCTTTCCAGGCCCGGGACCCGCCAGACCGGTGCTCCCAGATTGTTCTCCCTGGCTTGATGCCCCGCCGGCCGGCACGTTGCTGGCCGGTTTCCTCCTCCGACTAAGAAAGTAGCCTGACGTGGAAGCTCGCCTCGATCCTCTCGCTCTCGACAGAATGTTCCATGCGCTCGCCGATACCAGCCGTCGCACCATGGTCGATCGTCTTGCCCGCGGACCAGCCTCTGTCAGCGAACTCGCACTCCCCCTCTCCATGGGCATGCCCGCGGTGCTCAAGCATCTCGGCGTGCTCGAAGCCGGGGGTATCGTCGTCTCCGAGAAGGCCGGCCGCGTGCGCACCTATCGCATGACGCCGCATGCCCTGGCCCTGGCCGAAAGCTGGGTCGCCGAACGCATGGCTCTGCACGACATTGCCATTGACGATGCGCCGATGCCGGTGAAGCTGCCCGAACGCAGCCCGGTGACGCAGCTTCGCTCGGTCGAAGCCCGATAAGCCCCTCAAATAGGGCGATGGGGATGGGCGCCGTTCAGGTGCCCGCCCTTTTCGGCATGATGGCTGCCACGAATTGCCTGAGTTCGCGGCCGACATGGTTCGCAACCGGACAATTGGGCTCGAAACCCCACCAAACGAGCGAGCCCTGCCATTGCGATGCCATCAATTGGCCAAGCCCTTGGCGCTGGCCGCCCTGCTCCGCCAAACAGGTGTCGAGCACGTCGACGAGGGCATCCCGCCAGCGCGCGCCGCGTGCGCGCAGCAAGGGATCGCGCAGATCCTCCCTCAGGATCAGCAATCCTTCGGCATAGGATTCGATGGCGCCATAGTCGCCGGAAAGAGCCACCAGCAGATCGACTGCCCCCTCGGGCGTGCGCGCAATATCAGCTGCCAGCTGTGACGTTTTTTCGTCCAAGCGGTCCCAGGCATGGAGCAAGGCCGCCTGCTTGAGCTGCGCCTTGCTGCCAAAGCGCTGCACCAAGGTTGCAGCCGCCAGGCCGCTAGCCCGCGCCAATCCCGCAAATGTCAGTGCCTCCGGCCCTCCAGTGTGCAGAAGCTGCAAGGCAACTCCCAGCACGGTCTCGTCGGGCAGGGTCTTATGTCGGGGCATCTTGACATCCATTTATAACCGAACGATCATTTATATATCAATCCTTATGCTCGAAAAGAGCGCTCGGCAATCGAAAACAGGAGCTGTGGTCATGCTCACCGGAAAGGTCGCACTTGTTGCCGGCGGCACGCGAGGGGCGGGCCGAGGTGTTGCAGTCGAGCTGGGAGCAGCAGGCGCAACCGTTTACGTCACCGGGCGCAGCACCCGTGGGCATCGATCGGAGTATGACAGGCCGGAAACCATCGAGGAGACGGCCGAATTGGTCAATGCGGCCGGCGGCCGGAGCATTGCCATCCGCGTCGACCATCTCGTACCCGATGAGGTACGCGGCCTGGTGGAGCGGATACGGAGCGAGCAAGGCCGTCTCGACATCCTGGTCAACGATGTCTGGGGCGGCGAGAAACTGTTCGAGTGGAACAAGGCCGTGTGGGAACACGATCTCGACAAGGGATTGCGCCTGCTGCGCCTGGGGATCGATACCCATCTGATCACCGCGCATCATGCTCTGCCCCTGCTGATCGAGCGCCCCGGCGGTCTTCTCGTGGAGATGACGGACGGAACGGCTGACTACAATGCCAGCCACTACCGCCTCTCGCCCTTCTACGATCTGGTCAAGTCGGCGGTGATCCGTCTCGCCTGGGCGCATGCCAAGGACCTCGCCAAATACGGGGCCACCTCGGTGGCGCTCACCCCGGGCTGGCTGCGCTCGGAAATGATGCTGGAGGCCTTCGGTGTCGCAGAGGAGAATTGGCGGGATGCCACGGCAACGGTGCCGCATTTCGTCATTTCGGAAACACCCCGCTTCGTCGGGCGCGCCGTGGCAGCCCTCGCCGCCGATGCCGAAAGGAATCGCTGGAACGGGCAGTCTCTTTCGAGCGGGCAGCTGGCGCGAATCTACGGTTTCACCGATCTTGACGGCTCCCAGCCCGACGCTTGGCGCTACATTCCGGAGATCGAAGAAGCCGGAAAGCCGGCCGACGCGACCGGTTATAGATAGGTTCCTTCATGGCCATGCCTGCCTCTGCCGAAACCACAGGATCCGTCCGCGGCATCCTGGCCATGATCATTGCGATGGTGAGCGTGCCGACCGTCGACGGCATCGCCAAATATCTGAGCGCCGACTACTCGCCCTTCTTCATCGGTTGGGCGCGCTATGCGGTGGCGGGCCTGGCGGTCCTGCCTCTCTCGGCCCTCCTCCATGGCCGGAGGATGTTCCCGTCGGAGCATCTGGCTTCTCATATCGCGCGCACCGTCTTCCTGGTCGCGGCGATGACCCTGTATTTCCTGGCCATTGCCCGCATCCCGCTGGCGACGGCACTCTGCGCCTATTTCGTCGGTCCCATCCTGGCGGTCGCCCTGTCTATCGTCGTGCTCAAGGAACGCATGACACCGGCCAAGGGCGTCAGCCTCGCCCTGGGTTTTGTGGGCTCGCTCATCATTCTCCAGCCCGGCAGCACCATCGAGCCCGGCATCCTGCTGGCCCTGGCCTCCGGCATCTGCTTTGCCTTCTACCTGATCGCCACCAGGCGTGCGGCCCAGCAGAGTGACCCCGTCAAGACACTGGCTTTCCAGTGTTTCTTTGGGGCAGCCCTCCTCACGCCGCAAGCCGTGCTTTCCTGGTCTGCCCCCGCCACCGATCATTTCCTCCTCTTTGCTGGTCTCGGGTTGATCTCGGCGGTCTGCCACCTGCTCTCGATCATCGCCTTTCGGCTCGCCGATGCCTCGACCCTGGCGCCTCTCGTCTATGCGGAACTCGTCGGTGCCGCCATCGTCGGCTATTTCGCCTTCGGCGACGTACCGGATGCGATAACTCTTCTCGGCGCCGCCTTCATCATCTCGGCGGGGCTCATCCTGCTGCTGCGCCGGACGGCAGCCTGATAGTCCTGCGAGACGATCTCTACCTGTGAAGACGAGCCCTTTCCCCCAGCAAATATCCAGGGTTGCCGCGGGCCGGACCAGCCAGTTTACTCGGCCCATCACGAATCTCGGCACCGGCCGGGACACCCATAGGGGGAAGTCCGCATGAAGTCCGCATTGAGACTATTCGCCCTCGTCCTTCCTCTCACTGCCGGCCTCCTGGGGGGTGCTGCCCGCCCCGCCCTTGCCGAGGTCGTGTTGCACAAAGGCAATGGCGCCGAGGCCCAGACCCTCGATCCGACCCACAGCTCGATCATCGCCGAGCAGTTCATCCTCAAGGACCTGTTCGAGGGGCTCACCGTTTTCGATGCTGCCGGCAAGCTCACGGCGGGAACAGCCGAAAGCTGGACGATCTCCCCCGACGGTCTCGCCTACACCTTCAAGCTGCGCCCCAATGCCAGGTGGTCCAATGGCGATCCGGTCACGGCCGCTGACTTCGTCTTCAGTTTCCGCCGGCTCGAAGATCCCAAGGAAGCGGCCAGCTTCGCCAATCTGTTCTATCCGATTAAGAATGCCGAAGCGGTGAACAGCGGCAAGGCCGGTGTCGACACGCTCGGCGTCAAGGCCCTCGACGACAGGACGTTGGAGATCACGCTGGAACGGCCAACGCCCTATCTCCTGCAACTCCTCGCCAATCAAGCCGCCCTGCCGGTGCATCAGGCCTCGGTCGAGAAGCTCAAGGCCGATTTCGTCAAGCCTGGCAATTTGATCTCCAACGGCGCCTATACCCTGACCGAGAACCTCGCCAATGATCATGTGACGCTGGTGAAGAACCCGCGTTACTGGGATGCCGCCAATGTCCGCATCGACAAGGTGATCTCCTATCCGATCGATGACCAGGCCGCCGCCCAGCGGCGCTTCCTGGCGGGCGAGCTCGACATGACCTTCGAATTCGCGGCTGATCAGCTGAAACTTCTCAAGGAGAAGGTGGGCGATCAGGTCCATGTCTCGCCGAACCTGACCAATGAATATTACGCCTTCGACACCCGCACCCCGCCCTTCGACGATGCCAGGGTTCGGCGTGCCCTGTCGATGGCGGTCGATCGCGATTTTCTGGCCGAGAAGATCTTTTCGGGCACACGCGTCGGCAGCTACAGCTTCGTTCCCGCGGGCCTGCCCGGCTATACCCCCGCCAAGCCGGACTTCGCCGACAAGCCTCAGCTCGATCGTGAGGACGCCGCCAAGGACCTGCTCAAGCAGGCGGGATTCGGCGAGGGCGGCAAGCCGCTGAAGCTCACCATCCGTTTCGGCACCAACGACAATAATCGCCGGATCGCCACCGCTGTGGCGGATATGTGGAAGGCACTCGGCGTCGAGGTCTCCCTGCTCAATTCGGACAGCAAGTCCCACTACGCCTTCCTGCGCGACGGCGGTGCCTTCGAGGTAGCGCGCGCGGCCTGGGTGGCCGACTATGCCGACGCCGAAAACTTCCTCGCGCTACCGACGACAGCCAACAAGGCGTTCAACTATTCCCATTTCGCCAGTCCGGACTATGACGCGCTCGTCGCCAAATCCTATGCCGAAACCGATCCGGCCAAGCGTTTGAAGATTCTGGAGGATGCCGAGGCGCTCCTGGCGCGCGACCAGCCTGTGGCTCCCCTGCTCTCCAATGCCGATCTCTGGCTGGTCTCGAGCAAGGTGAAGGGCTGGCAGGACAACGCTGCCAACGAGCACCTGACGCGGTTTCTCAGCAAGGAGTGACTGGGCAAATTCGCGTCATGCGGCCCTGCCTTTCTGGCGAGCGTCGAAGACGACATTTCCAGGATCGTAAACACGCTCCTCGCGGGGCAGGCCAACTTCGGCTTGCGCTACCTGGATCATGGCGCGCGCACCATCGCCTGGAGCCGTCAACTCTCGGACCCTTCACGTACCACCTGAAAGGAAGCCAGAATGCGCGCGCGTTTGAGGCAGGCGATCGCCCAGACGGCCAACGCGATCATGGCCGCGGCAAAAAGAGACAGCCGCAGGCCGGCCTGCTGGGCCATTCCTCCGATCGCCAGGGTTCCCAATCCGCCGGCCGCCTGCTGCAGCAGGAAGCGCATGCTCATCACCCGTCCCCGCTGCCCGTCGTCGACGCTGATCTGCAGGATCGAGACGGTGGCCGTCCTGGCTGTCTCGCCCGCAAAGCCGAAGGCCAGCATGGCGGCGATCGACCAGAAAAGGGAGAAAGAGACCGCCAGGCCGCAAACAGCCAGCGCGAATACGAGGAAGGCCCAGAATACGCGTAGCGGCGTGGCCAGATGGGCCCCGCCATGGGCCAGCCACAGGGCGGCGAGAGTCGCGCCGAGACCGCCGGTGCCAAACAGGATCGATACACCGCCGACGCCCGCTCCGAGCAGCGCGTCGCTATAAGCCGGCATCAACTGATAGACTGCCGCCAGTAACGCGTCACCGGCCAGCATCATCAAAAGCAAGGCGAGGATGCCCTTGTGCTGTAGGATGTAGCGTGCACCTTCGGGGAGGTCGCCCAGCAAGGAGCGCCTTGGTGATTTCTGCTGCTGATAGCCCTCGGGCGTGCGCAGGAAGCAGACAACCGCGAAGTAGACCAGATAACCGGCAACATTGGTAGCGAAGGCCGCCGCCACACCCCAATGTACCAGAATCCAGCCGGCGATGGCTGGGCCGGCAAAGACCGCGAACTGCGTATAGGAAGAGCTGACGGCAATTGCCGAGGACAGGCACCCGCGGGCAATGAAGCGCGGCATCATGCCGTAGGAGGCCGGTACGCTGAAAGCATGGATGATGCCATGGAGGATGGCGCTTGCGCAGATCACGGGCAGGCTGAGGTGGCCGCTATAGGCAAGGACAGTCAGCGCAACGGCTTTGAGAAAATCGAAGAAATAGGCCGATACCACCATCCTGAAACGGTCGACTCTATCGGCCAGAGCTCCCTCCAGAGGCAATAGCAGGACATTGGAGACAGTGGAGAGGAGGGCAATGATCGCCAGCCAGACGGCCGACTGCGTGATTTCCCAGGCCGCCCAGGAGAACGCGATCTGTTGAACGAAGTAGGTGATCCAGGAAATGATGGATCCCACGGAATAGAGGCGAAAATTGCGATCGGAGAACGCCTCGCCTATCCCACCAAACCATGTTCTCAGCGGCATGTTCTAGCCCTGACCTGCCTAGGGATATGAGGCACGGAAGCTGTCGCGAGACCCACGGGTTCGGGATAACTCTAGCATCTAGCCTACGTTGGGTCGCCCAATTCTGCCATGGTGCCGCAGATATCTATTCAACGATGATTACCTTGCCAGTCATGGCTCCTTCCACGCTTCTTGCATAGGCAAGCCCCACCCGTTTCGATGAAACAGGCTCATGACCGGGGAACCAACGGCCATATCGCGGCACGGATACGTCCAGAAGCCCCGGACTGACGGCATTGAGGCGCAATCCGCGCGGCATTTCGATTGCAGCGCCGAGGACGAAGCCTCCGACAGCGCCGTTGGCTGCGGCGCCCGCCACACCCATCCGTATGGGCTCGCGGTCGAGCACACCACTGGTCAGCGTGAAAGAGCCGCCCTCACTGACGATGGCCAGTCCAGCGAGCACCAGATTGACCTGGCCCATGACCTTGTGCCGCAGGCCGAGCATGAAGGTCTCCTCGGTATACTCACCAAGCCGAGCGACATGAACGTTCCCCGCCGTCGAGATAACCGCATCCACTGCGCCGCACTTGGCATACATGGCCTCGACCGATGCTCGATCAGCCATGTCGACCCGAACATCGCCGCTGGACCGGCCAGCCCTGATGATCTCGTGGCGAGATCCCAATTCCTTGCAGGCGGCCTTCCCGATATCGCCTTCGGCACCGACAACGATGATCCTCATCCTTTGCCTCCGGCGATCTCATCGTAACGCTTGAGCTTGTAGGCGAGGAGTTCCGCGCAATGGTCCAAAGCCGCTCGCCGTTCCTCCAACTGCATGACGTGGTCGAGGAGTATTTCCTTGCGTTCCGCGAGTTTTGCATCGCCCTCCCTATAGAGGCGCGCAAAGTTCCGCATCCGCTTCATGGGCATGCCCGTCTCGCGCAGCGATGACAACAGCACGAGCCATTCGACATTCTCCGCCGAGAAATGCCGATTGCCGCCGGGCCCCCGGATGATCCTTGGAAGCAGGTTCTGCTTCTCATAATAGCGGATGGTGTCGATGCTCAGCCCGCTTCTGGACGCCGCTTCCGAGATACGCATGGATTTGCCCACGATCCGACCTTTTGCCGGCAGGCTACCAATCTGGAGCGGCTCCAGGTCAAGCAGGATCTTCGGCGCGCAATCGGGAGCCGGCGGCTCCCGTTACGCCGCCAGGCCGAATTCGGCGGCGCTGTCGCTCAGCCAATGCCAGAAACTGCCGGCCATGCTGCGAAACAGGGCGATCTCGTAGGTCGGCGTTTCGTCGAGCTGCCACAGCGTCACGCCGATATGCGAGCACGCGGTCACGGCGGCATCGCCCGGTGCGAAGGCGCGCGGATGCAGGTCGATGTCCAGCCCCTTGGCGAACATATCGCGGACATGCGGGCCAGAAACCCGCAGCACGGCATAGCCGGAGGTCTGGTCGGTCACCGACGCGAGTGTGCCGACCGCCTCGATCAGGTCCGAGACGAGCAAATTGGGCCCACCTGCCTCGCGGGTGACCAGCCAGGCCGACGGCCCGGTGCCCAGCGCCGCGAGCGAGCCGGCCACGACCCGCTTGGGCCCGTTTGGCAGCCTGAGGCCATAGGCGGCCTGCATGCGGGCCGCCAGCGCTCCTTCCTGGCCCTTACGGGCGGCCAGGGTGACGATTTCCAGGCCCGAGCGATCCTGCACGGTGACGCCTGCACCCGTTCCCACCGGTTTGAGCAGGCCGGCAAAGGCGCTACGGGACTCCAAACGCCCCGCGCTCATTGCGTCAAACATGGAGACGGCTCCCTTCAGGATCAAAGAAGATGGGCGAGATGACTTCGACCTCGATATCGCCGTTGCGTACCGGATCATAGGCCCGGATCACTTCGCCATGACGAGACGGACCGTTGGCGAGCAGGCCAAGGCCGATCCAGCTTTCGAGCATCGGCGAATAGACCACCGAGGTTGCGAAACCCTCGTCATTGGCGGCGACGGCCGCAGCCCCCTTCTTGAGGAAATGCGAACCGGCCCGCAAGCGATCGGCCGGATTGACCGGCTTGACGCCGACGAGGCCGGGCCTGTCGGCCGCCACCAGCGCAGGACGCTGGGCCAGGACGCGGCCGATATAGTCCTTCTTGGTCGACATCATCTTGCCGAGGCCAAGATCGCGGGCCGTGGTCTGGCCGTTGAGCTCATTGCCGGCGACATGGCCTTTCTCGACGCGCATGACGCCGAGAGCCTCGGTGCCATAGGCGCAGCCGCCCATCTCCTCGGCCAGCGCCATCAGTGCCTTGAGGAGGTCAAGGCCGTAATGGGCGGGTACCGCGATCTCATAGGCAAGCTCGCCCGAGAAGGAGAGGCGGTAGAGCCGCGAGCCGACATTGCCGAGCTGCAGCGTGGCACATCCCATATAGGGGAAGGCTTCGTTCGACAGATCGGCGCTCGAGCCATAGAGCTTCTGCAGCAATTCGCGCGCCTTCGGCCCGGCCACAGCATATTGCGACCACTGCTCGGTGATCGAAGAGAGCGAGACGTCGAGTTCGGGCCAGAGTGTCTGGCGGCAGAATTCGAGATGCTGCATCACCTTCACGGCATTGGCCGTGGTGGTGGAGATCACATAGTGATCGGGTGCAAAGCGGGCCGCCGTGCCGTCGTCCATAACGAAGCCGTCTTCGCGCAGCATCAGGCCGTAGCGGCATTTGCCGACAGCGACCGTCGAGAAGGTATTGATATAGACGCGGTCGAGGAACGCGCCGGCATCAGCCCCCTTGATGTCGATCTTGCCCAGCGTCGAGACATCGCACACGCCGACGATCGAACGAGTGGTCTTGACCTCCCGGCAGACGCTTTCCAGCCAGTCCTTCTCGCCGGGGCGCGAAAACCATTGCGGGCGCAGCCATTGGCCGGCTTCGACCATGGTGGCGCCGTTGGCCATCGCCCATTCATGGCCCGCCGTGAGGCGCGTCGCCTTGAAATGCTTGTCGCGATGCGGCCCTGCCAAGGCGCCGATCGCCACCGGGAAATGCGGCGGCCGCGAAACCGTGGTGCCGACCGCCGTCATCGAACGACCGAGCAGGCCCGCCATCATGGCATGGCCCGGTATGTTCGAGGTCTTGCCCTGGTCTGTGGCCATGCCCAGCGTGGTGTAGCGCTTGAGATGCTCGACCGAGCGGAAGCCTTCGCGATGGGCGATCTCGATGTCCTTGGCCGTGACGTCGTTCTGCTGGTCGACGAAGGCCTTGCTCTTCGTCTCGGCGACATGCCAGAGCGGCTTGAGGCCGACAGGCTCGTCGTCGCAGGCGGGGATAGGAGCCTGCCCGGCGGAAAAACCGCAATCGCCGGCTGCGACCCTGCCGGCTTGCGCACCAGCCCGCAGGCAGGCGCCGAGGGAAAAGTCGCCATTGGCGGCGCCGACCACCGTCATGCCCTCGGGCAGATCGCCCGGCACGAAGGCCGCCAACTCGTCGGACCAGCGCGGCCGGGCGCCCTTATGCGTGGTGAGGGCGACCTGCGGGTTCCAGCCGCCGGAAACTGCCAGGAAATCGGCGGAAATCGTCTCGCGCTTGCGCCCGGCGATCACCTCGACCGACTTGATACCCTGGGCTCCGCCCTTGGCATCTGTCACGCTCGCCCCGAGCAAGGTGCGCGTTCCCGCCTTGCCGGCCCAGCCCGACACGGCGGCATCGACCTGCGAGCGCGGATCGACAATAGCGGCCACGGTCACGCCGGCAGCCACGAGATCGGCCGCCGTGCGCCAGCCATCGTCACTGGTGGTGAACACCACGGCCTGGCGGCCCGGCGCCACGCCGTAGCGGTTGAGATAGCTGCGCGCCGCCGAGGCGAGCATCACGCCCGGCCGGTCATTGCCGCCGAAGACGATGGGGCGTTCGATGGCGCCCATGGCGTTGATGCAGCGCTTGGCCATGATGTGCCACAGGCGCTGGCGCGGCTGGTGGGCGGGCGGCACCGGGAGATGATCCGACACCCGCTCCAGGGCGCCATAGGTACCGGTGTCATAGACACCGAAGACCTGCGTCCGGCGCATGATGCGCACCTCGGGCATGGCAGCGAGTTCTGCCTCGATATCGGTGGCGAAGGCAGCAGCCGGCTTGCCACCGACCTCATGCCGCTCGGCCAGCAACCGCCCGCCCAGCCGGAAATCGTCGTCGCACAGGATCACGCGGGCACCGGCCCGGCCGGCTTCCAAGGCTGCCATCAGGCCAGCAGGACCCGCGCCGATCACCAGCACGTCGCAAAAGGCGGCGGCCTTCTCGTAATGATCCGGGTCCGGCAATTGGCTGGCGCTGCCGAGGCCCGCCGCGCGGCGGATCATCGGCTCGTAGAGCTTCTCCCACAGGGCAGCCGGCCACATGAAGGTCTTGTAGTAGAAGCCGCCGACGAAGATCGGGCTGGCGAGCTGGTTCACCGACAGCAGGTCGAATTTCAGCGAAGGCCAGCGGTTCTGGCTCGCCGCCTCCAGGCCATCATAGAGCTCGATGGTGGTGGCCTTGGTGTTGGGCTCGCGCCGGGCGCCGCTGCGCAGTTCCACCAGCGCGTTCGGCTCCTCAGGGCCAGCCGTGAAGATGCCGCGCGGGCGATGATATTTGAACGAACGCCCGACCAGGCGGACACCGTTGGCAAGCAGGGCAGAAGCCAGCGTGTCACCGCTCAGGCCCTCATAGCTGTTGCCATCGAAACGAAACCGCACGGTGCTGTTGCGATCGACCAGGCCGGCGGAAGGCAGACGAAAGGAAACGGCCTCGCTCATGATGCGGCTCCCAAAGCTTGAGGCATCACCAGTTCCGCCTTCTCGATTACGTGGGTCTTGGTGTTGCGCCGGACTTTGAGCCAGGAACGGCAGCCCGAGCCGTGATACCAGAACTCCTCATGCGCGCCCTCGGGGTTGTCGCGCAAATAGGCATATTCATAGAAGTTCTTGCCGGCGTCGGGCGCCGAGGCATCCGGCCGCGTGAGCCCGGCATCGCCGAGATAGGTGAATTCGTGCACGCCGCGCGCACCGCAATAGGGACAGGCAATCCGCATCGAACCGTGCCTCAGTGAAGATTGGGTTGGGCGCCCTGGCCCTTTTCGTCGATCACCGCTCCGGTCTCGAAGCGATTGAGCCGATAGGCGGCAGCCACCTCGTGCGGCTGATCCTTGGCGATGAGATGGGCAAAGCACCAGCCCGAGGCCGGCGTGGCCTTGAAGCCGCCATAGCACCAGCCGCAATTGAGATAGAGGCCGTCGATGCCGCTCTTGTCGATGATGGGCGAGCCATCCATCGACATGTCCATGATGCCGCCCCAGCTGCGCAGCAACCGGAGGCGGCCGATCATCGGCATCACCGCCATGCCGCCTTCGCAGACATCCTCGACCACCGGCATGTTGCCGCGCTGGGCATAGGAATTATAGCCGTCGATGTCGCCGCCGAAGACCAGGCCGCCCTTGTCGGACTGGCTGACATAGAAATGACCGGCGCCGAAGGTGATCACGCCCGGGATCAACGGCTTGAGCCCCTCGGTGACGAAGGCCTGCAGCACATGGCTCTCGATCGGCAGGCGCAATCCCGCCATGGTGCCGACCTTGGAGGTATTGCCCGCCACCGCCATGCCGATCTTCTTGGCCCTTATGGTGCCGCGGGTGGTCTCGACGCCGACGATGGCCCCGCCTTCGCGGACGAAACCCGTCACCTCGCAATTCTGGACGATGTCGACGCCGCGGTCGCTGGCGGCGCGGGCATAGCCCCAGGCCACCGCGTCATGGCGCGCCGTGCCGCCGCGCCGCTGCAGGAGGCCGCCCTGGATCGGGAAGCGGGCATTGTCGAAATTCAGGAAGGGCGCCATCGCCTTGACGCCGTCGCGATCCAGCAATTCGGCATCGACGCCGTTCAGGCGCATGGCGTTGCCGCGACGGGCGAAGGCATCACGCTGGGCATCGGAATGATAGAGGTTCAGCACGCCGCGCTGGCTCATCATGGCATTGTAGTTGAGGTCCTGCTCCAGGCCCTCCCACAGCTTCATGGCGTGCTCATAGAAGGGAATATTGCCCTGCAGCATGTAGTTCGAGCGCACGATCGTGGTGTTGCGACCGACATTGCCGCCACCGATCCAGCCCTTCTCGATCACCGCGACATTGGTGATGCCGTGATTCTTGGCGAGATAGTAGGCCGTCGCCAGGCCATGGCCGCCGCCGCCGATGATGATCACGTCGTAGTTGAGCCGCGGCTCGGCGTCACGCCAGGTCGGCGTCCAGCCACGGTGGCCATTCAGGGCATTCTTGAGAAGGGAGAACAGGGAGTAATGCATCGATCTTCTTGCCGGGGAAGAGTGCGGAAAACTTCGGTCGTCCGGTCGCTTCGTCGCCTAGCGAGAGGTGGATTCGAGAGCATGCTGCTCAGGCGCCCACTTCCAAGACCAGGCCACACCGGCACGATCAGCGCTTGTCGTCGAGAATCATGGATCCCTCTGCCCTTTGCGAATACGGGCTGTATTGTTATTACGCATAGCAGCCTGTTACCCACAGTGAAAGATTATTCCTGCGCGTGCAAGATTTTTTGCTACTTTAATGCCAGGAAAAAAGTTTCACCACGAATGCCGGTCGCCGACAAGCAACCGGTTCGTCAGGCCGCCGCTGCTGCGGGCATGGGCGTTTCGGACCGCCTGCCACGGCATGCAGGCTCAAAAGAGGGTGTCCAGCGGCTGCGGGCGGGCAAGAACGAAACCCTGGGCACGATCGACACCGATGGCACGCAATAGGGTCAATGTCTCCTCATCCTCCACCTGCTCGGCCACCGTAATGGTTCCCAACCGGTGGCCGACCATGTTGATCGATTCGACGATGGTGCGGTCGACGTCGCTCCGTGCCATCTGCCGGATGAAGTCGCCATCGATCTTGAGACCATCGACGGAGAACTGCCTGAGATAGGTGAACGAGGACAGCCCCTTGCCGAAATCATCGAGCATCACGCCGCAGCCGGCAGCGCGCGCCTTGGAAAGGAACTGCTGCGCGGCCGTCAGATTGTTGATCACCGCCGTCTCGGCAATCTCGAAATAGATGCGCCGGGGCGACAAGCCCGATTGAGCGAATTCCTCCTGCAGCAGCGGCCAGAGGAAGGGATCGTTTAGTGAATTGGCAGAGAGATTGATGGCGAGGGAGATATCGCCGGCGTCGAGCAAGCGGGGACCATAGCGGCGGAACGTGGCATGAATGACCCAGCGGTCGATACTGCCCATCAGGTCGTAATGTTCGGAGGCCGGGATGAAGGCAGCCGGCTCGACGATGTTGCCGGCATCATCGAGCATGCGCAGCAGGATCTCGAAATGCCGCTGCCTGCCTTCCCGCCCGGAAAGATCGAAGATCTGCTGGACATAGAGGCGGAAGCGGTTGGCTTCGATCGCGTGGCGAATGCCGTCTGCCACCCGCATCTCGCTGTGGTTGCGATGGGTCTTGCTCTCCCCATCGCCATAGACGGCAAGCTGGTTGCGGCCCGAGGTCTTGGCGGTATAGCAGGCTATATCGGCCTGGCTCATCAACTCGTCCTGCCTTGGCGCCTCCGCATCGATCCGGGTCAGCCCCACGCTGGCGCCGATCTGATAGGTCCGGCCATCCCAGGCAAAGCGCAACTGAGCCAAACCGCGCAGAAACCGTTGCGCAATCGCCTCTCCCTCCACGACAGAGCAGTCACGCAGCAGAAGAGCGAACTCGTCACCACCCAGGCGGGCGGGTACGTCTTCCGTCCGGCAGACGCGGCGCATCAGATTGGCGACTTCGCGCAACAGCGCATCGCCGGCGGCATGCCCGGCGCTGTCATTGACGATCTTGAAGCGATCGAGGTCGACGAAGCACAGCACGTGCCGATGCTGACCCTTGCGCGCCTGCTCGAGTGACAGGCGGATCTCGCGCTCGAAGGCGGAACGGTTGGGAAGTCCGGTCAGGCTGTCGTGATTGGCCGAGTGTTCCAGAGCCTGCTGCAGGATGCGGGCCTTGGTTACGTCCTGGAAGACCAACACGGCGCCGATGATTTCACCCGAGGCCGTGCGCACGGGCGCAGCGGAATCGCGCACGCTGCGCCGCTCGCCGTCCCGCCGCAGCAACACGGCACCGTCACTGAGATAATAGGGGCGCATCCGCGCCAGGCAGGTTTCCACCGGGTCGGCAAGGGGTTCACCGGTGGCTTCATCGACGATGCGAAACACTTCGGACAGGCGCCTGCCAACCGCATCCGGACCGGGCCATCCCGTCATTTCTTCCGCACCGGGATTCATGAACGTGATCCGGGCATGAGCATCGGTCGAGATCACGGCTTCGCCGATCGAATGCAGGGTGATACGCAGCCTCTCCTTTTCCTCGAACAGCGCCTCCACCAGTTCCTTGTGCTCGGTCACATCCCAATCCATGCCGACCGTGCGGATCGGGCTGCCGGCCTCGTCGCGGATCACCCGGGCCAGCGAATGGATGTGGCGGATCTTGCCGGAATGCCGGTCCCGCAGGCGGAACTCCATGTCGAACAGCGTGCCTTCACGCATTGCCCTGTCATATTCGCGCGTGATTGCGGCCACGTCATCGGGGTGAATGCGATCGAGCCAGGCCTGCCGGCTGCCGTCATAGCTGTCGGGCGGCATGTCATAGAGCCGGTGCAGGCGATCGTCCCAAGTATAGCGCTGGGAGGCGAAATCATATTCGAAGACGCCGACGCCAGCTGCCTCGATCGCCAGTTGCAGTCGCTGGTTGAGGGCCAGGATGGCGCTTTCGGCCTCCTTGCGCGCAGTGATGTCGGTATGGGTGCCGATAATGCGCAAGGCACGCCCATCCGCCGCCCTCTCGATCACCTTGCCGCGATCATAGATCCAGCGCCAATTGCCATCCTTGGCCAGCAGGCGGTTCTCTATGGCGAAATCCGGTGTCTCGCCGCGCAGATGGGCTTCAATGATGGCCCGGCACCGCGGCAGGTCCTCCGGATGTACACGGTCGGACCACTCGCTGGCGCTGGTCCCGACTTCGTCCTGGTCGTAGCCCAGCATCGCTTTCCACTGATGCGAATAGAACACCTCCCCCGTCTCGAGATTCTGATCCCAGACCCCATCTCCCGAGCCGTATAGCGCGAATTGCCAACGCATTTCGCTATGTCGAAGAGCCTCCTCCGCGACCTTGGCATCGGTGATATCGCGGGAGATGCCGATCAGCCCGGTGATCTCGCCGCGCTCGTCGCGCCGCGGCGCCTTGGTGGAGGAATAGGTGCGCAACACGCCGCCGAGCATGGCTGTTTCCTCCATCGTGGAGGGCTCGCCGCTCTGCATCACATGGCGGTCGTTCTCGATCAGGCGGCGCGCCATCTCGGCCGGAAAGATGTCTGTATCGGAGCGGCCGAGGATCTCGCCGCTCGACCGGCCCATCAATCTCTCGACCGCGGGGTTGACCAGAGCGTAGCGGCCGTCACGATCCTTTGCATAGATCAGATCGGGCGTGCCGTTCATCACGGCCTGCAGCAGGACCAGCGTGTCGTGCAGCCTCTGGTTGCGCTCCACATCATCGGTGACATCCCAACAGACACCGGTTCCATGTGTCAAGGCACCATCATCGCCGCGGATCAGCCTGACCGTGGAACGGATATGGCGCACCCGGTTGGTCCTTGCACACCGGACGCGATAGTCGAGCTGATAGTGCGAACCCGACTGCAGCGCGCTCTGGCGAATGCGGTCGACCCTCGCGGCATCCTCGGGCGAGAGCAGGCCGAAGAACTCTTCCAGCGTGTTGCCGAACGTCTCGGGCGTCACGCCGTGAAGCGCGTAGGTTCGCGCATCCCAATGCCGGAGGCCCGAGGGGTAATCGACGTGGAAGATGCCGATTCCGCCGGCTTGAACGGCGACCTCCAACCGCTCCGAAACAGCGGTAAGACGTTCCTCCATTTCCTTTTGGTAGGTGATGTCGGCAATGGTCCCGATCATACGCTTGACCGTGCCATCCGGTGCGTACTCGACCGCCCTTCCGCGGCTGACCACCCAGATCCAGCGACCGTCATTGTGCCTCAATCGATAGGTCGCGTCGAAGTCCCGATTGCCATCGCGCCCGACACGTCCTGCCGCCTCCGCCATGCGGGCACGATCGTCCGGATGCATCTTGCTCAGCCAGTTGCCGATCGAATGCACGCGCTCTTCGTCCGGCAGGTCGAGCATGGTGCGCCAGTGCGACGACACCCACACCATTTCATTGGGCACGTCGAAGTCCCACACGACTTGCCTTGAGCCTTCCAGGGCCTGGCGCCAGCGCCACTCCGCCTCGGCGAGGCCGGCCTCGTCCGGCTTCTGGTCCCTGACGGCCACGATCTGCACAATCGCGGCAAAGGGAGAGGCTTCGTCCAGCGCGCCAAGCCGGGAGAGACTGGTTAAGCCGGTGAAGACTGTGCCGTCATGCCGGCGATAGCGGCGCTCCACGCCGTCCTCGTTCCGGCCATCCCAAGAGAAACCGGTGCGATCGTCCGTATGAGCGAAGTCGGCAAAAGTCATGCCGACATAGCCGGCGGCCTGGTAACCGGTGAGGCGACAAAAGGCAGGATTGGCATAACAAAACCGGCCGTCATGGCCGATCAACGCCATGGCGACGCCGGCTTGCTCGACGACATGGCGAAGCAGTGCCACGTCACCCGGAAGTACGACCGCATCAAGGCGACCGAAGCCAAGCCCGGCGTCTATCTTCATCTGGCGGATCTCACCTGCGCGAGCGAAATCATCAGCATTCAAAGTGTGAGAATGGTACTGAGAAGCGGCGCCATTGCCAAATGGCACTGCGAGAATTTGTGCCCTTTTTCAGCAGTGTTTTGTGTATGACGCAGCGCGCCCGGCAGAAACATTCGGGAAGCACCGGGCTGCCGGTCATTCTTCTTCCGAGGTCGTCGAGCAGGGGCGAGGCGCCGTTAGGGCAGGCGCTCTCCGCGCGAAGCCACGAGCACCGCATACCACTCCTGTCGGCTCCAGCGCGGCAGATAGGCCTGCGGGATCTCCCGGACGCGGTCGAGGTTCTGGGTACCGACGATCGGAATGGTTCGTGCCGGATGCACCATCAGCCAGCTCAAGGCCACCGCCGTGCGGGATACACCCGCCTGCTCCGCCTTGGCATCGAACAAGCCAACTACCGCCCGCGCCCGTTCATCCTGCGGCAGGGCAAGCCGCCCGCCCGCCAAGGGCGACCAGGCCAGCACCGCCATGTCGTTCATGATCGCCTGGTCCAGAATTCCATCCTGGAGCGGATCGAGCTTGAGGGCCGAGAATTCGGGCTGGTGGCTGACGATGGGCAGGCTGAGGCAGGCCGCCAGGCCCTGCGTCTGGGCAGCCGTATAGTTCGACACGCCGATGGCGGCGATCTTGCCGGCCCGATGCGCCTCCTCGAGGGCCCTGGCGATTTCACCGGGATGGGTGAGGATATCAGGGCGATGGATCTGCCACAGATCGATGCGATCGACCTGCATTCGCTTCAGCGACGCATCGATGGCCGAGGCGAGATAAGCGGCGGAGGAATTATAGGGCGTGCCGAAGACGATACCGCCCTTGGTCGCCAGCACCATGCGCCGGCGCAATCCGGGGCTGGCCTCGAGCACGCGGCCGAGTTGGCTTTCGGCAACGCCGAAGCCGCCGAGGTCGGACGGGCCGTAGATGTCGGCGGTATCGAACAGCGTGACGCCGGCCTCGAGCGCGGTCTCCACCAGCTTCTGGGCCGAAGCAAGATCCTCACCGCCGAAGCGCCACATGCCCCAGGCGACCGAACTGACCGACATGCCACTGCGGCCGAGGGGACGGATCGGTTCGGGTGCCGGCAGGTCGCTCATCTCGGGATCTCGCAGTCACGACGCGTCACTTCTATCAAGCGGAGGTCGTATTGGACATCCCCTCCTCCCAATAAGGCGGATCGCCGAAACTGCGTTTCAGATGCTCAGCCAGCGTCCGCAGCTTGACGGAAGGCCGCCGTCCTTCGGGATGGGCAAGGAAGATGAATTCCGGCTCGGGCCGGACACCGATGTCGATGACTTTCAGCCTTCCGGCGCGAATCTCGGGTCCGACGATGAATGTGGGCAGCAGCCCGATGCCGAGGCCGGCAAGCGCAGCGTCACGAATCACATCGCCATTGTTGACACGCAAGGCGACCTTGGCCCGCACGATTTCGACGCCATCAGGCCCGAGGAAACGCCAATCGGCAGCCCCGCGGTTCGAATAGAACAGCCCTTTGTGACGATCGAGCTCACTGATGGAACGCGGCATCCCCTCGCGATCCAGATATTCCGCCGACGCCACCAGCAGACGCTGGCTCGGCGCGAGACGCCAGACCATCAGCCGCGTATCCGCGATGGTACCGTGCCGGATGACACCGTCATAAGCACCGGAGGAGACGTCGACGCGGCGATCGTCAAGATCGAGGATGAGCTCGACCTGGGGATGCGCCGCCAGGAACGGAAACAAGGCGGGGCCGAGATGAAGGCGCCCGAAGGTGATCGGCGCACCAATCCGTATCGGGCCGGCCAGGGTGCCGCGCCGCTCGGCCAGATCCGCAGCCGCCTCTTCCACCTCGCGGAGGATCCGCCTGGCGCGTTCCAGAAAAGCGGCTCCATCTTCCGTCACCGACAATCGCCGTGTGGTACGATGAAGCAATATCGTACCGACACTCCGCTCCAGGTCACCCAGCCGCTCGCTCACAACCGATTTCGACAGGCGCAGGCTGCGTGCTGCCTCGCTGATCGATCCGGCCTCGGCGACCGCAACGAAACTTGCGATCCCGTCCAGTTTCATTGTTCGGAAATCCCGGAAGATAGAACCAATATCGGCAGTATACTCCGAACATGACGATTGCGCCATATTCGCCCCATCCAAAGCGTCTCCCATGAACGAGGAACGGCAATCATGAACAGACTTTCGGGCAAGCGTGCACTCATCACCGGCGGCACCACCGGCATAGGCCTGGAAACCGCCCGCCAATTCCTGGCGGAAGGCGCCCGCATCGCGGTGACCGGCACCAATCCCCAAACGCTGGAGGCCGCCCGCAAGGAACTGGGCGAAAATGTCCTGGTCATCCAGTCGGATGCAGCCGACGTCGCCGGCCAGAAAAGGCTCGCCGAGACCATCGCCGAGGCCTTTGGCGGTCTCGACATCCTCTTCGTCAATGCCGGCATCGCCCAGCTCAAGCCGTTGGCGGACTGGAGCGAGGCCGCCTTCGACAAGGTCTTCGACATCAATGTGAAGGGCCCTTATTTCCTGATCCAGGCGCTGCTGCCGATCCTGGCCAATCCGGCTTCGATCGTGCTCAACACCTCGGTCAACGCCCATATCGGCATGCCGAATTCCAGCGTCTACGCCGCGTCGAAAGCTGCGCTGCAGTCGCTGATCCGCACCCTGTCGGGCGAGTTGATCGGGCGCGGCATTCGCCTGAACGCCGTCAGCCCCGGCCCGATCGCCACGCCGCTCTATGGCAAGCTCGGCTTTGCCGAGCAGGATCTGAAGAACGTCGCCGACAGCATCAAGGGCCTGGTTCCCGCCGGTCGCTTCGGCGAGGCCAGCGAAATCGCCAAGGCCGTGGTGTTCCTGGCCTCCGACGAAGCGGCTTATACGGTCGGCAGCGAACTCATGATCGATGGCGGCATGGGTACGCTCTGAGCACTGGCAGCGATCCTATTCTTCCCGCCCGAGGCTCGCCGCCTCGTCTTCCGACAGGGCCGGGGGCTGGACGCCCCCGGCTTCGATGGACACCGGCCTTCCGGAGCGCGCCGCCTCCAGGATGCCCTCCATGATCTCGAGCACATGCAGCGCAAGGTCGCCGGAAGCCCGAGGCCGCCGCCCTTCCTTGAGGCTGCGAGCGAGATCGGCCACTCCGAGCATGCGATAATTCGCTCGGTCGGGCGCGGCGTAGGGCCAGTTCAGGCCGCCATAGGTCATGGCGGCCGTATTGATGTCCTGCCAGGGCTCGCCCTTGCGGCTGAGGGCAAGAGTGCCGCCGAACGTGTCGGGGTCGGGCAGGCTGAGCGAGCCCTCGCTGCCATGCAGTTCGATCGGCTGGTTGGAATGGCGGAAGACATCCCAACTCATGCCGACATTGACGATGGCGCCGCCGGCGAACTCGACCAGGGCCATCAGGGTGGTGGGCGTACCGACGGCGAAGCTCGTGCCCTGGTTCGGCCCGGGCGCCGTGATCAGCCGCTCCGCCTGCCCGGTCGTGGCCATCGCCGCAACCTGGCGGGCCGGTCCCAGCAGATTGACCAGCATGGTCAGGTAGTAAGGGCCCATGTCGAGGACCGGGCCACCGCCGGGCTGGTAGTAGAATTGCGGATTGGGGTGCCAATGCTCCATGCCGCGGGTCATCATGAAGGCGGTGCCCGTGGTCGGGTGGCCGATCGCCCCTTCCGCCATCAAACGGCGAGCCGTTCGTCCTGCCGCACCGAGAAAGGTATCGGGCGCAGAACCGATCGCCAGATTGCGCCGGCGAGCCTCTTCGACCAGCCTCCGACCCTCCGCAGCCGTAACGGCAAGCGGCTTTTCGGTGAAGACATGCTTGCCCGCGGCAAGGGCCGCCATCGACACTTCGAAATGGACGGCCGGAATCGTCAGGTTGAGAACGAGGTCGACTTCGTCGTCCGCAAGAAGTTCTTCCACGCCGAGAGAGCGAATGCCGTATTCCTCGGCTCTGATCTTAGCGGATTCCGCTGAGATATCGGCGCAAGCCTTCAATTCGACGCCTGGGAAAAGCGCGGCGTTGCGCAGATAGGTCATCGAGATATTGCCGCATCCGATCACACCGATGCCGAGTTTACCCATGCGTCTCCTCCGCCATCCATTCCAGCTTGGTTGCTCATTTTTGCATTAATTTAGAAAGTAAACACGAGAAACTTTGTGTTTGAATGAAATTTTTTGAACGGAAATGACAATTTGTCCTTGACAGTACGCGGGCCCAGGCCAAGCATGCCCTCAAAATCAGGGTGGTCATTCACCTAACAAAGGGAGGACTTGTGATGTCGGACGTTCAGTCACGCTCGACCCCGGCTGCCGGGGCTTCGCAATCCGGATCGGTGGCGCCGAGCCGGCGCACCTTCCTGCAGGGAGCGGGCCTCGCCGCGGGTGCCCTGGCACTCGGCCTGCCCAAGCGGGCCCGTGCCGCCGACCGCACGGAAATCACCTTCGCCAGCGCCAAATTCTTCGGCAAGCAGACCATGGCGCAGGTGGTGGACGCCTATAACCAGTCGCAGGGCAAGATCCACGTTACCTATGTCGAGCTGCCACCGCCCAGTTCCTCCACCGAAGTGCACACGGCGCTGGTGCAGCAGCTCGCGCGCCGCACCGGCACGCCCGACGTCTTTACCCAGGACGTGGTCTGGATCGCCGAGTTTGCAGGCGCCGGCTGGGCCTTGCCGCTCGACGAATATTTCAACGCCTCGGTGCAGAGCCAGTTCTTCCCTGGCCTGGTGGCGGCCTGTACCTACAACAACAAGCTCACCGCTTTGCCCTGGTATGTCGATTCAGGCATGCTGTTCTATCGCAAGGATCTCCTGGAAGGGATCGGCGCCAAGCCGCCGGAGACCTGGGACCAACTCGCTGCGGCCGCGCAGGAGATTCAGAAGTCGGGCAAGGCCGATTTCGGCTATCTCTGGCAGGGCAAGCAGGCCGAAGTGCTGGTCTGCGATCTCGTGGAAGCCATTGCCTCCAATGGAGGCTCGATCCTCGCCCCCGACGGCAAGTCGTCGGCACTCAGCGACGACAAGGCGGTGGCAGCCGTCCAATTCCTCTACGACACCATCAACAAGACGAAGATCAGCCCCTCCGACGTGCTGAGCTGGGACGAGGAACCCTCGCGCCAGCCCTTCACGGCCGGCCGCGCACCTTTCCTGCGCAACTGGTCCTATGTCTATGCCATCGCGCAGGACAAGGCCGCGTCCTCGGTGGTCGACAAGGTCGGCGTGGTGCCCCTGCCCCATTTCGCCGGCGGCAAGAGCGCAGCCTGCCTCGGCGGCTATCAATATGGCGTCAATGCCAACACCAAGAACCGGGAAGCGGCCATCGAATTCCTGACCTGGATGTCCTCGCCCGCCACCCAGCTCCAGTTCGCCCTGCAGCTCGGCATTGCGCCCACCCGCCCCGAGGTGTTCGAGGATGCCCAGCTCGGCAAGGAACAGCCCTTCATGAAGCAGCTCAAATCGGTGTTCACCGGCGCGACCCCGCGTCCGGTCACCCCGAAATATGCGCAGGTCACCCTCGCCATCCAGTCCGGCGTGTCGAAGGCGCTGGTCAGCGGCAATATCAAGGCCGAGTTGGAGGCCGCCAGCACCAAGATCAATTCGATCGTCGCGGGATGACGCAATGAGCGTTGAAGCCTCCGCGGCCAGTCCTCCCCTCGGGGCTGGCCTGCGGTCCCTGGACCTGGCGCCCTGGCTGCTGATCCTGCCGCTGCTGATCTCGCTCGGCTCGGTCTCGGTCTATCCCATCGTCAACGGGGTCTGGCTGTCGCTGACCAATACCTCCCTGGTCACCCAGGAAGATGCCTTCGTCGGCCTGGCCAATTATCGCGCGCTGCTGGGCGACGACGCCTTCTGGAACGCCTGGCGGCATACGGTGTTGTTCACGGCGGCGTCGACGGCGCTCGAAACCGTGCTCGGCCTCGCCATGGCCCTCCTGCTCTACGAACCCTTCGTCGGCCGCTCGCTGGTGCGCGCCGCCATGCTGGTGCCCTGGGCCATGCCCACCGTGGTCACCTCCAAGATGTTCGGCTGGCTGTTCGATGGGCAGCACGGGCTGATCAACTACCTCCTCAAATCCGTCGGGCTGATCGACGGCAACATCAACTGGTACGGCTCGGTCGACCATGCCCTCGACACCATCATCATCGCCGACGTCTGGAAGACCACGCCTTTCATGGCCTTGCTGCTGCTGGCGGGACTGCAGACGGTGCCGCGCTCGTTGACCGAGGCCGCCAAGATGGACGGCGCCTCGGCCTGGCGTATCTTCTGGCATGTGCGTCTGCCCCTGCTGCTGCCGACCTTGCTGATCGCCGGCATGTTCCGCGCCCTCGATGCCTTCCGCATCTTCGACCTGGTCTATGTCCTCACCGGCGGCGGCCCGGCCGACTCCACCGAGACCCTGTCGACCCTGAGCTACAAGGTGCTCTTCTCCACCCTGCAGTTCGGCTATGGCTCGGCGCTCTCCACTGCGATGTTCATCACCGAGACGCTGATCGCCATCGGCTTCGGCATCTTCATCGTGGCGCAGCTCAGGAGGCAGGGATGACGGCCCGCGAGATCCTGCGCCTCGCCATCGTCTACACCGGCGCAGCCCTGCTTCTCGTCTGGTCGGCCGGCCCGTTCCTGTGGCAGTTCTCCACCTCACTGCAGCTCGACAAGGCGCTGACCGATCCGGTGCCGAGCTTCTGGCCCTCGCCAGCGACGCTGGAACATTATGCCAATGTCTTCTTCGTCAAGAAATTCCAGCTCTATGTGTTGAATTCGGTGATCGTTGCCGGGCTCACCACCTTGTTCTGCCTCGCCATCGGGGCACTGGCCGCCTTCTCGCTGTCTCGCCTGGAGATCAAGGGGCGCTTCGGCATACTCGGGGTGGTGCTGTCGGTCTCGATGTTTCCGCAGATCGCCATCGTCGGCCCGCTCTACCTCACCGCCTCCAATTACGGCTTCCTCGACACCTATAGCGGCCTCGTCATCGTCTATCTGGCGCTCGGGCTGCCGCTGGTGACCTGGGTGCTGTTCGGTTATTTCGACACGCTGCCGCGCGAGATCGACGAAGCCGCACGCATGGACGGCGTCGGGGTCATCGGCCTGTTCGTCCGCATCATCCTGCCGATGTCCCTGCCGGGCCTCGTCACCACCGGCCTGCTCGCCTTTATCGCGGCCTGGAACGAATTCATGTTCGCCCTCGCCTTCACCTCGACCATCGAGCACCAGACAATCCCGGTCGGTATCGCGAATTTCACCAACCTCTATTACGTGCCCTGGGGCGACGTGGCCGCCGCCTCGGTGGTGGTGACGGTGCCGCTGATCGCCCTGGTGCTGTTCTTCCAGCGCCACATCATCGAGGGCCTGACTCAAGGCGCCGTCAAGGAATGACATCATGAATGAAACCGCCAAGCTGAGGGCCGGCTGCCAGACCTTCACCTGGGAAATGCTCGGCAAGGCCTGGACCGGCAATGCCGACGACCTCATCGCCGCCATCGCGGCGGCAGGCTATGCCGGCATCGAGATCACCGACACCATGATCCCGCCCTATGCCGACCGCCCGCAGGACTTCGCCAGGGCATTGGCAGACCATGGCCTGACGCTGGTCGCCTTTGCCTGCGGCAGTTCCTCGGGCTTCACCGAAGCCGATGCCGTCGAGGCCGATCTCGCCATGGTTGACCGCACCTTGCGCTTCACCGCGCATTTTCCCGGCGCCATCCTGTCGTTGGGCAGTGCCACAATCATGAGCCCCGGCCCCCTCGATGACAAATTCGCTGTCGCAGGGCGTTTCTATAATGGTGCCGGCGAACTCGGCCGTATCGTCGGCGTCGATGTCGCCGTGCATCCGAGCTCGCATCACGACACGCTCCTGAGCTCACGGGCCGACTATGACCGCATCATGGCCCTTTTGGACCCGACCCTGGTCGGCTGGGTGCCCGACACCGGCCATATCCTGCGCGGGGGCCAGGATATCCTCGACACGCTGCGCACCTACCAGGATCGCATCCGCTATCTGCATCTGAAGGATGTCGATGCCGAGGGCCATTGGCGCATGCTGGGACAGGGCGTCTGCGACCTCAGGAGCGTGGTCGACATCGTGGCCGCCGGGCCGAACTTCAACGGTTGGCTGGTGCTCGAGGAAGAATCCGACGTCGCGGCTGCCGATCCCGCCGCCGCCGTCAGGGCCAATCGCGAAACACTGCGCCTCGCCGGCATCTGAACTGCGCACCGGCAGCACGAACCCGTAAAGGAGAACGCCGAGATGGCCACCGTCAATCTCAAGGGATTGCGCAAATCCTATGGCGCCGTCGAGGTCATCAAGGGCGTCGACCTCGAGGTCGAGGACCGCGAATTCGTGGTCTTCGTCGGCCCCTCCGGCTGCGGCAAGTCGACCCTGCTGCGCATGATCGCGGGGCTGGAAAAGATCACCGGCGGCGACCTGCTCATCGACGGCCGCCTGTCCAACGACATCGCGCCGGCCAAGCGCGGTCTCGCCATGGTGTTCCAGAGCTATGCGCTCTATCCGCACATGACCATTGCCGACAATATGGGCTTTGCGCTGCGCATCGAGGGTGTGCCGAAGGCCGAACGCGCGGCCAAGGTGCAGGCGGCCGCCGAAACCCTCCAGCTCGGGCCTCTGCTCCAGCGTCGTCCCAAGGAACTTTCCGGCGGCCAGCGCCAGCGTGTCGCCATCGGCCGCGCGATCGTGCGCAATCCCAAGGTCTTCCTGTTCGATGAGCCGCTCTCCAATCTCGACGCCGCCCTGCGCGTGCAGATGCGCATCGAGCTGATGCGCCTGCACGAACAGCTCCAGGCGACGATGATCTACGTCACCCACGACCAGGTCGAGGCCATGACGATGGCGGACAAGATCGTGGTGCTCAATGGCGGCCGGATCGAGCAGATCGGAGCACCGCTCGAGCTCTACAACCATCCTCGCAACCTGTTCGTGGCCGGCTTCATCGGCTCGCCGCGCATGAACACGCTGCCGGCCCGGATCGTCGAAATCGACGCGAGGGGCTTGAGCCTATCCCTGCCGGGAGGCAAACGCGTCACTCTGCCCGTCTCGGCCGGCGGCCTGAAAGTCGGTTCCGATGTCACTTTCGGCATTCGGCCCGAACACATCACGCTCCTGAACGGAGCCGACGACGCAGGCGATGCCATCGCCGGCACGACCAGCATCGTCGAGCATCTGGGCGGGCTGACCGTGTTTCATACGGCCATCGCGGATGGGCAGACATTGGTGGTGCAGACCGACGGCAAGAACCCTGTAAGAGCCCATAGCAAGGTCAATTTGCGGATCGATCGCGACTCAGCCCACGTCTTCGGGCCGGACGGCACGGCCCTGCCGCACCTGGCCGCAAATGCCGCCTGAAAGACCCGGACCGCAAAGGCGCAAAAAGCCACGGCGGACAGTACAAAACGTCCGCTTCCTCTCCCTGCGTCCTGTCCTATCGCTCAGCCATGCAGAGCGTGGCTGCCACGCAATTCGGTAAGCGGCGCCCCTGTCATGGCGGGGCGTGGGTGCTGCACCATATGGAAGGCCATGCGCCCGGCGCCGATCAATTCGTAGTAGCGCAGCATCGCATCCGCCGCCCGAGGCGCATGCCCCTCGAGATTGGCCCGGTGCTGTCCATCCTTGGGCACCACCTTGAAATCACCATTGGCCGCCATCAGCCGGCGGGCACAAAGGCCTTCGATTATCGGACGGGTCTCTTCCGTCCATACATACCAGCCATAGTCATCGGCCTGCGTGCGCAGGAATTCCAGTTCCTCGACCGAGAAGACGGCGGCACGGCTTTCTTTCATGGCTCCACCCTATCGTTTCTGGCCCCGCTCGATTGAACGCGACGAGGCACATATGGTTCCGTCAAGGCAGTGCAAAAACTATAGCGCGCATTCGCGTCATAACCTAGGTATAGAAATCGATTCATCTTTTAAATTTTATTCATTTACCTGGATTTCATCGCGTAAAAATTGAGCAAACAAGTCATAATTCGGGCAGAGTTGCATAAATCCGTCATATGGGCATTTTCCGGGCCGGCAGGCGCGCATGAAATTCTGCCGTCTTGAGTCGTCGCCTTGCAACGGAAAAACCCGTACATCACCGCCGGGTCCGCGCTCAAAAAGGCCAACAAAGACCGGACCTTGCCGTTCCCGGACGCCGATCTTGACCGGCATGATCACGAGAGTGCCAACACATCCGGAAAAGCTCTCATGCGCCGCCTTTCAATCGCCTTCGTCACGACCGTCTTGCTCGCCGGTTCGGCCACGGCCGAGACCTTCAAGGACTGGCAGGTAAGCTGCGACGCAAACCACCAGTGCCAGGCCACCGGCCTGGCCGCAGGCGACCCGGATGCGAAAGGCTATGTCAGCATCCGCCGCCACGTCTCGGCACCAATGGAGGTTCGCTTCGCGGTGACCGATCCGACCGGTGCCCTTGCCGGCCGGCCTCATGTCCTTCTGGCGGATGGCAAGCCCGTCGGGGCCCTCGCAGACCCGATCACCTTCTCGGCTCCCGAAGAAGAAGGGGGGCTGGCCGAGGCTACTCTCGTCCTCGATGCAAGGTCATCTCTGCCCCAGACCCTGCGGCAACACCATTCCCTGCAATTGCAGGCAGCGGACGGCAGCCTCGCGGTGAATGTCTCGCTGGCCGGCGCCGTTGCCGCCTGGCTCTACATGGACGATCGGCTGGTGCGGACCTCCCCTCCCGCCAAGCCTGCAATATGAACGGTGGATCGCAGGAGGGGGAGCCTTGCGCCTGCCTCTACGCACGTATACTCCTGCGGCCCCGAAATCATTGCAGGCGCGGGCATGGCCAGGAAGAAAGCACTCCATCCCTCCCAATCGAGCCCCGCGCCCAAGGCCAAGCGCCCACGCAATGCCGCGGCAACGCGCGAGGCCATTCTGCAATCGGCCCTGATCGCCTTTTCGCGCGCGGGTTATGACGGCGTCGGCCTGCGCGAAATCGCGGGAGAAGCCGGCGTCACCGCCATCCTGGTCAATCGCTATTTCGGTTCGAAGGAAGAAATGTTCGCCGAGGCGGCCAAGATCGCCTGCGCCGATGCCAGCTTGTTCGAAGGCGACGCCGCCTCCCTTGCCGACCGGGTGGCGCAGGCGATGGTGGCCAGCTCTCCCGGCGAGAGCACCGGCGTCGATCCCTTCCGGCTGATGCTGCACTCGGCCTCCAACCCCAGGGCCGCCGAAATCCTGCGCGAAACCGTCGCGGCGCAACTCGAACGCCCGCTTGCCGCCGGCCTGCCCGGCAAGGACCAGCCGGAACGCGCCGCCCTGTTCCTCGCCCTGATCGCCGGCGTCGCCCTGATGCGCGACGTGATCGCCAATTCCTCCCTCGCCGAGGCCGATCCATCGGCGCTGGCCAAGCGGCTGGCTCAGATGCTCAAGCCCCTGGTCGACGACAAGCCGGGCAAGAAGACCGACAAGCCCCAGCAGCTCAGCCTGGGATTTTGAGGCGAGCTCTAACACGACAGTTGCGTTTGTATTAGGAAGTGCAGGATGTGCGGAGTGTCGG
>NZ_JBQEPH010000005.1:0-28204 GCF_052045555.1 Labrys sp. 22185 | reverse complement strand
CCGACACTCCAAATTCCTTTCGAATGAAAAACGCAACCATAGTCCTAAGCCGTCGAGGCACCGGACGGAAGCACGACCACGGCCGTCCCGACGGGAACGCGCCGATGAAGGTCGATGATGTCCTGATTGAGCAGGCGCACGCAGCCTGACGACACCATGGTGCCGATCGTCCAGGGCTCGATGGTGCCGTGAAGCCGGTACAGGGTGTCGCGCCCGTCCTTGTACAGATAGAGCGCACGCGGGCCGAGCGGATTGCCGGATCCGCCCGGCAAGCCGGCGGCATATTTGGCATAGCGTTCGGGCTGGCGCCGGATCATGTTGGCCGTCGGCGTCCAACGTGGCCATGTGGCCTTGCGGGCGATGGTTGCACGGCCTTGGAAATTGAATGCCTCCTCCTTGCCGACACCGACGCCGTAGCGCAGGGCTCTACCACCCTCCAGCACGAGATAGGCATGACGCTCGGCCGGATCGACCACGATCGTGCCGGGTTGCTCCTGCGTCTCATAGGCAACCTCCCGGCGCAGATATTGCGGCTTCACGCGTCGCAGATCCACGGCAGGCACGGCGAAGGGTTCGGACTCGATGGCTCCGTAGAGCAGGGCTTGTTCCGGGTCGACCGCCACCTCCGGCATGCTTAGCTCGGGTTTGCGGTCCTGCGCACATCCAGCTGCCAAGAAAGGCAAACCAATCACAAAACTACGCCTGCTTATCATCATCACGCCTTCCGCAACGCCACTGACACGGCACTGAGGCGATTGAGCCCGATGACGACTTCGACGTCCATATGTTATGATGCTATGACAATCATAACCATGAGGCATGAATGGACATCGCAATCGCCCTGCGCGCTTTCGTCCGTACCGTCGAGCGTGCTTCGGTAACGGCCGCAGCGCGTGATCTTGCCGTCTCCCAGCCCGCCGTCACCAAACATCTGCGCAATCTCGAACGGCATGTCGGCGCCAGGCTGTTGGAACGGTCCTCACGCATTGTACGCCCGACACCACAGGGACAGGCCCTTTATGAAGCGAGCCGAGGCGCTCTCGCCACCATCGACGCGGCTCTGGAAGGCGTCCGGCATGACATGGGGACCATCGAAGGCCCGCTCCGGCTGCATGGGCCCTCCTGCATCGGCGTCAGGCACCTGCATCCAATCGTCATGGCATTCCAGCAACGCCATCCCGCCGTTACGGTCGATCTCATCCTGGAGAACCGTGATATCGACCTTGTCTATGAAAACTTCGACCTGGCGGTGAGGTATGGACGCCCCGCCGGCCAGGAACTCATCATTCGCCGTCTCGGCTTGATCCGGCGTATCCTAGTCGCGGCACCGAGTTTCCTCGCCCGGTTCGGGCCGATCGACACGCCGGAGCGACTGTCGGAAATCAGCATCGTCAGCAGTGCCAGGCTGCTTTCGCCGCGCGACACTCTGGCATTGCAGCATCGCAGCGGCGAAACACTCGACCTGCCCGCCCAACCCATCCTCAGAACCAATGACGCCGAAGTCATCAGCGCCACGCTCCTGCAAGGGCACGCGGCGGGGCCGGTCCAGCAATTGCTGGTGAATCGCGAGCTTGCCGAAGGACGCTTGGTCCGAATCCTGCCCGACTACGTCGTCCGTCCGACGGAAGCCTTCCTGGCCTTCCCCTCGGTTCGCTATATGCGCCCGGTGGTGCGTGCCTTCACCGACTTCACCATTGCAGCGCTGCGCAAGATCGACGGCATCGACTCGACAGAAAACGATGCATTCCGGCTCTCTCCCGATCCCGGCGATACGATCCCGGCTCCCTGCGGCATAGAGACGACAATCTAGATACGACTTGCTAGATACGACTTGATTGTCATCGGTGTGTTTGCGCAGCAGCCGTCGGACCTCTCCGACCGCAGGCGCCAAAAGAACATGAATTGTTCCGCCCCCTCATGTCGGGTACCTCTTGGTTCGTTCGTCCTTGGCTCAAGAGGAAGCAGACAATGCGATACACGATCCTTTGCTACAATTACGAAGACGTCGTCGGTGCCTGGACCAAGGAAGAGGACGACGCCGTGATGGCTCGCCTGCAGAAGGTCCATGAAAAGGTCGCAGCGGCGGGCAAGCTTGGCCCGGTGGTGCGGCTGCTGCCGACCACCGCCGCCACCACCCTGCGCAAGACCGGCGGCGATCCCCTGGTGATCGACGGTCCCTTCGCCGAGACCAAGGAACAATTGCTCGGCTTCTATGTGGTCGACTGCGAAAATCTCGAGGAAGCGCTCGATATCGCCCGCGATCTCGCCAAGGCCAATCCCAGCATCGGCTCCTACGAGATCCGTCCGCTTTCGATCTTCCAGCCCGGGGTGCTCGGACAGAAGGCGCACGCAACATGACGGATGCGGCCTGGATCAACAGCGCGCTCGCCTCCGCCCGCCCGCAGGCCATGGGAGCGCTTCTGCGCTATTTCCGTGACCTCGATACCGCTGAGGAAGCCTATCAGGAAGCCTGCCTGCGCGCGCTGAAGAGCTGGCCGAAAAACGGTCCGCCGCGCGATCCCACCGCCTGGCTGATCTTTGCCGGCCGCAATTCCGGCATCGACGCCAAGCGCCGCGAGAAGAAGCAGGAAGCCCTGCCGGACGAGGACCAGATTTCCGATCTCGGCGATGCGGAAACCGAGCTCGCCGAACGCCTAGACGGCCAGCACTATCGCGACGACATCCTGCGCCTGCTCTTCATCTGCTGCCATCCGGATCTTCCCGGCACCCAGCAGATCGCCCTTGCCCTGCGCATCGTTTGCGGGCTCAGCGTCAGGCAGATCGCCCGCGCCTTCCTGGTCGGGGAAGCGGCGATGGAACAGCGCATCACCCGGGCCAAGGCGCGTATCGCCAGCGCCGACGTGCCCTTCGAGGCACCGGGCGCGGTGGAGCGTTCGGAACGGCTCGGTGCCGTGGCCGCCATGATCTATCTGATCTTCAACGAAGGCTATTCGGCGGGCGCCGAGGACGACGGCAGCCGAGCCCAGCTCTGCGACGAGGCCATTCGCCTCGCCCGCCTGCTGCTGCGCCTGTTCCAGACCGAACCCGAGATCATGGGGCTGGCCGCTCTGATGCTGCTCCAGCATGCCCGTTCGCCGGCCCGTTTCGACGCGGAGCGCCAGATCGTGCTCCTGGAGGACCAGGACCGGCGCTTGTGGAACAGCCAGATGATAGCCGAAGGCCTCGCCCTGATCGACAAGGCCACCCGCCATGGCAGCCCCGGCAGCTATCAGCTCCAGGCCGCCCTCGCCGCGGTGCACGCCAGGGCAGCGACGCCCGAGGATACCAATTGGCGCCAGATCGATTTCCTCTATGCGCTGCTGGAAGAGATCCAGCCCTCGCCCGTGGTCACGCTCAATCGGGCCGTGGCCGTTTCGAAGACGCAGGGACCCGAAGCCGCGCTCGCCATGATCGAGCCCCTGGAAGCCCGTCTGTCCGGCTATTTCTATTTCCACGGCCTCAAGGGCGGCCTGCTGCTGAAGCTTGGCCGGAGCAAGGAGGCGCATCAAGCCTTCGACCAGGCCATTGCTCTCGCTTCCACGGCGGCCGAGGCCAACCATATCCGCCAGCATCTGGACAGGCTGATGAAGGACAATGCTGTGCGGGGGTGACGCCATAGGAGCGACTGGAACGCGAAAACAGTCACCCTCAAAGGCGCCTCGCCTCAGCAGTTGCCGCCTCAGATCAGTCCGCCATTGGCCCTCAGGGTCTGCCCGTTGATCCAGCCGCCGTCCGGGCTGGCCAGGAAGGCGACCGCAGCGGCGATGTCTTCCGGCGTGCCGAGCCGCTCGAGTGGCGCCATGCGGGTATAATGCTCGATCAATTCCGCCGATTTGCCGGTGAGGAAGAGATCGGTTGCCGTCGGGCCCGGTGCGATGGCGTTGACCGTGATCGCGCGACCACGCAGTTCCTTGGCCAGCACGCTGGTCAAGGCCTCGATGCCGGCCTTGGTCGCGGCATAGATGCCATAGCTCGGCTGGCGCAGGCCAACGACGCTCGACGAGAAGTTGATGACGCGTCCGCCCGTGCGCAACCGCTGCGCCGCCTCGCGCATGGTGTTGAAGCTGCCCTTGAGATTGACGGCCACCAGCCGATCGAAACCGTCATCGTCCGTCTCGGCGAGCGGGGACAGGGCGATGATGCCGGCATTGTTGACCAGGACGTCCACGCCGCCAAATTCCGCCTGCGCCGCCTCGAACATCGCGGCCACGGCCGCGGGATCGCTCACGTCGGCCTGCAAGGCCAGCGCGCGCCCTCCTGCGCTCTCGATCTCCCGCACCAGGGCCTCGGCGCGCTCGGTATTGCCGGCATAGTTGACGACGACCGAGAAGCCGTCATGCGCCAGGCGCCGGGCGATGGCGGCGCCGATGCCGCGCGAGGCGCCGGTGACGAGGGCGACTTTGCTGCCATTCACAGTCATTTTTCTCTCCTTGAGGTGAGGTTGATCACTGGAGAGCACTATCCTCCTTCTGTCACTTCGGATAATCATGCAAGAATTGCCATGACTATTCGGACATTACGAACAATGGATCGTTTCGACGCCATCCGGCTCTTCACCCGCATCGTCGAGCGCCGCAGCTTCACCCAGGCGGCACAAGATCTGGGTCTGCCCCGCTCCACCGTGACCGAAGCAATCCGCCACTTGGAGGCGCGCCTTGGCGTCCGCCTGCTCCAGCGTACCACCCGCGTCGTCAGCCCGACGCTGGACGGCGAGGCCTACTATCATCGCTGCCTTGCCATCCTGGCCGACATCGAGGACGCCGAAGCGGCCTTTGGCGACACCAAGCCCCGCGGATTGCTGCGCATCGACGTGCATGGCACACTCGCCCGGCATTTCCTGCTGCCGGGCCTCACCGATTTCCTGGAACGCTATCCGGGCCTGCAGCTTCATATCGGCGAGGGGGACCGCCTGGTCGATCTCGTGCGCGAAGGCATCGATTGCGTGATCCGGGCCGGCGATCTCCAGGACAGTTCGATGGTAGCCCGCCGGGTCGCCTTGCTCGCCGAGGCGACCTGCGCAAGCCCGGCCTATCTCGCGCGCCATGGCATGCCGACAACACCGGGCGACCTCGAAGGCCACCGCATGGTCGGCTTCGTTTCTTCGGCGACGGGCAGCGTCATGCCGCTCGAATTTCAGGTGGACGGCGCCCTGCGCCATGTCAGCCTACCCACCGCGCTGACGGTCACGGGATCGGAGGCCCTGTTCGGAGGCGCATTGGCCGGGCTGGGGCTCATTCAGGTGCCGCGCTACCATCTCCTGCCCTATTTCGCCGACGGCCGACTGATCGAAATATTGCCGGCGCATCCGCCGACGCCAACGCCCGTCTCCCTGCTCTATCCGCAGAGCCGCCAGCTCTCGCCGCGGGTTCGCGTCTTCATCGACTGGGTGGCCAAGAGCTTCGCCGACTGGGCCGATGACGGAGTGATTTCCCGATCACCGGGCCCGGCGTGACACGGGCAAGCCAATCGTCGTCCGTCAGGTCTTGCGGAAGGTCAGATTGATGCGATTGCGACCGAGGCGAGGATGCTGCCCCTCCTTCAACGGCAAGATGCCGTGATAGGCCAGGCGCGAAGGGCCACCCCATACCATCACGTCGCCATGCTGGAGCGGTACCTTGCTCGGTCTGTCGCTGCGCGACAGACCGCCGAACTGAAACATGGCGGGCAGGCCGAGCGAGACCGAGACGATGGGCTTGCTGAAATCACGCTCGTCCTTGTCCTGGTGCAACGACATCTTGGCGCCGGGCTCATAGCGGTTGATCAGGCAGGCATCCGGCTCGAAGCCGGGAAATCCCGCCTCGGTCGCCGCTTCGCGCGCGAGGACTGCAAAGGCTCCCGGCATCTCCGGCCAGGGCTGGCCCGTCTCGGGGTCTTCCGCCGTGTAGCGATAGCCACGCCTGTCGGTTACCCAGCCGGCCCGACCGCAATTGGTCATGGCCACCGACATGGTGAAACCGCCGGGCGTAACCATATGGCGGAAAGGAGCGCCGGCCACCACGGTATCGAGAGCGGCAAGCAGGGCTTCCTCGCCGACGAGGGCACGACCGACGAGCAGCACGGCGCCCTCGGCAATGTCGAGGCGACTGGGCTGGTCGAAGCTGAACAGATCTATCATCTGCCTGTTCTGGCCCATAATCTGGGCGCCTGTGTGACCCAACGGCAGCGCTGCCGATCCCTGCCCCGTTCTGCGATGACGGCGCCTACAAGCGCTCGATCAGCGCCCTCGCCGCGGTGGGTGCCTTGGGCTTGAAGCCGTTGATCATGAAGACGAAGACGTCCCGACTGGCCGCCTGGGAGGGTTTCTTGTCCGATGTCTTGTCGAGGTCGGCAGGCTCGCCACCTTTGGCCCAGGCCTTGGAGCGCTCCGCCCATTTGTCCAGCGCAGCAGCGGAATAACCGAGATCCTCCTCCTCCTTCGCCGCTTGTAGGCGCGCGTAGACAAAGGGAGCCGTGACGTCGTGGATATGCGGGAAATCCGCCTTGTCGGTCAGGACGATGCCGACATCGTAGGCACGCACCAGCTCGATGAACTCAGGCACCTTGAAGCTGTCGTGGCGGACCTCGACGACATGGCGCAACGCATGACCTTCATGGCTCTTGGGCAGGAGCTTGAGGAAGCCTTCGAAATCGGCCGGATCGAACTTCTTGGTGGGCATGAACTGCCAGTTGATCGGCCCGAGCTTCTTCTTCAATTCGACGATGCCGCTGCCGATGAACATGTCGATCGACTTTCCGGCGTCGGACAGCACTTTCTTGTTGGTGGCAAAACGGTTCGCCTTCATCGCGAAGATGAAGTCATCCGGCGTCTCCGCATGCCATTTGGCGAAACTCTCCGGCTTCTGGGAGCCGTAATAGGTCCCATTGATCTCGATCGCCGTCACCTGGCGGCTGGCATATTCGAGTTCCCGCTTCTGGGCCAGGCTGGCGGGATAGAAGCTGCCGCGCCACGGTTCGAAGGTCCAACCACCGATGCCGACGCGGATTTGGCCAGTCATGCGAATTCTCCCGTTTTGTTCTCGGTCGCCAACCGACCATAGTACGCCGAGTCCGGCAACCCGAAACCTCTGGCCCGGGAGCGCTTCTTATCCTGACTGTCCCTGGTTGATCTGCCAGCCCGAAATCCACAATTCGCGCAAGCGGTCGCCCTCATGGCGGAAGTATTGCCCCGTCGGCATGCAGGACAAAGCGCGGTCGGCGCGGAAGTTACGGATCGCCTGCCGCAGCTCGCACCAGGCCACCAGCACGAAAGCCTGCGAATAATAGATGAGGGCGAGCGGGCGCACCGTCCGCCGCGTCTGCTGCCCCTGTTCGTCGCGATAATCGAGTGCGAGCTTTTCCTCGTCGCGAATGGCCCGGCGCACCAGGCCGAGATCGATGCGCTCGGGCGTCGGTGCGATCTCGCCCCAGGCATGCAGCGTGCGCGAGGAGAACAGCTGGCGCAGAGGCTCGGGCACCGCGCCCGCCAGTTTCGCGCCGGCCCGCCGCGAGGCCTGTGTCAGTTCGGGATCGCCGGCACGTTCGATCAGGGCCAGCCCGAGCATCACCGCCTCCGTCTCCTCGATCGAGAACATCAGGGGCGGCAGGTCGAAGCCCGAGCGCAGGACATAGCCGATGCCGCGCTCTCCCTCGATCGGCACCCGCATGGCCTGCAGCGCGGCGATGTCGCGATAGATCGAACGTATCGTGACCTCCAGGGCCTCGGCGATGGCGGCAGCCGTGACCGGCTTCCGCGTTAGCCTGAGAATCTGAATGATCTCGAACAACCGTGCCGCCTTGCGCATGAGCCCCCTTCACAACTGACACATCCCTGTCAGTTGCCTCTCTCTATAGAGGCAGCCAACCCTTTGAAAAAGCGGCGAGGACGTCACCGAACGGGCCTCGCCCCTGGCTGGCAACTGACATGACCTATACCGACAATCTCTGGCTCTTTCTCATCCTGCTCGCCGGCATCATCATCGTGCCGGGCATGGATATGCTCTTCGTGCTCGCCAATGCCTTGACGGGCGGCCGGCGCGCGGGCCTTGCCGCGACCTCGGGCATCATGGCGGGCGGGATCTGCCATACCTTGTTCGGCACGGTCGCCGTCGCCGCCCTCAGCCGGCTGGTCCCCGCCCTCGCCACCACCATGATCCTGGTCGGCTCGGCCTACATGATCTGGATCGGCATCCGGCTGCTGCGCAGCTCGATAACCGTCGGCGAGGTCGAAACCGGCCGCGCTGTGGCGCCGGCGCGCATCTTTAGTCAGGGACTGATGACATGCCTGCTCAATCCGAAGGCCTGGCTATTCGTACTGGCGGTCTACCCGCAATTCCTCAACCCGAGCTTCGGGCCGCTCTGGCCCCAGGCTTTGGTGATGGGCCTGATGACGGTGCTGGTACAGTTTGCCGTCTACGGCGGACTGGCCCTGATGGCTGCGCGCGGCCGCGACGCCCTGACCTCGAGCCCTGCCCTCAGCATCTGGGCCGGGCGTAGCGCAGGCCTCCTGCTGGTCGGGGTTGCCGCCTTCGGCCTCGTCCATCGGCTCGCCGGCTTGTGAACGCCGCCTCAGCCTCGGCGCGCGTCCTTGGTCAGCGCCGCAAGAGCGAACTCCACGCTCTGGCGCAGGCTCTGCGTATCGGCACCGGCCTTGCCGCTGACCTTGAGGCCGCGCAATGTCGCCTGGATGAAACGTGCAGCGCCCCTGATGTCCGTGCCCGCACCGATCTCGCCCGCCGCCCTGGCCTTGCGCAGGCTGCCCTCCAGCGCCGCATCGAGCGCGGCCTCGTTCTCGGCGAGCATGCCGGCAATTTCTTCGTCGTTCCGGCCGAACTCGATGATCGCGCCGACATTCATGCAGCCGAGAGCTCGAAAGGAGGGATCGGCTTCCGCCACCGCCAGCAGCATCCGGCGGATCCCGGCGAGGGGCGATGCTTCCGCGTCGAGTTGCGCAAGCTGATTGGCAAGATTGACCGCCTGATAGCGCCCCAAAGCCTCCAGATAGAGGCGGCGCTTGTCGCCGAACGTGTCGTAGAGGCTCTGGCGACCAATCTTCATCGCCGCAAGCAGATTGTCGGTGGATGCCGCCTCGAAGCCCTTGGCCCAGAACACGGCGGTGGCGCGCTTGAGCGCCTCGTCACGATCGAATTCTCTCGGTCTTGCCATGGCATCAGAAACACTGTTTCGGACAGATTTGTCAATAATATTGTTGCGATGCACAAGAATGGGAGTCGTTGCAACAGGATCGGCCCGGCCAAGACCGGCTGCCACCAGGTATCACGCGACCTCCCCAACGGCTTTCGATCGCAGCAGATGTTGGGAAGAGCGCCAGGCAGTTGAAGCCGGTATGTTTGTGATGTCGGCATGCCGCAACGGCACCGTGAACAGGTGCCGCCTTTGTCCCTCTCCAATCACCGGCCGATGGCTGAGGCCTCCCAGGATCTGCAGGGTTTCGATGGTCGGCACGGCCGGTTTTCCGGTCTTGCCGACGGTGAAGACCTGCTCAGCGATGAAAACCGCCAGCAGCAGGGCCATCAGCACCCAGACGAAGATTAACCTTCCCAACTTGACAGCCCGTTCCGGCCTGGACAATTCAGCGGCCGACAACCGCGGCGCGCGAAGCAGCTTCTCCATCTGCCCGGCCGGACTGAACCTACGCCCGAACAAAGGCAAGGGCCAGGCGCGGCGCTTCGAAACGTCGACGGCGATCGCCTTGGTGGCATACTTCCTGCCACGGCTCCCATGCCCCGACAGACGGAACTTGTCGGCTCTTCCGATCGCGCGGGAGCCGATCTCGTAGATCGTGATTGCGAATTTTTCGGCTGCCGGCAGCGAACCAGCGACCTGCTGCGCGAGCCCTGCGAGACCTTGCGCCGGCATGGTGAAGGTCTTGCCTTCGGTACTGTCGCAATTGACGATGCCGACAATCGAGATGCGTTTGCCGGCCGATCTGGTCAGCACATAGTCGCAGTGCTGCAACAACGCCTCCGATTGTGGCAGGGCTCCCAGCCTGTAGCCGTGTTTGGCGACCAGATAGCGAGCGTAATAGCGGGAAAAATGTTCACGCTCCGTCGCAGACCCATCCATCGGCTCGCCTTGCCTTTCCCGCCACCCCTCGCCGATGTTTGCATGATGGCTTGTCCGCTTGGCAACGTGGATTTGAGCGCCAAAGAGCGGTCGAGCCGGATTGTTGTGGGCGACGATCCAATCCCGACGGCGCTGCCGCCATGTTGCAAACGCGCAGCAGCATCGCGTGATCGGCCTCGCAATTGACCGCGCTTTCCTGTATGGGCTGCTGCATCAGTGAAATCCTGCAGAAGTGGACGCTGGCGCGCGGACTTGTCTTTTGGGCGCGCCGCCCCCGGACCCGGCATTTCACATGACCGGTTTTCTCATCTGACAGGTTCATTCCGTGACACTTCCTTCCCTGAACCCGGCGCTGCGCCAGGCTCTGACCGATCGCAATTTCGAAGAACTCACCCCGGTTCAGTCCGCCGTGCTGGCCGATGATGCCGCCGACCGCGACCTGCTGGTTTCAGCCCAGACCGGCTCGGGCAAGACGGTGGCCTATGGCCTTGCTATCGCCCGCGACCTGCTCGGCGACGACGAGCGCTTCGAACAGGCCGATGCCCCCCTGGCCCTGATCATCGCGCCGACCCGCGAGCTCGCCATACAGGTCGAGCGTGAATTGCTCTGGCTCTACCAGAAGGCTGGTGGGCGTGTGGTTTCCTGCGTTGGCGGCATGGACCCGCGCCGCGAGCGCCGCCTGCTCGCCGACGGTGCCCATATCGTGGTCGGCACGCCCGGCCGCCTGCGCGACCACATCGAACGCAAGGGCATCGATCTCTCAGCCCTGCGTGCCGTAGTGCTCGACGAGGCCGACGAGATGCTCGACCTGGGCTTCCGCGAGGATCTCGAGTTCATCCTCAAAGCCACCCCGGACGACCGTCGTACCCTCCTCTTCTCGGCAACCATGCCCAAGGGCATCGTCGCCATCGCGCGCACCTATCAGAAGGATGCGTTGCGCATCGAGGTGAAGACCGCCGAGCGCGGCCATGCCGACATCGAATACCGCGCCATCCGCGTTTCTCCCAAGGAAACCGAGCATGCTGTCGTCAACCTGCTCCGCCTCGTCGCCTCCCCCACCACGATCGTGTTCTGCAATACGCGCGAATCCGTGCGCCATCTACATGCCACCCTGCGCGAACGCGGCTTTTCGGCCGTGCTGCTCTCGGGTGAGCTCGGCCAGCATGAGCGCAACCAGGCGCTGCAGGCCCTGCGCGACGGCCACGCCCAGATCTGCGTCGCCACAGACGTGGCGGCGCGTGGCATAGACCTGCCCAATCTCGGCCTGGTCATCCATGCCGACCTGCCCACCGACGCCGAGAAGCTGCAGCACCGCTCGGGCCGCACCGGCCGCGCCGGCCGCAAGGGCATCAGCGCCCTGCTGGTGCCGATGTCGCGCCGCCGCAAGGCGGAGATCCTGCTCAGTCAGGCAGGCGTGAAAGCTCAGTGGATGGGGCCGCCGACCGCCGATGAAATCCGCGTGCTCGACCAGCAGCGCATGCTGGAAGATCCGCTGCTGACGGAAGCCCCCGGCGAGGAAGACCTGGCCATCGCCAAGCTGCTGCTCGAAAACCGCAGTGCCGAGGACATTGCCGCGGCGCTCGCCCGCGTCTATCGCGCTCGCCTGCCCGAGCCCGAGGAGATCAGCGACCCGGGCGAGCGCTTCGAGCGGCGCGACCGCAAGCCCTCGCGCTTCGAGCGCGACGACCGCTATGGCCGCGACGAGCGCCCCTCCCGCTTCGAGCGCGACGACCGTCCCGAGCGCTCCGAGCGTCCGCGCCGCTTCGAGCGCGAGGAGGTGCCGGCCGATCCCGATGCCGTGCTGTTCCGCCTCTCGATCGGACGCCGCAACAATGCCGATCCCAAATGGCTGCTGCCGATGCTCTGCCGCCGCGGCGGCGTTAAGCGCCGCGACATCGGCAACATCAAGATCCTCGACAATGAGACCGTGGTGGAGATCGCCAAGGAAGCCGCCGAGCACTTTGCCGCCAATGCCCGCCGGCCCGACGAGGAAAACATCCGCATCCAGCCCTATCGCGACCGCGGTGGCGAGGATGCGCCGCGCGAGCCCAAGCCGCACCGCAAGGGTCCCAAGAAGCCTTGGTCCGACGAGAAGAAGCCTTGGTCGGACGAGAAGCCCGGCAAGCGGCGCGGGCGGGAAGGGTAAGCCCGAACAAGTGAGGCACGACTCCCTCCCCAGCTTCGTGGAGAGGGAGTCGTGCCTCATCCTGCAAGTCTCCCCTTGCATTTCCCGCCGCAAACTCCTATTTGCGCCATCCCTATCGTCATCCCGCCACAAGGCACCGGACCCATGCGGAAATCATCGTCGATATCGCTGATGATCCCGAGGACCATCGATTCCTCGGCCGCACGCGCTTTGCCCTAGGCCGGACCGAAATCACCTGAGATCGAGCCAGCCCGGACGCAAAAGCGGTTCCGGGCACTTTTTTGGCTCTCGTGGTGCCCTGAGCCGTGCAACCTCCCAAGCGAGGGCCGGCAAGCACCACAGGTGTAGCATGACCAAGGAAAAGTTCACCCGGTTGAAGCCCCATTGCAATGTGGGCACCATCGGCCACGTCGACCATGGCAAGACGACGCTGACCGCGGCGCTCACCAAGGTCTCGGCAGACCGAGGCTGGGGAGCTTTCGTCTCGTATCAGGACGTGGCCCGCGCCTCTGCCGCCCAGGGCACGCGCGATGCCTCGAAGATTCTCACCATCGCTTCGGGCCATGTCGAGTTCTCGACTGAGAACCGCCATTATGCCCATGTCGACTGCCCCGGCCATGCCGATTATGTGAAGAACATGATCACCGGCGCGGCACAGATGGACGGCGCGATCCTGGTGGTGTCCGCGCTGGACGGCCCCATGCCGCAGACGCGCGAGCACATCCTGCTGGCGCGGCAGATCGGCGTGCCCCGCATCGTGGTGTTCCTCAACAAGTGCGATGCGGTGGAGGATCCGGAACTGATCGACCTTGTCGAGCTTGAGATCCGCGAGTTCCTGACGCGGCAGAACTACGAGGGCGACAAGGTGCCCTTCATCCGCGGTTCCGCCCTGCAGGCCCTGAACGGGCTCAAGGGCGAACTGGCGGATGAGGCGATCCTCCGGCTCTTCGAGGCGCTGGACAGCACGATCGAGCCGCCCGAGCGCGCCGAGGACCGGCCCTTCCTGATGCCGATCGAGAGCGTGCGCACCATCTCCGGGCGGGGCACGGTGATCACCGGCCTGATCGCACGCGGTGCGGTCAGGCTCGGGGACGAGGTCGAGCTCGTCGGCTTCGGTGCCCGTCGCAAGACGGTGGTCACCTCCATCGAGACCTTCCAGAAGATTCTGGACAAGGGTCTTGCCGGAGAGAATGTCGGCTGCCTGCTGCGCGGCGTCGAGCTGAAGGAAGTCCGGCGGGGCCAGGTACTGGCCAAGCCCGGTACGGTGGAGCCGCATGCCCGCTTCGAGGCAGAGGTCCATGTGCTCTCCAAGGAAGAAGGCGGGCGCCACACACCCTTCTTCGGCCATTACCGGCCGCAGTTCTTCTTCCGCACGGCCAACGTCACCGGCGGCATCGAACTGCCGCCGGACGTCGAGATGGTGATGCCCGGCGATACCGTCGTGCTCACCATCGCCCTCAACGAAGCCATCGCGCTCGAAGCCAATACGCGCTTCGCCATCCGCGAGGGCAACCGCACGGTGGGGGCCGGCGTGATCAACCGGCTGCTCGACTGAGGGCAGCACGGCGGAGGGCGGGCAACTGCCCTCCGCATTCAACGTGGACTTGGACTTTCAGGACAGAGCGCGACCAGCCTTCTCCCCTTGCGGGACCTGGCACTTCCTTTTGAAGTGCCTCGGGTTGCCGAGTGCAACGAGGTCGGATGAGGGGTGTTGGCAAAAAGCCCGCAAAGCAGTGTTTCTCCCCTCATCCGGTGCTTCGCACCACCTTCTCCCGCAAGGGGAGAAGGCTGGTCGCGCCTCATCCGGCCCGCTCCTGGCCCGCTCCGATCGCCGACTCCAGCAGCGTGCGTACCGATGTGCGCAAATGTTCTTCGAGCCGCATCTGCGCGTCTTCGATGATCCCGGCTTTCAGGGCCCGCAGAATGCCCAGATGCTCCGCCAGCGCCGTGCGATACCGCTCGATCTCGTCGTCCTTGCGCCATTGGTAGTGATAGTGAAAGACGAAGGAGACCACGTCGTAGAAGCTGGTGACGAAGCGATTGTCGAGTTGGTCCACCAAGAAGCGATGGAAGCGACGATCGAGCTGCGGAAACTGGCGAATAGCCTCCTCGCCGCCCCGGCTCATGGCCTCATGCGTCTCGATCAGCCGGCCAATCTCCCGCCATACCGGATCGTCACTGCTCCGCTGCGTGAAGAGGCGGATCGCCTCGATCTCGAAAGTGCGCCGCGTTGCCGCAAGCTCGCGGGCGAAGGGCGCATCGAAGGCGCAGAGCCGCCAGCCCCCACGCGGCGCCTTCTCGACCAGGCCGTAACGCGAAAAACCGATCAGGAATTCGCGCACGCTCACCGTGCTGGCGCCGAAAGTCCGCGCCAGCTCGGCCTCCGAGAAATTACGGCCGGGCATCAGATCGCCGGCGACTGCCATTTCGAGGAAGCGCCGTTCCACCAGATCCGAGCGGCTTTCGGTTTCGGCCAGGCCGAAATAATCCGAGGCCGCCGGCAGCCGGTGCAGCAGGGCGTGCCGGCCGTCGCGTCGGATCAGTCCCGCCTGTTCCAGGCCTTCGAGGGCGGAGCGCATTGCCGTGCGGCTCACGCCGATTTCGCGCGCCAGCACCGCCTCCGGCGGCAGTTGCGCGCCGGGCTTCAGCTTCGCCATGATGTCGAGGGCCAGATTGGTGGCCTTCATCGAGACATTGCGCGGGCGCGGCATCGCCGTTCCTCAGGATTGCAGTCGCATTTCGTTTTCGCTCGACGTCTGGTCGTCTCTGCGTGGCCCGCTTAGACGCGATTCATCGCTGCACAATCAAGCGGTGCTGAAGTGACCGGGCCAATATGAACGCGACGCTTTGTGCCCTTGCCGCCCCCAGCAGCACATGTTAGTGTTCTCTATAAATAAAAGACACTTTGGTCACAAGAGTGTCGAGGAAACGCACAATGCTCGCCACCCGGCTCGAACCGAGTGATGCCGCACTGGAAGCGCGCGGCATCTCCAAACGGTTCGTAGGCGTCCCCGTCCTGCACAACGTCGACTTCTCGATCGCGGCCGGAGAGGTGCACGCGCTCGTCGGCGAGAACGGTGCCGGCAAGTCCACCTTGATGAAGATCGTCAGCGGCATCTTGACCGAGTTCGACGGCAACCTTTTCAGCCGTGGCCGCGGCCTGCGTTTCGCCTCGGTACGGGATGCCCAGGCTGCCGGCGTCGCCATCATCCACCAGGAACTCAACCTCATTCCCGAGATGAGCGTAGCCGAGAACATCTTCCTCGGCCGCGAACCCCGCATCGCCGGGCTGTTCGTCGATCGCCGTGCCCTTGCCCGCGCCGCCGCCAACCTGCTTACCGGCTTCGGCGTCGCCCTCGATCCCGAAGCGCGGGTCGGGTCGCTGCGGGTCGGCGAGCAGCAACTGGTCGAAATCGCCAAGGCGCTTTCGCTGGAAGCGCGAGTCCTGATCATGGATGAGCCAACCTCTGCCCTGTCGCCGAGCGAATGCGAGCGCCTGTTCGGCATCATCCGCAAGCTCGCCGCCTCGGGCGTGGCCATCGTCTATATCAGCCATCGCATGGATGAAGTTTCCCTGCTCGCCGATCGCGTCACGGTGATGCGCGACGGGCGGCGCGTACTGACCGCTGCCATGGCGGAGCTGACGCCCGAGCGCATCATCGCCAGCATGGTCGGCCGCGATCTCAGCCTCGCCACGCCGCCCCACACGCCGGACCGCTCTGCCGAAGCCCTTACCGTGCAAGGTCTCGGCCTCAGCCTTCCCCAGACGCGCGGCGGTTGGAAACGCGTGCTGCGCGACGTGTCCTTTAACCTGCATCGCGGAGAAATCCTCGGCATTGCCGGCCTGCTCGGCTCCGGCCGCACCGAGATTCTGGAAACGATTTTCGGGGCCACCATGGGACGCCGTGAGGGCCGGATCGTCGTCGACGGGGTCGAAGCCCGGATCGACAGCCCGCGCCAAGCCATCCGGCACGGCCTCGCTTTGGTGACGGAGGACCGCAAGGCGACCGGCCTCCTCCTGCAATCGACCATCCGTGACAATGTCTCCCTGCCTTCCCAGCCCTTGCAGCAGCGCTTCGGCCTGCGCGATGACGGCCTGGAAACCCGGCTTGCCCGCGAGGCGATCGCCAGCCTCTCCGTACGCTGCCGCTCGGACGAGCAGGTCGTGGCCGAGCTTTCCGGCGGCAACCAGCAGAAGGTGGTGATCGGCAAATGGCTCGCCATCGGCCCGCGCATCCTGCTGCTCGACGAGCCGACGCGCGGCATCGACATCGGCGCCAAGAAGGAGATTTACGACCTGATCTTCCGCCTTGCCGGACAGGGCATGGCCATCCTCGTCGTCAGCTCCGAGCTGCCCGAATTGCTGCTGCTGTCCGATCGCGTGCTGGTCATGCAGGAAGGGCGCCAGGCAGGCCTCCTCGAACGCCGGGAAGCCAGCGAGGAGGCGATCATGACCCTTGCTTCGCCGCGGCGATCAGCCGCCCTGCCCGAGGCCACGGGCATTCCGCCCCTCCCGCCTGCCCCCACTATGCCGCCAACGAGCCGTCAATGACCTTTCTGAGACTTCTGTCGCGGACCAAGCTGTATTGGGGCCTCGCCGCCCTCTTTGCGATCGGTGTCGCCTTTTCGCCGGTCACCTCCAAGGGGCGCAACATCTTCCTGACCTCCGGCAATCTCTCCGACGTACTGCGCCAGGTCTCGATCACCGGCCTTGTCGCTGTCGGCATGACCATGGTGATCCTGATCGGCGGCATCGACCTGTCCGTCGGCTCGATCCTGGCCCTGGGCACCGTGCTAGCGGCGCTGCTGCTCACCCAGCCGGGCCTCACCGTGGCAGCGGGCATCGCCCTGCCCATTACCTTCCTGGTTGCGATGGTCGGTGTCGCCCTGATCGTTTCCTTCGTCTCCGGCCAGCTCGGCATGGGCAGATCCGTGGCAACGGCGGCGTCGATCCGTCACGGCCGCCGAAGATCGGCGCTCTCGGCCATCTGGCTGCCTCCCGTTGCGGGCATCGTCGTCGCCGGCCTGTTGACGCTCTGGCTGGCCTCCCAGGCCGGCAGCCAGTTCGGCATGCCCGGCGTGCTGATTGCCGTCTCCTGCGTCGGACTCGCGGTCGGCGCGCTCAATGGGGCGATCATCGTCAGCGGCCGCCTGCAGCCCTTCATCGTCACCTTGGCGATGATGGTCACCATGCTCGGCCTCGCCCGCCTGGTCGCCGGCCAGGACAGTGCCGTGGTCGCCGTCTATTCCGGCACCAACGCCACCACCGACATCGATCTCCTGCGCGCCGTGCTCTGGGGCGTGCTGCCGGTGCCAGGCCTGTTCTTCCTGGCCGCGCTGGCCCTCTTCATGGTGGTGCTGAAATTCACCGCCTTTGGCCGCTATGTCTATGCCATCGGCGGCAATGAGGAGGCGACACGCCTGTCCGGCATCGCCGTCACCCCGGTGAAGATCGCGACCTACGCCTTCTCAGGCATGCTCGCCTGCATCGCCGGCGTGCTCTATGTGGCGCAATACCGCCAGGGCAAGCCCGACGCCGGCGTCGGCCTCGAGCTCGACGCCATCGCCGCCGTGGTGATCGGCGGCACCAGCCTGATGGGCGGGCGCGGGAGTCTCGCCGGCACGCTGGTCGGCGTGCTCATCTTCGGCCTGCTCACCAACATCCTGCAGCTTCACAACATCTCCACCAACGTCCAGTTGGTGATGAAGGGGCTGATCATCATCCTCACCGTGCTGCTGCAGGAACGCAATCTTGGCCAGATCTTCGCGTCGCTCAAGACGAGCCCGCAAGCCGAGGCACAGGATGAGAAGACCTATAACAAGCTGGAGGAAACCCCATGATCAATCGCCGGAACTTCATCCATGCCGCGCTCGCCGGCGGCGGCGCCATGCTGATCCCGTTGGGCTGGACGCCGCGCGCCCTTGCCGACGACAAGAAATATACGATCGGCTTTTCGCAAGCGACGACGCTCGAGCCCTGGCGCGTCCAGTTCAACAAGGACCTGAAGGCGGAGGCCGAGAAGCATCCCAACGTCAACCTGCTGATGGCCGATGCCGAGGACAAGACCGAAAAGCAGGTGGCCGACACCGAGAGCTTCATCACCCAGGAGGTCGACGCCATCCTGATCAGCCCGAAGGAATCGGCCGGCCTGACGGCCGTGGTCGAAAAGGCCATGGACGCCAAGATCCCGGTCTTCGTGCTCGACCGCAACGTCAATTCCGAGAAATACACCCAGTGGATCGGCGGCGACAATGTGGTGATCGGCCGTGCCGTCGGTGACTTCGTGGTCAAGACCCTGGGCGGGGCCGGCAAGGCCAAGGGCAATGTCGTCGAGATCTGGGGCGGCCTCGGCACCCAGGCGAGCCACGACCGCTCCAATGGCTATCACGAGAAGGCGGACAAGGAGAGCGGCATCAAGCATCTCCTCAACCAGCAATCGGCCGACTGGAAACAGGCCAAGGCCTACGAGGTTATGTCGACGGCCCTGCGCAATTTCGAGGACATCAACCTGGTCTATGGCCACAACGACCCCATGGCCTATGGCGCCTATCTTGCTGCCAAGGATGCCGGCCGGGAAAAGAACATCCTGTTCGTCGGTGTCGACGCCTTGCCCAATGAAGGTGTCAAATACGTCCACGACGGCGTGCTTGCGGCGACCTTCGTCTATCCCACGCCCGGCGCCGAGGGCCTGCGCCAGGCTCTGAAGGTGCTGGGCGGCGGGACGGTCGAGAAAAAGCTGGTGCTGGATACCCAGACCATCACCAAGGACAATGCCGACGCCATTTTGAAGGCGAACGGATTGCTGTGATTTTTAAAGGAGACGGCCGGCAGGCTCCCTCCTCCGACGCTCTGGGAAACAGCTCTCTTGACGAAAGGTAAGGGCGAGATTTTACTCAATCTCGCCCATACCTCATGTCCCACACCCAGAGAGTTCGCATGCTGCGCCTCCGTACGGCCTGTCTCGGCCTCGCATTCGCCTTTATCGGCGTGAACAGCCTTCACGCCGACGACGCCGGGCGGCTGGCTCAAGCCAAGGAGATCATCGTTCTGGCGCGTACGACCGACAACATGCGCAAGCTCTTCCCGACTTTTCTGTCACAGATGAAGCCCATGCTCATGCGGCAAGGCGCCGATGAGAAGACTGCGGCCGAATTTTCCAAGCGCTTCGCGGAGCGGCTGGACAAGGATCTCGACAAGTTCGTCGACCTGGCAGCGCAAGTCTATGCGCGCGAATTCAGCGAGGAAGACCTCGCCAATCTCATCGCCTTTTATAAATCGCCAACCGGACAGAAGATGGTCGAGAAACAACCGGTCATCGCTCAATTCATGGCGACCGTCGGGATGCGGTGGGGGCAGCAGGTCGGCAGCGAGGTGATGGGCGAATATCTGAAGGAAAGAGCCGGCAACAAGTCGGCGACGCCGTAAAGGCAGCAGCAGGATCATCCCAGCCGCATCAGCACCAGTCCGCCCAGGATGAGCAAGGCCGAGAGGCCGCGCACCGGCGTGAGGGGTTCCTTCAGGAAGACCATGGCGATCAGGCCTCCGAACAACACGCTGGTCTCGCGCGTGGCGGCAACCAGGGCGATGGGCGCCACCGTCATCGCCCAGATCACGATCCAGTAGGCGGCGAGCGACATCGCCCCGCCGGCAAAGCCCGGCACCAGGAATTTCAAGGCTGGTCGCACGCCGGCCCAGCCCTTGCGCCACAGGCAGATCACCAGCATCGGGTAGGCGTCGAGCGCGAACAGGGCAGCGGCATAGGAATTCGGGCTTCCAGCGGCGCGAGCACCGATACCGTCCACGATGGTGTAGAGCGAGATGGTGACGGCGGTGAGCAGGGCGTAGATCACGGCTGTTCGGCTCGGGACCAGCGAACCGCGCTGCCCCTTCAGCGAGATCAGCAGGACCCCGAGCCCCAGCACGGCAATGCCTGCGACATTGCCCCAAGTCATGGGATCATGGATGAAAGCCAAGGAAATCGCGGTGGTGGCCAGCGGTGCCGCCCCCCGTGCGATCGGATAGACCTGGCTCATGTCAGCCCGCCGATAGGCCTCTGCCAGGAACAGGTAATAAGCCAGATGCAGGGCGGTCGACAGTGCCACCCATACCCAGGCTTCCTCGTTGGGCAGCCCCGTGATCGCCAGGGCCGGCAGGGCAATGATGCCGCAGGACACCGCAATCAGCGTCATCGCCAGGAAGGGATCGAGCTTGATCTTGACCAGCGCATTCCACCCGGCATGCAGGGCCGCCGCAGTGAGCACGGCCAGGAAGACGGGGAGTTGCAATTCCATGGGGGGCGGACTTCGAAACGACGGACACCCACCGGCAGCGGCAGTGCCGCTGGCCAATGGCGCACGATAGAGGGACAGACGAAAACGCGGGGCGAATTTCACCAGCGCTTTCAGTGCCCTCCTTCTCATTATGACAGTTCGATGTCAAAGCTGCTTCGCAGGGTGCGACGTTTCGCGTGCGCCTTTCAGGCCGCCACCCAGACCAGATTGTCGTTGGAGAGAATTGATTCGCCAGACCAGCGATAGGCGGTCAGCACACCGCCCTTGGCGACGCTGAAATCAAGACAGGATGCGGTAGGCGACAACAATTGCGGCCTGCCCGACAGCCAGTAATGGCCGAACATCACGGGCACGGCCTCTTGATAGTGATAGTCGTGGGGAACGGGATCATCCGGCAATTCGCTCCTCCGACCGTCCAGCCCCAGGGCCGCGAGCCGGAAAGTCTTGGCCTCCCGATCCCACCAGCGCAGGCGAGCCTCGTGCCTGGTGTGACCGTCCTTGTCGCGGAAAGAGTGCCCGACGGGCAGTCGCACTTCCGGTCCCTTGAGCAGGACATCGGCCGCGAGATGTTCCGGCGTGCCGCCAAGATAGGCCTTGCGCAGGCCCTTCTCGTGAAAGCACCCGGCTGCGTCGAGGCAGGTCGCTACGAGGCAGGCTTGCGAGGCGGCATGCCAGCACGCATGCACCATCCGCAATCCGCCGAGATCAAGCCACACCGGCAGGGAGGCAAACCAGGCCAGCGCCTCGCAGTGGGCCGGCGATCTCTCCCCGATCTGCGCCAGAAAGGCGGCATGCTGCTTTTCGTTCTTTTCGGTGTGGGGCCGCAGGAAGCCGCCGGTGCCGTTCGGCGTTGCCCAGCCAAGTGCATTGAACTCGTGGTTGCCCATGATCGCCCGGGCCGTGCCCGCTCTCGCCATGGCGCGGACGACTCTGAGAACCTCGACCTGTTCCGGTCCGCGATCGATGAAATCCCCCAGGAAGATCATCTTGCGCGAAGCATGCCGATAGGCGCCGTCCCGTTCGCGATAATCGAGCCTCGTCAGCAGCCTGTGCAGCGCATCGGCATGGCCATGAATGTCACCGATCACATCATAATTCATCGTCAAACGATTGATTTTCCTTGTTCATGTCGAGATAGAGGCGATTGCCCATCCGATCCCGTCTCGTTCCCGGAGCGCACCGCCCATTCTCTCCGAAGTGTGCCATGACGTCGGCTTGACAGGGAAGGGTTGCCCACGGCAGGATAGCGTATGGCTATTTTGCGCATCACTCTTGCCGTCTCCAAACAGCACCTCCTCATCGGGGGCAGGTGATCGTCGCGCGCGCCATAAGCAGCGAACCAAGATCGAAAATGTACCCCGCCGGTTCGACGGGGTTCTTTTTTGCTGCCGTCTCCGGCACATCGGAGATGATCCATGGAAATCCCCTCTTCTGCCAACCGTTCGCAGGTTTCCCCGCGGGGCCTGTGGCTGCCCCTGATCACGCCCTTCCGCGACGGCGCACTCGACGAGACCTCGCTGCGGCGTCTCATTCGCCATTACGGCACGCTCGGGCTGGATGGCCTCGTGCTCGCCGGGACGACAGGCGAAAGCCTGACCCTGGACGAGGATGAAACCCAGCGGCTGGTCGAGGTCAGCGCCGACGAGCTTGCCCGGCAAGGCTACCGACTGCCGCTCTATCTCGGCCTTTCCGGCAGTAATACGCGCAAGCTCGCCAAGCGGCTTCACCGCCTGGCGGACTGGCCGATCGCAGGCTATCTGATTGCCTGCCCCTACTACAGCAGACCCTCCCAGGCCGGGCTGATCGCCCATTTTCGCGTGCTGGCGGACAGTAGCCGGCACCCCATCCTGATCTACAACATTCCCTATCGCACCGGCGTAAACATCGGCAACGAAGCAATGCTGCAACTCGCCGAACGAGCCAATATCGTCGGAGCCAAGGATTGCTGCGCCGATCCGGCCCAATCGGCCGAATTGATCCGGCGTCGGCCACCCGGCTTTTCCGTGCTGACCGGCGAGGATGCCTTCTACCACGCCGCCCTGACGGCCGGCGCTGACGGTGCAATCCTCGCCTCCGCCCATGTCGAGACTGCGAGCTTCATCGCCATCCGCGACGCCTTTGCCCGGGGCGACGAGCCAGCCGCCGGCGCCGCTTGGCGCTCCCTTACCGATCTCGTGCCGCTGCTCTTTGCCGAACCCAATCCGGCTGCGATCAAGTATTGGCTCTGGCGCACCGGTCTGATCGACAGCGGCGAATTGCGGCTGCCGATGACGCCGGTGAGCGCCGCGCTCGCCGCCCGCCTCGACGGCGCGATCGACCGGATGAAGTCGGCAGCTTAGCCCTCGACGCAATCCCCCTTGAAGGGAAGACACCCCGATCTGCCATAGCCGGGCTTGACCCGGCTATCCTGAAGCCGCGCGAAGGGACTAGATTGCCGGGTCAAGCCCGGCAACGACAGGGTCCTGCGAAATCGAAAACTCTCAAATGACATGCATTGCACTGAGCCCACTCCACAGCCAGGAGGCTGCGCGCGGGATTGACGGGTCGCGGCGCGGGTGTAGGCTTCATTACGGACCATTGAGGGGGACAGGATGATGAAACTGGCATCGTGCATCGTGCTGACAGCCGCCCTGATGTCCATCATCCCGGCCTTCGCCCAGGCTCCCAAGAGCACGGCTGCATCCGCCGCCGTGCAGAAGGAATTCAGCAGCTTCATCACCAGGTTTCGGGCTGCGCTGAAGGCCAATGACGCAGCGGCCGTCGCCGGCCTGGCGAAACTGCCATTTTCAGAATGACAGCGCCATCGCCGATGCCGCGCAGTTCCGCGCCAAGATCTACCGGCCCGATTTCACTGCAAAGACCCGGGCCTGCCTGCAACGCGAAAAGCCCGTTTATGATCGCGATGGCGACGGCAACGACTCCTATTCCGTTGGTTGCGGCGAGCAGATCTTTGTCTTCACCAGGACGCCAACGGGCTTCCTCCTGAGTGACATCGCCGTGAACGATTGACGAGCCCAGCGGGATCAGGCCACAAGCCGACCGTCAGCGCGCCAGTGCCGCCCCACTGCGCTGGCGCCATTTCGGCCAGATCAGCAACCAGCCGACCAGGACGAGATTGACCACATTCCACAGGAAACCGTGCAGGAAGGCGAGCCGGTAGGACTGGGTGACGTCATAGATGAAGCCCGACGCGAGCCCACCGCACGCCATGCCGAGCACCGTCGCCATCAGCACCAGGCTGATGCGGGCCCCCGCCTCGCGCGGCGGCAGGAACTGGCGGATGATCACGGCATACATCGGCACGATGCCACCCTGGAACAGACCGAACAGGCCCGAAATGACCCAGAGCGAGGAAAGGCTGTTGAAGAAAAGATAGAGCAGTAGCGCCGCCCCCTGCATGGCGGAGCCGATCAGCAGCATCGGCCCGGCGCCGATGCGATCGGCGACCACGCCGGAAGCAAGGCGGCTGACCACGCCCAGCCCCAGCATCAGGGCGATGATCTGAGTCCCGATGGCCACGCCGTAACCGAGATCCCCGCAATAGGCGACGATGTGGACCTGCGGCATCGACATCGCCATGCAGCAGGCAAAGCCAGCCACCACCAGGATCGCCTGCAGGGCATTCGCCGAAAGACCGAGTTCTCCGCGCGCGGCCTCCGTCGCGGCCTCAGCGGCCGCATAGGTGGTGGTTGCGGGCCGTCGGGTCAGCGCCAAAGCGAGCGGCACCATTGCAACCGGTGCGAACAGGCCGATGCCGATATGGGTGGCACGCCAGCCATAATCGGACTGGAAATACTCGATAACCAGCGGCCAGACGGCGCCGGCAAGATAGCTGCCCGACGCGGCAAAGGTCACCGCCAGCGCCCGGTGCTTGCGGAACCAGTGCGAAAGGTCCGAGATCAGCGGCGCGAAACCGGCGGCCGAACCGAGGCCGATCACGATCGAGAGGGCAGCGAACTGCCAGATATTGGAAGTGAAGGCTGCCAGCACATAGCCGGCGCAGAGCAGCACAGCCCCGATCAGGATCGGCACGACAATGCCGGCCCGATCAGCCAGGCGACCCATGACGACCCCGCCGACGGCAAAGCCCAGCATGGTGCAGGTATAAGGCAGGGAGGCCCCGCCCCGCAGCGTATCGAACTCCACCTGCAAGGTCGGCAATACCACCACGACCGACCAGTTGCCGACACACGCCACCGTACCAAGGATGAGAGTGAGAACCAGACGCAACCAGGAATAGGCGGAATCGACGTCGCCAGGCCGATCGGCCTCACGGGGCAAAGCTGACACGGGGAGTTTCCTCGTTCCGGAATATTGTCCTGAATATGCTTGTTTCGCCGACCGGACGGCGTGCAATGGTCAGGCTATAGCAGCTTCCGTCCCGGCTTTGCCAGATCGATCCGAGCATGGCTGACCTTCTGAACGGGCGCCTCATGTGCCCTGCTCCAGGACGCGCAATACGAAGGCTGCCCGTTCGGCGACAGGCAGGAGCGGCAGTGGAACCAGTTCGTAGTCGAGGCGGGTATAGACATCGACCATAGCGGCATGGGTCGCCTCTGCTTCCTCGAGGCTCTGCTTGCGCTCGGCATCGCCGGCATAGATCGCCGGCCAGGGCGGGGCGATGAAGACTTGCCGCCGGTAGCGACAAAGCGCAGCTGCCCTGCGAGCCGGCTCAGGCACCGGCAAACCACAAAGGTGCAGGTAACCGATCACATCGGGGATGCCGCGATCGAAAACCAGCAGCCCTTCGAATGCCTGCGCCTCGCGATAGGAACGCATGTCGGCGGCGAGCATCAGATTCGCAAAGACAGCGCAGTCGGCCCATGGCAGGGCATCGCCGCCGATGATGATCTGGTCCTGGATGATACCCCGGCCGGCCTCCGGCATGGTACGCACCCCCTCGGCAGCCAGGGCCGACATCAAGGTGGTCTTGCCGGATCCGGGACCACCGGTGACGACGACGAAACGATCGATCTGAGGCAAGGCTCGATCTCCTCCTGTTTGAAATGACAGTGCTTTGGGAAAGACAGCGGGCGTGCGGAGTGCATCCGCGCGAACGGGCCGGATCACGCCGACGATGGAAGGATAGAAGGCAGCTGGTTTGAAGCCGGCCGCATCGACCGGGCACTTGCCCGGGAGGCCGATTTGGGGCCGCAGCTTCCAGGAATCTGGCCTGCCTCGCGACTCGCCGGGCAAGTCTACCCTGACAAGGCTCCAATCAAAACCCCTCGCCGCCGAGCCGGCTTCTCGCCCGTCAAAGGGCCCACGAAATCACACAAACCGTCGCCTCTCCTGCAGAGAGCGTCGGTTGCAGGTCATTTGCTCCGCGTCCGAGGCAACACCATGGCGATCGAGAGGGGGCATGGCCGCTCGTGGCCGCTCTTTCCGCAACATCACGGGGGACAGTCAGGCATGACAGACAGGATCGGCAAGTCGGGAGCACAGGGCTTGATCGTGGATCGCCGCGATTTGATGAAGGGAGCCGCCGCACTCGGCCTCGGCTATGGCCTGACCGGCGTTCTCGGAGGGCCAGCCCTGGCCGCGGAGACACCCAAGAAGGGTGGCACGCTGCGCATCGGCATGGAGGGTGGCTCGGCCTCCGACACCCTCGATCCACGCTCCTTCGCCGATTCCATCCCGCTCAACTACGGCTACCAGATCTGGAACGGCCTGGTCGAGATCGACAATAACGGCAATGCCGTCGGTGAGCTCCTGGAGAGCTGGGAAGCCAAGCCCGGCGCCAAGGAATGGATCTTCAACATCCGCAAGGGTGTCACCTTCCATTCCGGCAAGACGCTCGATGCCGACGACATCATCTATTCGATCAACCTGCATCGCGGCGACACCAAATCGGCGGCCAAGGACCTGTTGTCAGGTATCACCGAGATCAAGAAACTCTCGCCGACCCAGATTCAGATCAGCCTGAGCGGCGGCAACCTGAACCTGCCCTACAACCTGACCGACTATCACATCCTCGGCGTGCCCAACGGCTTCACCGATTTTTCCAAGCCGGACGGCACCGGCGCCTACAAGCTGGAAACCTTCGAGCCGGGCGTACGTGTGGTGACCAAGAACACCGGCAATTACTGGAAACCGGGCTGCGGCAATTTCGACTCGGTCGAGCTGCAATATATCGGCGATTCCTCCTCGCGCCTGCAGGCGCTGATCGCCGGACAGGTCGACGCCATCAACCGTCTCGATCCCAAGACCATGGATCTGGTGACATCCTCGCCCGATGTAAGCGTGGTGCAGACCAAGGGCACCGGCAACCGCTATGCCTTCGTGGCGCTGTGCGACGCCGATCCCTATTCGAATGTCGATCTGCGCTGGGCACTCAAATATGGCATCGACCGCAAGAAGATCGTCGACACCGTCTATCAGGGCTATGCCACCGTCGGCAACGACACCACCATCAGCCCGATGAACAAGTATTTCGCCAAGGACCTGGCACAGACGCTCTACGACCCGGAGAAGGCGGCCTTCCATTACAAGAAGGCGGGCAGCCCCAAGCTGGAGGTCAAGGTCTCCGAGGGCGCCTATAGCGGCGCCACCGACGCGGCCCTGCTCTACCAGGAATCGATGAAACAGGCCGGTATCGAGCTCACCGTCACCCGCGTCTCCGCCGACGGCTACTGGTCGAACATCTGGCTCAAGGATCCCTTCTGCGCGGTCTATTGGGGCGACCGTCCCGCCATCGACCTACAGCTCTCGCAGACCTATCTCTCGGATGCGGCCTGGAACGACACCCATTGGAAGCGGCCTGATTTCGACAAGCTTGTCCTCGCCGCACGGGTGGAGGAAGACGAGGCCAAGCGCAAGGAGATGTATTTCGAGGCGCAGAAGATGATCCACGACGATGGCGGCATGATCTGCTTTGCCGTCAGCGATTATCTCGACGGCTATGCCAAGAAGGTGATGGGGACGGCGCCCCATCCGCGCTACGACATGTGCGACCAGCGCATCGCCGAAAAGGCCTGGTTCGCCTGATCCCGAACGCCCCAGCTAGGGCGCCGGTCAGCGCCCTAGGAGTTGTGGACTCTTGGGATTCCCAAGAGTGGGGGATATGTGATTCAAAGCTGTCTTTTGGAGGCAGCGATGGGTGTTTTGGACCGTCTGATTCTACGCGACGATCAATGGGAGCGTATTTCGGCGCATATTATCGGCGATGAACGGACGCGCGGTTCGTCTGGTCACGATAACCGGATGTTTGTGGAAGCGGTGTTGTGGATCGTGCGCACCGGTTCGCCCTGGCGTGACCTGCCCGAGGTCTTCGGTGAGTGGAACAGTGTCTTCCGTCGCTTCAGCCGTTGGAGCCATAAGGGTGTATGGTGGCGCATCTTCACGGCGATGTCGGACGATCCGGACTTCGAGTATCTGATCGTTGATTCCACCATCATCCGTGCCCATCAGCATGCTTCGGGCGCCAAAAAAGGGGGTCTGAAGATCAGGCCCTTGGCCGTTCTCGCGGCGGCCTGAGCACCAAGATCCATATGGCTGTCAGAGGTCTTGGCTGCCCGGTGCGCTTCACCCTGACCGCCGGCCACAGAGGCGATTGCCCCCAGGCCTATGCCTTGATCGACGGCTTACCCGCCAAGGTCGTGATGGCCGACGCCGCTTACGACGCCGATCGCCTGCGCCAGGCAATTGCAGACAAAGATGCTGTGGCTGTCATCCCAAGCAACCCGTCGCGGGCTCGAAAATACC
>NZ_JBQEPH010000004.1:148308-420582 GCF_052045555.1 Labrys sp. 22185 | reverse complement strand
CCCTTGATGATTTCCTCGACCATTTTCTTGGCATCGCCGAAGAGCATCATGGTGTTGTCCTTGAAGAAGAGCTCGTTCTCGACGCCGGCATAGCCCGAACCCATGCCGCGCTTGATGAAGAGGACGGTCTTGGCCTTCTCGACATCGAGGATGGGCATGCCGAAGATGGGCGAGGCCGGGTCGGTCTTGGCGGCGGGATTGGTGACGTCGTTGGCGCCGATGACGAAGGCGACGTCGGCCTGGGCGAACTCGGCATTGATGTCCTCGAGCTCGAACACCTCGTCATAGGGCACGTTGGCCTCGGCCAGCAGCACGTTCATGTGGCCGGGCATGCGGCCGGCGACGGGGTGGATGGCATAGGAGACGTCGACGCCCTCTTCCTTGAGCTGGTCGGCCATCTCGCGCAGGGCATGCTGGGCCTGCGCCACCGCCATGCCGTAGCCGGGCACGATGATGACCTTGCCGGCATTCTTCATGATGAAGGCGGCATCGTCCGCCGAGCCCTGCTTGACCGGGCGCGTCTCCGGGCCCTTGCCGCCGCCGCCGGCCGCCGCCGCATCGCCGCCGAACCCGCCCAGGATCACCGAGATGAAGGAGCGGTTCATGCCCTTGCACATGATGTAGGACAGGATGGCGCCCGACGAGCCCACCAGCGCCCCGGTGATGATCAAGGCAAGGTTGCCCAGGGTGAAGCCGATGCCGGCCGCCGCCCAGCCCGAATAGGAGTTGAGCATCGAGACCACCACCGGCATGTCGGCCCCGCCGATCGGGATGATGATCAGCCCGCCCAGCACCAGCGAGGCGATGACGATCAGCCAGAACAGGGTGTGGCTGGCCGAGAGCACGAAGGCGATGATCAGGGCGACCAGCAGCGCGGCCAGGGCCGCATTGATGACATGGCGGCTCGGCAGCAGGATCGGTGCGCCCGACATGTTGCCGTTGAGCTTGGCGAAGGCGATCACCGAGCCGGTGAAGGTGATGGCGCCGATGGCCACGCCCAGCGACATCTCCACCAGCGACTGCGCTTCGATCTCGCCGCCATGGGCGATGCCGAAGGCGGCGGGGGCATAGAGGGCGCCGGCGGCCACGAACACCGCGGCCAGGCCGACGCCCGAATGGAAGGCGGCCACCAATTGCGGCATCGCCGTCATCGCCACGCGCTTGGCCACCACGGCGCCGAGCCCGCCGCCGACGGCCAGGCCTGCGACCACCAGCAGCCAGCCCGACACGCCCGAGGGCGGGGCCACCGCCAGCGTGGTCAGCACGGCCAGGCCCATGCCGATCATGCCGAAGCGGTTGCCCTGGCGCGAGGAGGTCGGCGAGGACAGCCCGCGCAGCGCCAGGATGAACAGGACGCCGGCGACGAGATAGAGGAACTGGGTGAGATTCACGGACATGGACGCTTCCTCACTGGCCGGCGCCGGCGGCCGAAGAGGCCCCGGTCTTCTTGGTCTTGTCGGCGGTCTTGTCCTTGGGCTTGTACATGGCCAGCATGCGCTCGGTGACCAGGAAGCCGCCGAAGATGTTGATGGAGGCCAGCACCAAAGCCAGGAAGCCGAAGCCGCGGGCCCACCAGGGACCGCTCTCGTCCCCGGCCAGGGCGACGCCGACCGAGAGCAGGGCGCCCACCACGATCACCGAGGAGATGGCGTTGGTCACCGACATCAGCGGGGTGTGCAGGGCCGGGGTGACCGACCACACCACGTAATAGCCCACGAAGATGGCGAGCACGAAGATGGCGAAGCGGAAGACGAAGGGATCGATCGCCCCGCCGGTGGCGGCATGGGCGACGCCCCCCAGCGTGGCGGCGAGCTGGTCGGCATAGTCCTGGGCGTGTCTGGCGGCCTCGCCGGCAGCCTGCGCCGCGGCCTGGGCCTTGTCGAGAAGCTCTTGGGGCGTGTCGGCCATGTCGGTCTCCCTCGATGGGATGGATCTGATTGGGGGGCGGGTCTTCAGATCCGCCTCTTGATGAGATGCAGTCCGTTCCAGGCGGGTCCCGCTCCATCTCCCGATGGAGCTGAGAAGACCCGCCCCCGATCGTCAGGCCGGCTGGGGCTGGAAGGAAGGATGCACCACCGCCCCGTCCTTGGTGAGGAGGGTGGCCTTGACCAACTCGTCCTCCCAATTGGGCGCCAGCGTCTTTTCCTTCTTGTCGACCAGCGTCTCGACGAAGGCGAAGAGGTTGCGGGCATAGAGCGAGGAGGCGGAGGCGGCCAGGCGGCCGGGTACGTTGAGATGGCCGATGATCTTGACCCCGCCCGGCGTGACCACGACCTCGCCGGGGCGGGCGCCCTCGACATTGCCGCCGCGCTCCACCGCCAGGTCCACCAGCACGGAGCCTGGCTTGAGGCTGTCCACCATCTCGGCCGAGACCAGGCGCGGGGCGGGCCGGCCGGGGATCAGGGCGGTGGTGATGACGATGTCCTGCTTCTTGATGTGCTCGGCCACCAGGGCGGCCTGCTTGGTCTGGTACTCCGCCGACATCGGCTTGGCATAGCCGGCCGCGGTCTCGGCCTGCTTGAACTCCTCATCCTCGACGGCGACGAATTTGGCGCCGAGCGAGGCGACCTGTTCCTTGGCGGCGGGGCGCACGTCGGTGGCGGTGACCACCGCGCCCAGGCGCCGGGCCGTGGCGATGGCCTGCAGGCCGGCGACGCCCGCCCCCATCACGAAGACCTTGGCGGCGGGCACGGTGCCGGCGGCCGTCATCATCATCGGGAAGGCCCGGCCGAACTCGGCACTGGCGTCGATCACGGCCCGGTAGCCGGCGAGGTTGGCCTGGGAGGACAACACGTCCATCACCTGCGCCCGGGTGATGCGCGGCATCAGCTCCATGGCGAAGGCCGACACGCCCGCCTGCGCCAAAGCGGCGAGCGCCTCGTGCTGGCCGTAGGGATCCATGATGGCGAGCACCAAAGCGCCATGGGGATAGGCAGAAAGCTCGTCCGCCCGCGGGCGGCGCACCTTCAGCACGATGGCCGCGCCCGCCAGCGCCTCGGCATTGGAAGCCACCACGCTCGCCCCAGCCGCCGCATAGTCCTCGTCCGTGATCCCGGACGCCAGCCCCGCACCGCTCGCGACCCGAACCGTCGCGCCAAGCGCAAGCAGCTTCTTCACCGTGTCGGGCGTCGCGCCAACGCGAGGTTCGCCGGATTCAACTTCTGCCGGGACAGCTATGCCGATCATGATCGCTCCTCGCACAGGGCTGCAGGGATATGCAGAGAGGTCGCTCCGGTCTACGCCGGGATCGTTCGCCGAGAGCATTTTCCAGAAAAGCCGATAGACTTCTCGTTCAAGAAAACGCGTAAAAACAAATAGCTAGGTAAAAAGTGCGATTCGAAGAAATCGCGTTTTGCTCCAGGGGACGCGGCAACAGGCTCCCGCCCGGATGGAGCGGTCGCAGGTCCGGCCATGTCCCCTGCGGCAGCCGCCGCTTCAGTGGGAGAGGAGCAGCAGGATCAGAAGTCCCAGGATCAGCACGAGGGCGCCGGGCTTCCAGCTCCAGCTCTTCACCGCCATGCCGAATACGGTGGCGATGGTCGACAGGATCGCGATGATCGAGCAGATGCCCCAGCGGCCGCTGGTGCCGCCGATGGCCAGCGCAACCACGATGCCCAGGGTCCAGGCCATTCCGATCGCGGAAAAACGCAGGAACCCCTCATAGGTGTTCTTGTGATCGGAAAAGTCGTGCGCGGTCATCGTGTCGTGATGTGCTTCGGCCATTTTCATCCCCAGAATTGGATAAAGGGGCTTTAACCCGAAGAGCCGCTTTATGCAATGCGGCGATTTGGTGGCAGGCCCCGGCCGCCGGCGGCGTCCGTATCAATACCAGGCATCGGGCATGGCGGCCTTGCGCTCAGCCACGAAGGCCTCCAGCGCCTCGCGTTTATCCGCGCTGAGGGGTGGCGGCTCATACCCCTCCAGCATCGCCTTCCACTTGCGGTTGGCGCGCTGGACGATGTCGTGGCTACCCTCTTCGCTCCATTGCTCGAAGGAATTGTTGTCCGAGAGCGGGAAGTCGTAGAAGGCGGTTTCATAGTTGCGCATGGTATGGGCGCTGCCGAGGAAATGCCTGCCCGGCCCAACCTCGTGAAAGCCGTCGAGCGCGAAGGCGTTCTCGTCGACGGGCATACCCCGCGCGAAGGTATGGAAGGCGCCGAGCTGGTCGGCATCGATCACGAATTTCTCGTAGGACATCGCCAGGGCGCCTTCGGCCCACCCAGCCGCATGCAGGATGAAATGGGCCCCGGCCAGGAAGGCCGGCCACATCGAATTGGCACTCTCATAGGCGGCCTGGGCGTCTGGGATCTTGGAAGCGCACAGATTGCCGCCGCAGCGCAGGGGCACGCCGAGCCGGCGCGCCAGCGCGCCGATGCCGAGATAGCCGAGCGCCGGTTCCGGCGTGCCGAAGGTGGGGGCACCGGATTTCAGCGACATCGAGGACAGGAAATTGCCGAGGATGGCCGGCGCGCCCGGCCGCTCGAGCTGGGTGAGGGCCACGCACATCATGGCTTCGGCGAAGCATTGCGCCAAGGCGCCCGCCGTGGTCACAGGTCCCATGGCACCCCCGAGGATGAAGGGCACGCAAACAGCCGCCTGATTGGCCCTGGCGTAGGTGCGGATGACGCGCGAGGCCTCCCCGTCCAGCACCAAAGGCGAATTGGTGTTGACGTTGCCGAGGATGACGCAGTTGGCGTCGACGAAATCAGCCCCGAACAGCACGCGGCACATCTCGATGGAATCGGCGGCCCGCGGCGCCGTCGTCACCGAGCCCATGAACGCCTTGTCCGACAGGGTCATATGGGCCAACACCATGTCGAGATGCCGCTTGTTGACGGGCACGTCGACCGGCTCGCACACCGTGCCGCCGGAATGATGCAGCCAGGGCGTCAGATAGGCGAGACGGACGAAATTGCCGAAATCCTCCAGCGTGCCATAGCGCCGGCCGCGATCGGCATCGGAAACGAAGGGCGAGCCATAGGCCGGCGAGAACACCGTATTGGGCCCACCGATCACCACCGAGCGCTCGGGATTGCGGGCGTGCTGGACGAAACTCGCCGGGCAACTCGCCTGGATGATCGAGCGGACCAGGCCGCGTGGCGGGCGGATGCGCCAGCCATCGGTCTCGGCGCCAGCCTTGCGGAAGAGGTCGACGGCTTCCTGGTCGCCGCGGATCTCGAAGCCGACTTCCTCGAGGATGCGGTCGGCATGCTCCTCGATGCGGATGAGAGCTTCCTCTGACAGAATCTCATAGGGTGGAATCCGGCGGGTGATGTAAGCGGGCGCCGCCGGCCCGCTGCGCGCCCCGCGCCGTCCCGAACGGGCTCGCCTCGTCTCGGTCCCTGCTTCCGCCCCCATCGCGCCACTCCTGAATTGGACAGGGCGATGCTAGCCGGACGAAAATGTCTCAAAGACTGAAACCAGACATTCCCTGTTCTACAGGCGACAGTTTCTGCCCGCTCAGTGCACCGGCGAGATGATGGTGACGGAATGATCGAGCGAAAGCCGCCGGATGGCGAGTTCGGCCGCCATGACATTGTCGAGCCCGGTCAAGGTCGTCTCGGCCTCGTCACCCTTCGCCTCATGGCGGACTTCCAGCGTGCCGAAGCCGCGTTCGATGCCCTTGCGCTCAACGCCCAGAATGGCCCTGCCGGAAAGGGCCTCCTCGACGCCGTTGCGGATGGAGATCAGCACCAGGCGCCGGTCGGTAATCAGCACCACACGGTCCTTGGCCCGCCGATAAGCCGCCCAGGGGGCGCAGACGAGGTAAAGGCCGAACAGGAAGGCCGGCACGGCGAGCAGGCTGAACAAGGCCGGCAAGATCAAGGAGCCGCCATTGTGGACGGCCTGCCAGACGGCAGCGAGACAGGCCCAGGCGATCGGCAGGCTGAGCACGGCGAGCAGGACCCCGGCCCCGAGGGTCGGCAAGGCATTGCGCGCAGCCTCGCGCGGGTCAGGCGCGGTGACGTAGACAATCGGCTCGGCGGGCGCCAATGCCTTCACGGCCGCGCGTCGCGCCGCCTCGCTCAGCCTCAACAAGCCAGACATGGTTCTTTCCGGTCCAATTTACCTGTCACCCAATTTGCTTGTCGTCCAATTCGCTTGTCACTTGGGCCATCTGGCCATAAAAGACCGGGCAACAGGGCCCCATCTCACACGGTTTGAACACAATGGACAAGTTCACCACGCTCACCGGCGTCGCTGCGCCGCTGGAAATCATGAACGTAGACACGGACATGATCATCCCCAAGCAATATCTCAAGACCATCAAGCGCACGGGCCTCGGCGCGGGGCTGTTTTCCGAGATGCGCTTCAACGATGACGGCAGCGAGAATCCGGATTTCGTGCTGAACAAGCCTGCCTATCGCCAGGCCAAGATTCTGGTTGCCGGCGACAATTTCGGCTGCGGCTCCTCGCGTGAGCATGCCCCTTGGGCCCTGCTCGATTTCGGCATCCGCTGCGTGATCTCCACCTCCTTCGCCGACATCTTCTACAACAACTGCTTCAACAACGGCATCCTGCCGATCGTCGTCTCCGAGTCCGATCTCGAAAAATTGTTCGACGATGCTCGGCGCGGCGCTAATGCCACGCTGACGGTGGATCTCGAAGCCCAGGAAATCCACGGCCCGGATGGCGGTAGCGTCAAGTTCGACATCGATCCGGCCCGCAAGAACAAGCTGCTCAAGGGCCTCGACGATATCGGCGTGACGATGGAGAAGACCCCCTCCATCTCTTCCTTCGAGCAGAAGACGGCCGCGACACGGCCCTGGATCTGAGCCTGTCGCGTACGGCCGGGCAACCGCCCGCAAGGATACTTCAAATGCGCGCCCCGCTCGATGGCGAGACGCGCATGCAACTTCCTGTGGCACCACGAACTCTTGCCGATTACCACGGATGACGTTGGGAAACCGCCTTTGAGGCAGGAATTCTGAACGACCTTATTGTACCGGATAATGAAGAATTAACGATGATCAGCTTGTAGTATGCGCGCGATTCGCATGCTCATTCTGATTCCCGGTTTGGAAGGTCTGTGATGCCTCAACTGTCCCGCCGCCTCTTCGTGCTCGGCGCTCCCCTCCTTTTGGCCGGCTGCGCCTCGTCGAAGCGGCTTTCCGCGGACTCGATCTTCGACGGCTGGGGCGGCAGCGATTACGACTACGGCGAAATCTATGCGGGCTTCGACGACAACGGCAATCCGGTCCCGGCGATCGACCTGAGGCGGATCGACGGCGCCTTCCTGCGCCGGGAGGTTTCCGACCCGACCGGCGAGGCACCCGGCACCATCGTGGTCGACCCGCCCAATCACTATCTCTATCACGTGCATGAAGGCGGCAACGCTACGCGTTACGGCGTCGGCGTCGGCCGCGAGGGCTTTGCCTGGAACGGCCGGGCCACGATCAAGCGCAAGGCGGTGTGGCCGCGCTGGACCCCGCCCTCCGACATGGTGAAGCGCGACAGCGAAGCGGCCAAATGGGCGGGCGGCATGCCCGGCGGCCCCGGCAACCCGCTGGGCGCCCGCGCCATGTATCTGTTCCAGGGCAACCGCGACACGCTCTACCGCCTGCACGGCACCATCGACCCCTCCTCGATCGGCAAGTCGATGTCGTCGGGCTGCATCCGCCTGCTCAACCAGGACATCATCCACCTCTACAACAACACGCCCGTCGGCACGCGCGTTGTGGTGCTCGGCAATGGCGGTGATGGCGGTGACGGCAGCTACGACGACCAGGAAGCGGCGATGTGATAGCGGCGTCCGGCGAACGCCCGCAGGCCGCCCATTATAGTGCGGAGTATAGCAATTGCGGGACTGCCTCGGCGCGCTCGCAACCGTGCCGTCCTCAGTCGATCCCCTGTTGATTGACGTCACAGCCTCCACGTGACGAAATTTTCATGCGCAACCCTCTTGCGCATGAACCATCGCAGACCCGATTTTCAGGCCATGACGAACGGGTTCCTTCCGATGCATTACGCGCGCACTGCTCTGCTCCTTGCCGGCATGACGGCCCTGTTCATGGTGATCGGGCTCATGCTGGGCGGCAAGGGCGGCATGATGATCGCCTTGCTGGTGGCCATCGGCACCAATCTGTTCGCCTATTGGCGTTCGGGCGACATGGTGCTGTCGATGTACGGTGCCCGCGAGGTCAGCCCCGCCAGCGAACCGGGGCTCTACAAGCTCACGGCCGGCCTTGCCCGCAATGCCGGCCTGCCGATGCCCAAGCTCTATCTGATCGACGATCCGCAGCCCAATGCCTTCGCCACCGGGCGCGATCCGGCCAATGCCGCCGTCGCCATCAATACCGGCCTGCTGCAATCGCTGTCGCGCGACGAGGTTGCGGGCGTGATCGCCCATGAGCTTGCCCATATCAAGCATCGCGACACGCTCTTGATGACCATCACGGCCACCCTGGCCGGCGCCATCTCGATGGTAGCCAATTTCGGCATGTTCTTCTCCGGCAATCGCGAGCGCAACTCGCTCGGTCCGATCGGCTCCATCCTGCTCGCCGTGCTGGCGCCGCTCGCTGCCATGGTGGTGCAGATGGCAATCTCGCGCTCGCGCGAATATGAGGCCGACCGCCTGGGCGCCGAGATCAGCGGCAACCCGTTGGCGCTCGCTTCGGGCCTGGCACGCATCCAGAACGCCGCCCATGCCATTCCCAATGAGCAGGCCGAGGCCCATCCCGCCACGGCGCATATGTTCATCATCAATCCGCTGTCGGGCCGGCCAATGGACAATCTGTTCTCGACCCATCCCGACACCCGGAACCGCATCGCGGCGTTGGAAGAGCAGGCCCGGCGCATGGGCGCGGGCCGGCAGCCGCCCCGCCAGGGTGGGTTCGTCGAGGGCGTCAGCTTGGACGATCTCGGCCCACGCGGCCCGCAAAGCCCGAAGGGCCCCTGGGGCTGAGCCGGAGCGTTTGGATTTTGGCGGAATCGCCAGGGATCGCCGAGAATCGCAAAGACGCGTCGAACCAGAGAGTGCGAGCAAAGCGCGTTTCAGTCGAAACGCGCTTTGCTCTGTTCACTGGATCTTGGCGTAGCTCTCCGCAAAGCCGGCAAGCGGCAGCTGCACGCTGACATCGTTGCGCTGCAGGTTCTGGAATGTCGTCTTGAGCTGCTTGCCGGTCTTCATCCGGGCCAGCAGCCCGGCATCGAGCGGCGTGCCGACATAGCAGCCGGCGCCGTCGCAGGTCTGCAGGGGATAGCTCGCCACCTGGCCGTCATCGACCTGCAGCTTGAGGCCGGCCGGCAGATAGAGCCCGAGCGGCAGGCGCGCCAGCACCACGGGGGCGCGAGTGTCGCTGGGAACGCGGACCGAGAAGCCGACCACGAGCTGGCCGGTATTGTTCATCACCGCGTTTTCCTCGACCACGCAGTCGAGCGGCCCCTGCCGGGCGTCCGCGGTGCAGCGCGTCACCCAACCGGGCGCCGCGGGAGCGGGGGCTGCGGCAGGCGCCGGAGCCGCCGCCTTGGGAGCCTCCGGGGCGGCAGGTTTCTTGGCCTGCGCCTGCGCACTGCCCGCCAGCAGGCAGGCCAGGCCCGCCGCCACCGTCAATTCAACCACACGATGCATCGTCGCCTATCCGTCCTTCAATCTTACCAGCTGTAGCGAAGCCCGCCCGACCCGGTGAGGTCGTGCGAGGATTTGGAGAAATTGCCGCTGAACTTGCCGTAAACCGACAGGCCCGAGGCCGAGACCAGGTTCACGCCCGCTTCCACCAGAGCCGAATCCCGCGGCGCCGAAGCGCCGTAGACCACGAAATTATAGCCGGGTGCCGCCGTGAAGCCGGCTTCGACCGAGCGCCGGTTCGCGAACTCGTGCACCCAGGAGGCGCGCAGGAAGGGCTCGAGATAGGTCGTCTCGCCGAAATAGAAGCGGGTATCGATCTGCGCCCCCAGGAAGGATGGGAACGAGTTGATGGTCCGCCCGGCATAATTGAGGGCAAGGCCGCCAGTGGTGCCCTGGGCGTGCTCGGTCGAGCCGTCCAGATGCAGGGAGGAGAACTGCAGCGCCGCGAAGGGCGTGACGTTCACTCCCGAGAAATTGGCCTTGTAGCCTCCCTCCAGGCGCGCGCTGATGGCGCGGCCGTCGAAGCTGTTGCCGAGCGCGTCATAGGCGCCCGCCACCGGATTGACCGGGGCATCCGTGCCCTGGATCATGGCGTAACGCTGGGTCGTGGCGTGCAGAAAGTCGAAGCCGAGCAGACCGTTGGCGTAGAAATTGCCGTATTTGGCCGCCCCGTACAGCGCGACATGGCCGGCATCCACCTTACCCGTGGTGGCACGCTGCTCCACCCCGAAGGCGGAATGCCCGCCGCCCACCGACAGGCCGATCAGATAGTTCGGATCGAACTGGTAATCGAGGCCTGCCGCGATACCCTGGTTGTGGGTCTTCAGATTGCCCGAGCCGACGACGGTGTTGCCGTCGAAGGAGGAGCCGCCGCCATACCCAGTGATCCAGGCCCGCCACAGGCGGGTGTCGCAGAAGGATGCGCCCTTCACGGTTTTGCCGCCGACATCGGCGCTGCAGCCGCCGACGGTCTTGCCGGTGAGATCGACCGCATTGCCGTTGCGCCAGAAATCGGCCTGCTGCATCACCGAGCGCATGAAGGCACCGCTGTCGGAGAACAGCGTCTGCTGCACGCCGGCCGTGCCTTCGCCGTCGATGGAGTCATAGGTCTTCTGCAGCGCGGCCACGTCCGGCTGGAAGAAGATGGCTGCCGCCAGCGGCACGAATTTCGGCGAAGTCTGGTCGGTCTGGATCGCGTTGATCGCATTGCCGACGGCATGCCCGTTCTCAGTCAGGCCGTCGGCCGAGAAGTCGATCTTGGTGCGCAGGATCGCATCGTAATCGGTGAAGATCAGGCTGTAATTCGCCACCGCCGTCGGGATGGCATCGATGGTCATGCCGTTGTCGGTGACACCCTTTTCGGTGTGAACGATGACATGGTCGCTGGTACCCGGTGTCGCCTTGCCGGGGTTGAGCAGGTTGATCGAGACCTTGCCGGCGAGATCGGCCGCGCCCGAGACGTTGAGAAGGTCGGTGAAGCCGGGATTGCTCAGATCCGGCAGGGCCGCCGCCAGCATTGCCACCGACGTTGTCGTGCTCCAATCGGCGTTCCGGTCGAGGTCGAAGTCCAGCATGTAGGTGCCGTCGGCCTTCTGGCCGAAATAGCCGGTCTCGTTGGTGGTGAAGACCCGGTTGATGCCGCCAATCGCCATGAAGCCGGCATTGGAGAACAGATGGGCCGCGGTGTCGCCGAGCTGGACGGTGTTGCCGGTGACGAACCAGGCGCCGTTCTGGTTGTCGAAGGTGTTGAGGCCTGTTCCGAGCTTGACCGAACCGGTGACGAGGTTGGTGTTGGTCACCGCCTCGTTGCCGGCCGAGCCATAGACGGCGAGGCCATCGATCCAGCCGGTCCCGATCAGCTTCTTGTCCTTGTCGAGGGCGAGGCCGACGGTCTTGCCGAGGTCGGCTATGACGCCGGCATTGGCGAGCGTGTTGGTCGCCCCGTCGAGGAAGCCGACACCGGCGCCCATGCCTGTGCCGCCGACGATGCTGCTGTCGGCGTTGACGGTGATGGCGATGTTGCCATTGGTCTTGCCGGCGCTCTGGGCCAGGATGGCGAAGGAGCCGGAGCCGACGGTCATGATATTGCCGGTCTGGTTGATGGTGACGTCGCCGGCCTTGCCGTCGCCGCCGGCGGAACCGGCAAAGCCGATGCCGACGCTCTTGCCGTCGAGCAGGTTGGTGACCACGCCCTGCGCGGTTTCCGGCAGGGCATCAATGAAGGGCTTGGGCACGGTGAGGCCGCCCAGCGAATTGACCACGCCGCCGCCGCCGCCGATCGACTGGGCGAAGATGCCATGCGCATTGGTGCCATCGGTCGCAATCAGTTCGGCGGTGTTGATGACGCTCACCGCGCCGCCATTGCCGCCACCGCCTGCATCGGCGCCCCAGGCGCCGAGCCCGGTGGCCGCTGCGGCATAGCCGCCGCCACCGCCGACCGACTGGGCGAAGATGGCCGAGGAATTCTGGCCGAAGGTCAGCAGTGAACCGGCATTGGTGACCTTGACCATGCCGCCGTCGCTGCCTGCGGCCGCACCACGCTCGAAGGAGACGAGGCCGTAGGTTTCGCCGGACGAACCGCCGCCACCGCCGACCGACTGGGCCATGATGGCATTGGACTGGTCACCGGTGGTGATGATGCTGATCTTGATCGGATCATCGTTGCTATCCCCTGGCGTCAGATCAACGTCCTGGCCACCCGCGGCATTGCTGATGGTCACGTCACCGCCCTTGCCGCCCGCACCGGACTTGCCGCCGATCGCCACCGCGCCAAGGCCGCCGCCGCCGATACCGCCGCCACCGCCGACCGACTGCGCGAACAGGCCGTTGGAGAAATCTCCCTCGGTCTGCACGAAGCCGCTATTGGCGATGCCGACGCTGCCACCATCGCCCGAGGCACCGCCACTGCCGCCGACCTGCACGAGATTGACGCTGCCGACCAGGCTGCCGATGCCCTGCTTGTCATAGAGGAAGCCGCCGCCGGTGCCGCCACCGCCGCCGATCGACTGGGCCGTGACACCATTGGACTCGCGGCCCTCCGTGAAGATATCGCCGGCATTGGCGACAGCGACCGTACCGCCATTGCCTGCAGCGCCGCCGGCGCCGCCGATGGCGAGGGCGCTGAGCGAACCGCCGCCGCCAGTGCCGCCACCGCCGCCGACCGATTGCGCGGTGATGCCGTTCGAGAACAGGCCCTTGGTGCCGAGATAGGCAAAATTGGTGACCGTGACAGCGCCGCCATTGCCGGCCGCACCGCCATCGCCGCCGATATCGATCAGGCCGGAGCCCGCCCCGCCCTGGCCACCGCCGCCGCCGATCGACTGGGCGAGGATCGCGCCGGAGGAGATGGTGCCGTTGGCCTGGATGGCGCCGATCTCGACATCGCCCGACTTGCCGTTGGTCACGGTAACCGTGCCGCCATCGCCGGCCGAGCCGCTGTCGACGCCGAGGAGATTGGCGAGCGCACCGCCGCCGAGGCCGATCGTGCCGGTCAGGCCCGCAACGGCATTGCCGCTATTGCCGCCGCCGCCACCCACCGACTGGGCGAAGATGCCCCAGGAATAGATGCCTTCGGTCTGTATCTGACCCTGGTTGTCGATCGTAACCGTGTTGCCGTTGCCGGCCGAGCCGCCATAGCCGCCGACGGCGACCACATAGTTCTTGGCGATGCCGACGGCGCCGAAGGGCATGGCCGCCAGCGTGGCGTAGCTATAGGGGCTGGGCACCACGTCCTGCAGGCCGATGATGCCGCTGCCGCCCTGGCCGCCGCCGCCGCCGATCGATTGGGCGAAGATGCCGCTGGAGGCATCGCCCTTGGTGACGATCACGCCGTCATTGCCGACGGTGACGGTGCCGGCATCGTTGCCGGTGCCACCGAAGCCGCCCACCGTCGCCTGGAAGGAGAAATTGTTCTTGGTCTCTTCCGGTGCGGTGCAGACCACCGGCAGGGTGCAGGCCTTGGTCAGCACCAGCGAGAGGGAGTTGGCCTGGCCGCCATTGCCACCGCCCCCGCCGATCGACTGGGCCTGGATGCCATGCGAGCCGCTGCCATCCGTCTGGATCGAACCCGACTGGTCGACGGTGACATTGCCGGCCGTGTTGCCGTCGCCGCCGAGGCCGCCCACCGCGAAGCTGACATTGATCGTGCGACCCTGGCTGGCGCCGCCGACGCCGAGCACGCCCGACAGGCTCGAGCCGCCATTGCCGCCACCACCGCCGATCGACTGGGCGAGGATGCCCTGCGCCGCATCGCCCTGCGTCTGCAGATTGCCGTTGCTGGTGACCTTGACGTCGCCGCCAGTGCCGCCACTGCCGCCCTTGCCGCCAACGGCCGCCCCGAAGTTCAGATTGGTATTTTCACCACCAACGCCGAACACGGCCGAGCCCGCGAGCCCGCCATTGCCGCCGCCACCGCCGATCGACTGGGCGAGGATCGCCTGCGAGCCGATGCCCGTGGTGCCGATGTCGCCGGTATTGCCGATGGTGACGAGGCCGGCGCCGGTGCCGGCACCGCCGAAGCCGCCGAGCGAAGCGCTGATGTTCTTGGAACTGGTGCCGCCGAAGGCACCGGTGATCGACAGGCCGCCATTGCCACCGCCACCACCGATCGATTGGCCGGCCAGGCCGACCGAATAGTCGCCCGCGGTGAGGATGGTGCCGTTGCGCGTGACGCCGACATTGCCGCCGGTCCCGCCTGCCCCTCCGAAGCCGCCCATGCTCAGCGAGACGTCGACGGCATTCTGACTGACGCCGACCGCGCCGGCAAAACTCATGCCGCCATTGCCGCCGCCACCACCGATCGACTGGGCCAGCACGCCATCGGCATGGTCACCCCATGTGGTGATGAGCCCCGTCGAATCGACCGTCACGGCACCACCATTGCCCGCAGCGCCACCGAAGCCGCCGAGGGAGAGGGAGACACCGGCTTGCGTCGATCCGGACGCCCCACCGGTGATCGTCGCGGCGCCGCTGAAGCCGCCATCGCCGCCGCCACCACCGATCGACTGCGCCAGGATGCCGTTGGATCCTTTGCCTGTGATCTGGGTTTCGTCTCCAATCTGGGTTTTGCTTCCCGTCAGGATATTGTCGACGCTGGTCACCTTGACCGCGCCGGCATCGTTGCCGGTTCCTCCAAAACCACCGACGGAAATGCCGAAACCGGCAGTTGCTCCCTCGCTGAAGGTGAGTGACAGCGCCCCTGAGAACCCGCCACTGCCACCACCGCCGCCAATCGACTGCGCGTAGATGCCGTTGGAACCATCCCCCACGGTTTGAATGGTGGCGCTGTTGTCGGTCGGCAGGACCTTGCCGACGTTCGACTTGATGGTGACGTCGCCGCCGGTGCTGCCCGAACCGCCGCCACCGCCGACGCTGACGGAGGCGCTGCCGCCCGTGCCCGTGCTGACATTCAGATTGCCGGCGACCGAAAAGCCGCCATTGCCGCCACCGCCGCCGATCGACTGGGCCGCAAGGCCGTGGGCGAGAGCCCCCTTGGTGTAGATCAGACCGGTGCTGTCGACCTCGGCCGACCCGGCCTTGGCGCCATCGCCGCCGAAGCCACCGACGGAAACCGCCAGGCTGACATTCTGCTCGCCGATGCCGACGGCACCCGCCACGCTGGCGCCGCCATTGCCGCCATTGCCGCCGATCGACTGGGCGAGGATCGCCGTCGAACCGGCGCCGAAGGTTGCGACATTGCCGTTATTGCTGGCCTTGACGTTGCCGGCCGTGGCGCCGCCACCGCCGAAGCCGCCCACCGAAACGCCAAGAGCGACACCCTCGCCGATGGTCGCGCTGAGGCTGCCGGCAAAACCGCCATTGCCGCCACCGCCACCGATCGATTGCGCCAGCAGGCCGAGCGACAGGTCGCCCTTGGTCTGGAGATTGCCGGTATGGCTGACATCGACGTTGCCGGCCTTGCCACCGTCGCCGCCGAAGCCGCCGACGCTGGCATTCAGGCTGCCACCCTGCCCGATCTGCAGGGTGCCGGCGACGGAGAAACCGCCATTGCCGCCGCTGCCGCCGATCGACTGGCCGACGACGCCGCTGGACAGGATCCCGTCGGTCGAGACATCGCCGTTGACGGTGACCTCTACCGCATCGGCCTTGGCGCCATCGCCGCCCGTACCGCCGACGCTGGCCCCCAGAGCGACGCCATTGCCGATATTGGCCGAAAGCGTGGCGGCAAAGCCGCCATTGCCGCCGCCGCCACCGATCGACTGGGCCAACACGCCGGTCGACTGGTCGCCCTCGGTCGCGACCGCACCGGTCTGCGAGACCGTGACCTTGCCGGCCGTACCGCCATTGCCGCCTGCGCCGCCGACCGCGACCGCGATGCTCGCGCCACCCTCGGGCGACACCGTGATGGCGCCCGCGGCGGCAAAGCCGCCATTGCCGCCGCCGCCGCCCAGGGACTGGGCGAGAATGCCGGTGGACGAAGTGCCGAAGGTCGCCACGGCCCCCTTGTTGATGACGCCGACATTGCCGGCCGTGGCACCATCGCCGGCCGAACCACCGACCGCGACGGCCGCGCTGCCGCCGCCTTCGGGCGCGAGAGCGATGCTGCCGGACACGGCGAAGCCGCCATTGCCGCCACCGCCGCCGATCGACTGGGCCGCGATGCCGGCGGAGAAATTACCGAATGTGACGATGTCGCCATTGCTGCCGACGGTAACGGCGCTGGCGGTATTGCCCGAGCCGCCCTTGCCGCCGACGGCCGCCGAGAGGGAAACCACGCCCGAACCGGACACGCCGATGCCGAAGCCGCCATTGCCCCCGCCACCGCCGATCGACTGGGCGGTGATACCGGCCGAGAGGTCGCCGAGCGTGGTGATGTTGCTGGCCTGCTGCGTGCCGTTCTGGACGTTCACCGTGCCGGCCGAACCGCCATCACCGCCGCTGCCACCGAGCGAAAGCGACAGGGCGCCGACGCCACCGAGAGCCAGGGAGCCACTGAAGCCGCCATTACCGCCGCCACCGCCGATCGACTGGGCCAGGATGCCGCCGCCATTGGCGGTGGTGGCCTTGTAGTTGCCGTCGGCGACACTGCCCGTGCCCGCACCGTTGAGGATATCGCCATTGCTGGTGACGCTGACCGCCGACGCGGTACCGCCGCTGCCGCCGCTGCGGCCGACCGCGACCGACAGGCCAGCCGATCCGCCGAGACTCGCGGCAATGCTGGAGCCGCCATTGCCGCCGCCGCCGCCGATCGACTGGGCCAGCACACCGGCCGCATTGGCACCTGTGACCTGGACGGCCCCCTGATTGGTCAGATCGACGCCGCCGCCATTGCCGCCATCACCGCCGGTGCCGCCGACGGCAACACCGATCGAAATGCTGGAGGAGAGCGAAGCCGACCCCGAGAAACCGCCATTGCCGCCGCCACCGCCGATCGACTGGGCGACGAGGCCGTTGGAGGCATCGCCCTTGGTGAGGATCGGGCCGGTGCTCTTCACCGTCACGAGGGCGGCATCGGCCCCCGCGCCGCCACTGCCGCCGATGGCGACGGATGCCGCCCCGACGCCGCCGACATTGAAGGAACCGGAGAGGCCGAAGCCGCCATTGCCGCCGCCGCCGCCGATCGACTGCGCCAGCACGGCGTCGGAGCGGTCGCCCTCGGTCTGGATCGCGCCATTGCTGGTGACGGACACCGTACCGGCATTGTTGCCCGCGCCGCCCTTGCCGCCCAGCGATATCGCCGCCGAACCGGAAACGCCGACCAGGGGAGCACTGCCGCTCAAGGTGGCCGCAAAGCCGCCATTGCCGCCGCCGCCACCGATCGACTGGGCCAGCACGCCGGCCGAATTGTCGCCCTTGGTCAGGATGTTGTGGCTCTGGTCGACCAGGACGCCCGCGCCGCTGCCGCCGCTGCCGCCGCCGCCGCCGAGAGAGATCCCCGCAGAAACGCCGCCCGAAAGCGCGAGCGCGCCGGCAAAGCCGCCATTGCCGCCGCCACCGCCGATCGACTGGGCCAGGATGCCGGCCGAATTGTTCCCGTCGGTCTCGAGCGTAGCCGCGTTGCCCGTGGCACCTGCCGGCTTGTAGGCCTTGACCGTTACGGCGCCGCCATTGCCGCCGCCACCGGCCGTGCCACCGAGGCCGACATTGACGTTGCCGGCCACCGAGAGCTGGCCAGCCACGGTGGAGCCGCCATTGCCGCCGCCGCCACCGACGGATTGCGCCAGGATGGCGGCCGAATTGTCTTCCTTGGTCAGGAGGTTGCCGGTCGAGGTCACTGATACGATATCGCCATGCCCCGCCTGCGCGCCGCTGCCGCCGAGCGTGACCGAAGCACCGACGCCGCTGATCCCCGCACCGACGGCGAGGCCGCCATTGCCGCCACCGCCGCCGATCGACTGGGCCAGGATGGCGGAAGAGTTCTTGCCGCCGGTTGCGATGTCACCATTGCTGTCGACGGTGACGCTCTTGCCCGAGCCGCCCTTCTCGCCAGTACCGCCGAGGCCGACATTGGCGCTGGCCAGGCCAAGGCCGGCGGCAACCGACACGCCGCCATTGCCGCCGCCGCCGCCCACCGACTGGGCCAGGATGCCGCTGGCATTATCGCCCGCCGTGGTTATCACCGAGAGATTGGAGACATTGACCGTGCCGGCATCGCCGCCCTTGCCGCCGCCGCCACCGAGGGCGATCGAAGCCTGGACCAGCCCTGCCGAGCCGGCCACCGCCAGGCCGCCATTGCCGCCGCCACCGCCGACCGACTGGGCGAAGATGCCCGTCGAGCCACTGCCATGCGTCTCGATGCTGCCCTTGGTGTCGACCTGGACATTGCCGGCGCCACCGCCGTCGCCACCACTGCCACCGAGCGCGATGCTGGCGCTGATCGGACCGCCATTGGCGCTGATGCCGAAGCCGCCATTGCCGCCGCCGCCGCCCACCGACTGGGCGAAGATGCCAGCCGAGCGGTCGCCCCAGGTGATGATCGAGGCGCTGCTGGCCTGCGCAGGATCGACATCGTCACGCAGGACGCTGACATTCGCGCCCGTGCCGCCCACGCCGCCCTTGCCGCCCAGGGCTACCGTAATGCCGGTACCGACGGCTAGCGCGTTGCCGCCATTGCCGCCGCCGCCACCCACCGACTGCGCGAAGATGGCCGCCGAGTCCGTCACGGCACTCGAATCGGCCTTGGCATTGATGCCGGTTTCGATGGATCCGGCGCTGGTGACCGTGACGGCGCCGCCATTGCCGCCCGAACCGCCCTGGCCGCCCACGGTGAAGAGACCGCCCGAGGAGCCGCCATTGCCGCCGCCGCCGCCAACCGATTGCGCGAAGATGCCCTGCGAAAAGGACTGATAGGTGGTGATCGAACCGCCGGCCGCGTTGGTGACGTCGACCGTTCCGGCATTGCTGGTGGTCGAGCCCTTGCCGCCGATCGCCACGAGCCCGCCGGAGGAGCCACCGTCGCCGCCGCCGCCGCCGATCGACTGGGCGAAGATGCCGGTCGAATTGAAGCCCTTGGTGGTGATGCTGCCGCCATTGACCGCGGTGACGTTGCCGCCGGCGCCGCCGGCCGCGCCATCCGCCCCGAGCACGACGAGACCGCCGCCGCCGGAACCCGAACCGCCGCCGCCACCGATCGACTGGGCCAGGATGCCGAAAGAGTGGGTGCCGTTGGTGGTGACATCGCCGAAATTGCGGGCATCGACGGTGCCGGCATCGCCGCCCGTGCCACCCTGGCCGCCAATCGCGCCGAGGCCACCGGCGCTGCCGCTGCTGCCGCCGCTACCGCCGATGGATTGCGCCAGCAAGCCATGCGAATTGGCACCATGGGTGACGATGGTCAGGCCTTCCAGCGCCGTGACAGAGGCCGAGCCGCCGCGGCCGGCGCCCGATGCGTCGCCGCTGGAGGCGACGATGCCGCCGGCGCTGCCGCCGGCCCCACCCTTGCCGCCCTGGCTGATGGCCGCCAGGCCACCGGAATTGTCGCCATAGGTGGTGATCGTGCCTTCGCCCGCCGTCACGCTCGCTGCGCCGGCAGCGCCGCCCTTGCCGCCCTCGCCGCCGCTGCCGACCACCGTATAGGAACCGCCGCCATGGCCCCCGCTGCCGCCGATCGACTGCGCCACCACGCCATAGCCATTGGTAACGGTGATATCGCCCTTGCTGGTCACGGTGGCGCTGCCGCCAGCGCCGCCATTGCCGCCGCGCGCGCCGCCGCCGCCAAGATAATAGTCACCGCCATCGCCGCCATCGCCGCCCCGGCTGATGGCGATGACCCCGGGCTGTCCCGAAGTCGTCAGCGTTTGGCCGGTGCCGGCATAGTTGAGGTTGAGGCCGCCGCCCGTGAGGCTGCCGCCGGCGGCGCCCGGCTTGATGGTCATCGTGCCAGCGTCGCCATTGGTGCCGAGCGAGATGGTGATGGAGCCATCGGCCTCGTTGGGCGTGACGGTGGCGGGAATATCGACGCTGGTCGTATCGTAGCCGCCGCCACTTTTGGGGGTCTGGGTCTGCTTCGTATAAAGCGTGCTCGACCCCGCCTTCGGCGTCAGCGTGATGATGGAACCGTCGCTGTAGTTGATGACGGCGACGCCCGTGGTCTGGTTGAAACTCTGGCCCGTGACGGTCGGCGCACTGCCGCCGCCCGAACCGCCGCCGCCACCCGATGCCGGCGGCACGAACAGGGCACCGTCATGGCCGTTGCCGCCATCCCCGCCATTCTGCCGCAGCAGGACCTGGCCGTTCACGGGGCCGCTCAGGCTGTTGACGTTCAGCGTGGTCGGGCCGGCATCGAGCTGCACGCCGGTGGGCAGGTTGCCCGTACAGGTCTGGATCGACCCGCTCGTCGAGCAATCGGCAAGGGCTGGGCCCGCCATGCCGATCGACAGCAAGGAGGCACCGAGCAAGCTGCCTCTGAGATTGGCTCTCAATCGCGACAATGACGTCTGGCGGGAAGCAAGGTTCAGCTCGGCAACGCAACTCAGGTCACGACGATGGCACGTCATCTGGAATCCCCACCCGCTCAGACATCGGCGGGGGCTCCACGGCATGCTGATACCGCCTGGCTTCGACACAGGCGTCGATACCGGCTGATGGTTCCAACAAGTTGAGATAACTGATCCCGCCGCGGGGATACTGCCTCCACCCTCCGCCGGACCCGGCACGTCTTACCCCCCGGTAAGGCCGGATCGGCGCAGGCATGGATTTGTGGTCCCCGCGGACAAAAACTACCGCAACAAACCTTACCGTTCTATACGGTGCCCGTCGTATTTTTTGGTTTTTACTTTACATATCACGATCAAGTCACGAGTATATAAATTTAGATTTCATACTGTATAGATATATACTTACCAAACTGAATGATCTTTATAAAGAAACGAAAATCAAATCATCTATACACCAGACTACGATGTATTAAAATAATACAACAAGTTTTATCGATATAAATCGAAACAAGATTACCCTTCGTGCTTTGTTTCTAAATTCAAACAGGACAAATAATAAACATTGGAAAAAGTCGATGCCACTCATCTCAAAAAGCAGGCAGATTGGTATTTTATTACTCCGCGCAGGCCGAACCGGCGGCGCCCTTTCGCCGGATCTCAGGCGAGCGTCTTGACCCAATAGGCCACTGCCGGATCCCCAGGCCAGGTCGCGGCAAGAGCCTCGAACAGGCTCCGCGCCTCGGCCGGCTTCGAGGCCATCCTGTCGAAGGCCGCCATATAGGCCTGGCGGCGCTCGGGAGTGGCATCGTCGGGCCAGGGGCTGAAAACGGCCGTCTGCGCCGTACGCCCCCGCAGCACGACATTGCCGAGGGGCCGCAACCTCTCCGGTTCGCCGATGGCGGCGGCCGCGCGGGCGCCAAGGCAGACCGTGGTGCCGAACTGCTTGTTCAGCGCCTCCAGCCGCGCCGCCGAGTTCACGGCGTCGCCATGGGCGGTATAGTCGAGATGACCAAGACCACCGACGTCGCCCACGATCACGGGCCCGGTATCCAGGCCGATGCGGGTGCGGCCGAAGCCGAGGCGCCTGGCATCCTCGCGCTGGCGGAATTCCGTGGTGAAGCGGCCGATCTCGATGGCGCAGTCCAGCGCCGCCTTGGCATGTCCCTCGACCGTCAGCGGCGCATTGAACAGGCCGTGCACGGCATCGCCGACAATCTTGTCGACCATGCCGCCATGATGGATGACGATGGCGCAGACCCCATCGAAATAGGCATCGAGCGCACCCACCAGCGTGCGCGGCTCGGCGTTTTCCGACATGGTGGTGAAGCCCTCGATATCCGAGAACAGCGCCGTGACCTCCCGCAATTCACCCTCGATCTTCAGCTCTTCCGGCGCGGCTGTGAGGCGGCGCACGATCTCGGGGGAGAGGTAGCGTCCGAACTTGCGCTCGATCGCCCCACGCAGCTTGCGGGTATGGGCGAACATCACCACCAGGGCCGAATTGGCGGCGGCTATGGCCGGGATCAGCGGACCGGCAGGGTCGATCAGCAATCGCGTGCTGGCGAACAGGCCGGCACTGAAGCCGATCCAGCCCAGTATCAGCACCGCCAGCACCGAGCTTGCCGCCAGAGGGCCGAGCCACAGCGCAGCCGCCAGCGCCACGAGGCCGAGGGCGGAGGCGGCAAGTGGCTCGATCAGCCTCGGGCTGTGGATGCGCTGCGGGATGTCACCCGAGCGCAGGCCTTCGATCGCCTCGGCCTGGACCTGCACGGTCGGCGTGAGAGGTCCCGCGGCGGTCGGGAGCAGTGCGCCTGCTTCCGGCGCACTGGCACCGATCAACACGATGCGGCCGGCAAAACGTTGGGCCGGTATCTTGTCGTCCAGCACGTCGGCGGCCGAAACCGTGCGGGCGCGCCAGGTCGACGGAGCGGCGAGATGAAGCCGCACCGAAGCCCCCTCCCGCAAGGGAATGCGTGTCTCTCCCACCGAGGCGGTGGCTCCGTCGGGATCGAGCAGAAAGGCGGATGCGTGCTGCGCGCTTCGGAAGACCTCCATCGCAAAGCCCGCATAGATCTCGCTGCCGCCCCGCACGAAGACCGGCGCGTGGCGCACCTTCGAGCCGGTGACAGGAGAGAGCGACAAAGCGCCGATCGCAACCGCTCCATCCACGAGTGCCGCCGAGGGAGCGACGACACCGGCGGCCTTCTGGGACAGGTCCTGCTGCGGCACCGGAATGATCGGAGGCGGGAAGGGCAATGCATCCTTGCCGGCCTCGTCGGGCAACAAGCCCAGCACGACATCCGAGCGGGCGATCGCTTCGGCGAGTTGCTTGTTCTCATCAGGCAGGCTGTCGGCAACGCTCGTCAGCTCCGTCCGACCAGTCGATTTGGCATAGACTCTCAGCATCGGTGCCGGTGAGCGTCGGTCCGGGCCATCCAGCAGGATATCGACACCGATGACCTGTGCTTTCGCATCCTGCAGCTTGGTTACCAGATCGGTCAGCCCGCCGCCCCGTCGCCACGGCCACCCTCCCTTGGCGGCCAGGCTGGGCCTGTCGATGTCAACCACCACCACGCCATCGGGCAGGCGCTTGGGCGGGATCACGCTCTCGAGAAAGTCGAAGGCTTCTTCGCGCAGTGTGTTGGCGGCCCCGCCTGGATTGTAGACGAGAAAGCAAAGACCGAGGATGAAGGCCGCCAGGCCGGTGGCAATTGCGGGCTTGAAGGCAAGATCAGCCACGCGCCGCGTCCTGGCCGGCGCCGGCATGCGCCTCGCCGGGGACCGTTTCCGCCTGCGCCAGTTGGGTAAGCGCGGCCACATGGCAATGCACGATGGCGCCGCGCCGTTCGATCGCCCCCCGCTCCTCGAAAGCGGCGAGCAGCCGGTTGACCTTGGGCCGGCTGGCGCCGACGAAGCTGGCGATCGCGCTTTGCGAGATCGTCAGCGGCGCACTGCGGGCGCCGTCGGCGCGGGTGCGCCCGTACCGCTTGACATGCCAGAGCAGGAAGCGGGCCAGCCGGGCCTCGAGCGGATAGAGCGCGATCGATTCGAGCTGGTCGGTGGTGTCGCGCAGCCGCGCGCACAGCACCTGCAGGATCGGCATCTGCAGCGCGGGGCGGGTGGCGAGCAGCCGCACGAAGGAGGCCTGCGCGATGAAACCGGCAACCACCGGCCCGACCGCGGTGGCATCCGCAGTGCGCCTGCCGCTGTCCAGCACCGCGATCTCGCCGATCACGTCCCCCGGCCCGGCTTCACGCAGAATCAGCTCGCGCCCCTCGACGGAAACGATGGAAAGGCGGATCGTACCCTGGAGCACGATCAGCATGCCCTCACCCGGCGCCCCCCGCGAGAAGATCGATTCGCCGTCGCGAAAACGTTGTTCGATGGCAAGATTCGCAACCGCGTCGATATCCTCCGGGCTTGCGCCGGCAAACAGATCGAGGCGGGCAATGGCAGTGCGAAGCGGGACGGACATTGACGCAAATATTCCAGTCTCAAACGTAAATATGGCGGGTATAATGGCGATGTCGGGCTCGCTCGGCAAATTAAGCCCTAATGCCTTCTCATATTACCGGTGGCACTTCCACTGCAATGTCCTGATGACAGGCTCGGTAATCTTTGCCACTTTGCCGCCATGTCCGTCCCCACCATAGCCCCCTCCTCGCTGTCGCGCCTGCTCCTGCAGGCGGGAAGCCGGCTGGCGGACATCATCCTGCCGCCGCGCTGCCTGAGCTGCCGGGAAACCACGGCCAGCCACGCCAATCTATGCGTGACCTGCTGGCAGCAGCTGTCCCTGATCGAGCGGCCCTATTGCGAGAGACTGGGTATTCCCTTCGTCTACGACCATGGCGAGGGCATGGTGTCGGCCCAGGCGATCGCCGATCCGCCCGCCTATGGCCGGGCCAGGGCCGCGGCCCGCTATGAAGGCGCCTCCATCGAGCTGGTGCATCGGCTCAAATATGGCGACCGCGTCGAGATCGCGTCCTTCATGGGCCGGCTGATGACCCAGGCCGGACAGGACGTGCTGGCCGATGCTGACATGCTGGTGCCGATACCGCTGCATCGCCTGCGGCTGTGGCGGCGGCGCTTCAACCAGGCCGCCCTGCTGGCGCGCGAGATCGGCAATCGGAGTGGGGTGACCTATGAACCGCTGCTGCTCGGCCGCTCCAGGCGCACGGCCCATCAGGTCGGCCTCAGCCGCAGGGAACGGGCCCGCAACGTGCAAGGCGCCTTCGTGGTCCCGCCAAGCGCCAGGCCTGCGATCAAGGGCAAGCGCATCGTGCTGATCGACGATGTGCTGACCTCCGGCGCCACGGGCGAAGCGGCGGCGCGTGCCCTGCTGCGGGCCGGAGCAGCCAATGTCGACATGCTGGTGTTCGCCCGAGTAGCGACGCCGATCGAGTAACCGAACGGGACTGCCTAACTTGGATCCGATAGACCAATCGCCTCTTCTCGCCTGGCCCGACAGCCGCGAGTCCCTGCACAGTTCCCTGAGCGAAGCCGGCCTCGCCCCCGAAAGCGTCGCCCGGCTCGCCGAGCAGGCCCGGCCGGCGCTGGTGCTGGAAACCACGCCTTGCGAGGAAAGCCGGATTCCGCTCGGCGCCAGCAAGATCGGCGGCCTGCCCGATTTACCCGACACCATGGCCTGGCCGGAACGTCCGCCCTATGGCGATGCGGCCGAACGAACCCAGGCCCATCTCACCGAGGCGGATCGCCTGGCCAGCGAAGCCACGCGACCAGGCTCATGGCTGACGCCCGAGCACGCCCGCGAAGCCAGCCGCGAGCAGAGCGATCTCGCCCGGGCGGTGACAGCGGTGTTTCCCCTCGCCTTCATCGCCCAACTCGATCTGGCCGCGCTGTCGCTGACCCCCGGCTTTCCTGCGGCACTGCCCCATCACGGCCGCTTGCTGCTGTTCTGCGACTATTGGGTGAAGCCGAAACCCTACGATCCCCATGCTGCGACCGGGCTGCGCCTGATCTGGGACAAGACCCCGGTGGAGCGCCTGGAGCGCAAGGCCGAACCCGCCGCCCTGGCGGCCCTGGCGCAGGAACGCTGGAGCAGCCGCTTCAAGCCGGCCGCCGTGACGGCGCGCCCCGTCGTCACGGCCATCCCGCCGAGCGACAAGGGATTCGATGCCTTCCCGCATGGCGAGGAAGCCTCCACCTTCTGGGACGAGGATAGCGAGGAGATCCATTACGAGACCTGGCTCGGCCGCTACGGCACGCCGGGCGGCAAAGGCGGCGCCAACCACCAGCTCGGCGGCTGGCCGCGCCCGCTGCAGAACGGCATGCAGGCCCAGGCTCAGCTGGCTTCGCACGGTATTTTCTGCGGCACGGGCGAGGCCTATGCCAGCGCGGAGGCTCGCAGGCTGCTGCGCTCGGCGGATCGCTGGCGTCTGCTGCTGCAGATCGGCCGGGACGATGCCCTCGGCCTGCTGCCCTCCGGCGCACTCTATATCCTGATGCGCGAGCACGACATGCGCATCCGCGCCTTCGACCGGGCCTGGATGGTCTTCCAGAAACCGTGAGCGGATGCCTGCGGCTCCGGGACGCCCCTTCTTGTCGGCCTGCGGCAACTGCCTATAATACCGATTGATTTTGGTTCTCCGCCTTCCCATCTGTGGGCGAGGTCGTTTGTGGATGGAATGAAGGCAATGCCGCCTGTCGTCGTGTATTCGAAATCCTGGTGCCCCTATTGCAAGGCGGCCAAGGCCCTGCTGACCCGCAAGGGCATTCCCTTCGAGGAGATCGACGTCGACGGCAAGCCCGAGCTGCAGGAAGCCATGAGCCTGCGCGCCAACGGGCGGCGCACGGTGCCGCAGATCTTCATCGGGGACACCCATGTCGGCGGCAGCGACGATCTTCATGATCTCGAGGCTGCCGGCGGCCTCGACAAGCTTCTCGCTGCCTGAGGGAGACCTTTCATGCGTTTCAAAGCCGCCGTCCTGCAAATGCGATCCGGCCTGGTGCCCTCGGCCAATGTCGACATTGTCGCCGCTGCCGCCCGCGAGGCCAAGGCCGCCGGAGCGGACTATCTGCAGACCCCCGAGATGACCACCGTGGTCAATCGCGACCGGGCCGCCATGATGGCCGTGATCGGCGACGAGAAGACCAATCCCGAGCTCGACGCCTTTCAGGCCATCGCCCGCGACAACGGCCTGCACCTCCATATCGGCTCCATGGCGGTGCGCGTGGGCGACAAGGCCGCCAACCGCGCCTTCGTCATCGATCCCAAGGGCGAGGTGCTCGCCTCCTATGACAAGATCCATCTGTTCGACGTCGATCTTGCCGGCGGCGAGTCCTGGCGCGAGTCCAATGCCTATGTCGGGGGCGAAGAGGCCGTGGCGGTCGACCTGCCCTTTGCCCGGCTGGGCCTTGCCATCTGCTACGATGTGCGCTTTCCCCAGCTCTTCCGCGCCTATGGCGATGCCAGCGCTGATGTGATCAGCGCACCGGCCTGTTTCACCAAGCAGACGGGCGAGGCCCATTGGCATGTGCTGCAGCGCGCCCGCGCCATCGAGAACGGCGCCTGGATGATCTCGGCCGCCCAGGTCGGCCATCACGACGACGGCCGCGACACCTATGGCCATTCCGTCATCGTCGATCCCTGGGGCAGGGTGGTCGCCGATGCCGGCGATACGCTCGGCTTGATCTATGGCGAGGTCGACGTGCATGTCGTGGCGGCGACACGCGGCAAGATCCCCAATCTCAAGAATGCACGTTCGTTCACGGTAAAGACGGAACCCGCGCTGAGGGCTGCAGAGTGATTCGCTTTTCCCTCGTCTGCGACCAGGGGCACGAGTTCGAAAGCTGGTTTCGCGACAGTGCCGCCTATGACGACCAGGCCGAGCGCGGCCTGCTGAGCTGCGCCTATTGCGCCTCCACCAAGATCGGCAAGGCCATCATGGCGCCGCAGGTGGCTCGCAAGGATCGAGAAAGCGGGAATCCCGACATCAAAATTCGCGAAAACCTGGCGGCCTTGCCGCAGCCGGTAGCCCTGACCTCCCCGGAAGAACAGGCTTTGCGGACCAAGGTGCGCGAACTGCATGCCATGCTGACGGCGAAATCCGACTATGTCGGCGACAAATTCGCCGCCGAAGCCCGCAAGATGCATGATGGCGAGATCGAACATCGCACCATCCATGGCGAGGCGACCGGCGAGGATGTCCGCAGCCTGCTCGAGGACGGCATCGACATCCTGCCTCTGCCGATGCTGCCGGACGACCGGAACTAGCATTGGGGGCCGGTCTGCGGACCACTCCTTTCAAGATCGTTCGAACAAGCCAGGAAAAAGGGTTGAGATGGGGCAGCGCAACCCCTCATCCGCCTGCCGGCACCTTCTCCCGCAAGGGGAGAAGGAGGCATTTTGGAAGGCGCCGCGCTGGCCAATCACCTTCTCCCCTTGCGGGTGTCGTCAACTCTCTTGAGTTGACTAGAGGTGCCCCGGAGGGGCGGATGAGGGGTCGCACCACGCTATCCGGACAAAAGACCTCGACACCTTGAAAGGGCTGGAGTTCAGACCAGCCTGCAAAGCCAATGCCTGCCGATAGCTCCGGCGGGTCCCAAACCTTGCCCCCAATCCCACCTTCCCTATCCGCGCGCTCGGCCCTACAGTTCCCGAAACGAAAGGGAGGTCGATTGCGCATCCTGCTGGTCGAGGACGCCGAGGATCTGGGCGATGCCATGGTGGCGAGGCTGCGCAGCTCCGGCCATGCCGTGGAGTGGCTGCGCGACGGCGCGCTCGCTTCCGAGCGCCTGCGCGAGGAAACCTTCGACGCGGTGGTGCTCGACGTGATGCTGCCGGGCCGCGACGGCTTCGCCATCCTGTCCGATCTGCGCCGGGCCGGCCATGGCACGCCGGTCCTGGTGGTCACCGCCCGTTCGGAGGTCGACGACAAGATCAGCCTGCTCGATCTCGGTGCCGACGACTATCTGGTCAAGCCCTTCGACCTGCGCGAATTCGAGGCCAGGCTGCGCGCCGTGATGCGCCGGCCGGCCGGCATGCGCGCCAGCACCATCGAGGTCGAGGCCCTGACGATCGACCTCGCGGCGCGCACGGTCGCGATCCAGGGCAAGCCCATCGATTGCGGCCGGCGCGAATTCCGCCTGCTCGAAATCCTCGTCGCCAAGCTCGGCCAGGTGGCACCCAAGGAGCGACTGATGGACCAGGTGTTCAGCCTGGACGACGAGGTCTCCATTAACGCCCTGGAACTGCTGGTCTCGCGGCTGCGTCGCAAGCTGCAGGGCGCCGGCATCGAGATCGTGACGATGCGCGGCGCCGGCTACATGGCGCGGCGGCATGACGGCACCTGACGCTCCTGCCCGCGCTACCGCCTCGATCCGCCGTCGCGTGCTGGCGGCCGCCCTCATCGTGCTTGCCCTCGCCGCGCTCGCCTTCATCGTCTTCATCCATTCCTATGCCCGCCGCGCCGCCGACGAGGCCTATGACCGGTTGCTCACCGCCTCCGCCCTCACCATCGCCGGGGCCGTGCTGGTCGAGGAGGGGCGCGTCACCGTCGAACTGCCTTACGCCGCCCTCGCCATGCTCGGCTCGGGTGGTGACCGCATCTATTACCAGGTCGAGGCGCCCGACGGAGCCCTGGTCACCGGTTACGGCGACCTCGCCGAGGATCTGCCGGCCGTGCGCTCGGCCGAAACCGTCTTCGCCGATTCGAGTTTTCACGGCGAACCCGTGCGGGTCGCCAGCATCGGCCGCCTGATCTCTGCCAGCAACGCCGCCGGCTGGGTGACCATCCGCGTCGCCGAGACGCGCGGCGCGCGCACCGCCCTCGCTTCCGAGATCGCCTCGCGCGCCGTGCTGCCGTTGATCGGCGTCCTCGTGCTCGCCTTGGCCCTGGTCTGGTTCGGCGTGCAGCGGGCCTTCGCGCCGCTCACCACGGTGGAAGCGGCGCTACGCGATCGGGCCCCGCAGGATCTTTCGCCCCTCGCCGTGCCGGTGCCCGTCGAGGTCAGCCAGCTCGTTGCCGCCCTCAACGACTTCATGCGCCGCCTAGCCAGCGTGATGAACGCGCTGTCGGGCGTAGTCGCCGATGCGGCCCATCAGGTGCGCACCCCGCTCGCCTCCCTGCGCGCCCAGGCCGAAGTGGCGCTGGACGAGCGCGACTACCAGGCCCTGCATGAGCGCGTGGCCAAGATCCACCGCAACGCCGTGCACGCCAGCGAGCTGGTGAGCCAGCTCCTGATGGAAGCGACGCTGACCCACCGGCTCGAGAGCCGCGAATCCGTCCTCATTCCCATCACCGCCCTCGTCGAGGACGTCGCACGCCGCTTCGACCCCGATGAGGCCGGACGCCTCGCCGTGACCATCGCCCCCACCCTGGCCGGCGCCCGCCTCAAGGGCGATCGCCTCGCCTTGCAGGAGATGTTGCGCAACCTCGCGGGCAATGCCCTGCTCTATGCCCCTGGCAGTCAGGTGGAAATCGTGGCCGAGCCGGCGGGCGAAGGACGCGTGCTCATCAAAGTGTGCGACCGCGGCCCGGGCATTCCCGATGCGGAGAAGGACACCGTGCTCCAGCGCTTCCAGCGCGGGTATGCCGGTGCCGGCACCGTGGGTTCGGGGCTCGGCCTGCCGATCGCCCGCACCGTGGCGCAGGCCCATGGCGGCAGCCTGTCCCTGCAGGATCGGCCCGGTGGTGGGCTGGAGGTCCGGCTCGAACTGCCACTGGCGCCGGAGCCCGCGAGGGCGCGCGTGGTTCTCAAGCGTGGCGCCGCGGCCATCGCCCTGGCCCTCGGGATCGCCGCCGGAGGCGGCTGGATCGATGCCGCCCGAGCCGCCCCCAAATCCTATCCGGCACCGGTAGCGGGCGGACCGACGCTCTCGATCCTCGGCACCACCGACACACCGCAATTCGAATTGCTGATCCACGACTTCCAGGAACTGCATCCCGACGTCAATATCACCTATGAGGAAACCGATACGCTGCCGCTCTATCAGCGCACGCAGGAGAAGCGGCTGGATGCCGACGTCGATCTCCTGGTTTCCTCGGCCGCCGACCTGCAGGTCAAGCTCGCCAATGATGGCCACGCCCTCCCCCACGCCTCGCCTTTGCTGCCGGCCCTTCCTGCCTGGGCGAGCTGGCGCTCGGAGATTTTCGGCTTCACCTTCGAACCGATCGTCATCGTCTATAACCGCGCGCTTGTGCCCGACGCACAAGCCCCGCATTCCCATCTCGCTCTCACCGAACTCCTGGAACAGGAAACCGATCGCTTCCGCGGCAAGGTCGCGACCTACGATATCGGCAAGAGCGGAGTCGGCCATCTGCTGGCGGCGCAGGATGCCCAGATCTCCTCGAACTTCTGGCGCCTGACCCGCGCTCTCGGCCGGGCCGACGTCAAGCTTTCGGGCTCCAGCCCAGCCATCCTGGAGGGAATCGCCTCCGGTTCCCTGGCGCTGGGCTACAATGTGCTCGGCTCCTACGCCTATGCCCGCCAGCGCCTCGACAAGCGCATCGGCATCGTCATTCCCGACGATTACGCCCTCATCCTCACCCGCGTGATGCTGGTGCCGCGCTGGGCCAACCAGCCCGATCTCGGCCGCACCTTCATCGACTATGCCCTCTCCCCCAGGGGACAGGCGGTGGTGGCAGGCCAGGCGGCGCTGGGCTCGATCGTGCCAGGCACGCCAGGCGGCTGGACAGCCGAGCGCATCAGCGCCGCTTCACGCGGCGTGCTGCAGCCGATTACACTCGGCCCGGCCCTGTTGGTGGCCCTCGACCAGGAGCGCAAGGCCCGCTTCCTGGCGACCTGGCGCCAGCTCGTCACCGACGGCTCGCGCTGACAGGTCGCTGACAGGAATAGTTGCTATCGTGTCTGCAACCGGACCTAAGCGTTTTGCGATTTGGAATCGCAAAGACGCGTCGGAACAAGGAGTTAGAGCAAAGCGGGTTCACGCTTGAACGCGCTTTGCTCTGGCAAGGTCCGGAACAAGACGTAGGGCGCTGGGGGGACGGCTGCCATGGAGCGGCCTCGAGGTGCATGTCCCTTCCTCCTCTCCCTACCCGCACGATCGCAAGCGTTCGGCCATGAACGCTTTGCTCAGGGAGGAAATGATGAAGAGACTCTTGCTTGCCTGCGCCACCGCGGGTGCTCTGGCTTTTTCCAGCCTCACGGCTTTTGCCCAGACGGCGGGCTATGAGATCATGGCTCCGGCCGCACCGGGCGGCGGTTGGGACCAGACCGCCCGCACCATGCAGATCGCGCTACGCACCGAAAAGATCGCCCGCAACGTGCAGGTCACCAACGTCGCCGGCGCCGGCGGCACCATCGGCCTGGCCCAATTCGTCAACCAGGCGAAGGGCAACCCCTCCGCGCTGATCGTCGGCGGCTATGTCATGGTCGGCGCCATCCTCACCAACAATTCCGCCGTCAGCCTGGCCGACGTCACGCCGATCGCCCGCCTCACCGGCGAGAGCGAAGCCATCGTCGTGCCGGCCTCCTCGCCGATCAAGACGCTGGGTGACCTGGTCGAGGCCCTCAAGAAGGATCCGGGCTCCGTCTCCTGGGCCGGCGGCTCGGCCGGCGGCACCGACCACATCACCGCGGGCCTTTTCGCCAAGGCCGTGGGCGTCGATCCCTCCAAGATCAACTATGTCGCCTTCGCCGGCGGTGGTGAAGCCGTCGCCGCCGTGCTCAGCGAGCAGGTGACGGCCGGCATTTCCGGCTATGGCGAATTCGAGAGCCAGATCAAGGGCGGCGCGCTGCGCCTGCTGGCGGTGTCCGGCACCAAGCGCATCGACGGTGTCGATGCCCCCACCTTCAAGGAAGCCGGCGTGGACGTTGCCCTGGAAAATTGGCGCATGGTCGCCGCCGCTCCCGGCATCACGCCCGAGCAGAAAGCCGCCATCACCGCCGACATCGAAAAGATGGTGAAGTCGAAGACCTGGCAGGACACGCTCAAGACCCGCGGCTGGACCGACACCTATCTGTCCGGTGACGCCTTCGATGCCGCCTTGAAGAGCGACATCGCCGCCACCGGCACGGTGCTCAAAGACATCGGCCTGGTCAAATGAGCAGCGCCGGGGGCAGAACGGAGCACGGGCGTCCGCCCGGCTCCACCGTCGCCGGCCTGGTGATCGCAGCCGGCCTGGTGATCCTCGCCGTCGTCATCGGCATCGATGCGGCCATGCTCAACACCAAGGTCGCCAGCGACCCGCTCGGGCCGGCCGCCTTCCCCTACGCCGTCGCGGCCGGACTGCTCGTCCTCGCGGTGGCCACGGTCATCTCCGCCCTGCGCGGCAAGACGCCGACGCCGGAGGAGAGCCAGGATTTCACTGCGGTCGGCTGGGTGATCGCCGGCCTGCTGGCGCAGATCCTGCTCATCGCCGTCAATGCCGGCTTCTCGCTCGCCAGCGGCCTGCTGTTCGGACTGGCCGCCCGCGGCTTCGGCAAGCCGCTCTGGCTGGCCAGCCTGGTCGGCGTGGCACTCTCCTTCCTGACCTGGCTGGCCTTCTCGCAGCTCCTGCAATTGTCGCTGCCGCAGGGACCGCTCGAACATGCGGTCTCCGCGCTCCTGAGCGATTGATTTCAGGGCCGGCCTCCGGGCCAAGGCGCGCTTCAACGCGCAGGCGCCTTTACTGCAACTCATTGTTCCGAAGTGGCTTTGCGGCTCCCGGCTATCACGCCGGTTCGCAAGATGCTTCAGGCTAGGACCCTTCGATGCAGACATTCGGTCATCTGGTCGACGGATTGGCGGTCGCCCTGCAACCGTTCAATCTCATCTGCGCCTTCATCGGCGTCACGCTGGGCACCCTGATCGGCGTGCTGCCCGGCATCGGCCCGGCGCTGACCATCGCCCTGCTCCTGCCGGTGACCTTCCAGCTCGACCCTTCGGGCACCGGCGCGCTCATCATGTTCGCCGGCATCTACTACGGCGGCATGTATGGCGGCTCGACCACCTCCATCCTGCTCAATACGCCGGGCGAAAGCTCCTCAATGGTCACCGCCGTCGAAGGCAACAAGATGGCCAAGGCCGGGCGAGGCGGCCCTGCTCTGGCCACGGCCGCGATCGGCTCCTTCGTTGCCGGCCTCTTGGCGACGCTGGCCTTGGCCTTCATCGCGCCCTGGGTGGTCAAGTTCGCCCTGTCCTTCAAGTTCATCGACAAATTCGCCCTGATGGTGCTCGCCTTCGTCACCGTATCGGCGGCGTTCGGCAATTCGGCCCTCCGGGGCCTGACTTCGCTGTTCATCGGCCTCGTCATCGGCCTGATCGGCAAGGATATCGTCAGCGGCCAGAACGGGCGCCTGACCATGGGCCTGGCCGATCTGCGCGGCGGCATCGAGGTCACCATCCTTGCCGTCGCCCTGTTCGCCATCGGCGAAGCGCTGGCCGTCGCGGCCACCCACCAGCTCAGCACAGGCACGGTGGAGGCGATCAAGGGTTCGATCTGGATGGGCCGAGAGGACTGGCGGCGTTCCTGGAAGCCCTGGCTGCGCGGCACCTTGTTCGGCTTTCCGATCGGAGCGATGCCGGCGGGCGGTGCGGAGATCGGCACCTTCCTCTCCTATGCCGCCGAGAAGCGCCTGGCTGAAAAACCCGAAGAGTTCGGCCATGGCGCCATCGAGGGCGTGGCCGGGCCGGAAGCGGCCAACAATGCCTCCGCTGCCGGCACGCTGGTGCCGCTGCTCACGCTCGGCCTGCCCACCTCGGCGACCGCCGCCGTCATGCTCGCCGGCTTCCAGCAATTCGGCCTGCAGCCGGGAGCCCAGCTCTTCACCTCCAATCCCGAGTTGGTCTGGGGCCTGATCGCCAGCCTGCTGGTCGCCAATTTCATGCTGCTGGCGCTGAACCTGCCGCTGGTCGGCCTGTGGGTGAAGCTGCTCACCATCCCACGCCCCTGGCTCTATGCCGGCATTCTCCTGTTCGCCACGCTCGGCACGCTCGCAGCCAATCCCTCGCCCGCCCAGCTCGCCATGCTGCTCGCCTTCGGCCTGATGGGCTACGGCCTCAGGCTCTACGACTATCCGATCGCACCGGTGGTGGTGGGGCTGATCCTGGGACCGCTCGCCGAAGAACAGCTTCGCAAGGCGCTCCAGCTGCATCAGGGCTTCTTCAGCTCGGTGCCGGCGGTGATCCTCTTCAGCATCGCCGCCCTGGCTCTCGTCGTCCCGGCCTATATGCGCTGGCGCGGACGCGGCAAGGTTCTCACCCAGCTCGCCGCTTCCGAGGATTGATGCAACGTCCCGGCAGCCATGCCGGAACGTTACTTTTCTTTCATCTCGACTTGCAGTACACCACCCGCACCAGGCCGGGCCCCTCTGGCAGTTCCCGATGCGTAGCGCTCCGGGACCTGTGATGTCGGACTGGAGCAAACAGAGCGGTCCCGGCGCGTCGGCGTCCCCCAGCGCCCCAGGCTTTCCTCCTGGCTCGAATCGGCACCGCTCTCCCGCACCGGAACGAGAGAGCCTTCTTCCATGCCCGATATCCTTGCCATCCTGTCGGAAGCCATTTCCGTCTCCTCCCTGGTTGCCCTTGGCCAGGTCATCCTGATCGACCTGGTCCTGGCCGGCGACAATGCCATCGTCATCGGCCTTGCCGCAGCCGGCCTTCCCAAGGAGCAGCGGACCCGCGCCATCCTGATCGGCATCGCCGCCGCCACCGTATTGCGCATCTTCTTTGCCGCCATCACCACCCAGCTTCTCGCCATTGTCGGGCTTCTGCTCGCCGGCGGCATCCTGCTCCTGTGGGTGTGCTGGAAGATGTGGCGCGAACTGAGCACCAGCCATAGCGAGGAAGCCGCCGCCCAGCACGCCCTCGACGGCGACGGGGAAAACGGCAATGGCTCGAGCAACGGCACCCCGCGCAAGACTTTTGCCCAGGCCGCCTGGCAGATCGTGGTCGCCGACGTCTCGATGTCGCTCGACAACGTCCTCGCCGTCGCCGGCGCGGCGCGCGACCATCTGTGGGTGCTGATCTTCGGCCTGGTCGTCTCGATCGCGCTGATGGGCATCGCGGCGAGCCTGATCGCCCGCCTGCTCAACCGCTATCGCTGGATCGCCTATGTCGGCCTGCTCGCCATCCTCTATGTCGCCGGCGACATGATCTATCGCGGCGCCAAGGAAGTCTGGCCCCTGATGTTCTGAGGCGGTCGACCCGAACGTCATCCAGGCCGGCAGCGATGCCGGCCTTTTTTCTGGATCGGCATCCATGTTGCCTACGGATGATGAACGCCCCTCAGGAATCACTCCCGGTTTCAGGGCGTCGTTCACCGCTGCAAGCCGGCTCAGGGACACCGGCAATACCGGCCTGATATGAACGGGATAGCGACGATTTCGAGGCAAGATCCGACCGCCCATTGCCGTTTGCCTCGTCGAATCTTCTGAGGTACGTTCCCGAAAGATCGGGACAGGTGGAACCATGGCGCGGGCAACGGTGCACGATCTGGCGCGTGCGGCAGGCGTGAGCCTGGCTACCATCGACCGCGTGCTCAATCGCCGCGGCGGCGTGCGGCCGGCGACGATCGAGAAGGTCGAGCAGGCCATGGCCCGGCTGAATTATCGCCGCGACATGGCAGCGGCCATGCTGGCCAAGCAGCAGGAATATCGCTTCGTCTTTCTCGTGCCGGTCGGCGTGAACACCTTCATGCGCAATCTGGCGAACGAGGCGACCCGCCTGTCCGATCTCAACGCCGCCGACCGGATCAGCATCCGCGTCGTCGAGATCCCACCCTTCGATGACGACAAGCTCGCCGGGATCCTCAACGGCCTCGACAGCACCGATATTTCGGGCGTGGCCGTGGTCGCCACCGAGAACGCCCAGATACGCCAGGCCATCGACCGGCTTGCCGAGCGCGGCATACCGGTGGTGACGCTGGTGTCCGACGTGCCGGCCTCGCGCCGCGCCCATTTCGTCGGCATCGACAACAGCGCAGCCGGGCGCACTGCCGGCTCGCTGATGGGGCGCTTTCTGCGCGGGCGGTCAGGCCGCATTGCCGTGCTTGCCGGCTCGATGCTGCTGCGCGACCATGTCGAGCGCCATTTCGGCTTCGAACGCGTGCTGCGCACCGAATATCCCGATCTCGTCACCCTGCCGGTGATCGAGGGTCGCGACAATGGCGCCGTCGTCGAGGAGGTGCTCGGCGCCCTGCTCGACAACCATCCTGACATCATCGGCCTCTACAGCCTCGGTGGCGGCAATCGCGGCGTGATCGCCGCCTTGAACAAGCGCCATGCCGGTGCTCGCATCTGCGTGATCGCGCATGAATTGACCACCCATTGCCGCGAAGCCCTGGTCGACGGCACCTTCGATGCCATCCTCAACCAGGACCCCGGCCACGAAGCCCGCAGCGCCATGCGCGTACTGCGCGCCCTCACCGACGGCCAGCCGATCGACCAGGGCCAGGAACGCATCCGCATCGACATCTATCTCAGGGACAATCTGCCCTGAGGCTGCTCACGCCGCGCGCGAAAACACCATCATGTAGTTGACATCGGTGTCGCGGCTGAGCCGCCATTCGTCCAGCAGGGGATTGTAGATCACGCCGCAGCGGTCGAACTCGGCCAGGCCTTGCGGCGTCACCGCCTCCTCGATCTCCGCAGGCTTGACGAACTTGTTCCAGTCATGCGTGCCACGCGGCACCCAGCCCAGCACCTTCTCGGCCGCCACGATCGCCAGCGCATAGGCCTTCATGGTGCGGTTGAGGGTGGCGACGAAGAGGAGACCGCCGGGCTTCACCATATCGGCACATGTCTTGAGGAAGGCGGCGGGGTCGGTGACATGCTCGACGATCTCCATCGCCAGCACCACGTCGAAGCGCTCGCCGGCCGCTTCGAGCTCCTCGGCCGGCACGACGCGATAGTCGATGGCAAGGCCCGAGCGGGCGGCATGGGCCTTGGCCATTTCGACATTGGTCGCGGCCATGTCGATACCGACGACCTCGCCTCCGAGCTTGGCCAGCGGTTCGCTGAGCAGGCCGGCACCGCAGCCGATATCGGCGAGCCTGAGGCCCTTGAGCCCGTCGAGGGCGACGGAGGAGCGGCCGAAATGCCCGGCGATCTGGTCCCGCACATAGCGCAGGCGCACCGGGTTCAGCCGGTGCAGCGCCCGCATGGTGCCGCGCGGGTTCCACCAATCGGCCGCCATCGCCTCGAAACGTTCGATCTCCTTGGGATCGACCGACGAACCCGTGCCTGCTGCGCTCATTGCCTGCGTCCTGGAGAAAAGCGCGTTGCGACGGGAACGCTCATTTGCTCCAGCTCCTTGTTTCCAAGCCAATCCGACTGATTGGCTAGTGCCTCTTGCGATTCTTGCCGATTCCGTCAAATCGCAAAACGCAAAAATCGCGTGGTACAGAGCAGAAAACTACCATTTTCAGCCGCTTGTGTGGCCCCGATCTGCCCCTAAGGCAACCCCATTAACAATGCCCTGCTCTCTTTCTCGATATTGTCATCGCAATTTGGCAATTTCCGTCGCGCCTGGACTTTGAGCGGCCTTAATTTCAGCTATGGTCACCCGAGCCGCATCGACAGGGCAAAGCCGGCCTTCCTAAGGCGAGGAATCCTCGTCCTGGGAAGGCCGGCACGGCATTCGGCCGATGTGGAATTTCCGAGCCCGTCGATGGGCGGGTTCGGAAATTCCACAGAGCGCCGCCACAAGGCGGCGTAGCAAGAAGGGATGAACGAGATGGCGTGGCGCGACGACGAAGCCCGGGCGGCCCTGATTCACAAGGCGGCAAGGAGCCTCCAGCCAGGCAAGACCCCTCCCACCTTCGCCGAAGTACTCTTCGGCCGGACCACCCTCGAAGACCTCGCCACCCATGATGCCGCCTCGCTCGCCTTCCTGGCCGAGCAGGCCTGGGACCATGTGCAGCGCCGCACGCCCGGCCATGCCGATATCCGTGTCGTCAATCCCGACATGCCCGATGGCCGCGAGATCTCGGTCATCGAGATCCTCAACGACAACATGCCCTTCCTGTTCGATTCCACCATGGCCGAGCTGTCGGAACGCGGAATCGAGGCACAGCTGGTGGCTCATCCCATCATCGCGCTGGAGCGGGATGCCCAGGGCAAGCTCGTGCAATTCTTCGGCGACGCTGTGCCGGAAGGCAGCAAGGGCGTGCGCGAGAGTCTCATCCACATCCATATCGCCCGCATCGATTCAGACGCCGACCGGCAGAGTCTGATCGACGGCCTGACGCTGGTGTTCAACGATGTCAGGGCCTGCGTGGTGGACTGGCGCGCCATGCGTGACCGGGTGGAGCAGGCGATCGAATCCTTCCGTACCAATCCGCCGCCGCTGCCGGTCGACGAGATCGCCGAGGCCAACCAGCTCCTGCAATGGATCTGCTCGGACAATTTCACCTTCCTGGGCCTGCGCGAATACCGCTTCTCCACCGACAGCGCCGCCTCCGACGAAGTCAGCGAGGGCGAAGGTCTCGGCATCCTCAGGGATCCCGAGGTCAAGATCCTGCGCCGCGGCACCGAACTGGTGGTGATGACGCCGGAAATCCGCGAATTCATGCGCGAGCCGACGATCCTGATCGTCACCAAGGCGAATGTGAACAGCCGCGTCCATCGCCGCGTGCGCATGGACTATATCGGCGTCAAGCTCTACACGCCCGACGGGCAGGTCGAGGGCGAATTGCGCGTCGTCGGCCTGTTCACCTCGGCGGCCTATACGCGCTCGGTACGCCAGATCCCCTATGTCCGCCACAAGGTCGCCCAGGTGCTGCAGCGCGCCGGGCTCGACCCGCAGAGCCACTCGGGCAAGGCGATCCTGCACATCCTCGAGGAATATCCGCGCGACGAACTGGTGCAGGTCGATTCCGAGACGCTCTACAACTTCGCCATGGAGATCCTGCTCCTCTATGAGCGCCCCCGCCTGCGCGCTTTGGTGAGGGCCGACAAGTTCGACCGCTTCGTCTCCATCCTCGTCTTCATTCCGCGCGAGAAATACGACACCGACGTGCGCATCGGCATCGGCAATTATCTGGCCAATGCCTATAAGGGCCGCCTTTCCGCCTCCTACGCGGCCTTCCCCGAAGGGCCGCTGGCGCGCGTGCACTACATCATCGGCCGCTATGAGGGGGATACGCCCTTCATCGAGCGCTCGGTGCTGGAGGCCGGCATCACCGCCATCGCCACCAACTGGGGCGACAAGCTCCGGGCAGCCCTTGCCGGCACCACCGACGGCATGCGTGCACGCCTGCTCGGCAACCGCTACGCCAATGCCTTCACCGGCGGCTATCCCGAGACCTTCTCCACCGCCCAGGCGATCGCCGATATCGGCGTGATCGAGAAGCTGACACCCGCCCGCCCCGTGGCTATCCTGGTCTATCGCCTGGAGGAGGACGATACGCCCTCGCGCTGCGGCCTCAAGGTCTTCTCGCAGGGCGCACCGATGTCACTGTCCTATCGCGTGCCGGTGATCGAGAATCACGGCCTGCGCGTGGTCGACGAGCGTACCTACGAGATCACCCCCACCGCCAAGCCGGCGCCGGCTCCCGTCTGGCTGCACGACATGACGGTGGAGACCAGCGACGGCCAGCCCATCCCTCCCGGCATCGACTTCCAGCATCGCCTCGAAGCCTCGATCATGGCGGTGGTGGGCGACTATGCCGAATCCGACGGCTACAACGCCCTCGTCCTGCGCACCTCGCTGGGCTGGCGCGAGATTTCCGCCATCCGGGCCCTGTCGCGCTATCTGCGCCAGATCCGCGCTCCCTTCAGCCAGGACTACATGTGGGAAACGGCGCGCAAGAACCCGCAGATCACCGCCAGCATCGTGGCCTTGTTCCGCGCCCGCCACGACCCGAGGCTGACGGCAACCGATGCCGAACGCACCGCGCATGAGGCCGAGATCGTGGGCGAGATCGAGGAGCAGCTGCAATCGGTCTCCTCGCTCGACGAGGATCGCATCCTGCGCCGCTTCACCAATCTGGTGCAGGCGATCATGCGTACCAATCTCTGGCAGGTCGGCCCGGATGGCCAGCCCCGGCCGGTGATCAGCTTCAAGTTCGAATGCCGCAAGGTCGAGGGCCTGCCGGCTCCCAAGCCCCTCTACGAGATCTTCGTCTATTCGCCGCGGGTGGAGGGCATCCATCTGCGCTTCGGCAAGGTGGCGCGCGGCGGCCTGCGCTGGTCGGACCGCCCCCAGGATTTCCGCACCGAAATTCTGGGTCTCGTCAAGGCGCAACAGGTCAAGAACGCGGTAATCGTGCCGGTCGGCGCCAAGGGCGGCTTTGTGCCCAAGCGCCTGCCGCCGCCGTCCAACCGCGACGCCTGGCTGGCCGAGGGGACGGAAGCCTACCGCATCTTCATCCGCTCGCTGCTCGAACTCACCGACAATCTCGACGGCGACAATATCGTGCCACCCGACAACACCGTGCGCCATGATGGCGACGACCCCTATCTGGTCGTCGCAGCCGACAAGGGCACCGCCACCTTCTCCGACACGGCCAATGCCATCTCCATCGAGAAGCATCACTGGCTGGGCGACGCCTTCGCCTCGGGCGGCAGCCAGGGCTATGACCACAAAAAGATGGGCATCACCGCTCGCGGTGCCTGGGAGGCGGTGAAGCGGCATTTCCGCGAACTCGGCACCGACATCCAGGTCGAGCCCTTCACCGCAGTCGGCGTCGGCGACATGTCGGGCGACGTCTTCGGCAACGGCATGCTGCTGTCGCCGGCGACCAAGGTGGTCGCGGCCTTCGACCATCGCGACATCTTCATCGATCCCTCGCCCGATCCTGTCACCAGCCATGCCGAGCGGCTGCGCATGTTCAACCTGCCGCGCTCGAGCTGGCAGGATTACGACAAGGCGCTGATCTCCAAGGGCGGCGGCGTGTTCTCGCGCTCGCTGAAGGCCATTCCGCTTTCAGCCGAGATCCGGGCCCTGCTCGATCTCGACAAGGCCGAGGCGACGCCCACCGAGGTGATGACGGCGATCCTCAAGGCCCGCGCCGATCTCCTGTGGTTCGGCGGCATCGGCACCTATATCCGCGCCGCCAGCGAGACCGACGACCAGGTCGGCGACCGCGCCAACGATCCCATCCGCATCACCGGCGCCGATGTCAGGGCCCGGGTGATCGGCGAGGGCGCCAATCTCGGTGCCACCCAGCGCGGCCGCATCGAGGCGGCACAGAAGGGCATCAAGCTCAACACCGACGCGATCGACAATTCTGCCGGTGTCAACACCTCCGACGTCGAGGTGAACATCAAGATCGCTCTCGCCCGGCCCGAGCGCGACCAGCGCCTCACGCAGGCCGATCGCAACATCCTGCTGGCGGCAATGACCGACGAGGTCGGCTCGCTGGTGCTGCGCAACAACTATCTGCAGACGCTGGCGCTCTCGCTCTCCGAACGCAAGGGCGTAGCCGAGACCGGCTTCCTCACCCGCCTGATGCAGTCGCTCGAACAGCGCGGCCTGCTCGACCGCGCCGTGGAGTTCCTACCGGACGACGTCGCCATCGCCGAGCGCACCCGCCGCGGCCAGGCCCTGACACGGCCGGAACTGGCTGTGCTGCTCGCCTATGCCAAGCTGACGCTCTATGACGACCTGCTGGTCACCAGCGTGCCGGACGATCCCTATCTCGCCCGCGAGTTGTCGGTGTATTTCCCGCCCGAGATCCAGAACCGCTTCCCCGACGCCGTCGAGAACCATCGACTGCGGCGCGAGATCATCGCCACCAATCTCGCCAACGGCATCATCAACCGCGGCGGACCGGCCTGCGTGGTGCGCCTCAGCGACGAGACCGACGCCGACGTCACCACCATCGCCATGGCTTTCGCCGCCGTGGATGAATCCTATGGCCTGCGCTATCTCTACGATGCCATCGATGCCCTGGATAACCGCATCGACGGGCAGCTCCAGCTCAGCCTCTACGGCTTCCTGCAGGATCTCCTGCTCTCGCGCGTGGTGTGGTTCGTGCGCAATGTCGACTTCTCGCCCGGGCTTGAAGCGGTGATCGCCCGTTTCGGCGCCGGTGTCCACGAGATCGCCATCGGCCTCGACACCACCTTGCCGGAGGCGATGCAGGCAGTCCGCCTCAAGCGCATCCGCGAACTGGTCGAGGGCGGCGTGCCCGAAGACCTCGCCGGCAGGATGGGCAATCTGGATCCGCTGGTATCGGCGCCCGACATCGTTTTGGTGGCGGGCCGCACCAGTCGGGCCATCGGCGACACCGCGGCCACCTTCTATGCGGCGGAAGCCAATTTCCAGCTCGACCGCATCGTCACGGCCGCCCGCGCCGTGCCCGCCAGCGATTATTTCGAGCGCCTCGCCATCGACCGGGCCATCGAACAGATCGCGGCAGCCGAGCGACGCCTGGTCGCCGACATGCTGGCGACCGGCCTGTCCGGCCAGGCGGCGACGGAGGCCTGGCTCGAAGCCCATCCGGAAGCCGCGCGCATCCGCCGCTCGGTGGAGGAAATCGCGGCCAGCGGCCTGACCCTGGCCAAGCTCGCCGTGGCGGCCAACATGCTTGGCGATCTCGTCAGAGAGTGACGAGGTCGCGGTTTGAGAGTCGGTTGGCGCATGGATGTCGCCAACCGGCCTCTTCGTGGGACTCAGTTCGGATCCTTTTTGAGGGACCGCGGTCAGACAGCTGTTTCTTCGACGCTTCCAGCCTGCCGGCCAGCCGGCACGGCCGGGGATTGGGAAGGCACGCGCGGCGCGATGTCGTGGCGCCCCAAGACAAACAGCACCAACGCCATCAATGCCACGCAGCCATGAACCCAATAGGCTAAACCATAGCCGCCCAAATCGGTAAGCCAGCCGGCGACGACGTTGCTGAGTGAGGCCCCAATACCCTGCACGGTCATGACGGCAGCAAGGCCGACATTGAAGCGGCCGGTACCGGATAGAATGCGTTCAGCGGCGATGGGCGTGGCTATGCCGATCAGGCCGGCGCCCACACCGTCGAGAAACTGCACGGGAAAGACGAAAGCAAAGGAGGGAAAGGTCCCCGCAATCACACCGCGGATCGGCAAGGCCGCCAAGGCAACAATGAATATTGTGGCCAAGCCGAACCGTCTGATCAGCCAGGGCGCCAGCAATGCCATGCCGATCATCGAAAGTTGTGAAACGCCCGTCGTGATCGCGGTGGTCCGGAAAGGGGTGCCGAGCTGAATCGAGAAGGCCTGCGCGATCAGGCGGCTGATGGGGCATTCCCAAAATGAAAGATCATCAAAACCAGACTGAGCAGAATTAGTCCCTTGCTGCCTGCCAGGACCGAAAACCCAGAGGGGGCCTCCGATCCATCATGGTGCGCCAGCCCACGCGCTACCTGATGGTCGATCTGCTTGGGATCGATGGCGAGCGTCGCCGCGATCGTGGCGAAAGCAGCAAACAGCATGAGCCCAACGACGCCATGGATGCCGAACAGAAGTGTTCCTGCATAAATCGCCGCCAAGGAGACAACGTTTCCGGTGTGGTTCCAGAACTCGTTTCGAGACACCTGGCGGGAGAACCGCTCTTCTCCGACAAGGCCAAGCGTCAAGCCCATGAGTGCGGGCCCAATGACGGCGCCGACGACGGCCGTCGCTGATTGGCCTCCGAAGACCGAAAAGCCGTTGGGGGTCGCCAACGTCCACAGGGCCATCGTCGTCACGAAGGTAACGGGCAGGATAATCAGTGTTCGTTTGTAAGCCGATGCATCGACAAGCGCGCCGAACAAGGGGGTGGACGCCATTCCTAACACGCCCCCAATCGTCGCGATGACACCGAGCGTGAATGGCTCCCACCCGTGCGTTGCGAGAAAACCATCGAGGAAGGGTCCCAAGCCATCGCGAGCATCGGCAAGGAAGAAGTTCAGGACAGAAAGGGCAAAGAGGGAACGATGAAAGACGGAAGGGGCGCGGGGCGTCACGACGGCTCCGGAGGTCAGGCCTTTTCAACAATGCGCTATACGGTGAACCCGGCGGGGTGGATAGGGGATTTTCGCTAGCGCGCTTACTGCGTATCAAATAAAGGATCGGACAAGCACAACAGAATGTGTTCGCTTTCGAACGGGCTCGCCAGAGCACCCATACAGTCCCCCATGGTCTTTCAAGTTTCTGCCCCGATTCTCAGCCTTTCCGTTGCCGCCCTGACAGCGCTGACTTTGCTGATCCGGCCCTTCAAGTGGCCGGAGGCGGTCTGGGCCGTCCTCGCGGCAGCGCTGCTGACAGGCGCAGGCGCCATACCCTTGCTCGACGCGTGGGCGGGCATCGCCAAGGGCCTGGACGTTTATCTGTTCTTGATCGGCATGATGCTGATCGCCGAGTTGGCACGACAGGAAGGCCTGTTCGATTGGCTGGCCCTGATAGCCACCAACCATGCAAAAGGCTCTCCGTTCAAGCTGTTCACCCTGACCTATCTCGTCGGCATTCTGGTGACGGTCTTCATGTCGAACGATGCAACCGCCGTCGTCCTGACCCCAGCCGTTTATGCAGCCTGCCAGGCGGCCAGGGTCAAGGACCCTCTGCCCTATCTCCTGATCTGCGCGTTTACCGCGAACGCGGCCAGTTTCGTGTTGCCGATCTCCAATCCTGCCAATCTGGTGATCTTCAATGGGGGTCACATGCCTGCCCTCGCCGATTGGCTATCGACCTTCGCACTCCCCTCGGCGCTTGCCATCGCAATCACCTTTGCCGCGCTTTTGTGGAACCAGCGTGCGGCATTGGCGGCCGAAACGCTGGCCGCTCGCGTGCCGGGCACAAGCCTTTCCCTCACCGGAAAGGTGGCGGGACTGGGGCTGACAGTGACGGCCATCGGCCTGATAACCGCCTCGGCGCTCCACGTCGATCTGGGTTGGCCCACTTTCGCCGGCGGGATTCTCACCCTGTCGATCGTATCGATCATCAAGCGCCAATTCCCCTCGCAAGCGCTCGAAGATATTTCGTGGAGCGTCATTCCACTGGTGGCGGGCTTGTTCGTGGTGGTGGAAGCGCTCGGGACGAGCGGCGTCCTCGACATGCTGGCCGTGTCCGTCAGCCGCCTGACAGAAATGCATCCTCAGCTCGGTGCACCTGCCGCCGGTGTCCTGACCGCCATCGTCGCCAATCTCGTCAACAACCTTCCAGCCGGCCTCGTCGCAGGAAACATCGTTCAGTCGATCCACGCATCGCCCGCTCTGTCAGGCTCGATCCTGATTGGAATCGATCTCGGCCCCAACCTGTCGATCACCGGATCACTGGCTACGATCCTCTGGTTGAACGCGTTGCGACGCGAGGGCATAAAGGTTGGTTTCTGGCAGTTCCTCAAGATCGGGACCGTCGTCATGTTCCCCGCGCTCCTGGCTGCGATCGCCAGCCTCGCAATCCAGAATTCTTGAGCCGGCCGGAAGCGCTACCTTGCCAGGTGATGCAGCACAATGCCGCTCGTCGTGGCGACGTTGAGGGAATCGAAACCGCCGCTCATGTCGATACGGATGGTCCGCAGCCGCCTCAAGACATGCTCGGGCAGGCCAGGCCCCTCGGCACCGAACAAGACGGCCTGCCGGCCCACAGGCTCGATATCGGCGAGACGCTCCTTGCCGGCCGGGCTGGTGGCCAGGACCTCGAAACCGGCCGCCAGCAGGGCGTCGCAGAGGGTCCCGATGTCGCCTCCCTGCGCGAAGGGTGTCATGAGGACTGCGCCAGCGGAAACGCGGATCGCCTTGCGGTAGAGCGGATCGCAGGAGGTTCCGTCGATCAATACGCCGTCGAGGCCAAAAGCTGCGGCATTGCGGAAGATCCCGCCCATATTGTCGTGATTGGCAATGGCCGAAAGGCCGACGAACAGGGCGTTTTCCGGCGCGGTGGCAAGCAGCCTTTCGGCCGTCCCCCCCTCCCCCCGCAAACCCATGGCCAGGATGCCGCGATGCATGGGGAAGCCGGCAATATCGTCGAGAACGCTGCGCGAGGCGCTGTAGACCGGGATCCCGGCGGGCACCTTGGCGACGAGATCGGCAAGCGGCTCGGTCCTGTTCTCCGCGATCAGAATGGATTCGATGGCAAAACGCCCGAGTTGGAGTGCGGTGCGCAGCACCACCTCCCCCTCGATGACGAAGCGCCCACCCCGTCCCTTGAGATCGCGCTCGCGGATATCGCGATACGCCTCGATACGCGGATCGGAAGGGTCGTCGACGGGAACAAGCATGGAATGGCATCCGAACAAATAGTGCGGCTTATCCGGATAGACGCATCCCAGTGATGAAAAGCAAGCCTGAATGCCCTACATAGCGGGCATGACCACACCCCTCCTGTTCGACCCCCATGCGCTGGCCCTGCATCGCCGGCGCGCCGCGGTCGCTCCCGCGGACTTCCTGCTGCGTCACGTCGCCGAAGACATGGCCGACCGCCTCGCCGTGATCCTGCGTCCCTTCGAACGGGCGGCGGAGATCGGCCCGCTTTCGCCCGTGCTGGCGCAGGCGGTGCGCCCAGGCCTTGCCGCCGAGTGGCAGGACGTCGCCATCGGCAACGAGGCGCTCCCTCTTCAGCCCGAAAGCATCGATCTTGCGCTGTCTGCCCTCGCCTTGCAGTTCGTCAACGACCTGCCGGGCCTGTTGAGCCAGGTCCGCCGCGCCCTCAGGCCGGACGGACTGCTGCTGGCCGCCCTGATCGGTGGCTCTACGCTCACCGAATTGCGAGCCGCCTTTTCAGAGGCCGAATTGGAAATGGAAGGCGGCGTCTCGCCCCGCGTCGCCCCCTTTGCCGATGTGCGCGACATGGGCGGCCTCCTGCAGCGGGCCGGCTTTGCCCTGCCCGTCGCCGACAGCGACGTCCTCACCGTGCGCTACGACAACGCCTTCGCCCTGATGGCCGACCTCAGGGCGATGGGGGCCTCCAACATGCTGGTCCAACGCCGCAAGGGCTTCACCCGCCGCGCCACCATGCTGCGCATGGCCGAGATCTATGCCGAGCGCTTCTCTGACCCGGACGGACGCATCCGAGCCACCTTCGAAATCGTCTGGATCTCCGGCTGGGCGCCCCACGCCGACCAGCAGAAACCACTGAAGCCGGGGTCGGCCAAGACCCGTCTCGCCGACGCCCTGGGCGTGAAGGAATACAGGCAGGAGTGACGGAGCCTCGTTTCGGGGCGGTCGCGCAATCCCAGGCGCCCGGCCGCCATGTTCGGCAGCGCCCATGAAGGAGGGACATACCATGCGATCGATCGTGGCCCTCATGGCCTTCCTAGCTGCCGCGGCACAGGCGCAGGCTGCCCCTTCGATGGCGCAGCACTTTGCCCGGTGCGAGCCTGAATTCTTCGAGGCTCTGCGCGATTATATCGCGCACAATGGACCGGCAACCCGCGGCTCCGTCGTCACCAAAGCCGGCACATGGGACGAACTCGTTTTCGCCAAGCCGGTTCGGGCACATGGATTCGATATCAGGGCCTATCGGCAATTGCAGTCGACGCTGGGCTCCAAGCCCACCTCCAGGGCCTGGCAGTGGGGGCTGGTGATCGAGACGAAACCTCGCGCCGTCGCCTATGCCATCGATCCCTATCTGAGGAAGATTCGCGCCACTAGCGAAGGGCTCGGCCTGCGTGCCGAGGCCAATGGCTGGTCGAGCGGCATCGGCGCCTACAAGGGGGGACGATGGCGACAGGTACGCGTCGCTCCCCTCGAAGACGGCAAGGCAACCCTGCTGAGCTGTTTCACCTTCAATGGGGACTATCCCGGCTTTCCCGGCCTGCCCGACCTCACGCCCCTGGCCGCTTCCAGGAATTGAGCCTGCGTTCCCGACCTATCGCGCCGGGATCATGTCGATCAGCATCGGGATCAGCGGCTCGTCCGCAGGCGGCATCGGATAGTCGCGCAGCTTCCTGGGCAGCACCCATTTCACCGCCTGGCCCTCCCGCCCATGGGGCGTGCCCTCCCAGCGCCGGCAGATCCACAGCGGCATCAGCAGGGTGAAATCCTCGTAGCTGTGGCTGGCGAAGGTGAGCGGAGCCAGGCACTCCTCCTTCACCTCGATGCCGAGCTCCTCGTACAGCTCGCGGATGAGGGTTTCCTCGGGGCGCTCGCCGGGCTCGAGCTTGCCGCCGGGAAACTCCCACAGGCCCGCCAGCGCCTTGCCTTCGGGGCGCTGGGAGATCAGCACGCGCCCGTCGGCATCGACCAGGGCGCAGGCGGCGACGAGAAGCAGGCGTTTGGTCACGACCGGTAGTCGCCGTTGATGGCGACATATTCCTTGGTGAGGTCGCAGGTATAGACCCGGTCACCCGCCTCGCCGAGCCCGATGTCGACGGCAATGGTGATCGCCTGCCCCTTCATATAGGCGGAAACCGCTTCCTCGTCATAGGACGGGTCACGCTCGCCATCGACGGCGACGCGGATGTCGCCGAACCAGATGGCGAGCCGGTCGCGGTCGGCCTCCTCGCCGGCCTTGCCGACGGCCATCACAACGCGGCCCCAATTGGCGTCCTCGCCGGCCACCGCCGTCTTGACCAGGGGCGAATTGGCGATCGACAGGCCGATACGCCGGGCCGCCTGCTTGGAGGTGGCGCCACGCACCTCGACGGTAACGAATTTGCGCGCGCCCTCGCCATCCCGCGCCACCTGCTGGGCGAGATCGAGCAGCACGCCGTCGAGCGCCCTGGCAAAATCGGCCAGGCGCGGATCGGCCGCTTCGGTCGCCGGCGTGCCGCCAGCCTTGCCGGTGGCGAACAGCAGCAGCGTGTCGGAGGTGGAGGTGTCCGAGTCGACGGTGACCGCGTTGAAGCTGTCGATGACGCCCTTGGAAAGCAGGCCCTGCAGCACGTTTCCGGCGATCGGCGCATCGGTGAAGACGAAGGAGAGCATGGTCGCCATGTCGGGCGCGATCATGCCGGCCCCCTTGGCGATGCCGTTGATGGTCACCGGCACGCCACCGAAATCGACGCGGGCGGTCGCCCCCTTGGGGAAGGTGTCGGTGGTCATGATGGCGCGGCCGGCATCCTCGAAGGCACCCGGCGAGACGCGGCCGGCGGTCTCGACCAGCACGCCCCTGAACTTGCCGGCATCGAGCGGTTCGCCGATCACGCCGGTGGAGGCGAGATAGACTTCGCTCGGACGGCAGCCGGCGGCCTCGGCGGCGAGTTCCGCCGTAAGGGCCACCGCTTCAGCGCCCTTCTTGCCGGTGAAGGCATTGGCATTGCCGGAATTGACCACCAGGGCTCGCGCGCTGCCATCCCCGAGCGCCGCACGGCACCAGTCGACCGGCGCCGACGGGCATTTGGAGCGGGTGAACACGCCGGCCGCCTGCGTGCCCTCGTCCATCAGGACGAACAGCACGTCGGTGCGGCCCTTGTAGCGGATACCGGCTTCGGCCGTCGCCATCCGGACACCCGCCACCGGCGGCAGATCGGGAAAGTGGGCGGGAGCGAGCGGGGACAGCGGCGCGGCCTTGGCCATGGTATTCCTCGATGGCGTGTGCCGATCTCCTCAGTTCCATTGACCTATCGATGGAATGGGATCGGCACGGTCGGTGAAGAAAGTGCCGGTCCGAAGACCGGCACACCCGATCTTACTGGGCGGGAGCGGCCGGAGCCGGCGTGACAGGGGCCGGGGTGGCCGGGGCCTGATCATCGCCGCCGGGAAGCTGCATGCTTCCATCCGCAGGATCGGCCGGTGCCGCCGGAGGCTGCACGATCTTGGCAGCGGCGCGCAGCTTGGCGAAGACTTCCTGCTGCGTCTTCTGGGTCAGATAGTCCGAGATCTGCTGCTTGACGCGGTCGAGGGCCGGCGGAGCCTGCGGACGGCGCTCTTCGAGCTTGATGATGTGATAGCCGAACTGGCTCTTCACCGGCTGGGAGACCTCGCCGGGCTTCATGCCGAAGGCGGCCTCGGCGAATTCCTTGACCATGCGATCCTTGGTGAACCAGCCGAGGTCCCCGCCCTGCTCGGCGGAGCCGGGATCCTTCGAGACTTCCTTGGCGACCTTGGCGAAATCTTCGCCCGCCTTCAGCCGGGCCTCGACCTTCTTGGCGTCGTCCTCGCTCGCCACCAGGATGTGGCGGGCATGCACTTCGTCCTGGGCCGGGATCAGCTTGACCTGGTCGTCATAGGCCTTCTTGATCGCGTCCTCGGTCACCGCTTCCTTGACGGCCTTGGCGACGAGAGCATCGATCAGGATGCGCTGGCGGTAGAAGGCGAGCTTCTTCTGCACCTCGGCTTCATCAAGCACCTTCTGCTGCTCGGCCGCATTGGCGGCCACGCGCAGATTGATGGCGGCGTTGATGATGATGTCCTGCCGCTTGGCCGGCGAGAGCTGGGGTGACAGGCTCGGCCCGATCTCCTGCTCCACGGCATTGAGATCGTCCTGGGTAATGGGCTGTCCATCCACGCTGATGGTCGGGGTCGCCTGCGACGCGGGCGCTGCGGGAGCTGGCTGGGCTGCCGGAGCCGGGGCGGCGGCGGGCTTCGCCGCGTCTTCAGCGTTGGAAGGCGCGGCAGCGAAGGCCAGGAAGGCAACGCTGGCGAGCAGGGTCGCGGCTGGACGCGCGCGGCGAAGTGACATCATGGGCAGGTTCCTCGAGAGCGGGGGCGGACCCGGAAGCAGTCAGGCTCCGGACGGACGCTGTTTCGGCAACAGGCCCGCATTGCTCCTGATCCCGGGACGAACGCCTACGTAGCGCTGATAGGACAGGAGAAAAGCAAGGTCAATGTCGCCGAACGGCCAGCGCTTCGCCCGCCTTTTAGGAAGGCCTGTCGTCAAAACTGTGACGAGGCCGGCGCTTTGCGACGAATGACCGAGCCATAGCGGCGTGACGGCAAAAAATTACGGATTTTTCAGCCAAATGCCCCGGTCAACCGGCGTGGTAGACCCTAAGGTCGATTGACACCCCAAACCCCAATACTTAAGTGAGTCCGGCCGGCAAGCCCTTCGAACCGGGGCGCCGGCATTACGGCAGTCGGTTCACACAATTTCATAAGGCAGCCTGATTCCCGCTGCATCGGACTGCCCCCATCTTGCCGTATCGGGAGCATGCCGCCATGCTGGTGCCATAGCGCACGGTGATTGGAAGCGGGTTGCCTCACATCGGACAGCGCCCGGGCGATGTCCGGTTTCCGTTCCCCGGCTTTCACGGCCGGGGTTGACACGATGACCGGAGCCCCTCTCCGGTCAGGTATCACGCCGCCGCGAGGCGCGAAGATTTGAAGGCCTTCTATGTTCGGCTCGCTCGCCAAGAAACTGTTCGGCTCCTCCAATGATCGCCGGCTGAAAGCCTACAAACCCAAAATCGCCGCCATTGCGGCGCTCGAACCGGAAGTGGCAGCGCTGTCCGACGAGGCTCTGCGAGCCCGCACCGACGAGTTCAAGGCCCAGCTCGCCGCCGGCAAGACCCTCGACGACATCCTGGTGCCGGCTTTCGCCACCGTGCGCGAGGCAGCCAAGCGCGTGCTCGGCCAGCGCCATTTCGACACCCAGCTCATCGGCGGCATGGTGCTGCATGAGGGCGCCATCGCCGAAATGAAGACGGGCGAAGGCAAGACCCTGGTGGCAACCGCTCCGGTCTACCTCAATGCCCTCGCCGGCAAGGGCGTGCATGTCGTCACCGTCAACGACTACCTGGCCAGCCGCGACTCCGAATGGATGGGCCGTGTCTATACCTTCCTCGGCCTGACCACCGGCGTGATCGTGCACGGCCTCACCGACGAGGAACGCCACGCGGCCTATGCCTGCGACATCACCTACGGCACCAACAACGAATTCGGCTTCGACTATCTGCGCGACAACATGAAATACGACATGGCGCAGATGGTGCAGCGCGGCCATGCCTTCGCCATCGTCGACGAAGTCGACTCCATCCTGGTGGACGAGGCCCGCACACCGCTGATCATCTCCGGCCCGCTGGAGGATCGCCCCGAGCTCTACCAGACCATCGACGCGCTGATGCCGCAGCTCGACAAGGACGATTACGAGCTCGACGAGAAGCAGCGTACCGTCAGCCTCACCGAGAAGGGCAATGAACGCGTCGAGCAGATGCTGGCGGGTTCCGGCATGCTGCGTGACGGCTCGATGTATGATGCCGCCAACGTCACCATCGTCCACCACGTCAACCAGGCCCTGCGCGCCCACAAGCTGTTCACCCGCGACAAGGACTACATCGTCCGCAACAACGAAGTGGTGATCATCGACGAATTCACCGGCCGCATGATGCCGGGACGACGCTATTCGGAAGGCCTGCACCAGGCGCTCGAAGCCAAGGAGCGGGTGCAGATCCAGCCCGAGAACCAGACCCTGGCCTCGATCACCTTCCAGAACTATTTCCGCCTCTACGCCAAGCTGGCCGGCATGACCGGCACCGCCGCCACCGAGGCGGACGAGTTCATGGACATCTACAATCTCGAAGTGATCGAGATCCCGACCAACCGGCCGGTGCAGCGCATCGACGACGACGACGAGGTCTATCGGACGGTCGACGAGAAATACAAGGCGATCGTGCGCCTGATCGAGGAATGCCGCCAGCGCGGCCAGCCGCTCCTGGTCGGCACCACCTCGATCGAAAAATCCGAGACGCTGGCCGCTTATCTCATCAAGCAGGGTTACAAGCAGCGCGATTTCTCCGACCCGAACGCCTTCGCCTCACTCTATGACGGCGATCAGGGCACGGCCGATGAGAAGGTCTTCGCCGTGCTGAACGCCCGCTATCACGAGCAGGAAGCCTTCATCGTCAGCCAGGCCGGCGTGCCGGGCGCCATCACCATCGCCACCAATATGGCCGGCCGCGGCACGGACATCCAGCTCGGCGGCAATGCCGACATGCGCATCAAGGTCGAACTCGCCGACCTGCCCGAAGGACCCGAGCGCGAGGCGGCGGAGACCCGCATCAAGGATCAGGTCGCTACGCTGAAGGAAAAGGCGCTCGCCGCCGGAGGCCTCTACATCATCGGCACCGAGCGCCATGAGAGCCGGCGCATCGACAACCAGCTGCGCGGCCGCTCCGGCCGCCAGGGCGACCCCGGCCATTCGCGCTTTTTCCTGTCGCTGCAGGACGATCTGATGCGCATCTTCGGCTCGGAGCGCATGGACGGCATGCTGCAGAAGCTCGGCCTCAAGGAGGACGAGGCGATCGTGCATCCCTGGATCAACCGCGCGCTCGAAAAAGCGCAGCAGAAGGTCGAGGCTCGCAATTTCGATATCCGCAAGAACATCCTGAAATACGACAATGTGCTCAACGATCAGCGCAAGGAGATCTTCGAGCATCGCCGCGAGCTGATGGCGCAGGAGTCGGTGGGCGAGACCATCGCCGATTTCCGCCATCTCGTCATCGACGACACGGTGCGCGCCCACGTGCCCGAGAACGCCTATCCCGAGCAGTGGGACACCGAAGGCCTGCACAAGTCGGTGAACGACGTGCTCAGCCTCGACCTGCCGATCACCGACTGGGCCAAGGAAGAGGGCATCGCCGACGAGGAGCTGACCCACCGCATCACCGAAGCGGCCGACAAGCACGCCGCCGAGCGGGCCGCCGGCTTCGGCGAGGAGGTAACGCGTCAGGTCGAGAAGGCCGTGCTCCTGCAGACGCTCGACAATCTGTGGCGCGACCACATCGTCACGCTCGACCATCTGCGCCAGGTCATCGGCTTCCGCGCCATGGCCCAGCGCGATCCGCTGATCGAGTACAAGTCGGAAGGCTACCAGCTCTTCTCCGACCTGATGAACCGCTGGCGCGAGGATGTCACCCGCACCATGTTCCGCCTGCAGGTCATGCAGCAGCCGGAAGAGCCCGCTCTGCCGCAGATGTTCGGCCAGCATATCGACCCGCTCACCGGCGAGGACGAGTTCGCCATGCCCGGCTCCGGTTTTCCGCCAGCCCAGCTGAGCTCACCCTTCCCGGCCGCCGACAGCCCGGCCCAGCGCATCGTGGCGCCGGAAGATCGCAACCCCGACGATCCCTCCACCTGGGGCCGCGTCGGCCGCAACGAGGTCTGCCCCTGCGGCTCGGGCAAGAAGTACAAGCACTGCCACGGGCAACTGGCTTGAGCGACGCGCCGTCGCATCCGGCCGAAGGCCTGTCGACGGTGCTGACCTATCGCCTCACGCCGGAGGAAGTGCTGCTGTGGAGGGAACTGGCCGCCGGGCGTCGCAACGCCCTGCGGCGGGAGCCCATGGACCAGGGCAGCTACTACTACCTGCCCGTCCTGCTCCTCGCCGGCTTCGTCATCCTTCTTGCTTTGATCGGTGCCATCGGAATCGAGCACCTGCAATTGGCACTCGCCTTCGGGCTCGCAGGCTATCTCATCACCCGCCTCTGCGACTTCGCCCTGTCGAGATGGCATGCGCGCAAGGCCGTTCGCCACGGCACACGACGCGGCTTTTTCGAAGGTGATTATCATGTCACCTGGGATATGCACTCGATCCGCGCCGACATTCCCGATCTCAGCCTGACATTCGCGCGCAAGACCATCGGCCATGTCTCCGACTTGAAGGGCCTGGTCGTGTTGTGGATGGACGAACTCGATTCCTCGCTCGCCATTCCCCACCGCGCCTTCGAAGATGAGACGGCGCGACGACGGTTCATCGGCGGCATCGCGTCCAAGGCCGCCTGAGGCAGGAGCGGCTTCACCGGCTTCGATACAGAAATCGAGGAACCGGCGTCGCAGCCCTCAGGCCTTGTCCGCCTCTGCCTCGTCCGCCTCTGCCTCCTCCTCCAGCCTGTCCTCCACCCGCTGGCGCAGCACGGCGAAGAAGCCCGATTGCGACAACGTGAAGTTCGGCCTGGCGAAAGGCTTGCCGGCATCGGCCCGCATACGGGCGAGCAAGGCCAGGGCGTCGGCCTGTTTCTGGCTGACGGCGTGGCGCTCCAGCACCGCTTCCACCGAGGCGGCATCGGCAAGCCCCGACTGCGCCACGACGTCCGGCCAGCTGCGTTCCTTGAAATGGATGCGCCGCGCCGCGGCCAGCAGGGCCTCGCAGCTCGTGGACGGCAGCGCTCCGGCCTCGGCAATGGCCTCCAGCGTCGCCTCGACGTCGACCAGGGCAAGGCTGAGCGGTGCATAGCCGAACTCGGCCGGCGCATGCGCCACGCCGACATCGGCATCCGCCACCCGGCGCCCGCTGGCATAGTCCTCGAAGATCCGGCCGATGCCGATCATGCCGAAGGCGGCGCATTCGGCACCGCGCAGCGCTCCCATCGAGGCAGCGCCGTAGACCGGGATGCCTTCGCTGAGGGCGTAGAGGATCTCCTTGTGCCAAACCGAGGGCGCGTGGTCGAAGACGCCGTCGATCAGGCCTATGGCATCGGCGCCGGTCATCGCCGCCGCCAGCACATCGCCGCAGCCTGCGGGCGGGCGCACCGCAAAGCCCTCGAGCAAGGCAGGGTCGACGCCGTGAAGGCTGGGACCCGTGAAGAGGATCGTGGTCATGGGCGGGTTTCTCTGGCGGCTCCGGCCGGCCCGCCAACCGTCGTCTGTCTGGGAATGAGGTCGTTGACGCTGACGGAGGCGACGTCGCCCTCCATATAGGCGCCCAGCCCCGGTGTCAGGATCCTCACCACATGGGCAAGGGGCGAGGGAGAGGCGAGGTCGAACAGGAAGACATCCTCGCAGCCGGCATGGGCCAACGCCTGCAGCGTCACACTCAGGCGCTCAGCGTCCGAAAGACTGCTTCGGCTCGGATAGCGCTCGGCCAGGACCGACAGCGTCACCGCCTCTTCCCTTGGCAAGGGCACGGCGCTGGTCGCGACGTAATATTGCGAAGGATCCATGTCGTCCCGTGCGCCGGCTATGTTGGTCAGGCGCGACTGCACGGCTTCCAGCAGCGCCGCCAGCATGGCCTCCCCTGCATCGAGGCGGCAGGCATAGCCACCGGATAGTCGCTCCCCGGCTCCCTGCTCATCCAGGACGGGCCGGCTTATCACGGCGCCGACGACGGGAAGGTCCGTCTTGCCCCTGACATGGTAGAAATGGGGCACCAGGCCTGCGGCGGAAACCTTGCCGACGGCTTCGTCGAGCCCGGCATGCAAGCCTGGCTGCCACAGCAACTGCCGTGCGAAAGTGCTGGAAAGCCCGAAGAGCTCCACCGGCAGGGTGGCATCCCTCTCAATGGCTTCGAACAAGGCCCGGGTAGCAGCGAACTCGAATGTCCGTCCGGCGGCAAGGCCGGTGGACGCCACGGTAAAGGCCCTGTAGTCCCAAGGGAATCCCACGCGCGTATCGAGCCCGATCAGCTCATAGGGCGCGTAGACCTCCGCACCGGATCGCTGATGGACCCCGCGCACCCAGGCGCGCTGGCGCTTGGGATCGAAGAGAGCATATTTGCAGCGCGACAATCTCTCGAGGGGCACGAGCCTTCGCCCGCGAGCCACCATCTCCGTCGCCGTCGCGAATTCGCAGACCAGCTCTTTCGTCTGTTCGGCGACGGCCCCTTCGATCGATTCCATGATGGCGCCGATCCGCGCCTGTTCATGCGTCAGGCCCTTGCCCTGGCTGACCGACAAGGCGCGGGAATTGGGCCGCGTCGCAAACCAGACGGGAATGCCGATGATATCGAGCCCGGTGATGTCACCGCAGCGGGTGATGCGGAACGGCGCCAACGACTGCAGGGAAAACGGCGAACCGCAATCCGCCGTCTTCCCTGGATCCGTCGGGAGCAACTCCCCTCCTTCGAGGAGATGGTGCAGTTGGTCAGGCATTATTTGCCGGCATCATCCGATAGGACTGCGTTCTGCAGCGTATCGCCGTCCGAACCGATCAGTTGCCGCAGCGCCGCCTCGACCGGGGAATAAATGCCCGCATTCGATTGGATGGTCGTCTGGATACCGGCGTGGGGTTGGATGCCGGCCTGGCTGGTAATACCCGCCTGATTGGTGATGCCCGCCTGGGATTGGACACCAGCCTGCGACTGCACGCCCGCCTGGGACTGCACGCCCGCCTGGGACTGCACGCCGGCTTGGGACTGCACGCCAGCTTGGGTTTGAACACCGGCCTGGCTCTGGATCCCCGCATGCAGCTGGCCGTTGGCATCCGTGAAAATATCGGTTCCGAACGCAAAATCGACCTCGGACAGCCGCACGCCGGCAGCCACGAGAGCTTCGATACCCTGGGCACTGCTGGGGTCTATGCCACTTCCCGAAGCGGTCGGGGCTCGGCAGTCCGCCATCAACCGCCACAGCGCCGCAACGACTTTCGCGTAGCCGTCGCTCGAGGTTGCCTGGCTATATTTAACGATCTCATCGTGGCTGATTTCGACAACGCGCAACGGGCTCATCTTGATGAGTACAACCCCGGCGCCTCGGTTCCCGATCACGAACATCCGCTCGGTGGACATATCCCCTCCTGCTCCTTTCAAAAAGACAGCAACCCTCGAATGCACGCCAGCTTATGGAATTTTATTTCGTACAAATCGATCGTTGCTATCCAACGTCACCCCAATACACGAGTAACAGACTTTGATCTCTATATTTAAAGTCAAATTCGAGAATTTTTGGAGATGACAAAATCAATCCAAGCCGGCTATTCTCAATCCTTCCGCACATAGATTGATATCTTCGCTACGCCGGTCTGGCGCGAGGCGAGCCATTTCGAGCGCCGTTGCGCCGGGATACATTTCGGCGAGCTTCCTGCCATATTGGCGCGCCACGTCCACATTGCCCATGAGGCCGTGGCACATGGCCAGGACACGCAGCACCGCATCTTCGCTGCTCATGTTCTTGCACAGCTCGATTCCCGTGGCGAAATCCCTGCGCCGGATCGCGATGGTGCAGCCGAACCACCAGTAATAGTCAGGCGGGAACGGATTGAGCTCCAACGCCCGCTGGAAGCGCTCCCACCCGGTATCGGCAAAGCCGAGATGCGACAAAGCATCGGCATGGTGGGACAACAGGTCCGCCGAATGCGGATTCAGCGCCTCGGCGACCAGGAATTTCTCGGCCGCATAGTCGAAATCGCGCTGATAGAGCGCGACGACCGCCGCCATCCAATGGCCCTCGCCGATGCCACCGTCGATGGCGAGCGCCGTTTCGGCCTCGTGACGGGCCTGATGCAGGAGATAGGGGTCATTCCCCCCGAGCATCAGCCATTCGAGCTGCAGGGTCTGGGCGATGCGGGCATGGGCCGGCGCAAAGGAGCGGTCTTCGCTGATGGCCTGCTTGAACTCCGCCCGGGCTCGGCGCAGTTTCGGCAGGTCGCAATTCTTCAGGCGGGTCTGGCCTTCCAGATAATGCCGGTAGGCGTTCGGCTTCGGATCGGCCCTCATCCGGTCGAGCTGATCGCGCTCGATCTCGCTCGCGAGCGTCGACGAGATCTGCCGGGTAATACGCCTGAAGGTGGAAGGCAATTTATCCAGGCCGATCGGATATTCCGCCGCCCAGATGATCTCGGCGCCGGGCTGACGCGTCAATCTCAGAGCCATATGCTCGCCATCGGGGAGCATGAAGCCTGAAATGAGATAGCCGCTTCTCAGCGCCGCCAGCCGCTCCGCGTCCGGCGAATCCGCGACCTCGAAACTGCTATGGGGCGCAATCACCGCGAAGGTTCGATGACGCGACAGGTCATTGGCCACATCTTCGATGAGCGCGCGATGCAGGTAGTGGAGCTGGTCTCCCGCCAACGCCTTGGGAGGAAACAAGGCAACCCTTGGCAGGCCGACCAAGCTACGCGTTGCCGAGACCTCCCGGTCAGCGTCGCCCTGCATCTCGCTGGACCGGTCCGATACCACATGCAGGCGCGCTCTCGGCGCGTTCGCCAGGATGCGCCGCATCGCCGCCATCGTCTCGGGACGCGGCTCGCTGTCCAATTCCTGCTTCAGAACGGCAACGAGGGTGGCATAGGTGCGGTTCACCGCATCGAAATTGCCGTTTCGCCCATAGGCCTCGAGCAAAGCTCGATAGCTTTCCTCGCGCTCCGGCTCCAAGGCCAGCATGCGTTCGCCAATGATATCGATCTCACGCTCGGGCGCGCGCCCGAAGCGGGTCATTTCCAGTAGCACGTCGGCGGCCAAGCCGAGCACCAGGCGGCGGAAGCGTTCGCGCTCGCCGCGGAACCACTGCGCCAGTTCGCCGCCGCCGGTGTCGATGGTGTCGAGCAGATCGCCTCGCGCCAGCAGCACCGCCTCCACCCGCTCGGCGAGCACAGCCGATTTCTGCAGGGCAAGGATGCTCGCCAGATCGGAACGCTGCGCACTGGAGCCGGCCATCAGATGGGAACCGCTGGTCTCGATCAGGGGCTCCTCATAAGGCCAGCACCTGTGAATGCGCACCAGCAACTGACGCAGATTGGTCAGTGCCTTCTCCTCGGGCGCATCATCCCAGAGCAAGGCGGCCACCGCCTGGCGGCTCATCCGGCCGCTGCCGGCAAGCAGCAGCATGGCGATGAGAATGTAGCCTTTGGCCGGAAATACCCCCTCGGTCGGCTGGGCCATGTGAGGCACGCCGACCAGATGAACGATCATGTCCCGCTCAGCATTCATTCGTCGATCCCAGCTCCCTTCGCATGGTTGACGGACGAAAACCGCGCCCGCTCCCCCATAAGGCCTGGCACTATCGATCCGAACAACGCCGGCTCGCGCCCGTGGGAAACTCGCGCGAGCACCGCCAAGTTCGTGAACCGTGGCGACACTGTGTTACAAAATCCATTCAAGTCAATGAATTGGCCAGAAATCCTCGCCTCAAGTCACACCGGCGTCACACCAGCCGCCGAAATGCAAAAGAAAATAATGAGAATTATTTTCAAAAATCTTTACGTAATATATAATTATATTTGAACGCAGTCCTAAAAAATTGATACAACTACCATTATTATGTAAATACTGCAAAACTAAAACGCTAAAAATGGAATTTAATACAGAAAGACTACAAGGAATCTCCAACCTCTGCCGGAAGCTCTCCAAAAAATATACTGCCGATGCCCCGACAAATTGCAGGAATTCGTAATTTTAGGACCTCCCCCGCTCCCATGAGCAAGGCTTCGGGAAAGACGCGTTTTCCCTGCTTCCGCGCTGCCGCTTCCGGCACTGTGCTTCGGCCGGCACCATCACGTCATCGCTCCGAACAGATCCTCAAGGCCGATATCGGACACGCCATCCTCCACGAAAGTCTTGAGGCCCGGCACCAAGGCGCGCACCACATGCACGCCCTCGACCGGTCCGGGAAGATCGAAAAGAAAGATGTCGGCGTGCCCGGCCGCCGCAAGCTTGCCTGCGACGATGTCGAGTTGTGCGGCATGCGTCAACTCTTCCGCCCGGAGTAGAGGCGCTTGGCGATGACGCTCGGCGAATTCGGCCAGGCCGGGCGCCCCCGGAACCGGTGCGGGCAGAACGTCACCCCGCGTTTCGTAGAAATCCGGCTCCAGATCGTCGCGGGCCCCGCCAATATGGGTGAGCCGCGACTGCACGGCCTCCAGCAAGGCCGCCAGGGCAGCGGCTCCGGCATCGAGCCGGCAGGCCTCGCCTCCGGAAAAGCGCTCGCCACCGCCCTCCTCGCCGATCACCGGACGAACGATCGCGGCGCTGACCACCGGCAGACCGAGACGGTTGGTCTTGTCGAAGAAGCGCGGCTCCAGCCCGGCGGCGCGTACCTTGGCGACAGCCTCGTCCAGTCCGGCATGCACGCCGGCTTGCCAGCGCATTTGGCGCGACGTGGCCTCGAGGTGACCGAACGCGTCGGAGAAGGTGGTGGCATCATGCTCCGCCAGTTCGAGCAGGGCAGCCAGGGCGGCGAACTCGAAGCTCGGCCCGGCGGCAAGTCCGGCCGAACTGATATGGAAGGCATCCCGATCCCAGGGAAACTCTTCGCGCATGTCGAGCCCGATGAGCTCATAGGGTGCGAAGACCGGCCTCCCGCTGCCATGGGCAACGCCACGCACCCAGGCGCGCGGAGCCTCTTCGTCATAGGCTTCGACCCGGAAGCGCACGAGCTCTTCCAGCGGGACCAAATGCCGGCCGCGAGACAGCATCTCCTCCGGCGTGCCGAACTCGGCGATCAGGGCCTTGGTCTGTTCGGCGACGGCCCCTTCCACCGCCTCCATGATGGCGGATATGCGCGCCTGCTCAGGTGTCAGCCCCTTGCCCTGGCTGACGGCGATCGAGCGCGCATTGGGCCGGGTCGCAAACCAGACGGGAATGCCGACGACGTCGAGATCGGTCAGGTCACCCACGCGCGTGATGCCGAAGGGTGCAAGGGGCGGATGATCGTAGGCAGGTACCGGCTTCATGGCGGGGCGGTCATCAATCAATGAGCCGGCTATTTGACGGCTTGGGCCATGAGGTCGGCCATAACAGCCTCGCCCTCCGCCGTCAGGCCTTCGATAACGCTGCTGCGATAGGGCTCCGGCCGGTTCTGACTGAGCTTCCATTTGCCCTCGATGCTGGTAATCGCGATCTCCAGCCCGATAATGCCCTTGATCTGCCCCTTCATGAAGGATGATGGCGCACTCTCGGCCTGCCAGGGTTGCGGACGCCCGGCCTCGACCAGATTGGTCAGGGCGGTGACGTGCTCGCGCAGCCAGCGCGGATTCTCCGTCGACCTCAAACGGCCATGGACATGAACGGTGACATAGTTCCAGGTCGGCACGGCCTTGCCGCCTTCCACCTTGTCGACATACCAGCGCGGCGTGATGTAGTGCATCGGCCCCTGGAAGATCGCCAGCACCTCCAGGGCCGGGTCGTGATCGACGGCCATATGATTGTTGCGGTTGAGATGCCCCCGCAACACGCCCTTGCGCCCCTTGTCTGCCACCAGGAACAAGGGAATGTGATTGGCCTGCAGGCGTCCCCGTTCATGGGTGACGACCGTTGCCAGTGGATGATCGCGCATCAAGGCGTGGAGCACCTCCACGCGCTCTTCCCGGAAATATCGAGGGTTATACAAGGCTCACCTCATACTTCCACGAGGCCGGCATCACGAAACGGAACCGAACCGTTCAGGGCAAAGTACGATTCCCCAAAACCGCACTTTGCTCTTCTTCTTCGTTTTGACGCACTGCCTCGATCAGGAAGCCTGTCAACGTCCTTGGAAAATGCCCTAGCAGGCAAAATCGTCGGCATTGCCGTCATCGAGCAGCACCGCATCCTGGAGATTGTTGCCGGTTCTCTGCGTCAGGTAGCAAAGCGCCATTTTCAGGGAACGGTTGCGGCCCCGAACAGCTTCGATCGCCGCAGCCGACATGTTCGTCCCAAACGAAAACTCCAGATTGCTCAGCTCCGCACCAGCCTCGGCGAGCGAAGCGATGCCGACGATATTCTCGGGCTCGAGCGGCTTGCCTTGGCCATTGGCAGCACGGTGGTCGGCAATCACCCGCCAACAGAGGGCAGCGACCGCCGCATAGCCGTCGCAATTATGTTCTTTGCCAAAACGACGGACCTCCTTGTCGGGAATCCGAACGATGCGGATGGGACTCATCTTGATCAGGAAGACTCCGACGCCCCTGTCGCCAATGATGTAGATATGATCTCGATCTCGTCTTATTCCAGCCATGCTACCCTCTCTTGAGTAAGTTTATGATTATAAGTTTTCTTATTATGAAGTTAAGAAGAAGAAGCATTCTGCGAATTAACTTATCCCAGCCACTTTAAGCCCACGCACAATAACCTCTTTCATGTTTCCTTTCTTATCCGGCGTGAGATTTACTACATCTGCCGCAGTGATGCCGGGATACATATCCTTCAAACGTGCCCCATAGTTCCTGGCGACCTCCTTGTTACCGAGATTGCCATGGCATATTGCCAGGATCCTCAGGACGGACTGATCGTTCTCCATTTTGCTGCACATGTCGATCGCCCCGTCGAAGTCCTCGCGAAAATAGGCGATCGTGGCCCCGCCCCACCAATAGCGGTCGGGCGGGAAGGGGTTGAGTTCGATGGCGCGCTGAAACCTCTGCCAGCCAGCATCGGGATCCCCCAGATGAGCCAGGGTGTCACCATGCGATTCCAGCAGGTCGGCCGAATTGGGATTGAGCGTCTCGGCTTCCAGGAATTGCTCCGCCGCCTTGTCATAATCGCGCTGATGCAGTGCAATCACCGCCGACATCCAATGACCGACGCTGTTGCCTGCATCGATGCCGATTGCCGCCTCGGCTTCGTGGCGGGCCTGCATCAGGAGTGATGGGTCATTCGCTCCCAGCATGAGCCATTCCAGCTGGAGCGCATTCGAGACAGCTCCCCTCGCGCCGGCGAAGTCCATGTCGATCGCCGCCGCTTTCTGAAACTCCACTCTTGCGCGCCGCAGACGCGGCAGGTCGCAATTCTTGAACAGGAGATGTCCTTCCAGATAGTGCCGATAGGCAAGCGGCTTGGGATCGGCCCGCAGGCGATCAAGCTGATCCCGCTCGATTTCGCTCGCCAGCGTCACCGCAATCCGATGCGAGATCATGCGGAAGGCAACGACCAGGTCCTCCAGTTCCACGCGATATTCGGCTGCCCAGATGATCTCGTCGCCGGGATTGCGGGTCAGGCGTAGCGCCATCTTCTGGCTCCCGGGCACCAGAAAGCCGGTAACGAGGTAGCCCGAGCGCAGGGCGGCCAGTCTTTCCCGATCCCCGGTATCGGCCACGTCGAAACTGCTGTGAGGCGCGGTCACCGCAAAGGTGGCGTGACGCGACAGACTGTTGGCGACGTCCTCGATCAGCATGCGATAGAGGGGATGCAGAGTCTCTCCCGGCCGCGGCTGCGGCGGGAACAGGGAGACGCGCGGCAGGCCCGCCAGATTGCGCAAGGCCGGAGGCTGGACAGTCTGCTCGATCGCCGCCGATACCTCGGCTTCGGCGACGACCTGCAACCGAGGGCGCGGAGCATTCGCCAGGATACGCCGCATCGTGGCCACCGTTTCCGGCCTCGGCTCGGTGCCGAATTCATCGCGCAAGATCTTTTTCAGATCGTCGAAGACACGGTTGGCTTCCTCGATATCGCCGATCCGGCCATAGGCCTCCATCAGTGCGCGGAAACTCTCCTCCCGCTCCGGTTCCAGCGCCAGCATGCGCTCACCGATCTCGTCGATGTCGCTTTTCTTGGCTCGGGCGAACTGTGTCATCTCCATGAGCACCTCGCCCGCCAGCCCCAGAACCTGGCGACGAAAGCGCTCGCGCTCGCTGCGAAACCATTGTGACAATTCGGGCCCGCCGCTGTCGATCGTGTCGAGCAGATCCCCCTTCACCAGCCTGACGACGGCCACACGTTCGGCCAGCACCTGGGATTTGCGGCGCGCCATGATCTGGGCAAGGTCGCTGCGGGTGGCTCCAGGCCCGGCCATCAGGTTGGAGCCTTCCACCTCGACCAGCGGCTCCTCCAGCGGCCAGAACCTGTTAATGCGGGCCAGCAATTGCCGGAGATTGGTGAGGGCCTTCTCTTCGGGAGCATCGTCCCACAGCAACGCGGCAATAGTCTGCCGGCTCATCCGCCGACTGCCGCAAAGCAACAGCATCGCAATGAGAACATATCCCTTGCCCGGAAACACGCCCTCCATTGGTTTGGCAACATGCGGTACGCCTACCAAATGAAGAACAATGTCGTCCTCAGCGTCCATTCGACTATCCTCGCCTGGGGAGTCTGGCCCGGCATCCCATGCATGCCGCCGCCACTTGCCAGATCCCCGCCGTTCCCATCACAAATCTCGTGGTTCGGAATGAGAACCTTCGGGCCACGCCCGACATATGCGCCGCATCTACTACTTGTTCGTCAAACACATTGAAGTCAACAAGTCCAATCTGATTCCCCACCAGACTTCACGCCCGAGTCACACAGAAACGGAATCATGAATATCACATCGCCCCCGATCAAGAAGTTCATTTATAAAATGATGACAAGGAGTCGCATCCATATCGACGCTCCAAATCGTACAACTAATCTTGCAATTATAAAATAAAACATAATTCAATTCTTGAAATAAAGCAGCCGAACAAAGTCGGGTGCGGGAAAATATCGAGCACCGCACACCGACAATACATTTAAGGAAGGTAATCGCTCGAAACTTCGGGCACCCGCCCGGCCGATTGGACTCTTCTTGTATTTCTCGGCGGCAGCCGGCTCTTCTTCAGGAAAGGCCGGCGAGGCGCAGGCCCTGGGCGCAGAACTCGATGTCCTCCTGGCGGCGATCCGGTGCCAGGCGCGCGAGGTCCAGGGCGGACATGCCTGGATAAGTGTCCATGACGCGCCGCCCATAATGACGGGCCATCGCGGTATCGCCCACGAAGCCATGGCACATGGCCAGCACCCGCATGGCCGATTCGTCATTCTCCATCCGGGCGCACATCTCGATTGCCTCCTCGAAGCGCCGGCGACGGATGGCGATGGTAGCGCCGAACCACCAGTAATAATCCGGCGGGAAGGGATTGAGCTCGAGGGCCCGCTGGAAGCGCTCCCAGCCCAGTTCCGGCTCGCCAAGATGCGACAGCGCATCGGCATGGTGGACCAGCAGATCGGCCGAATGCGGATTGAGGACCTCCGCTTCCATGAACTTTTCAGCGGTATAGTCGAAGTCATGCTGATAGAGCGCCACCACGGCCGACATCCAGTGGCCCGTGCCGTGGCCGGGATCGATCTTCATCGCCAGATCCGCTTCCGCCCGGGCCTGGTTGAGCAGGGACGGATCCGTGCCCCCCAGCATCAGCCATTCGAGCTGCAAGGTCTGGGCAATGCGGGCGCGCGAAGGCGCGAAATCCCCGTCCTCCTCGGTAGCCAGCTTGAACTCGGCGCGCGCCCGACGCAGGCGGGCGAGGTCAAAGCTGTGCAGCCGCGCCTGCCCTTCGAGATAATGGCAATAGGCGGCCGGCTTGGGATCGGCCCGGGCCCGATCGAGCTGGTCGCGTTCGATCTCATTGGCAAGGGTGGCAGCGATCTGCCGGGTGATCAGCCGGAAGGAAAGCGCCAGCCGCTCGGGCGAAACCAGATATTCGGCAGCCCAGACGATCTCCTCATCCGGCTGCCGTGTCAGCCGGAGGGCCATACGCTCGCTGCCCGGCACCATGAAGCCGGTGATCAGATAGGCGCTGCACAGGCTGGCAAAGCGCCGGGCATCGCCCGCATCGGCGACATGGAAACTGCTGTGCGGTGCGAGCACCGCGAAAGTACGGTGGCGCGACAGGTCGTTGGCGACGTCCTCGATCAGGGCCCGATGCAGGGGATCCAGCACGCGGCCGGGTATCGGGCGCGGCGGAAACAACGCCACACGCGGTAAGCCTGGCAGGCGAGGCGCAGCCGGGTTCGCCACAAGCAGGCGTTCATCGGGCATGTTGCGCGTTCCGCCGCTCACCTGCACCCGCGGCTGCGGCGCGCTGGCGAGGATACGACGCAAGGTGGCGACGGTCTGGGGCCGGGGCTCCGTTCCGAATTCACGCCGGAGCATGTCGGTCAGGCCGGCATGAACCCGATTCACCGCCGGAATGTTGCCGTTGCGTCCATGGGCTTCGATCAGGACGCGGTAGCTCTCCTCCCGTTCCGGCTCGAGCGTGAGCATGACCTCGCCGATGAGATCGATCTCTCGCTCGGGCGCGCGACCGTAGCGGGTCATCTCGACCAGGACTTCGGCGGCCAGCGCCAGCACGATGCGGCGGAAGCGTTCACGTTCGCTGCGGAACCATTGCGACAATTCGGGGCCACCCGAATCGATACTGTCGAGGAGATCCCCCTTGGCGAGCAGGACGGCCTGGACCCTCTCGGCCAGCACACCCGATTTCGCCAGACACAGGAGCGCGGCAAGGTCGCTGCGGTCCGCACCGGGTCCAGCAGCCAGATGGGGCCCGCTGGTCTCTACCAACGGATCGGCATAGGGCCATGTCCGATGGATGCGGACGAGAAGCTGGCGCAGATTGGTAAGGGCCTTCTCCTCGGGCGCATCGTCCCAGAGCAGGGCGGCGATGGCCTGGCGGCTCATGCGCCGGCCGCCGGCCAGCAACAGCATGGCAACCAGGACATAGCCCTTGGCAGGAAACACCCCCTCTCCCGCCACCGTGAGATGGGGGATACCGACCAGGCGAAGTGCTATGAAGGGCTTGTCATCCATCCTGTCCACCACGACCCCGGCACCTCCTGCGAGGCGCAACGCTAGAGAGTCTCGATGGTGAAGATCGCGCGCATCAAAACACGCCCGGCCCGACGCCAGTACGACGTCGGTGCCGATCTTCTCCTCATCGAGACCCAGGCCGGATGAACTGCCCCAGCGCCACAAAGCTGCCGGGGCCCACGTACATCTGAGTATCGTCAGAACGACCCGCGACGATGTCGTCGAGCCGTGCTGCACCGCTGAGAATGGTCAACATTGTGTGATGAGTCAATCAAAGGGACTGCAAAGCCTCCTTGCTTGACCTCCGGCACTATCATATTACCGCAAAGCGAGGACAGTTTGCCGTGCCATCCTTGGCGAGCCGGCATGCCGGCCCGCCAATCACTGAACCCCTGGAGCAGCAGGCTTCAGCTTCCTTCCGGCTCGCCCATCGTCGCCGCCGTCACCGTCGAAGGTTTGGGCTTCTCGCGGAAGAGCTTGCGCACGATCAGGCGGATGGTGACGTAGAACACCGGCGTGAGGAAGAGACCGAGGAAGGTCACGCCGCTCATGCCGAAGACCACGGCCGTGCCGATGGCCTGGCGCAGTTCCGAGCCGGGGCCGGTGGCGATCATCAGCGGCACAGCGCCGAGAATGAAGGCGAAGGAGGTCATCAGGATGGGGCGCAGGCGCAGCCGGCAAGCCTCGACCACAGCCTGCCAGGGCGTGTCGCCGTGGTCCTCGCGCTGGCGCGCGAACTCCACGATCAGGATGGCGTTCTTGGCGGCGAGGCCGATCAGCATGACGAAGGAGATCTGCGTCATGATGTTGTTGTCCATCACCTTGACCCACCAGTCGCCGAAGATCGGCAGGCCGCGCGCCATGCCGCCGAGCAGCGCTCCGAGGATGGAAAGCGGCACGATCAGGATGATGGCGAGCGGCAGCGACCAGCTTTCATACTGGGCGGCCAGGAACAGGAAGACGAACAGCACGGCGATGCCGAACACGAAATAGATCGTATTGCCGACCGAGCGCTGCTGAAAGGCGATCTCGGTCCACTCATAGCCCACACCCGGCGGCAGCACCTCGGCCGCCGCCTTCTCCATCAGGTCGAGTGCCGTGGAGGAGGACACGCCGGGTAGGCCCGAGCCGCTGATATAGACGGACGGATAGAGATTGTGGCGCATCACCGTGTCGGGGCCGGTGCGTTCCTCGAAGGAGATCAGCGAGCCGAGCGGCACCAGGACACCATTGGCGCTGCGGACCTTGAGGCGGACGAGGTCCTCCTTGTTGAGACGGTCGCCCCCTTCGGCCTGGGCATTCACCTGGAAGGCGCGGCCCAGGCGCGTGAAGTCGTTGACATAGGCCGAGCCGACATAAACCTGCATCGCCTCGAAGATATTGCCTATCGGCACGTTGAGCATGCGCGCCTTAATGCGGTCGACATTGACGAAAAGCTGCGGGCCATTGTTGGACAGCGTGGTGTAGACCTGGGTGAGGCCAGGTGTCTGGTTGGCCTTGCCGATCAGGGCATTGGCGGCCTGCATCAGAGCTTCCGACCCGACGCCGCCGCGATCCTGCACCTGCATCTTGAAGCCGGCACCAGTGCCGAGCCCCTGGATGGTGGGAGGCGGAATCACGAAGACGAAGCCTTCTTCGATGGCGAAGACGCGCTTTTGCAATTCGCCCACGATGGCCTGCGCCGACAATCCTTCCTTCAGGCGCTCGTCGAACGGCTTGAACGGCACGAAGATGGTGGCTGCATTCGAGGCGGCGGTGAAGGTCGCGCCGGAGAAGCCGGCAACGCCGATGACATGGGCGACGCCCGGGCTGCCCGCCGCGATCTGCTGGGCCTTGCGCACCACGGCGTCGGTGCGTTCCAGCGAGGCGCCGTCGGGCAACTGCACCACCACGATGGCGTAACCCTGGTCCGAATCCGGCACGAAGCCTTCCGGCACTTTGGTATAAATATGCCAGGTGGCGAAGAGCAGGCCGGCATAGATCAGGAGGAACACTAGCTTGTGGCGGGCCGCAAAGCCCACCGTGCCGCCATAGCCGCGCGACAGCCTGTCGAAGCCGTGATTGAAACCGTCGCCCGCGGCCCGAAGCCAGCGGAACAGGAAGAAGCGGCTGCGGTGCTCCGGATCATGCGGCTTGAGCAACAGGGCCGCGAGCGCCGGCGACAGGGTCAGCGAGTTGAAGGCCGAGATCACCGTGGCGGCCGCGATGGTCACCGCGAACTGCTGGTAGAACAGGCCCGATATGCCCGGAATGAAGGCGGTCGGCACGAACACCGCGCACAGCACCAGGGCGATGGCGATGACGGCGCGGCCGACCTCGTCCATGGTGACATGGGCCGCCCGGTTGGGCGTCATGCCGTCATGGATGTTGCGCTCGACATTCTCCACCACGACGATGGCGTCGTCGACCACGATGCCCACCGCCAGGATCAGCCCGAACAGAGTGAGCATGTTGAGCGAGAAGCCGAGCCCTGCCATCACCGCGAAAGTGCCGATGATCGAGACGGGAATGGCGATGATCGGAATGATCGCCGCGCGCCAGGATTGCAGGAAGACGAAGACGACGATCACCACCAGCACGATCGCTTCGAAGAAGGTCTCGTAGACGGCCTCGATCGAGGCCGAGACGAATTCGGTGGGATTGTAGACGATGGAATATTTCAGCCCCGGCGGAAAGGCCTTGGCCAGATCGTCCATCTTGGCCTTGACGCGATCGGCGGTAGCCAGCGCGTTGGAGCCGGGCCTCTGCAGCACCGCGATGCCAACGGTGGGCTGGCTGTCGAGATAGAGGTTGGAGCTGTATTGCTTGGCGCCGACCTCGACGCGGGCGACGTCCCTCAGCTTGAGCAGGCGGCCATCCGGCGTCGACTTGATGATGACGTTCCGGAACTGCTCGGCGTCCTGGAAACGGCCCTGGGTGGTGACCGTGATCTCGCTGGTGGTGTTGTTGGGTGAGGGTTGGGCGCCGAGCGTGCCGCCGGAGACCTGCACGTTCTGCTCGCGCAGGGCCTGGACGACCTCACCCGCCGTCAGATCGAAACTGGCCAGGCGGTTCGGATCGAGCCAGACGCGCAGCGAGGGCTCGCGCAGGCCGAAGGCGAAGGTCGAGCCGACACCGTCGACACGGGCCAGGATGTCGTTGACGTTGAGAATGGCATAGTCGGAGATGCCATAGTCGTTCAGCGAATTATCCGGCGAATAGAGCGTGACGATCAGGAGGAAGTCGGAAGACGATTTGTTGACCGTGATGCCCAGAGCCCGCACTTCGGCCGGCAGCCGCGGCTCGGCCGAGGAAACACGGTTCTGCACCTGCACCTGGGCGATGTCGAGATCGGTGCCGGTGGCGAAGGTGACGGTGATCTGCAGCGAGCCGTCATTGGTGGCCTGGGAGGTCTGATAGATCATCCCTTCCACGCCGTTGATCGACTGCTCCAACGGCGCCGCCACAGTCTCGGCGATGGTCTGGGCGTTGGCGCCGGGATAGGTGGCGTTGATCACCACCGTCGGCGGGGCGATCTGCGGGAACTGGGCGATCGGCAGGCCGACATAGGAAACGAGCCCGATCACCACCGTGACGATCGAGACGACGGCGGCAAAGATCGGGCGGTCGACGAAGAAATGGCCGAATTTCATGGGCTGCGCTCCCGATCAGTTCGGGTCGGGAACGAGCGTTTCCGGCACGTCCAGCTTGGTGGGTTGCGGCACGACCTCGCCACCCGGGCGGGCGCGCATCTGGCCGTTGATCAGAACCTGGTCCTCGGGCTTGAGACCCGACTTGATCACGCGGAACGAGCCGAATTTCGGCCCTAGTTCCACCACGCGCGGGTTGGCGATCTTGTCGGCGCCGACCACGATGACGGTGCGCCCCTGTGCCGACTGACTTACCGCAACATCCGGCACGACCAGCGCCTCATAGGGCTCGCCGATGGTGATGCGGATGCGCCCGAACAGGCCAGGGGCCAGGAAGCCGTCGGCATTGGCGACCTTGGCGCGAGCCGTCACGGTCCCGGTCTGGGCGTCGACCTGCGGCGCGAGATAATCGAGCGTTCCCTTATGGGAGAACCCCTTCTCGTCCGACAGGCCGATCTCGACCTTCAGCGTGGGATCCTTACCGCCGGTGTCCAGCTTGCCCCTGGAGGCCCGCTGATAGGCAAGATAGCTCGCCTCGTCGAGGTCGAAGTAGAAATAGATCGGATCGACGGCGACGATCGAAACCAGCGGCGAGGTCGAGTTGGCCACCACCAGATTGCCGCGCGAGACGAGCTGGCGGGTAATCCTGCCCGAGATTGGGGCGGTGATGGTGGCGTAGTTGAGGTCGAGTTTGGCCGTCGCCAGCGCCGCGCTGGCCGAATCGATCGAGGCGGCCGCTTCCTGATAGGCCTGGAGGTTGGCCTGGTAGGTGGCATCGGTAACGTTGCCGGTCTTCTTCAGGGCTTCAGCACGCGCCAGATTGGCCTTGGTCAGGTCGATCCGGGTCTGTGTGATCTTCACCTGGGCGGCCGCCTGGTCGACTGCGGCCTGGAACGGGCGCGGATCGATCGCAAACAGCACGTCGCCCTCCTTGACGAGGGAACCTTCCACGAAGCTCGACTTGTCGAGATAGCCGGTGACGCGTGAGGTGATGTTCACCTGCGGCCAGGCCTGGAAGCGACCGGTGAATTCGACCGATTCGGTGATCTTGCGGGCGACCGGGTTGGCCACCGTGACCGGCATGGCCGGCATTTGCTGGGCGAGCGCAGCACCCGTCCCCTCGAAGGCCGCCAATGCCAGCACGCCGGCGGCCAGCCGACCCATTCTGCGACGCAACCTCGACATGAACATCCTCGCAAGCAACGCGCCTCAGCCAAGCCACCCGCATGGCTAATGGCCTTGTCGCGGGCACTGGAGCTGGCGTCTGGAAATTTTGCAGGATTTCCCAGCCTGCGCCGCCAGGGCAGGGTCGGAGATCCTGTTCAGCGCTCCACCGGCCGGAATCGCGGTCGAATCGCCGTGTGAGCCTTATAGTATGATAATTCTTAGCGCTTTGATCCAATCAAGATCGACGCCCTGCAACCATGAGTTGGGACTTGGTGCAAATCCGCAACAGCACCGTCATTTCTCGCGCCCGTGCTTGACACCCGCTTGGCTACATTCCGATCGGTGCGAACCGGCGGTGCCGGCTTCACCTCAGAAACGAGGCGAGGCCCTCTCGCTGGCTTCTGAAGCCAGCAGCGCCGCGCCTGCGCCGGTTTGCGCAAATATGCGGGAATGTCGTCAGCTCAGGGCGCCGTCCCCTCGCGCCCGATGCTCTCATAGCGGAAGCCGTGCCGCTTCATGTCTTCGAGCCGGTAGATGTTGCGCAGGTCCACGATCACCGGCTGCGTGAGCAGGTTCTTGACCCGCTCGAGGTCGAGCGCCCGGAACTCGTCCCATTCGGTGACGATCACCGCGACATCGGCACCATCGAGACAGTCATAGGCACTGGAGCGATAGCCGACATCGCTCAGAACCTTGTGGGCCTCCTCCATCGCCTGGGGATCATAGGCACGAACCTTGGCTCCCTTGTCCTGCAAGGCGAGCACGATCGGGATCGAGGGGCTGTCGCGCATGTCGTCGGTGTTCGGCTTGAAGGCAAGGCCGAGCAGGGCCACCGTCTTGCCGGCGATATTGCCGTCGAGGGCCGCGATGACGCGGCGGGCCATCGCCGCCTTGCGGGCATCGTTGACGCCGACCACCGCTTCCACGATGCGCAGGGGCACGCCATGCTCCTGGCCGGTGCGCAGGAGTGCCAGCGTATCCTTGGGAAAGCACGAGCCGCCGAAGCCCGGCCCGGCATGCAGGAATTTGGAGCCGATGCGGTTGTCGAGGCCGATGCCGCGCGCCACCTCCTGCACGTTGGCACCGGCCTTCTCGCACAGATCCGCGATTTCGTTGATGAAGGTGACCTTGGTCGCCAGGAAGGCGTTGGCGGCATATTTGATCAGTTCGGAGGTGCGCCGGGCCGTGAACAGCAGCGGCCCCTGGTTGAGATGGAGCGGGCGATAGACCTCGGCCATCACCTCCTTGGCCCGTTCGTCCTCGGTGCCGACCACGATGCGGTCGGGGCGCTTGAAATCCTCGATCGCCGCCCCTTCGCGTAGGAATTCGGGGTTTGAGACCACGCGGACATCGGCGTCGGGCCGGACCTCGCGGATCAGCCGCTCGACCTCGTCCCCAGTGCCGACCGGCACGGTCGACTTGGTCACCACCACCGTGAAGCCCTCGACCGCCGCGGCGATCTCGCGTACCGCGCCATAGACATAGGACAGGTCCGCATGGCCGTCGCCGCGGCGCGAGGGCGTGCCGACGGCCAGGAACACCACGGCTGCATCGCGCACGGCGGGGGCGAGCTCGGTGGTGAAGGACAGGCGCTTCTCGCGCACATTGCGCGCCACCAGATCCTCCAGGCCCGGCTCGTAGATCGGCATGCGGCCGGCCAGCAGGCCCTCGATCTTGGCCGGATCCTTGTCGACGCAGGTGACGACATGGCCGAAATCGGCGAGGCACGCCCCCGTCACCAGGCCGACATAACCCGTACCGATCATTGCAACGCGCATGACATCAATCCTGTTTGGGCGACTAACCCGTCAGAGGCGTGTCTACAAAAGGCCCGGCGACATGCCAATGACGAAAAAGGAAAAGCAGCACTGCGGGAAGGCCCAGCCGGAGCGCCTCTATGTCTCCAGCCGCAGCGACCAGCCGCGGGCAGAAGGCCTGAGATCGGCGCGCGCCAGCGGAGCGGCCTCGATGCGCCAGAAGGAACGAGGCTCGCTGCCGAGGGCATGAATGATCGCCGCGCGCAACACCGAGGCATGGGTAACGGCCAGCGTGAAGCCCTCGAACCGCTCGCCATCGAGCCAGGCGCCGACCCGCGCGATCAGGGCCGCAATGCTCTCTCCGCCATGCGGGCAGGCCTGCGGATCGGTCAGCCACGCCCCAAGCGCTTCGGGCTCGGCGGCGGCCACCGCCTCCAGGCCAAGCCCCGACCAGCGGCCATGGTCGCATTCGCGCAGTGCCTCGTTGATCTCGGGTTCGAAGCCGAGGGCCTGCGCCGTCTGGCGGGCCCTGAGCGCCGGACTGCTCAGGATGCGGGTCGCCTTGGCAAAACGCCACTGCAGGTCCCGGGCCGCCTGTGCCCCCCTTGCGTCGAGCGCCTCGTCGAGCGGAAACCCCGCCGCACGCAGTGTGGGCGTCGCGCCATGGCACAGCAGGGTCAGGCGTGGCGTCATGAAGGCATTTCCCCAAGATAAAGTCGCTTCCGGAATATTGACATATCCGTGACTTGGGCTCTTATGGAAGAGCTTTGCCAAGGGTGGGAAGCCGGTGGAATTCCGGCACGGTCGCGCCACTGTGAACGGCGGCGCTGCGGCGTCAATCCGGAAGTCAGACCTCTTCCAAGGCAGCATGACTCGTAACGGGACGCGTAATCCCAAGGAGCTTTTCATGACCACCGCAACTCTGGCACCCGTCGCCCAGCAGCCGATCGCCATCCCGGTCCGCGAGATCCTGCCCTGGGCGCTCTTCACCGTGCTCCTGGCCGTGCTCGCCATCTATTTCGTCGGCGCCGAACAGGGCGCAACCTCGCTTATTCCCGGCGTCTACATCCACGAATTCGTGCATGACGCTCGCCATCTGCTCGGCTTCCCCTGCCACTAGGGCGCTTGGACACACGACATGGTTAGATCGCTTTTGATCCGGGGGATGCTGATCGGCATCCTGGCCGGACTGTTTGCGTCTGGCTTCGCCTGGGTGTTCGGTGAACCCCAGGTCGACGCAGCCATCGCTTTCGAGGAAAGCCACGCATCCGAGCCGGCGCCCGCTCCGACAGCTGCGCCGGCTCCCGGCGCTGCGCAGACGACCGCAGCCCATGAACACGAGGAAGAGCCGGTCAGCCGGCCGGTCCAGGCCAGCTACGGGCTCGTCACAGGCATGGTCGTCTATGGCGCAGCGCTCGGCGGCATCTTCGCCCTGATCTTTGCCTTCGCGCAGGGCCGGATCGGCAGCCTCAGCCCGCGCGCAACCGCCGGATTGATCGCCGTCATCGGCTTTGCCGCCATCATGGTGGTGCCGCAGATTAAATATCCCGCCAATCCACCGGCCGTCGGCAATCCCGACACGATCGGCCTGCGCACCGCCTTCTATTTCGGCTTGATCCTGCTGTCCCTCGTGACGATGGCGGCGGCGCTGGGCACCGCGAACCGGCTCGCCGCCAGCCTCGGCCGCTGGAACGCCAACCTCGTGGGGGCGGCAGCCTATCTGGTGGTGATGGTGGTGGCCATGCAGATCTTGCCAACGGTCAACGACATCCCGGCTGATTTTTCGGCCACGGTGTTGTGGAAGTTCCGTATCGCCTCACTCGGCATCCATGCCGTGCTGTGGGCGACGCTGGGGATCGCCTTCGGCATTGCAGCACAGAAACTGCTGCAGGCCCCCGCTCGCCGCTGAAAAGAGGCCGGTCAACCGCGTCAAACGTCGCATTTTTACAACACTGGCCCGATTTCAGGCCGGTTTTCAAAATTTATTTCATTTCGCACTTGCGAAATGAACCGATGAGGATCACTTTAGGGGCGTGGCGGATGCGCCTTTGCGCTCCCCCACTGCCCTCCTTGGGCGTTTCCTCCCTAAGACTTGGGCCGCCATTTGGGCGGCCTCTTTCTTTTTCGGGTCAGCGGACCCCATATTTCAAATTCTGCAGCGGCATTTCGCCTTGATTAACCCCAGGGCAAAGCGTGCTCAGCTATGAACGCTTGGTTGCTCTCGCTTTCTGGTTCCAAGCCATTCCCATGGATTGGCTGAAGCGTTTTTGCGATTTGATGTGCTTCGTTCAAGTTACAAAACGCTCTTGCGTCCAAGCTCGCGCTTGCCCATTTGTGTTCACCCTCGCATAGTGTGTCATTATGGATCTGGACTCGCCCTTGTTTGATCGCATCCGGGTGCGCCCAAGGGCCGAAGAGGTCCAGCCGGCGAGCGTACGGCTATGCGAACATGCCGGTTGTCGGAACGCCGGCGAATTTCGCGCGCCCAAGGGGCGCAACCGCGAAGGCCAGTTCTGGCATTTTTGCCTGGAACATGTGCGCGACTACAACAAGACCTACAATTATTTCGCCGGCCTGCCGGACGACTCGGTGAGCGCCTATCAGCGCGATGCCGCCACCGGCCATCGCCCGACCTGGACGATGGGGGTCAATCCCTGGGCCAAGAAGCGCGGCGAAGGGCCGCAACCCGGCCCCGAGATCCATGACGGCTTCGGTTTCTTCGACGAGGATCACGGCTTCCGCCGCCCGCAAGGGACGCCCGAACCCGAGAGACGGCGGCTGAAATTGCTGGAGCGCAAGGCCCTCGACGCGCTCGATCTGCCGGAAACGGCCAGCGGCCCGGAAATCAAGGCGCGCTACAAGACGCTGGTCAAACGTCTCCATCCCGATGCCAATGGCGGGGACCGATCCAGCGAAGATAAATTGCGCGGGATCATCCAGGCCTATAATACGCTGCGTAGCGCCGGGCTCTGCTGAAGCGACGCATAAGAAGAGGATTGTCGGCTGCGCCGCCCTGGCGCCAGCCAAGGAAGGCATAATGACTGACGCAACGACACCGGCCAATCTGCCGGACATCATGGTTTCGGCCAAAAAGCTGTTTGGTTTCGATACGGATCTCGAAGTACCGGCCTATTCCCAGTCCTCCGACCACGTCCCGGACCTCGATCCCGATTATCTTTTCGACAAGCCGACGACCCTGGCGATCCTGGCGGGCTTCGCCCACAATCGCCGCGTAATGGTCACGGGCTATCACGGCACGGGCAAATCGACGCATATCGAGCAGGTCGCCGCCCGCCTCAACTGGCCCTGCGTGCGCATCAATCTCGACAGCCACGTCTCGCGTATCGACCTCGTCGGCAAGGACGCCATCGTCCTCAAGGACGGCAAGCAGGTCACCGAGTTCCGCGACGGCATGCTGCCCTGGGCCCTGCAGAACAACATCGCTTTGGTGTTCGACGAATATGACGCCGGCCGGCCCGACGTGATGTTCGTGATCCAGCGCGTGCTGGAAATCTCGGGCAAGCTGACCCTGCTCGACCAGAAGCGCGTGATCCGCCCTCACCCGGCCTTCCGCCTGTTCGCCACCACCAACACGGTGGGACTGGGCGACACTTCCGGCCTCTATCACGGCACCCAGCAGATCAACCAGGGCCAGATGGACCGCTGGTCGATCGTGACCACGCTGAACTATCTGCCGCATGACAAGGAAGTCGACATCGTGCTGGCCAAGGCCAAGCACTATCAGAAGAGCCCGAACGGCCGCGACATCGTCAACAAGATGGTACGCGTGGCCGATCTCACCCGCAACGCCTTCATGAATGGGGATCTCTCCACCGTGATGTCGCCGCGTACGGTGCTGACCTGGGCCGAGAACGCCAATATCTTCCACGATATCGGCTTTGCCTTCCGAGTCACCTTCCTCAACAAGTGCGACGAGCTCGAACGCAGCCTCGTGGCCGAGTTCTACCAGCGCGCCTTCGGGGCGGAGCTGGCCGAAAGCTCGGTCAACGTCGCGCTCCCAGGATTGACGGCATCATGACCACGACGAACCGCAAGCCCGGCGAAAAGCCCAAGGACGTTCCCAACGACGCCTTCAAGCGCTCCGTCGCCGGGGCCTTGCGCGCCATCGCCCGCAAACCGGACCTCGAAGTGACCTTCGCTTCGGAAAAGCCCTTGCTGATGGCCGACAAGGCGCGCCTGGCCGAGCCGCCGCGCAAGCTCGACGCCCATGTCGCGGCGATCGTGCGCGGCCAGGCCGATGCGATGGCGCTCCGTCTCGCCTGCCATGACCCGGCAGTGCATCGTCGCCACGCCCCGCAGAACGAGCAGGCGCGCAGCGTGTTCGATGCCGTCGAGCAGGCCCGCTGCGAGTCGATCGGTTCACGCCGCATGGCCGGGGTGGCCAACAACCTCACCGCCATGCTCGAGGACCGCTATTTCCGCGGCGGCAAATATGAGGACATCCGTGTCCGCGAGGAAGCGCCCGTCGAGGATGCCCTCGCCTTGATGGTGCGCGAGAAGCTGACCGGCCTTGCCCCGCCCGAGCCGGCGCGCAAGCTGGTGGATCTGTGGCGCCCTCTCATCGAAGAGAAGGCCGGCAAGGACCTCGCCCGCCTCGACAGCGTGATCGAGAACCAGCGCGCCTTTGCCCGTGCCATGAACGATCTCCTGACCCATATGGGCCTGTCAGAGGAAGCACAGGCCGATACGGACGATTCCGACGACCGTGAGAATGACGCCGAGAGCGAGCAGGAAGGCGAGAACCAGGAGAACCAGGGCGAGGTCCAGGACGATTCCGAATCCATGAAGCTCGAGGAAACCGAGAGCGAGGATGAGGAATCCCAGGACGGCGAGACGCAGGACGCCGAATCGCCCTCCTCCGACCTGCCGGACGATACCGAGACGGGCGATGCCGAGGAGGCGGCCCAACCCTGGCGGCCCCCCGAGCATCGCGACAATGAGCGGCGCGCCAGCGACTACAAAGCCTTCACCACCCGCTTCGACGAGATCGTCGAGGCGGCGGATCTGTGCGACCCCGAGGAACTCGATCGCCTGCGGGCCTATCTCGACAAGCAGCTTTCCAGCCTGTCGGGCGTGGTGGCGCGCTTGGCCAACCGGCTGCAGCGCCGCTTGATGGCCCAGCAGAACCGCTCCTGGGATTTCGACCTCGAAGAAGGCATGCTCGATCCGGCCCGGTTGTCGCGGGTGATCATCGACCCGACCTCCGCGCTCTCCTTCATGCGCGAGCGCGACACCGATTTCCGCGATACGGTGGTGACGCTGCTGATCGACAATTCCGGCTCGATGCGCGGGCGCCCGATCACGGTGGCGGCCACCTGCGCCGACATTCTCGCCCGCACGCTGGAACGCTGCGGCGTGCGCGTGGAGATCCTGGGCTTCACCACGAGGGCCTGGAAGGGCGGGCAGTCGCGCGAGAGCTGGCTGCAGGCGGGCAAGCCGACGTCGCCCGGCCGCCTCAACGATCTCAGACATATCATCTACAAATCGGCCGACGCGCCCTGGCGCCGGGCTCGCAAGAGCCTTGGCCTGATGATGCGCGAGGGCCTGCTCAAGGAGAACATCGACGGCGAGGCGCTCGCCTGGGCGCATCAGCGCCTGCTCGGGCGCTTCGAAAGCCGGCGCATCCTGATGGTGATCTCGGATGGCGCTCCGGTCGACGATTCGACCCTGTCGGTAAACACCGGCAATTATCTGGAGCGCCACCTGCGCTGGGTGATCGAGGACATCGAGACGCGCTCGCCGGTGGAACTGATCGCCATCGGCATCGGCCATGACGTCACGCGCTATTACAAGCGGGCCGTCACCATCGTCGATGCCGAGGAGCTCGGCGGCGTCATGACCGACAAGCTCGCCGAACTCTTCGAGGAAACCGGGGCGTCGGGCTCGCGCCGAGCCGCGGCGTGAGCTCCCGGCAGCCGCCTCTCTGGCATCGGGCCCTGTTCGGGCCGATGCCCCTGGCCTATCCCCTGGCCGCGGTCTGCGCCGGCCTCTATTTGCTGGCCGTGCTGTTCACGGCCTGGCTGGCCGGCTCGCCCGAGAATTTGGGGCGGATACTCTGGCAGCCTTCGCAGGGGATTCTCTACGCGCTCGGCACCGGCGGCCAGGTGCCCTTCATCCAGGGGCGGGTATGGACCGTGTTCACCGCACCCTATCTGCATGGCAGCCTGCCCCATCTGGCACTGAACCTGTTCTCGCTGCTCCAGGTCATGCCGATGGTGGAGCGGACCTATGGGCGGCTGCGAGCCTTCGTGATCTACGCCATCGGCGGCATTGCGGGTGCCGTCGCCTCGGTGCTGTGGGGCGAGGTGTTTTCCCTCGGCGCCTCCGGGGCGATCTTCGGCCTGCTCGGTGCCATCGTGTTGTACGGTGCCCGGCGCGGCGACGCCTTCGGCCGGGCGCTGATGACCAATGCCGCCTTCTGGGCCGGCCTCAACTTCCTCTACGGGCTGCTCAATCCCGGCATCAGCAATGCCGGCCATTTCGGCGGCTTTCTCGGCGGCCTGGCCGCCGCCGTGCTCATCACCCGGCGCATCGGTCCTTTCCAGGACCCCCGTCGCCTTGCCTTCACGCTTGCCAGTCTGGCACTGCTCGCCCTGGCCTTCGGGCTTGGCAACACGACCTCCCGGGTCTGGCAGTTCAGCATGAATGACCAGAGCGCCGCGACGAACAGCGGCAACGAATCGGCGGCTGCGGAAGTCCACATGCTGCGTGCCCTCGTCCTGGCCCAGCGCGACGATTACGAGGGAGCGCTCCGGGAAGTGGATCTTGCGATCAAGGGCGGACGCGACGATGCCGTGGCGCTCAACCTGCGAGCCTGGTCCCTGTTCAAGCTCGGCCGCGCCGAAGAAGGCCTGGCCGATGCCGAGGCCGCGGTCAAGGCGGCGCCTGACGAAGGCGCCATCCTCGACACCCGCGCCCATATCTACGAAGCCCTGGGCCGGCGCGAGGAGGCGATCGCGGACTACAAGGCAGCGCTGCGCCTGATCCCGAACGAGCCCGAAACCCAGGCGGGCCTGAAGCGGCTGACCGGCGAGAATTGACGACACATCGAGCCAAGGCAATCCCTCCCCTACCCAGGCTCGCCCGCGTTTCCTGAAACGCATTCCGGGCGTAGCCGAACGCGATCGAGGTCTCGCTTCGCGGCGAAACATGCTCCCACCCGTATCTCGATGCATTTGCAGGCATGCGACCACGGGGCCAGAATTTCGATGAAGGCATGGATCATATGTTGGGCTGTCGCCCTTGGCGCCGCGATGATGGCGCAGCAGGCGCTGGCCGCCGATGACGGTGCCGGTGTCCGCCGGATTATCGTTCCTTCCAGGGAGCGCGCCACCGATCTCGAGGTGACGGTATGGTATCCCGCCCGGCCCGGCGGCGAGCCCGTCATGCTCGGTGACGGCGAGTTCTTCACGGGAACGCCCGCACGGCGCAATGCCCCCATCCGGCCGGGGAAATTTCCGCTCATCCTGCTCTCCCACGGAGCTGGCCTGGCCGGCAACGCCCAGGCCCTGAGCTGGATTGCGGCCCCCCTGGCGGAGCAAGGTTTCGTGGTGGCGGCCCCCACCCATCCCGGCAACACCGGGGCAAACCGGTCCGCCGCGGAGACGATGAAGCTCTGGCTGAGACCCGCCGACATCAGCGACAGCCTGGATGCGATGGAGAGGGAGCCTTTCTTCAAGGATCATTTGAGTGCTGGCGACATCGGCGTTCTCGGCCTCTCCATGGGCGGCAACACGGCGCTGGCTCTGGCCGGGGCCCGTATCGATCCCAAGCTTCTGGCCGCTTATTGCGACACCGATCGGCTGAATCCGTCCCTCTGCGATTGGGTCCGGCAAAGCCGCGTCGACCTTCACGCCCTGGATCTGCAATCGGCCGGCCGGAGCGGTCGGGACAGGCGCATCCGCTTTGCCATGGCGATCGATCCGGCTCCCATCGATGTCTTCGACTTCGAGAGTTTTTCGAGCATCGACATCCCGGTTGCCCTCGTCAATCTCGGCCGGGCCGAAAGCATCCCGCTGACGGCGCAGGCGGCGGGGACCGCCAAAGCCATCCCGGTCTCGACCTATGCGACGATCGCGGTTGCCAGCCATTACAGCATGTTCGCGCTGTGCAAACCGGGCGCCGAGGAGATCGCCAAGGCGGAGAAAGTGGGGGATCCGATCTGCTCGGACGGCGGGGGCCGGTCCCGACAGGCGGTTCATGCCGACCTGATCGAAAGGGCAGTGGCCGCATTCAGCAGGGCATTGCGAACCACCCCGTAGAGCGTCGGTCCCTACCACCGAATCGGATACATCGAAGGCGGAGCGCTCTAGCCGGCGTTCCGCCCTTCCGTATCCTGATGCTTATCGGACACCACCGGAGACGGCTAGCACCTCACCGGTCAGCCAGCCGGATTCGCCCGAGGCCAGGAAGACCGCGACAGGCGCGATGTCCCCGGGCTGGCCGATGCGTCCGAGCGGCGTCTGGGCGACGGTCTGGCTTTCCAGGTCGCCGCCGATGAAGCCGGCGGCATGCACGCCCTCCGTCTCCACCATGCCGGGGTTGATCGAATTCACCCGGATCTTCCTGGGGCCGAGTTCCTTGGCCAGCACCCGCGTGATCGAGGTCACCGCTCCCTTGGTGGCGGTGTAGACCGACGTGGCCGGGAAATTCACGTCGGTCGCAACCGAGCCGATATTGATGATGCTGCCGCCCTCGGGGCCGAAATGCTTCTCGGCCTCCTGGCTGGCCAGCAGCAGCCCGAGCACATTGGTGTTGAACTGGCGATGGAACTCGGCTTCCGTCACCTCTTCGAGCGGCGCGAAGGCATAGACGCCGGCATTGTTCACCAGGACGTCGAGGCGGCCATAGGCCTTCTCGGCCTCCGCGAAGATGGCCTTCACCTCTTCCGCCTTGGAGACGTCGCCCTTGACGGCGATCGCCTTGCCGCCCTTGGCGGTGATCTCCGCGACGACCTTCTCGGCGCCATCCCGGCTCGAAGCATAATTCACCACGACGGCGGCGCCTTCGGCCGCCAGGCTTTTCGCAATACCCGCGCCGATGCCCTTCGAGGCACCGGTAACCACGGCGACCTTGCCTGCCAATCTGCTCATTGAATATCTCTTGGTTCGAGTGACAATGATTCGATACTTAGATAATCATCGAAATGAAACAAGAGCAGGCGATGGAAAATTCTGGTGCGCGCCAGCCGTCAATTCGTTGCCGCTAGAGCAAAACGCGTTCGAATGTGAACGCCTATTTGCTCTAACTCTTTGTTTGGACGCGTCTTTGCGATTCTTGGTGACTCCGTCAAATCGCAAAACGCTTAGGGATCCGTGTGGACCGCAGCAGGAGTGTCAGCCGGAGACTGACATCCTAGCGGGGGCAGATGCCCAGCTTTCAAGATATCGGCCGGAGGCTGACACTCCCGATCCCGCTCGATGCAACTGTCGAGCTAAAGGCTGGCCAATTCGCGCAGATAGGCATCCAGCGTCTCGCGCTTGAGCACGAGCGTAGCGAACTTGCCCTCGCGGACGATCTCGATGAGCCCGGCATTCTCGAGCTCCTTCATGTGATGGGACAAGGTCGCCGGTGTGATCTGATGCTTCTGCTGCATGCAGGCGCAGGCCATCGAGCCGCCTTGAGCGGCGATTTCCTTGAGGATCTGAAAGCGCCGCGGCTCGGCCAGCGCCCTGGCGATCAGGGTGCATTGGCGCTCCGTCAGCGCGACTGGCGCGGTCATCGTCATGATGAAGCCTATATCATGTCTGCGATGGGCCGGCGCAATATCGCGGTGCGCGGCTTGCGCTAAGCGGAGCGCACCCCCACTTTGCCTTGATTCGGCCTTGTCCATCCGCTCAACATCACCGATGTCCGTGTCTTCGCTTCCTCTTCCCTTACGCTTTGCCCTGCGCGAATTGCGCGCCGGCATCCGCGGGTTCGGTATTTTCCTGGCCTGCCTCGCCCTCGGCGTCATGGCGATCGCCGGGGTCGACGCCATCTCCAGCGCTCTGTCGGACGGGCTGCGCAGCCAGGGCCGGGTGATCAATGGCGGCGACATTGAGTTCACGCTGGTGGGTCGCGAAGCCAATCCCGAGGAGCTCGCCTTTATTGGGCAGCAGGGCCGGCTCTCGGTCGCCGCGAGCACGAGGGCGATGGCGCGCACGCCGGACGGGCAGACCGCCCTGGTCGAGATCAAGGCGGTCGACCAGGCCTATCCCCTGCTCGGCACGGTGGAGTTCGGGCAGGGCAAGCCGCTGTCGTCGACCATTGGCGGCCAGGGCAACCGGGCCGATGCGGCGGCCGACGCAGCCCTGTTCGCCCGCCTCGGCCTGCAACCCGGCGCCAGCGTCACCATCGGCAACCTGACGGTTACCCTGGCCGATCGCCTCATCGGCGAGCCGGACAAGATCGCCGGCGGCATTTCCTTCGGTCCGCGCCTGATGATCACCCTGGATGCGCTGCGCGAGAGCGGGCTGATCCAGCCGGGATCGCTGATCCGCTGGCGCTATCGCCTGGCGTTGCCGCCGAATGTCTCGCCGGATGCCATCAGGCAAAAGGCGAACGAGACCTTTCCCCAGGCGGGCTGGGAGGTGCGCACCCGCGACGACGCCTCGCCGGAACTCCGCCGCGGCATCGAGCGCTTCACCATGTTCATCACCCTGGTCGGGCTGACGGCCTTGCTGGTGGGCGGCGTCGGCGTCGCCAATGCAGTCCGCGCCTTCGTCGAGCGCCAGCGCGACAACATCGCCACGCTGAAGACGCTGGGAGCCGGCGCGAACCTCGTCACCGGCATCTATCTCACCCAGACCCTGCTGCTGGCTGCCCTCGGCATCGCCATCGGCCTTGTCGCCGGCGCCGCCCTGCCCTTCATCCTGGCCTATGGCTTCGCCGACTACCTGCCGCTGCCGATCACACCAGTGCTCAATCCGGCAGGACTGGCGCTCGCCGCCCTCTACGGCCTGCTCACCGCCCTCGCCTTCTCGCTGCTGCCGCTCGGCCGGGCCCGTGACATCGGGGTATCGGCCCTTTTCCGCGACGCCATCGCCCCGACACGGCGCTGGCCTGCGCCCATCGTGCTCGCCTTTGCAGGCCTGGCCGTCGCTGCCCTGATCGCCCTGGCGGTGTTCTTCGCCGCCGATCGCAAGGTGGCCCTGGTCTATGTCGGCTCCGCGCTCGGCGCCTTCATCCTCCTGCGCGTGGTGGCGAGCCTGTTGATGGCGCTGGCCCGCCGGCTGCCCCGTCCGCACAACACGCCGCTGCGCCTGGCGGTTACCAACATCCACCGGCCAGGCGCCGCGACCCCCTCCGTGGTACTGTCGCTCGGCCTCGGCCTCTGCCTGCTGGTGGCGCTGACGCTGGTCGACGGCAATATCCGCCACCAGCTTTCCGCCGCCATCCCCGACAAGGCGCCGAGCTTCTTCTTCCTCGACATCCGCCGGGCCGATGCCCCCCGCTTCGACGCTTTCCTCAAGCAAGCCGCGCCGCAGGCGACCAGCGAGCGAGTGCCCATGCTGCGCGGGCGCATCGTCGGCGTGAAGGGTGGGCCGGCCGAGAGGATCAAAGCGCGGCCGAACATCGCCTGGGTGCTGAGCGGCGATCGCGGCGTCACCTTCACCGATGCGGTGCCGGCCGGCTCGCGTGTGGTCGAGGGCCAATGGTGGGCCCCCGACTATAGTGGCCCGCCACTGGTCTCGCTGGAGCAGGAGGTCGCGCATGGCCTCGGCCTCAAGGTCGGCGACGACATCACCGTCAACGTGCTCGGCCGCAACATCACCGCCAAGGTCGGGGCGCTGCGCAAGCTGGAATGGCAGAATTTCGGCATCAATTTCGTGCTGGTCTTCTCGCCGAACACCTTCAAGGGCGCGCCAGTAACGGATATTGCCACCCTCACCTTCCCGCATGGGGCCGACGATGCCGTCGAACTCGGCCTGCTCAAGCAGGTCGCCGACGCCTTTCCGATGGTGACCGCCGTGCGCATCAAGGATGCCCTGCAGAGCTTCGCCGATCTCGCCGGCCAGCTCGCCATGGCGATACGGGCCGCAGCCGCCATCGCCCTCGTCGCCTCGATCCTGGTGCTGGCCGGCGCTCTCGCTGCCGGGCAGAGCAGCCGGCTCTACGACGCCGTCATCCTCAAGGTGCTGGGCGCCACCCGCCGGCGCATCCTGCTCGCCTTCATTCTCGAATACGGGCTGCTGGGCCTTGCCACCGCCGTGTTCGGTGTGGTCGCCGGCACCGCTTGCGCCTGGCTGATCGTCACCTATCTGATGAATTTCGGCTTCACATTCCTGCCGGGGCCGGCTTTTGGGGCCGCTTTCGGGGCCCTGGCGCTGACCATCCTGTTCGGCCTTGCGGGCACCTGGCGCATCCTGCGCCAGAAACCCGCCTCGCATCTGCGAAGCCTGTAGAACTGGACGTCGGCGCCAGGAATGACAAGCGTTTCACTCGAAGTTCTGGCGATAAAGAACGACCACCTCACGGTGGCAGGCCGGCAACATTGCAAGCAATTCACTTAACTGTTTCAATGGAAAGCACTACATAAGAGCAAGCTTTCTGCGGCATGTGCCGCATCTGGAGAGACACATGGCTTTCAATGATCCTCGTTTCTCGGCCGGCACCGTCTCCGACGTCCGCGCCGGAGCACCGGCGATCGATCAGGGCCTGCGCGCATTCATGCTCGCGGTCTACAACCACATGACCTTGGGCGTGGCCATCACCGGCCTGGTGGCGCTCGGCGCCTATATGGCTTCGGGGATCGTGGTCAACGAGGCGGGCAAGATCGTCGAGCTGAACTCGTTCGGCATGTTCCTGTTCAACTCACCCTTCAAGTGGGTCGTCGCGTTCGCCCCCCTTGGCATGGTGTTCTGGATGAACATGGGGACGGAAGGTCGCTCGGTTCAAACCACGCGCGTTCTGTTCTACGTGTTCTCGGCTCTCATGGGCCTGTCGCTGTCGACGATCTTCCTCGTCTACACGCATGGCTCGATCGCTCGCGTCTTCTTCATCTCGGCCGCCAGCTTCGGCGCCCTGAGCCTCTATGGCTACACCACCAAGCGTAACCTCTCGGCCTTCGGCGCCTTCCTGATGATGGGTCTGATCGGCCTGCTGCTCGCCAGCCTGGTCAATCTGTTCTTCCCCTCGGGCATGCTGACCTTCATCATCAGCGTCGCCGGCGTGGGTATCTTCGCAGGCCTGACCGCCTACGACACCCAGATGCTGAAGTCGCTCTATGTGGAGAATGCGCACAGCTTCAGCCGTGACGAGGGCGAGAAGCTCGCCGTTCATGGCGCGCTGACGCTCTATCTCGACTTCATCAACCTCTTCATCATGCTGCTGCGCCTGCTCGGCGACCGCCGCTGATCGCAGAAGAGTGTTGCACGGATTGCACCGGCCGGGATTTCCCGGCCGGTTTTGTTTTTGGGAGCGCCCTCAGTCGAGCTCGCGCAGGGCCCGGCGGATGATCTTGCCCGACGAGGTCAGCGGCAGCGCATCCACATAGGCGATCACGCGCGGATATTCGTGGGCGGACAGGCGCTCGCGCACGAAGAGCTGCAGGTCGGCGGTCATGGCGTCCGACGCGGTGAAGCCCGGCTTGAGCACCACGAAGGCCTTGACGATCTCGGTCCGCAGGGTGTCGGGCATGCCGACGACAGCCACCATGGCGACGGCGGCATGGCGCATCAGGCAGTCCTCGATCTCGCCGGGTCCGATGCGGTAGCCGGCCGAGGTGATGATGTCGTCGCCGCGGCCGACGAAATGCACATAGCCGTCGATGTCGCGGCGTGCCTTGTCGCCGGTCATCAGCCAGCCATCGCGATATTTCGCCGCGGTGGCGGTGGCATTGCCCCAATATCCCAGGAACATCACCGGATCGGGCGCGCGCACGGCAATCTCGCCGATCTCGTCCGTCGGGCTTTCCTGCCCCTCTTCGTCGACCACCGCCACGCGATGGCCGGGCACGGCCTTGCCGATGGCGCCGGGCCTGGAGACGCCGAGCTCATGGCAGGAGCCGAGCACGAGATTGCATTCGGTCTGGCCGTAGAGCTCGTTGACCGGAAAGCCGAAGGCGGCTTCGGCCCAGGCATAGGTGCCCGGCCCCAGCGTCTCGCCGGCCGACATGATCGAGCGCAGATGGGTGCGATAGACTTGGCCGGGCTGATGCGCCGCCTGCAGCATGCGCAGCGCCGTGGGCGGCAGGAAGGCATTGCGGACCTTGAAGTCCCAGAGCAATCCCAGCACCTCGTCCACCGAGAACTTGGCATGAAGGCCGGCCACCACCGGCACGCCCAGGGCCAGGCTGGGCAGCAGCACGTTGAGCAGGCCGCCCGCCCAGGCCCAGTCGGCCGGCGTCCACATCACGTCGTCGGGCCGGCCCAGGCCCGGATGGGCAAAGCGCAGGCCGGGAATATGGCCGAGCACCACGCGATGGCCGTGCACGGCACCCTTGGGCTGGCCGGTGGTGCCGGAGGTGTAGATCATCATGGCCGGATCGTCGGGCGTCGAGGCGACCGGCGCCAGTTCCCCCTTTGCTCCGGCGATCAGACGATGGAAGTCGAGCGCCCCGCCGCTGGCGCCATCGACGCTGATCACCGTCTCCAGGTCGGGCAGCCTCGCCTCGATCTCGCCGAGCTTGGCGAGCCCGCTTTCGTCGAGCAGCACCGCCTTGGCCCCGGAATCGCGCAGGCGGAAGCTCAGCGCATCCGGGCCGAACAACACGGCGAGCGGCAGGGAGATGGCACCGAGCTTGGCCACAGCGAGATGGGCGATCACCACCGCCGGCGATTGCGGCAGCAGGATCGCGACGCGGTCGCCCTTGCGGATACCCAGGCGTTTCAGCGCCAGGGCGAAGCGGTCGGAGGCCTCGCGCAGGGCGCTATAGCTGATACGCTCGCTGCCGCCGCCAGGAAGCCGGCGCAGGATGGCGAGCCGGTCCGGTTCGCGCCGGGCCCAGACGTCGCAGACATCGACGCCGATATTGTAGCGAGCCGGCAGCTCCCAGCGAAAATCGCGCGCGGCGATGTCGTAGTCTTGCTTGTCCAGCTCGTTCATGCCGCACTCATCCCCCGAACAGGCCGCCGAAGAGGCCTCCGGAGCTTTTCACGCGCGTAGGCCGGCGTACCACGCGCACCACCGGGCCGGCCCCGAAGGCCTGCGCCTCCTCAGGCCCACTGGGTTCACCGGCGACCGCCATGGCCCAATAGACCCGCTCGCCGGCCCTGGCAATGGCAATGCCGAAGCGGGTGGCGCCTGGCATCAGCAGATTCTCGTTATGCTCGGGCGAGTTCTTCCACTGCTTCATGGCGTCCAGATCGGTGTAGGTGCCGTAGGAGACATTCTCGCCGATCTTGGAATCGTCAAGCCCCGCCGATTTGACCCGGGCAAAGAAACTGCCGCCGATCGAATGGGAGAGCTGGTTGGCCGAGGCCATGGCATTGGCCTGGTTCTGGGCGAAGGCCGTCAGGCGCGAATCGAGCGCCACCGCGGTGAGGCCCTTGCTCTGGCGATATCGGGTCAGCCAGTCCCGGGCCTCGGCCGGATTGAAGGATACCGGGCGGCGTTGATAGGAAACGGTTTCGGGCTTTTGCGTGAGGGCGCAGCCGCCCAATCCCAAGGTAACGCCCAAGACAAGAAAAGCGGCCGCAGCCCCCCTCATGCGCGACATCGAGTTCTCCACGGTCAGGTTCCCGCCGAGGCCGGCGGGGTTGAAGGCTTGGCGGCGGCCGGCTCCGCGGCAGGAGCCTCCGCCTCGGGCTTGTCGCCCTTGAGTTTGGCGGTCATCGCCGCCTGCAGTTCGGGCTCGAACAGGATGACCCGCTGCGGCGGCGCCGCAGCGCCCTGGCCTTGCAGGCGGATGCCCTTGGCCTTGAAATTCTTGAAGATACGGGCCAGCAGGTCGCTCTTCACGGCAACCTGCGTCTCCATGCTGGCGACCATCACGATGAGCTCGAACTCCAGCCCGGCATCCATCGAGGTCATGTAGACCTGCGGCCTCGGCGTCGGCAGGATGCGCGGATCATCCTCCGGCGCCGCCAGCATGGCCGCCTTCACCGCATCGATGTCGCTGTCATAGAGCACAGTCAGGGCGATGCGCAGCCGGCTCCAGGTATTGCCATAGACCCAGTTCTTCACCGAGCCGGTGATGAGGGTCGAATTGGGGATGATCAGCGTGGCGCGGTCATAGGTCTCCAGCGTGGTCGAGCGCACGCTGATGCGGCGGACATAGCCTTCTTCGCCGGCGGCGGCGATGATGTCGCCGACGCGGATCGGCCTTTCGGCCAGCAGGATCAGGCCGGAGACGAAATTGCCGGCAATGCCCTGCAGGCCAAGACCCAGACCGACCGACAGACCGCCGGCGACGATGCCGATATTCTGCCAGCTGACGCCGATCTCCGACAGGCCGGCGGAAATGGCGAGGATGAAGCCGAGATAGCCGATGATGGTGGCGATCGAGTTCTGCACGCCCGAATCGAGCGAGGTGCGCGGCAGCAGCGTGTTGCCGAGCCAGCCCTTGATCAGGCGCATCACCGCCCAGATTATGATGAACAGCACCACGCCGCTGATGATCGAAGAGGGCGAAATTGTCAGCTCACCGATCTTGAAGCCGAAATAGGCGCGCTGGATCGCAGGTGCCATGTCGGTCGAATAGAGGCCGAAGGGCAGGCCGAGACTGCCGACGGCAAAGGAGATGATCAGGAAGCGTAGGACGCCGGACAGCAGGGTCGCCCCGAACGTCACCTGCTTGGCGGTGACGCCGATGGTGCTCGCCACCGCACGGCGGCGGTCGACGTCCGAGATCAGCCTTTCGGTCAGGGCCGAATCGACCAGGGTGGTAAGCAGATAGCTTGCAGCAACCACGCATAGGACGAGCAAGGGAAGAACCGCCGCCGCCACCGCGAGCGTGCTGTAGCCGATGGCAAGGCACACGGCCATCACCAGCACGGAGAGCCACCCGATCGGCCTGAGAATGTCGAGCCCGGTCAGGTCCTCGTCGGGCGCCAGCGTACGCCCGTCCACCACCGTCGGCGGCGCGCTGCGCAGGCGGATGAGCAGGGAGACGATGATGCCGAGATAGAGGATGGCCGAAATCGTCTCGCGGGCGACGCTGAGCGAGGGATCGGCGTGGATATGCTCGATGACGCCATTGAGGAGAATGGACAAGCCCAGCACGACCGCAAGCCAGCTCATGCGCCGCCCGATACGGCGAACGGCCCAGTCGCTCAGCGGCAGCAGGCGCAGTTCGGCGTGGCCCTCGGCCAGCACCGCCTGCGCCAAGGCCCACAGGCCAAAGCCGATCGAGGAGGCCTTGATGAGGTCCGAGCCATAATTGGCGAGTACGTTCTCCGGCAACAGTCCGGAAAAACCGAAGGCCAGCACCGCCACGACGACTCCGACCGGCACGCCGAGCATGATGTGGACGATGCCGAGCACTGCATCGAGCGAGGCGACGTAACGCCGCGAGGCCCGCTTGCTGCGCGGCAGCCGGGCGCGCCAGCGCTGGATGCGCAAGCGCAGGAACTGCGTGATGGCATAGCCGATGGCGATGGTCAGCAGGAAGATGGCAATGCTGGTGGAATTGACCTTCGATGCCAGATAGCTGCTATGGTGTGAAAATTCACCCCTTGCCAGCTCCCCCGCCCTGGGCAGGTTTTCCAGTACCGGAATCCAGAATTCGGCCGAGAAGGGACTGTTGCCGCTCTTGAGCAGGCGGCCTGTGAGCTGCTCACGCTGCCGCTCGGTGATGGCATTGGAGAGGTTCGCCGCCCGCGTAGACTGGTCGCCCGCCACCTTGACCACGTCGGTAAGTTGCTTTTGCAGATTGCCCTGCGTACTGCGCGTTTCGGCGATGTCGGCGCTTTCGGACGGATCGGGATCCCCCAGCTTTGCCAGCCTCGCCTTGGACTGATCGAGCAGGGGTGAAACCGTCGCCTGTAACGCGGAGAGATTGGTGATGGATGTATCCACCGTACCGCGCAGCTCATCCAGGATCTTCGCTGCGTTCTCCTGATCGGCGGGGAGACTGGCCAGAGCCGCTTCCACCCCGTCGAGCGACTTCTGCTCCTTGGCCAGCGCATTGTTGAAGGGGCGAACGACGATGGTGTTGCCGAGTTGGTCGGCTCGCGAGATCTGCTTTTGCGTCTCGGCGGCGACATCGTTCAGCTTGGCGAACAGGTCGGAAGCCGTCTTGCGGGCGTCGGTCGTGGCCTTGGCCTCGGGCGGGTCGACCGGCTTGGGCTGCGGCGGAAAGGCATCGAGCGCCGCCTTGGCCTTGTCGCGGGCCGGAATGATGGTGCCGAGCAGTGCGACGAGATCGGCACGCCTCCTGCTGACCGTCTCGCGCAGGTCCTGCAGGGATTTCTGCGCCTCATCGCCATTATCAGTGATGGTGGCGAGTTGGGTCGCGATGTCGTCGAGAGACTTCTTGTCGAGGGCAAGCCCCGTCTGGAAACCGGTCAGGGCCTGGTCGTCCTGCGCCCTCGCCGCCATGGGCGCAGCCAGGAGCGTGAAAAGCAGGCTGCACAGCAGCAAAAGGCGGGAAAGCGAACGAAACATGGCGCGAAACTAGAGTGTTTTGCGCTTCGGTGGAATTACCAAGAAGCGCAAACACGCAACGAAACGGGGGACCAGAGCAAAGGAGCGTTTCCGCTGGACAGGCCTTGCTCCAGAGGCTGTTGCCGCCTGATGGAAGAAATTGCGGGCGGCATTATGGCGTAGAAGCCGTTTTGGGCACCTAAATCAGCCCACTGGCGCCCTCAACTCGAAGATATCGAGGGTGTATGGGCCGACATCCTCCTCGAGATGGCGCCATCCCAACCCGGCGTAGAAGGCACGCTTGTCACTTTCGGCGCAGAGATAGGCCTGGGCGAAACCACGGCTGAAGGCCAGCTCCGCCGCAGCCGCCACGATGGCGGCGCCATGCCTCAGGCGACGGAATTCCGGCTCGATCCACACCGCGGCGACCCAGGGCGTCAGGACCGGTCGTTCTTCCAGATCGCTGGCGATCAGCGAGGCCGTGCCGACGAAGTCGCCGCCCCGGTGAGCTACCAGGCAGGCCGGCAACACTTCCCTGGTCGTCAGGTTTTCTGCAAACAGGCCCGCCACGGTCTCGAAGCTCTCGCCCTGTTCCTGCCACCAGGCCCGCCAGACGCGGTCAGCGACCGTCTCGAGGAAATGCGGCTGGTCACGCAGGTCGGAAATCTCGATGGAGCTCACACTCAACTCTTTTCGATCAGATCGATGAAACCCGGCTCGTCCAGCACCAGGAAGCGATCATGGTCGAGCGTGCGGAAGCCGTGCCGCCGATAAAAGCGCTGCCCCGCTTCATTGCCGGCATCGAGGTCGAGCCGCATGAAGCGCGCGCCACGCTCGCGGCCGCGGCGTGCGGCCGCAGCCAGGAGGCGGATGCCGATGCGATCATTGCGCCATTGCGGCGCGACATAGAGATCGACCACGAAGACGCCGTTGGCGCCGCGCCAGGTCGAAAAACTGTCCTGGTGCACGAGATAGCCGGCGAGGCCTCCTTCCGGTGGCTCAGCAACGACTATGCCGATGCTGGGAGTGGCCCCGAAAGCCTCGGCACGCAGGATGTCGCCCGTCGTGCCGACCTTGACCCCGAACAAGGCCGCAAGCTCGCCTACCATCGCCGCGACGGCATCGCAATCCTGCGGCGTGGCAGGACGGATCCGCATCAGCGCGGCCGGATGCCGATGATGGCGCGCGCCTCGTCCGGCGTGGCGATGGCCAGGCCCAGTTCCTCCAGGATGGTGCGGATCTTGGCGACCTGCTGGGCATTGGAGCTGGCGAGCTGGCCCTTGCCGATCCACAGATTGTCCTCGAGTCCGACGCGGACATGGCCGCCCATCACCGCCGCCATGGTGCCGAGCGCCATCTGGTTGCGGCCGGCGGCCAGCATCGACCACTGATAATCCTTGCCGAATAGCTTGTCGGCCGTGCGGCGCATGTCGACCACGCTGTCGGGATTGGCGCCGATGCCGCCGAGGATGCCGAGCACGGTCTGCACGAAGAGCGGCGGCGTCACCAGCTTGCGGTCGAGGAAATGGGCGAGCGTGTAGAGGTGACCGACATCATAGCATTCGAACTCGAACCGCGTGCCGAGGGGGCCCATGGTGGTGAGGATGTGTTCGATATCGGCCAGCGTGTTCTTGAACATGCCGCCGCGGGTCGCCTCCAGGAAGGGCACCTCCCAATCGTGCTTCCATTCGCGCGGCCGCTCCAACATCGGATAGAGCCCGAAATTCATGGTGCCCAGATTGAGCGAGCACATTTCCGGCTGCAGGCTCGCGGGGCCTTTCAGGCGCTCCTCGATGCTCATGCGGGCCGAACCGCCGGTGGTGATGTTGACGATGGCGTTCGTGGCCTGGCGGATGCGGGGCACGAACTGCTCGAACACGGTCACATCGGGCGTCGGAGCCCCCGTCTCGGGATCGCGCGCATGCAGATGCAGCACGGCGGCACCAGCCTCGGCCGCTCCGATGGCGGAGGTGGCGATCTGGTCGGGCGTCACCGGCAGATGCGGCGACATCGAAGGGGTGTGGATCGAGCCGGTGATCGCGCAGGAAATGATGACCTTGTTCGCCATGACAGCCTCTATGCTCCAATATCCTTGAGGGCCTGGCGCAGCGATACCGCAAAGCGCCCGGCAATTTCGCTCAACTCGCCGTCCGTGGCGTTGTAGGGCGGCGCCAGGATCACGGTATCGCCCTTGATACCGTCGACGTTCCCGCCCGAAGGGTAGCAGATCAGCCCGTTGGCGAAGGCGCGCGCACGGATCCTGAGGAACAAAGCCTTGTCCGCCGGGAAGGGCTCCTTGCTTTCCAGATCCTCGACGATCTCGATGCCGGTGAAGAAGCCGCGGCCCCTGATATCGCCGATCTGGGCAATGCCGTGGAGGGCATCGGCCAAAATGCGCTTGAACTCCTCGCCTTTCACGGCGACGCGTTGCACCAGCCCGTCGCGCTCGACGATGCGCTGCACGGCGACGCCGGCCGCACAGGCAGCGGTATGACCGGTGAAGGTGTGGCCGGTCTGCGGCCCGCCGTCGACGGCGTTGATCGGCTCGGCGACCCTGTCGGAATAGACGGCAGCCCCAAGCGGCAGATAACCCCCGCCCAGGCCCTTGGCCACCGTCATGATGTCGGGGAAGACGCCGTCATGTTCGAGCGCCCGCCAGGTGCCGCAGCGTCCGGCGCCGCACATCACCTCGTCGGCGATCATCAGCACGCCGTAGCGGTCGCAGATCTCGCGTACCTTCCTGGCATAGCCCGGTGGTGCCGGCACCACGCCGCCGGCCGCGCCCACCACCGGCTCGAAGACGAAGGCAGCGACCTTGTCGGGGCCGAGTTCCAGGATCTTGTCTTCGAGTTCCTGCGCGCAGGCCGCGCTGACATCCTCCGGCGCCACGCCGGCCGGCGGCCGGTAGACGTTGGCGGGCGATATCAGCGGCACGTCGACGAGCGCGCCCTCGAAGGAAAGGCGGCGTTCGCGGAAGCCCGAGAGCGCCAGCGCACCCAGCGTGTTGCCGTGCCAGGAGCGCTCGCGCGAAATGAAGCGCCGCCGGCTCATCTCGCCCCGGGCGGCGAAATATTGCAGAGCCAGCTTCAGGGCCGATTCGACCGCCTCCGAACCGCCGGAGACGAACACCATTTGCTTGAGCGTGCCGCCGCAGAGCCGGCCGACGCGCTCGGTCAGCTCTTCCAGGGGATCGGAAGTGAAATTGTAGCGATAGCCATGGGCGATACGGTCGAGCTGGTCCTTGATCGCCTGGTTGACCTCTTCATTGCCATGGCCGAGGCAATAGACGGCCGGGCCGCCCGAGCCGTCGAGATAGTGCTTGCCGTCGACATCGGTGAGCACGAGGCCCTTGCCCCAGGCGATCTTCGGCAAGCCTGCCCCCGCCACCGAGGTCGATTCCGCGACGTCGCCCGCCATTCCCGTCTCCATGCCCCAGAGTCGCGCGCCGATCGGTTCGACGCCCTGTTTGGTAGGACTTATGGGAGGTCGCATCGCCGGGCGTCAAGCGCGGCATCTTTACCCTCCCCTGGAGGGGGAGGGTAAAATGTCCGTACGCCCAGCATCTTGATCTTGGCCTGCAATCCACGCATGGTCCGCTCTTTCGCCGGCAAAGGCGGCTTGGGGCACTTTTCATGAATATCGATATTGCCAAGAGGGTGTATGATCGGACCTGGAAGCTCGATCCGATCGTTCGCAGCCTCCTGGACACGGACTTCTACAAGCTCCTGATGCTGCAGCCCATCCATGCCCGGCATGAGAATGTGCGCACCACCTTCACCGTGATCAACCGCACCAAGTCGATCAACCTTGCCGCGGTGATCGACGAGAAGGAACTGCGCGACCAGCTTGACCACGCCCGCACGCTGCGCTTCGGCAAGCGCGAACTGATCTGGCTGCGCGGCAACACCTTCTACGGCAAGCAGCAGATCTTCCGGCCTGAATTCCTCGACTGGCTCGCCGATTTCAGCCTGCCGGAGTATGATCTGCGCATCGAGAACGGCGATTATGTGCTCGAATTCGACGCGCCCTGGAGCCAGGCCACCATGTGGGAGGTGCCGGCGCTCGCCATCATCAACGAGCTGAAATCCAGGGCCGCCACCCGTTCCATGGGCCGTTTCGAGCTCGACATCCTCTATGCCCGCGCCAAGGCCAAGCTGTGGGACAAGATCGAGCGGCTGAAGAATCTGGAAAACCTGAAGATCTCCGATTTCGGCACCAGGCGGCGCCATTCCTTCCTGTGGCAGAGCTGGTGCGTGGAGGCGATGAAGGAGGGCCTCGGCTCGGCTTTCGTCGGCACCTCCAACGTGCTGCTCGCCATGAACAACGATCTCGAATCGATCGGCACCAACGCCCATGAGCTGCCCATGGTCTATGCGGCTTTGTGCGAGGAGGATGGCTGCCTGCGCGAGTCGCCCTACAAGGTGCTGGAAATGTGGCGCGACTTCTATGACGGCAATCTCTTGATCGTGCTGCCCGATACTTTCGGCACCGCCGCCTTCCTCGAACGAGCCCCCGACTGGGTGGCCGACTGGACCGGCATGCGCCCCGACTCCAAACCGATCCAGCAGGCCGGCGAGGAGATCATCGCCTGGTATAGGGCGCGCGGCCGCGACCCGGCCAAGAAGCTGATCATCTTCTCCGACGGCCTCGACATCGATTCCATCGAGACCGCCCATAAGAATTTCAACGGCCGCATGCGCCCCTCCTATGGCTGGGGCACCAATCTCACCAATGACTTCCGCGGCTGCGGTTCGCACCCCATCCCGCTGCTCGATCCGATCTCGCTGGTCTGCAAGATCACCTCGGTCAACGGCAAGCCGGCGGTGAAGCTCTCGGACAACCTCGCCAAGGCCACCGGCGGCAAGGAGGCCATCGATCGCTACCTGAAGGTGTTCGGCGAGGAAGGCCGCGGGGTGCAGGCGGTGAGCGTCTAGCATCGCTTGCACCGGGACATTGCCCTTAGGATCGGCGTCACTCCGGCAGTTCGACCGCCACCCGTCGGCCCAGCGGCCGCTTCAGCAACTGCGCCGCGATCACGCCGGCGAGCACCAGGCCGCCGCCGATGACGTGGTAGGAGCGGATGGGCTCGCCCAGCATGACGATGGCGGCGAGCGCCGTGAACACCGGCAGCAGGTTGAGGAAGATGGCGCAGCGGCTGGGGCCGAGCTGCTCGACGCCGCGGATCCACAAGACCGGCAGCACCACCGAGGCCGCACAGCCGGCATAGGCGATCAGCGGCAGCGTCTCCGTGTTGAGGGCCCTGAGCGGTGCCGGCGTCGCCAGCAAGGCCGGGAACATCACCGCCAGGGAGCACAAGGCCTGCATATAGGTCGACTGCCAGCCCGAGACCGGCAGGTTCCAGCGCTTCAGCAGCACCGAATAGAGCGCGTAGACGAGGCCGGCCAGCAGCATCAAGGCATCGCCCGGATGTACGCCGTCCCGGGTCAGGCTGGCGAGATCGCCTGCGCTGACCAGATAGACGATGCCGACGATCGAGAGGATGCCGCCGCCGACCATGCCGATGGTCGGCCGCTCGCCCAGCATCAGCGCGCTCAAGGCCACCGTCAGCAGGGGCGACAGCGCCGTGAACACCGCCATGTTGGTCGCCGTGGTCGAGCCGGCGGCGAGATAGGACAGGCTCTGGAACAGGCACATGGCCAGGAAGCCGAGCACGGCGAATTCGCCGAGATGACGCCACAGGACAGCCCGGTTGCGCCAGGCCGGCAGGCCGACGAAGAGGGTCATCAGGCCGATCGCCAGAACGAGACGATAGAAGGTGATGGCCTGCGGCCCGATGGCGTGGGCCGACAGCCTGGAGACGATGACATTGCCGGCCCACAGGACGATGGCAAAGAAGGGATAGAGCAAGGACAGGGGACTGGCGGAGGTGGGCTGGGAGGACATGGCATACCCGTGAAGTGAACGGGGCGGACACTGCCGCTTTTCACCAAGTCCGTCTCACGCTAATCTAACATTGACTATTGCGATTGAGACATGAACGACGACCGTACCACCCGCCATCTCGCCTTCCACGACACCGAACGGGCCGTCGTGGCGATGGAGATCGATTACCCCGACGGCTCCGACACCGGCTGGCATGCCCATCCGCGCGCGCAGCTGCTCTACGCCATCCAGGGCGTGATGATCGTCCGCTCGCAGGCCGGCAGCTGGGTGGTGCCACCCAACCGCGCCGTCTGGCTGGTTGGCGGCCTGGAGCACGAAGTGCGCATGTGCGGCGAGGTCAAGATCCGCACCGTCTTCATCGATCCCACCGTCTCCGCTACCCTGCCCGGCGACAATTGCGTGATCGCCGTCTCTCCCTTGCTGCGCGAACTGATCGTTGCGGCGGTCGCCATCCCGCTCGATTATCCCGCCGGCGGCCGCGACGAGAGGCTGATGCAGCTGCTGCTCGACGAGCTCAAGCTTTTTGATGTTCTGCCGCTTCATCTGCCGATGCCGAGGGATGTCCGCCTGCGCACCGTCTGCCGGCACCTGATCGCCCATCCCGAAAACGAGGAGACGGCGCAGGACTGGGCGCGGCGGCTCGGCATCACGCCCAAGACGGTGCACCGGCTGTTCGCCAGCCAGACGGGGCTGACCTTCGGGCAATGGCGCCAGCAGGCCCGGCTGCTCTTCGCCCTGGAGCGTCTGGCCAGCGGCGCCCGCATCATCGATGTCGCCTATGATAGCGGCTATGCCAGCCAGAGTGCCTTCACGGCGATGTTCCGGCGGCATTTCGGCCTGCCGCCGAGTGATTTCTATCGCTGAGTACGCCATGCTCCGCCTGGCAGCAGCCATGGGCAGGGGATGACAGCCGCCTGCCGTACCACCGCCTCGGCTTGCCGACGGGGCTTGCCAAGCCCGCCTTCCTTGCGTCAAACAGGCGTCCTCCCTTTTCGGATTCCTTTCATGAAATTTCATAAGCTCGGCCGCACCGGCCAGGACGTTTCCGTGATTTGCCTGGGCACCATGACCTGGGGCGAACAGAACAGCGAAGCCGATGGCTTCGCCCAGATGGATTATGCCCTCGAACAGGGCGTCAATTTCTTCGACACCGCCGAAATGTACGCGGTTCCACCGCGCGCGGAGACCGCCGGCTCGACCGAGCGCATCATCGGCAACTGGTTCAAGGCGCGCGGCACGCGCGACAAGGTGATCCTCGCCAGCAAGGTCGCCGGTGCTGGCACCTCGGTCTGGCTGCGAGACGCCAAGGAGCCGACGCGGCTCAATCGCGCCCAGATGACCGAGGCCCTCGACAAGAGCCTCAAGCGCCTCCAGACCGACCGTATCGACCTCTACCAGCTCCACTGGCCCGAGCGTTCGATGCCCTGGGGCTCCAATCCCACGGCCTTCCGCGTCAGCCCGGCCGACGAGACCAGCAGCATTGCCGAGCAGCTCGACGTGCTCGACGGCTTCGTGAAGGCCGGCAAGGTCCGCTGGATCGGCCTCTCCAACGAAAGCGCCTGGGGTGCGATGCGCTTTCTCACCGAAAGCGAGACGCGCGGCCTGGCGCGCATGCAGTCGATCCAGAACGCCTATTCGCTGGTCAACCGCACCTTCGAAACCGCCCTGGCCGAGATCGCCATGCGCGAGCAGCTCGGCCTGCTCGCCTATTCCGCTCTGGCCCAGGGCTATCTCACCGGCAAATACCGCGACGGCGCCTTGCCGGCCGGTTCGCGCAAGGCCCTGTTCAACCGGCTGCAGCGCTATGAGAAGCCCGGCTCCGACACCGCTTTCAACGCCTATCTCGACCTCGCCCGCGAGCATGGCCTCGATCCGGCCCAGATGGCGCTGGCCTTCGTCAACACCAGGCCCTTCACCACCGCCACCATCATCGGCGCGACCACCATGGCGCAGCTCAAAACCGCCATCGGATCGATCGACATCGCCATTCCGGCCGAGCTCGAGGCGCGTATCGACGCCATTCACCAACTGCACATGAACCCGGCACCGTGAGGGCGCGGCGGGCCAGCCGCCAGCGCTGGCCCTCCTCGTTTTCCGCAGAAAAAAACAGGCCGCCGAGAGGCCGCGACGCTTTGCGCTTTCCCCTCGGCGGTAAAACTCTCTAGGATTGAATCTCCGACGATAACTATACGGCGTTCGTGCCATGCCGCGTTTGTTTACCGCTCTGGAAGTTCCTCCCATCATCGGCATGAAGTTGTCGACGCTCCGCGGCGGCCTGCCCGGTGCCCGCTGGATCGACGTCGAGAACTATCACATCACCCTGTCCTTCATCGGCGACATCGATGACGGGCTGGCGCGCGATGTCGCCGAAGCCCTTGACGGCATTCGCCGCCCCATTGTCGATATCGTCGTCGACGGGCTGGATGCCTTCGGCGGCAGCAGGCCGAAATCGGTCTATGCCAGGGTGCTGCCCAACCCGGGCCTGATGGAGTTGCAGGCTGTGCAGGAGCGCCTGCTCCGCCGCCTCGGCGTGCCGATCGAGAATCGGCAATATACGCCGCACATCACGCTCGCGCGGCTGCGCAGCGAAGCCACGGCACGCCTGACCGCCGACTGGCTTGCCCTGCGCGGCGGCGGCCGCCTCGGCTTCACCGCCGAGCGCTTCGTGCTCTACTCCTCGCGCGATTCGGTGGGCGGCGGCCCTTATATCGTCGAAGAGGCCTATGAATTGCAGCGCCGCGAAGAAGCCGCGTTGCGCTGACGTCGTCCTTGCTGCCCGCGAAGCGGCGTCCTCACCGCCACGGCTCAAACGCATCGAAGGAGGCCGGCATGCCCCAAGCGAAACTGAACGAGGACGAGCGTCGATCCGCCTTGGCCGAACTTTCGAACTGGGCATCGACACCGGGCCGGGATGCGATCCGCCGGGTCTTCGTCTTTCGCAATTTCAGCGAAGCCTTCGGTTTCATGGCGCGGGCTGCCCTCACCGCCGAAAAACTCAACCATCATCCCGAATGGTCGAATGTCTACAAGACCGTCGACGTCACCCTCTCCACCCATGACGTCGACGGGCTGACGGAGCTCGACCTCAAGCTCGCCAGGAGCATGGACAAGATCGCCGCGACGGTGGGGGTGTGAAAAACGACTTAAAGAGATCGCATTGCCCTATCCCTACCTCTCTCGACATCCCTGGACACCGTCTGGAAATAGCTGAAACGCCGCCTTTGTCATGCCCGGGCTTGACCCGGGCATCCATCGGCCCTGTCTGAGTGCCTGGAGGGAATGACTGGATTGCCGCGTCAAGCCCGGCAATGACAAAGGTCGAGCCGATTCAATTCGTTATTTGCGGATTGCTCCTTAGTACCCCCCTCTCACGCCGCCTGCCATTTCTGCGCATATTCGCTACGCAGGGTGACGAACCAGGGCGGCTGAGCCGGCCACCACCAGATCTTCGACAGGCCATCGTCGGGATAGGCGGCGCGGAGGAAATCCCGCAGCTTGGGATCGAGCCGATCGACGGCACCTCGAGCCACGGGATTGGCGGAGAAAGCCGTGGCATAGGCGGCCGACGCTTCCGGTGTCACGATGAAGCGGGCCCATTCATGCGCCTGTTCGGCGTTTCGGGCATTCTTGAGCAGGCCATAGCCCTGCAGCCAGCCGAAGGCACCCTCCCTGGGCGCCACGAAGCCGACATTGTCGCCAGCCAGCGCCTGCGCCGTGGTGTCCCACGTCAATCCCAGCGTGCAGCCTTTGCTGCGGAAAGCCGTGAGCGCATCGTTGTCGCTGCTCCAGAACTGGCCGATCATCGCCTTGCGCCGGGTCGCCTCGGCCAATGCCAGGTCCCAGAGCTGCCGCATGGTCGCCTCGTCCTTGTAGCCGTCGAGCCAGGGCTTCGGCAGTTTGCCCTCGGCTTCCAGCACCCGGCCCATCGCCGCCAGGCCCGTCGAGGGCCTGATTGCGACCTTGCCGCGATATTTGTCATCGAAGAGCGAGGCAAGGGAGGCGGCGCCATAGGTCTGCGCCGCCGCCTGGCGCGCATAGGCCAACGCCTCCGCCCCCCAAAGCACCGGCAGGAAATAGCGCCGGCCCTTATGCATGGCCGAGCCGGTCAGGAAGGCCTTGTCATAGAGGTCGAGACCGACATTGCCATCGTCCCAGGGCTGCAGCAGGTCCGCCTGCAGCCATTCCGGCAGGCGGTCGAGCGAGGGCTCGACGATGTCGGCGCCCACGCCCTGGGCAGCGATGCGCGCCTGCGCCAGCATGGCCTCCTGGTCCGGCTGCTCGACGAAATTGATGGTGATGCCGGTCTTTTCGGTGAAGCTGCGGAACAGGGCGCTGAAATCATAACCCGACCAGCCCAGATAGGTCAGTTCCCCCGAGGAGGAGAGCGCCCGGCTGACGATGGCCGGCGAAGCCAGCGTGCCCAGGCCGAGTGCCGCCGTGCCACGCAGGAAAGCGCGGCGGGTGGGGTGAAGGAAACGACTCGGCCGGCCGCGCTGCATTTGTCCGCCTACGCAGCGCGCGTCAGCGCCTGGGCCAGGAAAGTGCCGCCAAGCCGCAGGCCCTGGTTGTCGATGCCGTGGCCGAGCCCACGGCTCATATGAGCCTCGACCGGCACGGCCAGGGATTTGAGCCCTTCCTGCGAGAACTGCAATGCGAAGGGAGGAATGACCTGGTCCTGGTCGCCATGGGCCAGCAATACCGGAGGCCTTGCCGTGATCTGAGGCGCCATCACCGCGGGCAGCTGCCCGTCCGGGCAGACGAGCACGCCGGAATAGCCGACGATCGCCCCCATCGCCTTGGGGCGGCGAAGCCCGACATGCAGCGCCATCATGGTGCCCTGGCTGAAACCGACCAGGGCGAGCGCGGCCTCATCCAGCCCTTCGCGCTTGAGCTCCTCGTCCAGGAAGGCATCGAGCACGGGCCGGGCCTTCTCGACGCCGTGCCAGCGCTCATTGGGGACCTGGAAGGTCAACGGAAACCACTGACGGCCGAAGGGACTTCCGGCGCAGGGCTCGGGCGCGTGGGGCGATACGAAGGCAGTGTCGGGCAGGAGTTCCTGCCAGGCACGGCCGATATCGATCAGATCGTTGCCATCGGCGCCATAACCATGCAGGAACACGACGAGCTGGCGGGCTTTTCCGGATTTGGCAGGCAGGCGGGGCCCGTCGAGTGTCGTCATTCTGCTCTCCTCAAGCAACTCATGGATTCACTGAGCACCCTTGCGTGACGAAAATACGTCGCACCGTCTACTCCAAGGCAACGCCTGCTCGGTTCTTCATCTTGGCGTAATAGGCAAAGAGCAGACGGGCGGCAACACTGCGCCAGGGGCGCCAGGCTTCGGCAATGCGGGCAAGCTCTGCGGCATCCGGGCGTTTTTCGAGGTCGAGCAGCATGCGCGCCGCTTCCTGCAGGGCAAGATCGCCCGAGGCGAAGGCATCGCCGTGGCCGAGGCAGAACATCAGATAGATGTCGGCCGTCCAGGGACCGATGCCCTTGACCCTGGTCAGTTCGAGGCGGGCCGCATCGGCGCCCAGCGCTGCGAGGGCGTCGAGATCGAGCCCTTCCAGCATCGCCTGGCCGAGCGCCCTGAGGGTGCGGATCTTCGGCATGGACAGGCCACCGGCCCGAAAATCCGCTTCGGGGGCGCTGACCAGTCTTTGCGCCGTGAAAGGATCGAACACCGCCTTGGTGCGCGCCCAGATCGCCCGGGCGCTGGCGACGGAGACCTGCTGGGACACGATGATCCATGCCAGTCCCTCCAGACCGCCCTCGTTGCGGCGCAAGGGCGGCTCACCGCACAGGTCATGGATGGCGGCCAGCCTGGGATCGAGCGCGCGCAAGGCCTCGACTCCGGCGAGGATTTCAGTGCGCGAACGGATGATCACGGTCATGCCCGTGTGTTACACCACAGGCGTGACAAATCAATCGATCCGCCCCCTCCTGCGCTTCGCTCCCAGTCCGACCGGCCATCTCCATCTCGGTCATGCGCTTTCGGCCTTCGAGAACGAACGCTGGGCGAAGGCCGCCGGCGGGCGCCTGCTATTGCGCATCGAGGATATCGATACCACCCGCTGCCGCCCGGAATTCGTCGCTGCCCTGCTGGAAGATCTCGCCTGGCTGGGCCTTCCGTTCGAACCCTCGCCGCGACGCCAATCCGAACATTTCGATGACTATCGCCAGGCCCTCGACAGCCTTGCCGGCATGGGGCTGCTCTACCGCTCCTATGCGTCGCGGGCGGAGATTGCCGCGGCCATCGACCGGCCGGGTCATCCCCGCGACCCGGACGGCACCCCGCTCTATCCCCGCGCCGCGCTCGCCCGCGCCGACGATCCTGCCGGGCGCGATCCGGCCGAACCCTTTGCCCTAAGGCTCGACATGACGGCAGCCCTGGCCAAGGCCGGACCTCTGGCGCCTGCCCTGTCCTGGCAGGAGCAGGCAGCGCCCCAAAGCGCGGGCTCCGAGGCGATTCCTGCCGCGCCGGAGCGCTGGGGTGACGTGGTGCTGGGGCGCAAGGAGTTTCCGGCGAGTTATCATCTCGCCGTGGTGGCCGACGATGCCCTGCAGGGCATCACGCATGTCGTGCGCGGGCGGGATCTCTACCATGCCACCGGCCTGCACCGCCTGCTGCAGGCCCTGCTCGGCCTGCCTGAGCCGGTCTACCATCATCATGGCCTGCTTCTCGGCCCCGACGGCGAGAAGCTGTCGAAGTCCGCCCGTTCCACCAGCCTGCGGGCTCTCAGGGCCGACGGCATCACGCCGGCGCAGATACGGGACATGGTGGCGGCGTGAAAGTGTGGCGGAATGGCGGGGGTCTTTCGTCATAAGCGCGATTTTAAGGGATTGGGCGAGATGAACCGGTTGGAGATAGAGCTCGACATATGAGCCCCCTCGCCCCGTTTACGGGGAGAGGATAGAGGTGAGGGGCGGCTCAAGGCCCGGTTTTTCTAGATTTGCGCAGCCCCTCATCCTTACCTCTGGTCAACTCAAGAGAGTTGACGACACCCCGTAAGAACGGGGCGAAGGGGTAGCTGGCGTCGCGCCTCCCGCTTTAACTTTGCGCTTCTGTGGATCGTTCCTCCCCTCACGCCTGCCTGACCACTTCTTCCACCGCCAGCCACCCACCCTCGACGCGCACCACCTTGATGCGCGCGCCGGTGCCCGCGTCAGTTCCCCGGACCTGCCACACCGTGTCGCCGACCCGGATGCGCCCCTCGCCGTTCACGATCGGCTCGGCCAGGGTGAAGCTCTGGCCGACGAGTGCATCGGCCCGGCGATTGAGGAAAGGCTGCTCCTTGTCGGATGCATCGGCCCTGCGAGCGAAATGCCGGCCGATCCAGGCGAAGACCACGCCGAGAGCCGCGAACAGCAGCAGGGCCAGCGGCCAGCCCAAGGGCAGGAAGAAGCTGATGGCACCGACAGCCGCTGCGGCGAGGCCGAGCCAGATCATGAACGCACCGGGCAGGAACACCTCCAGGCCGATCAGCACGGCGGCGAGCACGAACCATCCCCAGACATTGATGGACGCAAGTTCATTCATAGGCGCCTCCGTCTCAATCCTGCCCGGTACGCGGCACGCCGGAGCCGGCGCGCCTGGCCGGCGAGGCTGCGTCCCCGAAAGTGGCCTTGGCGATCTCGCCGATGCCGGCAAGCGAGCCGATCAAGGCCGTCGCTTCCATCGGCAGCACCATCACCTTCTGGTTCGGTGCCGTCGCCATCGCCTGCATCGCCTTCACATATTTGTCGGCGATGAAGTAGTTGAGCGCGGCGACATTGCCGTGTGACAGGGCCTCGGAGACGACCTGCGTCGCCGCGGCTTCGGCCTGGGCCGCGCGCTCGCGCGCCTCGGCATCGCGGAAGGCGGCTTCCTTGCGCCCTTCGGCTTCCAGCACCTGGGCCTGCTTGCGGCCATCGGCCCGCAGGATCTCCGCCCGCTGCTGGCCCTCGGCCTCGAGGATGACCGCCCGCTTCTCCCGCTCCGCCTTCATCTGGCGTCCCATCGAGGCGATCAAATCGGCCGGCGGCACGATATCCTTGATCTCGATGCGGGTGACCTTGATGCCCCAGCTGGTCGCCGCCGCATCGACCACGGTCAGGAGGCGATTGTTGATCTCGTCGCGATGGGAAAGCAGCTGGTCCAGGTCCATCGAGCCCATCACGGTGCGGATATTGGTCATCAGCAGGTTGAGGATCGCGCTGTTGAGATTGGCGACCTCATAGGCAGCCCTGGCGGCATCGATCACCTGGAAGAAGGCGACGCCGTCGACCGCCACCGAAGCGTTGTCGCGGGTGATGATTTCCTGGGTCGGAACATCCAGCACCTGCTCCATCATGTTCATGCGCACGCCGATGCGATGGAAGATCGGCGGTACGATGTTGAGGCCGGGCTGGATGGTATAGGCGTAGCGGCGAAAACGCTCGACCGTGTAGTTGTAACCTTGCGGTACGGTCTTCACCATCTTCATCAGGAAGAACAGCAGGACAATGGCCAAGACGATGACGGCTGTGGTTGCGGTGAGCGGAATATCGGGCATGGCGGTTTCCAGATCAGACTAGATCTCATCATGTCTAGCCGTGGCTGCGGGTGCTGCAAAGCGCTCTCGCGAGCTTGTGCAACCGGAAGATGCGAAAACGCACGATGGCCGCCATCCGCAACGCCATTGCACTTGCTACGCCGCGTGATATTGGATGTATCGAACGAAACGTTCGGCAAATCGAACGTATTTGTCGAACGGGCTTGGGCAACGGGGGAAATGCAGGCGCATGTCGGAAGGTGAGCAGCTGCGGGCAAGCTTCCCGGAACTGGCCCGCAAGCAGGCAGACCAGCCCGATGACAGCCTGGTCGTCGATTTCGGCTCGGAACGCCCGCTCCGCCTCGACAGCGGCATCGATTTCGCGCCGCTGCGCATCGCCTATACAACGGCCGGCAAACTGAACGCCGAGCGGTCCAACGCCGTGCTGGTCTGCCACGCCCTCACCGGCGACCAGCATGTCGCCAGCATCCACCCGGTAACCGGGCGCGCCGGCTGGTGGGACACCCTGGTCGGGCCGGGCAAGCCGATCGACACCGAGCGCTTCTTCGTGATCTGCCCCAATGTAATCGGCAGCTGCATGGGCTCTTCGGGTCCGGCCTCGACCAATCCGGCAACCGGCCGGCCCTATGGCCTCGATTTTCCGGTCGTGACCATCGCGGACATGGTGCGGGCGCAGGCCATGCTGCTCGACCATCTCGGCATCGAGAGCCTGTTCGCGGTGCTTGGCGGCTCGATGGGCGGCATGCTGGTGCTGCAATGGGCCGCCGCCTATCCCGAACGCGTGTTTTCGGCGCTGTGCATCGCCAGCGCCGCCCGCCATACCGCCCAGAACATCGCCTTCAACGAGGTCGGTCGCCAGGCGATCATGGCCGACCCCGACTGGCGCGGCGGCCATTATCTCGAAGCCGACACCCGTCCGGCCAAGGGCCTGGGGGTCGCCCGCATGGCCGCCCACATCACCTATCTCTCCGAAGACGCGCTGCAGCGCAAATTCGGCCGCAACCTGCAGGACCGCGCGGCGCGCACCTTCACCTTCGATGCCGATTTCCAGATCGAAAGCTATCTGCGCTACCAGGGCCTGAGCTTCGTCGAACGCTTCGACGCCAATTCCTATCTCTATGTCACCCGCGCGATGGATTATTTCGACCTCGCCGCCGAGCATGGCGGCTCCCTCGCCGCCGCCTTCAAGGGCACGCATACCCGCTTCTGCGTGGCATCCTTCACCTCCGACTGGCTCTTCCCCACCAGCGCCTCGCGCCAGATCATGCATGCGCTCAACGCGGCCGGCGCGCGCGTCTCCTTCGTCGAGATCGAGACCGACAAGGGCCACGATGCCTTCCTGCTCGACATTCCCGAGTTGTTCGACATGGTTCGCGGCTTCGTCGGCGCCGCCGCCCGCGAGCGAGGCGTGGCATGAACAGGTTCCGCCCGCGCGACACCAGGACGATGACGGCTCAGCGCAGCGCCACGGCCGCACCGGGCAGCCGCCTCGATTTCCTGCAGATCCGCGACATGGTGATCCCCGGTGCCCGCGTGCTCGACGTCGGTTGCGGCGACGGCGAATTGCTGTCCCTGCTGGAGGCGACGCGCGGCGTCGATGGCCGCGGCATCGAGATCAGCCAGCTCGGCGTCAACGCCGCCGTCGGGCGCGGCCTGGCCGTGATCCAGGGCGATGCCGATTCCGACCTCTCCGACTATCCCGACGACAGCTTCGACTATGTGATCCTGTCGCAGACCCTGCAGGCGACCCGCAATCCGCGCCAGGTGGTGGAAGACATGCTGCGCATCGGCCGGCGCGCCATCGTCTCCTTCCCGAATTTCGGGCATTGGCGCATCCGCAGCCAGATCATGTTCCGCGGCCGCATGCCCGTGACCGACAACCTGCCCTATGCCTGGTACGACACGCCCAACATCCATTTCTGCTCGATCCGGGACTTCGTCGAGATGGCGCGCGGCCTCGACGCGGAGATCGAACGGGCCGAGGCGCTGACGCTGTCGGGCCAGCCGGTCCAGGTCAGGGCGCCCTGGTGGTTCTGGAACCTGTTCGGCGAGCAGGCGGTATTCCTGCTGCGAAGGCGCTGAGATGTTGACTTCGCTGACGCCGTAGGCATCGTCGTGCCGCCCCTTACCGCACCCCTCCCGTAAGAACGGGGCGAGGAGGCGCAAGCGTTGCGATCGATCCTCGGACCTCTCATCTCGCCCGTCGGTTGGGCGAGATAGTTTGCTGTCAATATGAAACGCACCGCCGAAGTCCCCTCGCCCCGTTCTTACGGGGAGAGGTAAGGTGAGGGGCAGCGCAACCTGGACGAAGAATCGAGTAAGCGGCAGCGCAGGCTCACGCCCCGTCGGCAACCCGCCCTGCCGCCGGGCTCGGCAGCAGCACCGGCGTGAATTTCGGCGACACCGCCCGCTTGGCGCGCACGGTGATCGGCCGGAATACCTGCTTGGAGGCCTCCACAATGTGCACGCCGGCAAAGGGCGATGCAAAACGAGCCGCGAAGCGCTCATAAGCAGGCGCGGAACGCAGCGCCCAGCCATGGAACATTGGCGGCAGATAAAGGGCTTCCGTCCAGTTCACCGGCGAGAACAGCGCATCGCGCAGCAAGCGGGTCAATTGCGGGCGCGAGAAAGGCCGGCCATTGCCGAAGGGCGTGGCATCGGAGCGGGCCCAGACCCCGCGCCGGTTGGGTGCCACCAGCATCACCGTACCGCCGGGCGCCAGCACCCGCCAGATCTCGCGCAGCGTGTCGAGAGCGGAATCGGCCTCCTCGAGCAGATGGATGGCCAGTACCCGGTCGAGGCAGCCATCCGCCAGGGGCAATTCGGTCTCCTCGACCAGAGCAGCGGCAAGCGGGCCGTTTTCGGGCCATTCCAGCACGCCCTGCGTCGCCGGATTGAAGGAGACGACGCGCTCGGCCTCTTCGCGAAACATGGTGAGATAGGGTGCGGCAAAACCGATGCCGGCAACGCGCTGGCCGCGAAGGTCGCTCCAGCGCGCCCGGATCTTGGTGGCAATCAGGCGGCCGGCCACGATGCCCAGATTGGTCGAGTAGAAGTCGCGGAGATCGACGACATCGAGCGACATGGCATCAAGGATCCAGACGGTGGCGGCGAGATTGATTTTGCAACAGTTGGAGACTGCCTGTCACCCGAGGTGAGGCCGAAGCCTGGATATGGGCATGACGATCAGCCATCGGATCTCGTCACGCCCAATGAATGAGCCCTCTCCCATGCCGGGAAAGGGCTCACGGATCAATCGATCAAGAAAGATCAGGTCAGTTGGTCGCCGTGGCGCCCTGCTCGCCGCCCAGGCCCAGCCAACGCTTGTAGAAAGGCTGCTCGGTCGGAGGATTGGTGATCGCGGGCGGCAGCTCGGCCATCTGGGCGGCCGGCAGCGCCGTCGCTGCCATCATCGGCTTGTCCGGCGTCAGCGTCTTTGCCTTGCCCTGCTTGGGCTTGGTGTCAGGCACCGTGCCGGTCTGGATCGGGTCGACCTTGATCGCCGTAACCGGGGAAGCCGGCTGCTCGGTCGGCGCGAAGCCCAGCCAGCGTGCATAGAAGGGCTGGCCTTCCGGCGCGGCCGAGGCCACCAACTGGCTTGCCGGAGCACTGGACGAGACAGGCGCCGCGGCCACGGCCACCGGCTTCTGCGGTATCGGGGCCGGGAACTTGCTGCCCATCAGCCGGGCATAGACGGCTTCCTGGCGCTTGGCGACAGCCTTCGGATCCGCCCCCCCCTTGATCGGCTTGCGAGCCACGGCAGCTTCCGAATAGAGCAGGCTTTCGGCTGCCGCATAGGTGACGCGATGCGCGGCATCCGCGTCCGCGGCTGTCGCCGGAGCGCCCGCATCGTTGAGGGCAACCTCGGTCACGTCGACGCGCGAATAGCTGAAGGGGCGATCCTTGCCCGGTACCGCCGACTGATCGACGGCCCGCGCGGCGAACACCGGATTGGAACCGCCATCCTGATAGATATAGTTGACGGCCTTGGTGCCGGAGGCGACCAGCGCGGTGATCTTGGCATCGTCGCTGCGCCGCTTCTCGTAGACGGCGGCTGCCACATTCTGGCTGGCGGGAGCGATCCCGCAATCTGTACCGCCATTGCCGTTGAAGACATAGCGGCCCTTGCAGACATCGACCTTCACCGTCTGCTTGGTGACCTCGAAGTTGTCGGTGCCTTCCTTAAGGTTCTGCCAGAAGCCGATATTGGGGTTGCGGCGATTTCGGGCCATGTTCTCGGGCGTCATGCGGAAGGGCAGCGACTGCACCTGGAACGAAGCCTGGCCACCCTGCAGCGCCTCGCGCGCAACGGCATAGATCTCAGCCACCTGCTTGTCGGTCATGGCAAAGCAACCGCGCGAAGAGCAGGAGCCGTGCACCATGATGTTGCCGCCGGCCCGGCCGAGCTGGCGATCGAAGCTGTTGGGGTAGCCGATGTCGAAAGACAGGTAATATTGCGAATTCGGATTGAGGCTGCTCATGCTCACCGCATAGAAGCCTTCGGGCACCTGGCGGTCACCCTCGCTCTTCTTCGGACCGAGTTGGCCGGACCAGCGGCAGACCGGATAGCTCTTGAGCAGGGCATAACGTCCGCTCGAGGTCTGCTTCCAGAGCTCGAGCTCGGACTCCTTCTTGTAGATGCGCACCAGGATGGGCGCGGAACGCGCCATGCCCTTGGCCTGCATTTCGGCAATCAGGGCCTGCGGCACCGGGCTAGTCGAACGAACACTTGCGCCATTCTGATTGGAACAGGCTGCTGCCAGCAAAAGGACCGGCACGGCCATTGCAATCTTGCGCATCAACTTGAAGTGAGCGGTCATGAACCAGTGAACCCGTGCAAAGTCAGCAATACAGACTAAGGGACATTTACAGTCAACGACCACTCGCCGCAAGTCATGGGTCGATCGTGGTTACGCAACAGCGTGAACGAACTCTTAACGGCACAATGCCTGATTCCACGCCCTGCCGATAGAGGCCTTCCACCGGAAACTGGCCGGGGACCCTATAGACTTCCTCGTGGCTCGACAAGCATCGGCCACGACAAAACCCCGGATCGGACAGGACAGCGGGATGCGACATGGAGTCTTCGCCGCTCCCGGTGCCGATCGATCCATCCTCTATACTGCATGCGGAGCAGCCTGATCCTGAACCTGCTGGCTGTCATGGACCTGTCGCACGCGCTGGCTATCCCTAGCGCAAAGCGCGTTCAGGGGGAACGCGTTCTCCTCAAGCTCTTTGTTTGGACGCGTCCTTGCAAGTACGGCAGCTTGGCCACACCGCAAGACGCTTCGGCGACAAAGTCTGCTCGCATCGCGAAAGGATTGCCATGCGCACGCTCCTCGCCGCTCTTGCGGTCACCACCATGCTGATCGGTCCCAGCCAGGCCGCGGGCATCTATCCGCTCGACCGCGCCACCATCCTGGCCGGCTCGCCCTTCGACTTCAAGGCCGAGTTCGCCGGCACCGTGAAGCCGGAGGATGTGCGCGTCACTGTCAACGGGCAGGACTACAAGGGTGTGTTCGGCAAGGACGTCGAGTTCGTCGCCTCCGAAAAGGGCAAGGACAACAAGGATCTCGGCTCGGCAGTGCTGTTGCGCGGCCTCACCCTCAGCGTGCCCGGCAGCTACAAGGTCGAGGTTTCGGCCGGCGGCCAGAGCCGCAGCGTGACCTGGGACGTCTTCGGCACTGCCGCCACGCCCAAGGCCAAGAACATCATCTTCCTGCTGGGTGACGGCCTGACGGTCGCCAACCGCACCGGCGCTCGCATCATGTCCAAGGGCATGACCGAGGGCAAGGCCAATGGCCGCCTCGCCATGGACGATCTCGACCACATGGCCTTCATCGGCACTTCGTCGACGGATGCCATTGCCACCGACAGCGCCAACACGATGTCGGCCTACATGACCGGTCACAAGACGGCGGTGAACGCTCTCGGCGTCTATGCCGATCGCACGCCCGCCAGCCTTGACGATCCGCGCGTCGAGACCATCGCCGAGGCGCTGCGCCGCACGGGCAAGAAGTCCATCGGCGTGGTCTCCACCGCCGAGATCGAGGACGCCACCCCGGCGGCCGTGGTTTCCCATACCCGCAAGCGCGCCGACAAGGCCGAGATCGTCGGCATGTTCTACGACGTGAAGCCCGAAATCATCCTGGGCGGCGGCTCGGCCTATTTCCTGCCGAAATCGACCACCGGCTCCAAGCGCAAGGACGACAAGGACTATATCCAGCTCTTCAAGGATGCCGGCTACACGCTGGCCACCGACAAGGACAGCCTCGCTGCCGCCTCCGGCACCAATACCGGCAAGATCCTCGGCCTGTTCCACACCGGCAACATGGATGTGGCACTCGACCGCAACCTGCTCAAGAAGGGTACGGTGGGCAAGTTCCCCAACCAGCCCGGCCTGGTCGACATGACCCAGTCGGCCCTCGACCAGCTTTCCAAGAATCCGGAAGGCTTCTTCCTGATGGTGGAAGCCGCCTCGGTCGACAAGATGTCGCATGCCCAGGACGGCGAGCGCTCGCTCTATGAGACCATCGAATTCGACAAGGCCGTCGGCGTGGCGCGCGAATTCGCCAAGACCCATCCCGATACGCTGATCGTCGTCACCGGCGACCATACCCACTCCATGTCGGTGATCGGCACCATCGACGACAGCAAGCCCGGCACCGACATGCGCGAAAAGGTCGGCATCTATGCCGAGGCCGGCTTCACCAATTACGAGGACAAGGACGGCGACGGCTATCCCGACAAGATCGATCCCAGCAAGCGCCTGGCGGTCGTCTACGGAAACTATCCCGACCACTACGAAACCTTCAGCCCGAAGCTGGACGGCCCCTATGAGCCGGCCATCCAGAACGAGAAGAAGGAATATGTCGCCAATCCCGCCTACAAGGATGTGCCCGGCGCCGTCTTCGTCCAGGGCAACATCCCACGCAACAACGACAGCACCGCCCACGCCGTCGACGACGTCGTGCTGCAGGCCACGGGACCCGGTGCCGAAGGCTTCAAGGGCTATCTCGAAGAAAGCGACGTCTACCGCGTCCTGGCCGATGCCTTCGCGCTCGGCGCTTCCGGCGCCCAGAAAGCGCAGATGCAGTAAGGCTTTGCCTGAAATAAACGAGTCGAATTGGCTCAACCTTTGTCATTGCCGGGCTTGACCCGGCAATCCAGCCCTCCTCCCGGCACTGAAGACGAGGCGGTTGGATGCCCGGGTCAAGCCCGGGCATGACAATGGCAGCGTTTCAGTTGTTGCCGACAACGCCTAATGATCGGACGGCAACCATCGGGCGGCTAGCCGCCCGATGGCGATGTTTCTCGAGAGCGCCGACCTCGGCCCGCGTAAGAGCTCACCATGACGACCATCCCTTTCCTGTCCCGCCGCCATGTCGTGACCCTGGTCGGTCTGTCGCCGCTCCTTCTCGCGCGGCCGGCTCTTGCTGCCTCGCCGGCGACGCTCGGCTTCCCGGAACTCTATGGCAAAATCAGCGTGCTCGGCCTGGAATTCTCCGCCAAGGTCAAGGAACTCGACGGCAAGGACGTGGTGATGAGCGGCTTCATGGCACCGCCCCTCAAGGCGGAAGCCACCTTCTTCGTGCTCACCGAAATCCCGATGTCGATCTGCCCCTTCTGCTCCTCCGACTCGGACTGGCCCGACAATATCGTGGTAATCTATCTCGACGAGAAGCAGACCTTCGTGCAACCCGGCACCCGGATAGAAGTGTCGGGACGCCTGGAGATGGGATCCTGGACCGATCCGGAAACCGGCTTTCTCAGCCGGCTGCGCCTGCGCGACGCGCGCTACTGGGTGGTCTGATCCGGTGCTGGCACTCGACCTCGAAGATATCGCCGTCTCCTTCCCTGGCCTCGCCGCCCCGGTGCTGCGCATCGACAGGCTCGCCCTCACGGCGGGCAGCCAGCTTGCCGTGACCGGCCCGTCGGGCTCGGGCAAGAGCACCTTCGTCAACGTCGTCACCGGCCTCGAGCGCGTCGGCCAGGGTCGGATACGCTGGGGCGACACCGATATCGCCAGGCTGCCGGAGGGCGCCAGGGACCGCTGGCGCGGGCACAATATCGGCCTGCTCATGCAGGATTTTCATCTCTTTCCCGGCCTGTCGGCCCTGGAGAACGTGCTGCTGCCGCTGCGCCTGTCGGGGCGGGCCGGCAAGAGCGCGATCGAACGCGGCCGCTCCCTGCTCGAACGGGTCGGCCTGTCCAGGCCGGATCAGGCGATCGACGGCATGTCCCGCGGCGAGATGCAGCGTGTCGCCCTCGCCAGGGCCCTGCTGCGCCGGCCGGCCGTGCTGGTGGCGGACGAGCCGACCGCGAGCCTCGATGCCGAGGCCGGCGCCGTCGTGGGCGACCTCCTCATCGAACTCGCCAGCGCGGAAGGCTCCACGCTCATCGTCGTCTCGCACGACACTACTCTGACGGGGCGACTGGCACGACGGCTGACGCTCGCCGCCGGCCGCATCGCGTCGGACGAGGTTGGAAGGGCACAGGCCGCATGATCCGCTTCATCCTCGCCGATCTGCGCCGCGTCTGGCCCGGAGCGCTGGCCGTGGTGCTGCTGGTGGCGCTGGCCACCGCGCTCGGCGTCGGCGTGGTGCTGCAGGAACGGGCGATGCGCCTCGGCAGCGCCCGTGCGGCCGACAAATTCGACCTCGTCATCGGCGCCGCCGGCAGCGAGACCCAGCTGGTGCTGTCCTCCGTCTTCCTGCAGCCTTCACCATTACCGATGATGCCGGTGGAGACGCTGCGCAAACTCGCCGCCGATCCGCGCGTCGCCTGGGTCGCCCCGATCGGCTTCGGCGATTCCTATCAAGGCAAGCCGATCGTCGGCACTACGACAGCCCTGGTGAACGCTCTGTCCGACGGTCTTGCCGAAGGTCGAGCCTTCGCCGCCGAAGGCGAGGCGGTGGTCGGCGCTGCCGCCGGAATCCCCCTCGGCACCCGCATCAAGCCCTCGCACGGCATGGCCGAGGAAGGGGGCCATGCCCATACCGAACTCGCCTACACCGTGGTGGGGCGTCTGAAGCCGAGCCATACCGCCTGGGACAAGGCGGTCCTGGTGCCGATCCAGGCCGTCTGGCACCTGCATGGGCTCGGCCATGCCGAAGAAGCGGCGGATCACGATGTCCATTCCGAGCATGAAGGCTCCAAGCCTGACGATGCCGAGCACGGCGAGGCCGGGCATGAGGAGCATGAGCATGAAGGCGCGATCGATGCGGCGGCGCCGCTCGACGAGAGCTTCGCCAAAACCGCAGCAGGAGTCCCGGCCCTTCTGGTCAAGCCCCGCACGATCGCCGATGCCTACAAGCTGCGCCAGGCCTATCGTGGCGAGGGCACGCTCGCCGTCTTCCCGGCCGAGGTGCTGACGCGGCTCTATGCCACGCTCGGCGACGCCCGCACCGTGCTGGTGGCGGTCGCGGCCGGCGCGCAGTTCCTGGTGGCAGCAGCCCTGATCTTCGTGACGGTGATCCATGTCGGCCAGCGCCGCCGCCAGATCGGCGCACTTCGGGCTCTCGGCACGCCGCGCCTGACAGTGCTCGCCATTGTCTGGTCCGAACTCTTCGTCCTGCTGGCGCTCGGCATCGGAGCAGGCTTCGCGCTCGGCTATCTCGGCGCCCTGACCATATCGGGCTGGGTGACGAGCTGGAGCGGCATGGTCCTGCCGGTGGCCTTCACGCGGGCCGATCTCGGTCTCGCCGCCCTGTTGGCCGGCTTCGCCGCCCTGCTCGGCCTGGCCCCTGCCTTGCTGGCCTATCGGCAATCGCCGGCAGCGGCGCTGAGGGGGTGAGGCAGGCAGACCGGCTGGGAACCGCGGACGTCAGCGACATGCTTGCATGTCGCGATGTCCGCCTCTTGGAAACGCCGGAGCCTTGCGGATAGGAAGAGCGGACGAGACCTCCGCGGTCCCAGCCGCAGCGTTTCCCATGCAAACTCGGTCCGAAATCCTACAGGCTGCGGCCGATCATCAGATATTTGTCCTGACGCGCCCGGATCAGGGCTTCACGGGACTGGTTGAAGAGATCGCGCAGCGAATTCTGGATGAAATCGCCGGTTGTCTCGATCGCCTTCTCGGGCGAGCGATGGGCACCGCCTGTCGGTTCGGGAATGATCGCATCGATCACACCGAACTTCAGGAGGTCCTGCGCCGTGATCTTCATGTTGTTGGCGGCATCCTGCGCCTTGCTGGCCTCGCGCCAGAGGATGGAGGCCGCGCCTTCCGGCGAGATCACCGAATAGATGGAATGCTCCAGCATCAGCACCCGGCTCGCCGCCGCTACCGCGATGGCACCGCCCGAACCGCCTTCGCCTATCACCACGGCGACGCTGGGCGAACCCAGCCCCAGGCAGGCATCGGTCGAGCGGGCGATCGCCTCGGCCTGGCCGCGCTCTTCCGCATCGATGCCCGGATAGGCACCGGCCGTGTCGACGAAGGAAATCACCGGCAATTCGAAGCGGTCGGCCATTTCCATCAGTCGCACGGCCTTGCGATAGCCCTCGGGCCGCGCCATGCCGAAATTGTGCCGGATCCGGCTTTCGGTGTCGGAGCCCTTTTCATGGCCGAGGATGCAGACGGACTCGCCGCGGAAGCGTCCGAAACCACCGATGATGGCCTCGTCGTCGCCGAACTTGCGGTCACCGGCAAGCGGCGTGAAATCCTCGATCAGGGCAGCGATATAATCATTGGCATGCGGGCGCTCGGGATGGCGGGCCACCAGGGTTTTCTGCCAGGGCGTGAGCTGGGCATAGAGGTCGCGCAGCGCCTGGTTTGCCTTGGCCTCGAGCCGCTGGATCTCGTCCCCGATCGCCACTGCGTCACCCGACTCTCCCATCGCGCGCAGTTCCTCGACTTTGGCCTCGAGCTCGGCCACGGGTTTTTCAAAATCGAGATAGCTGCGCATGGGTGTCCAAATGACGACGAAAGGAGCCGGAAACTGGCGTCTCACGCCAGGGAAGTCAAGGAAGGGTTTCGCATATCTCCCCTTCGCACAGACCGTTCACGGCTTCATGACGAAGCGCTCGGCCCGGCGAAAGGCACTATTTCTGCCGTCTCTGCCGCTGGGCGCGGGCGAGAACGGGCAGTACCATCCGAGTCGGTAGGACCGACAGGATAGCAACCATCAGCCTCGGGATCATGCCCGGCACCACGACGGTGCGACGTCCGAAATAACCGGCGAGTCCGATATGGGCAACATCCTTTGCCGAAAGCGGACGCGTGATGGCAATGACACCCGACTTGCCGACCCCTGCCCGGGCGCCGAAGCGGGTCGGTACCGGACCGGGGCAGAGGGCGCAGACGCGGATGCCGCTTTCCCGCTCCTCGAAAGCCAGCGCCCGCGTCAATGACAGCACGAAGGCCTTGCTGGCGTAGTAGACGGCAAGGCCCGGCCCAGGCGTGAAACCGGCGACCGAGGCGACATTGAGCACGCCGCCCTCGTTCTCGCGGATCTCGGGCAGGAAGGCGAGTGTCAGCGCCAACAAGGCACGGCAATTGAGATCGACCATGCCGACCTGGCCAGATACCGGCAGATCCGCCATATCGCCCGCCAGGCCGAAGCCGGCATTGTTGACCAGATGCCGCACGCTGAGGTCCTGGTCACGCAGCACGGCCTTGACGGCCTCGGCCGCATCGGCGCGTTCGAGATCCAAGGCGGCAACCGCCACGAAGCGCCCCGTGGCTGTCGCGATCTCACTCTGGACGCGCAGTAATTCGCTCTGCGTCCGGGCGATCAGCATGAGGTCCTCACCCTGTTCGGCCAGGGCGTGGGCCAATGCTTCGCCGATGCCGCTCGATGCGCCCGTGACCAAGGCGACCGGGCGGCTCACTCGCCGGCTTCCGGCAGAAGCACGTTGTTCCGGGAGGCGGCCTTGCTGCGGATCGTGGTGCGCGCGGCTGACGGGACGTCGAGGGCCTCGGCGACGCGCCAGACGAGATTGTCCTCGAACTCGTGCAGGACGCCATCGGCGAACACGATCTCCCACATCATTTCGACGATGCGCTGGCGCCCGTCGACGTTGTAGGCGCGCTTCACCACGCCGGTGAAATCGTTGAAATCGAGAGCATCGCGATTACGCTCTCCTGCCGCCGCCAGCAGGGCACGGGTCTCGTCCTCATCGAGCGAAAAGCGCTCCTGCAGCAATGCGGCCACACGTGTTTTCTCGGCCGGACTCTCGACCCCATCCACATTCATGGCATAGACGAGCAGCCCGGCGGCGGCGACGCGATGGTCGGTCTCGTCGAAGACGTAGCGTGGCCGGGCCGGCCCGCCCGGCGCAAAACTGCGTATCAACTTTTGCAAGCGAGCCAACATTGCAACATCCCGCCTCAGAACCACAACCGTGCAGACTGCGCGTTCACGGCTGAACGCACCTTGCCCCAACTCTTCATCTCGACGCGTCTTTGCGGTTTCCGGCGATTCCGTCAAACGGCAAAGACCGTTTCCTGCGCTGGTTCCAGCCGCGCCCGCCCGGCATTACCCAGGAGGCGATAAATAGAACCTGAGTTCAATATGCGGGGGTCCGGCATGAGTTCAACCCGCCGACAATAAAAAAGCCGGCGACCCCGCAGGGTCGCCGGCTGATCAGATAAAACCGATCGATTTAGCGCCTATTCGCTCGCGGTTTCCGCGCTCGCCTCGGCCGTTTCACTTGCAGCGGCAGCCTTCTTCGAGACACGGCGCTTGCGCGGACGCGGAGCAGCAGCTTCGGCCTCCGCTTCGGCCGCTGCGGGAGCGGTAGTGGGGGTCGCTTCTACCGGCGCGGCAACAGCCTGAACTGGCGCCGGGGCAGCTGCCGGAGCCGCAGAGGCTACCGCCGGCGTGCCGGTGATGAAGGAAGGCAAGGTGGAAAGGGCATGATCGTCATGCAGATCCGGCTGGGGCTGGTCGACCGGAACCACCGGCGCCGGCTGGAACGCGCCGCGTTCGCCTTGCCCGCGCTCGCTGAAGAGCGGCCCGTCGCCGGCATTGGCGCGGTCACGGAAGGGACGATCGCCACGATCGCCGAAACGGCGGTCACGGCGGCCATGGCGCTGATTGAAGCGCGGCTCGCCACCGCCCTCGCCTTCGGCCGCCTGGCCGTTGGCCTGCCCGTCGAACTGGCGATCGCGCTGGCGCTCCTCGCGGTAGGGCCGGTCCTCGCGGGACTGCCTGTCCTCGCGCGGCTGGCGTTCCTCGCGCGGACCACGCTCGCCGTTGAAACGGTCATTGCGGTCACGGAAGCGGTGCTCACGCTCGCGGTAGGGCTGGCCGCCCTCGCCACGCTCGCCGAAATTGCGGTCACGTCCCGGCTGCACCAGGCGCGGCTGTTCGTCGAAGCCCTGGGAGCCGCCGAACTGATTCGCCGGCGTCCCGAAGCCCTGCGGCATCGAGGGGATCGGGCCCTCGAAATCGGCATCGTCACCATCTTCCTCGTCCTCGGCACCATGGCCGAAGTTCTGGTCGCTGGTGAACTGCGGCTGCGCCGCCGCGATGATGCGGAAATAGTGCTCGGCGTGCTGCAGATAGGACTCGGCCAGGATCGGGTCGCCGGAGGATTGGGCATCGCGCGCCAGCTGAACGTATTTTTCAGCGATATGGGCGGCGGTTCCACGAACCTTCACGTCGGGGCCGTTCGACTCATAGCTCCGGCTCAGCGGGTTCGGACCCTTGCCGCCGCGTGAACGACCACGCATACGCTTTTGCTGTCCCTGCCTCATAGATTGATCTCATTCTCCGCTATAAACATGCGCAATCTCGCGAAGCGACAGCGAACCTTCGTCATGGCCATTGCATCACATCAGTCAATGCACGGGTCAGGAAAACCATAGGTTCCGCCTGCGTCGGGCGCAGCAGCACACTCCGGCAGATCGCCACCTTGGCTCTTGGTACCGGAATAGGCATTTCCATCGTTAGGGCGAACGAGCGCTTCGCTCGATGTTCGACTGAAAGTGCATCTGCACTAGAGCCGGCTCGTACTATCGACGCCAGCCCCGAACGATTTGTGTATCTCTAGATAGTCGCTCGCGCGGCAAAGTCCAAGCCCTTTTTAAAAGGCCCAAATCTTTTTTCAAAAAAATCTTGGCGCTTTTTACAGGAAATATGCCGCCCAATCGAGATTTTGCGGCCTGTGAGGTTTTTTGGCGCCTCCGCTTGTCATTCGCGCGCCGATGGCCCATATACGCGGCGGGAGGTTGGCGGTGGACGCAACACTCGCCAACCGGGTCAGGTCCGGAAGGAAGCAGCCCCAACGAGACCGCTGCGGGTCTTCGTCCAACCTCCTACCTCATGGAACGGCGGATCGCACAGGTGGCCCCTTCGAGGGATTCGGGGGAATTGATGGAAGACGCGAACACGACGCCCTCCGATACCCAGCCCTATCGCGTTCTCGCCCGCAAATACCGTCCCCAGACTTTCGATGACCTGATCGGCCAGGACGCGATGGTGCGCACCCTGTCCAACGCCTTCGAGACGGGGCGTATCCACCAGGCCTATATGCTCACGGGCGTGCGCGGTGTCGGCAAGACCACCACGGCGCGCATCCTGGCGCGCGGGCTCAACTACGAGCCGCCGGAGGGCGGCGGCAAGCCGACCATCAACATGCCGGGCCTCGGCCGACACTGCCAGGCCATCATCGACAGCCGCCACATCGACGTGATGGAGCTCGATGCCGCCTCCCATAACGGCATCGAGAACATTCGCGAGATCACCGACGGCGTGCGCTACGCTCCGGTCTCGGCGCGCTTCAAGGTCCTCATCATGGACGAAGTCCATATGGTGACCACGCAGGCCTTTAACGCCCTTTTAAAGACGCTGGAAGAGCCGCCGCCGCATGTGAAGTTCATCTTCGCTACCACCGAGATCCGCAAGGTACCGATCACCATCCTGTCGCGCTGCCAGCGCTTCGACCTCAGGCGGGTCGACAGCGGCCTGCTCGCCCGCCATCTCGGCGCGATCTGCGAGAAGGAAAGCGTCTCGATCGACGCGGCGGCGCTGGCGATGATCGCGCGGGCGGCCGAGGGCTCGGTGCGTGACTCGCTGTCCCTGCTCGACCAGGCCATCGCCCATGGTGGCGGCACGATCGACGGCGAAAGCGTGCGCGCCATGCTGGGCCTCGCCGACCGTTCGCGCGTGATCGACCTGTTCGAAGCGGTCATGCGCGGCGACGCCGCCTCCGCCCTCGACGAGTTGCGCGCCCAATACGACCAGGGCGCCGATCCGGCGGTGGTGCTGTCGGAACTCGCCGAATTCACCCATTTCGTCACGCGCGTGAAGATCTCGCCGGCCGCCGCCAACGATGCCTCGGCCACCGAAATCGAAAAGGTGCGGGGCACCGAACTCGCCGGCAAGCTCTCGATCAAGGTGCTGACCCGCCAGTGGCAGATGCTGCTCAAGGGCATTCCCGAGACCCAGACCGCCGCCAAGCCGCTGGCCGCCGCCGACATGGTGCTGGCGCGCCTTTGCTATGCGGCCGACCTGCCCTCGCCGGACGACCTCATCCGGCAACTCACGGAAAATGGCGGCTCCCTGCCCTCGCGCGGGCCCGCGGCAGCGCCGCCGGCGCCCCCGCCGGCCGCCCCGCGGGCGCAATTGATCACCGCCGCCACCCAGGCGCAGTTCCAGCCGCAGCCCCAGCACACCCCGATACCGGGGCCGGCCTCGGCCGCGCAGCCGGGCCGCACGCTCGCCAGCTTCGCCGAGATCGTCGGCCTCGCCATGGAAAAGCGCGACCTGCCGCTGAAGCTGGCCCTGGAGCGTTTCGTGCGCCTGGTCGCCTTCGCCGATGGCCGCCTCGACATCGCCCTCGAGCCGGGTTCGCCCCAGGGCCTGGTCAACGATCTCTCGCGCAAATTGTCGGACTGGACCAACAAGCGCTGGCTGGTGGTGCTGTCGTCGGAAAAGGGCGAGGCGACCTTGCGCGAGCTCGCCGAGGCCCGGCAGGCCGCCGTGCTCTCGGGCATCAGGGCCGATCCTTTCGTGCGGGCCGTGATGGAGCGCTTTCCGGGTGCGGAGATCGTCGACATCCGGGATAATGCCCCAGTGGAGACGCAATCCCTGGCACCGGCCCCCGATGATGGCGGCGATCCCGACGACGGCGACGAGGCCGAGCCTTATTCCGCCGACGATATCTGAACACGCAGCAGGAGTTCCCATGAAAGACGTAATGGGCATGATGAAGCAGGTGCAGGCCATGCAGGCCAAGATGCAGACCCTGCAGGCCGAACTGGAACAGACGGAAGTCGAAGGCGTGGCGGGCGGCGGCCTCGTCAAGGTGCGCCTCACCGCCAAGGGCGAGATGAAGGGCGTCGAGATCGACGCCTCGCTGCTCAAGGCCGACGAAAAGGAAATCGTCGAGGACCTCGTCCTCGCCGCCCATAACGACGCCCGTGGCAAGGCCGACCGCCTGACGCAGGAAAAGATGGGCTCGATCACCGCCGGCCTGCCCATCCCGCCCGGCATGAAGCTGCCGTTCTGAAGCGGGCGCGGCGACTATCGAGCGACCACGTTACGGCTGGCCGCCTCCCCTGTCGAAGAGCGCCTCGATATCACGGTGACCTTCGACAATGTTGACGATTTCCAATCGGTCGCTGTGATAGCGCAGGAAGATCACATAGCCTCGAAAAGTGAAACTTCGCAGGTCAGGGCGCAACTCGGGCCGAACCCGGCCAAAGATGCCGGGCAAGGTCGCGAGCTTGCGGCACTGCTGCCGCAGCTGTTCCGCGAACCGGCGTCCCAGCATCAGACTTCCACTTTCACGACTGATGTAGTCCTGGATTGCGATCAAGTCCCTGACCGCAGCGTGTGAATAGACCAGCCGCCTCACTCAGTACCCTTCGGCTGCAAGTTGCGTGGCGGCGGCATCGAGAGCCTTGCCTACCTCGTCATCGGAAAGACTGCCTCCTTCGTCGATGGAGGCATTCACCATGTCGCGGAGCGCTTGCAGCTTGGCTTCACGCTCCTCGACGAGACGGAGGCCCTCCCTGACCACCTCGCTCGCCGAGCCATAGCGGCCTTCCCGAACGATCGTATTGACGAATTCTTCCCACCGCGAGCCGAGTGATACGTTCATGGCGGTTCTCCTTTGCCGCCATGATAACATATTTGGCGCAATTTATGCTATCGCCTTCACCGCGGCCGGCGTGTTGCGGAAGCTGATGGCCAGGCGGTTATAGGCATTCATCAGGCCGATCGCGATGGTGAGGTCGGCGACCTCCTTCTCGGAAAACACCGCCCGCACGGCCTCGAATTCGGCCTCGGGCACAGCCGTCTCGGCGACCCTGGTCACCGTCTCCGCCCAGCGCAGCGCTGCTTTCTCTTGTTGGCTGAACAAGTCGCCGGCCTCATGCCAGACCGGCACCAGCACCAGCTTCTCCTGGGGCAGCCCGTCCTTGGTCAAGTCGCGCGAATGCATGTCGATGCAATAGGCGCAACCATTGAGCAGCGAGATCCTCAGATAGACCAGGTTGACCAGCATTCTGGGCAGGCTCTGGCTGACATAGCCGTAGACGCCGCCGAGGGCCTTCATACCGGCAGGGGCGGCGGCGTTGTAGTCGAGGCGCGGGGCCATTTCACTTCTCCTGATCATAGACGGTGAGGTTGCGGTCGCCGGTATCGGCGACGAAGACGGCGAGCAGCGAGGCGGGCCTAGCCTTGCTGGCATTCTCGCTGACCTGATGGTGGGCGCCCGGCTCTTCGAACCAGCTCTCGCCGGCGCGATAGACCTTGACCGGCCCGCCATTCACCTGGCTGCGGATCGAACCCGACAGCACATAGGCAAAGACGAAAGCCGTCCTGGAGTGGGTATGCGCAGGCGACTTGCCGCCGGGGGCGTAGCGGACGAGGACGCTGGTCATGGTCTTGCCGGGCACGTTGGGCAGGGCCTGCTCGAACACCGGTGCCGCGCTGGCCCCGCCAGCCTTCGATTGCGGCGAATGGGCCAGGGCTGTGGTGGCCGCAAAGGCAATACCCACGCCGAGCAGAAAGGCTCTGGAAATCATCATCTTGGTTCCTGTCTTGCGATGACTGCAGCATGGCTTTCTTTCGGCTCACAAAAAAGCACCAAGAATTGGATGAAATACTGTACCATTCGGATGCATGAACGAGTCCTTCAAGATCAGTATCGATCGCGCCGCCCAGGCTCCGCTGGCCGTGCAGATCCATCGCAGCATCGCCACCGCCATCCTCGACGGCCGGCTGGCCAATGGCGTCCGGCTGCCGTCCTGGCGCGATCTCGCGGCCCAGCTCGGCGTCGCCCGCGGCACGGTGCGCGTGGCCTATGAGAAGCTGGCCGACGAGCAGCTGATCGTCGGCATGGGTGCGGCCGGCACGCGCGTGATCCACAACGCTCCCCGCGCGCCGGCCGCGGGCCGATTGCCGGAGGCTACGCCCCTGCCGGCGCTCTTTCCCGATTTCGAGCGCCCGCCGGCCACCTTCCAGATGGGCGTGCCGGCTCAGGACGCCTTTCCCTTCTCGCTATGGTCGCGCATCATGGCGCGCAGTGCCCGTGCTGCCGCCGCGGCGCCGGTGAGCTATCCCGATCCGCGCGGCCATATCGAGCTCCGGCGCGAGATCGCCGCCTATCTCGCACTGGCGCGGGGCATCCAGTGCGAGCCGAGCCAGATCCTGGTGACGTCGGGCTATGCCGGTGCCCTCGGCCTCGTCCTGCGCGCCCTCGAACTCGACGGCCATAAGGCCTGGCTGGAGGATCCCGCTTTCATCCTCACCCATATCGCCCTGGAGCAGGCTCGCGTGGCGATCACGCCCGTTCCGGTCGACCACGACGGCATCGACGTAGCCGCCGGCATCCGTCTCGCACCGGACGCCGCCTTTGCGGTGGTCACCCCGGGCCAGCAGGCGCCTCTCGGCCTCACTTTGTCGCTCGAACGGCGCCTTGCCTTGCTCGATTGGGCGCAGGCGCGCCAAGCCTGGATCATCGAGGATGATTATCTCAGCGAATTGCAGCTCAGGGGGCGGGCTGCGCCGGCCCTCGCCTCGCTCGACCGGCAGGGCCGGGTTCTGCATGCCGGCACCTTCAGCAAGACCATCACTCCGGCGCTGCGCCTTGGCTTCCTGGTCGTCCCGCCGCAACTGGCGGCCCGTTTCGGCGACGTCGCCGCCGCCCTCGCGCCAGCGCCGGCGGCCTCGATCCAGCGAGCCGTGGCGAGCTTCCTGGCGGAGGGGCATTATCTCAGGCATCTGCGCCGGATGAAACGCCTCTACGCCACCCGGCGCGACGCCCTCGCCTCCTGCCTCGCCGCGCGTATCGGCCCCGGCATGAAGGTCCATGCCAATGGAGGTCTTGCCGTCCTGCTCGACCTGCCCGATACGATCGACGATGTTGCCGTCTCCCATCAGGCCCTGCCTTTCGGACTAGCTCCCGTGCCGCTTTCACCCTGGTACAAGGGAGCGCGGCGAGCCGGCCTGCTGCTGGGCGTCACCAATGTCGACCCCGGGCGCATCGCCACCGATTGCGACCGCCTGCTGGCGCTGATCGCAGCCCATGGCTGACCTCGTAAGGCTCCAAGACGGTTTACATTCGCAGGCACTAGTGCACACTGCGGTGCCCGTGCCTTGGAGGCTGCGAGGTAGAATTCGATCGAGCTGGCGCGTGCCACGCAAGATCCAAGCAAGACGACGTGATTTCTGATCCGGACGGATCAAGAAATATATTTTCCAGGGAGGCTGGCTGCACCTTCTCATGGTTTCGCATGTCGATCATATCCGCGAGATCGAAAGCGTCGGCCTGGGCGCGGCAACCATCCGCGACGCCACGGTGGTGCAAAGCTGGCTGCGCTGCATCAACAAGCACCGATTGGATCCGGCCCAGGCCTGCGAGGCCTATATCGTGCCGGATACCCAATTGCGCGAGCATCGCCAGCAATCGGAAGAACTGATCGCAATCGCTCGCTCCGGTCTCGAAAGCCTGTTCCGCCAGGTGGCAGGGCAAAACTACGTGCTGCTGCTCTCGGACAGAGCCGGGGTAACCGTGGATTTCTACGGAGACCCGCTGTTCGACAACAATCTGCGCAAGGCCGGCCTCTATCTGGGCTCGGAATGGTCGGAATCGCGGGCCGGCACCTGCGCCGTCGGCGCCTGCATAGAGGCCGGCGAGGCCTTGACCATCCATCAGACCGACCATTTCGACAACACCCACACACCCCTCTCCTGCACTGCCGCCCCGATCTACGATATCCAGGGCGGGCTCTCGGCGGTGCTTGACATCTCCCTGCTCTCTTCGCCGATCAAGAAGGCCAGCCAGAACCTGGCGCTGCATCTCGTCTCGGCCACGGTGCGGCGGATCGAGCTGGCCAATCTGATGGCGCAGTCGAGCCGCGAATGGGTGCTGCGCTTCTCGCGTTCCCCGGAATTTCTCGATGTCGATCCCGAAGCCGGCATTGCGATCGACGGTTCCGGCCGCATCATCGGCATGACCAATGGCGGCGCCAAGGTGCTGGCGCGCTCGGGCAATCTCGACTGGCGCGACCCACAAGCCCTGATCGGCCAGCCCCTGTCGCGCTTCTTCGACATGGACATCGACGACCTGCCCGACCTGACGCGCCAGCATCGCCCGCAGGACCGCCTGGTTTTCGCCCGCGACGGCAACGCCCTGTTCGCCCATGCGATCGAGCCCGATATCGCCGTGCGTTCGCCGGTCGGGGCACGCCACGACATTCCCGCCTCGCTGCGCAATCTCAGCGGCGGCGACGGCCAGCTCGCCGCCTTGCAGGCCAAGGTCGCCAAGCTCGCGTCCCGGCCAGTCTCGATCCTCATCCAGGGCGAAACCGGCACGGGCAAGGAATATCTGGCCCGCGCCATCCACGAGGCGAGCGGCCGGACCGGCAAATTCGTGGCCGTGAACTGTGCGGCGATCCCCGAACCGCTGATCGAAAGCGAATTGTTCGGCCATCTGCCGGGGGCCTTCACCGGCGCGGCGCCGAGGGGGCGGATCGGGTTGATCGAGGAGGCCAATGGCGGCACGCTCTTCCTCGACGAGATCGGCGACATGCCGCTGGCGCTCCAGAGCCGGTTCCTGCGGGTGTTGTCGGAGCGGGAGCTGACTCCGGTGGGCGCTTCGCGGTCCAAGCCGCTGGACATAAGGGTGGTCTCCGCCTCCAACCGGCCACTCGAGGCGCTCGCCAGGAACGGCGGCTTTCGCGAGGATCTGCTCTATCGGCTCAATGCCGCGACGCTCGTGCTGCCCGCCTTGCGCGAGCGGTCCGACTTCGTCTGGCTGCTCGACAAGATCCTTGCCAAGCATCGCGTGAACGGCGAGGCGCTGGCGGTCGCGCCGGCAGCCCTGCTCGCGCTCAAGGCCCATCATTGGCCCGGCAATATCCGCGAACTCGACAATATCATCTCGGTCGCCGCCGTTCTGTGCCAGAACGGCGTCATCGAAGTGTGCGACCTGCCCGAAGCCCTGCTGAGGCGGGCGCTACCGCCGAGAACCGAGGAGCCGCACACCCAGAAGGCGGCCCTTGAAGCCGTGCTCGCCAGCTGCAACTGGAACGTCTCGCAGGCGGCACGCAGCCTGGGCGTCGACCGTTCCACGGTGCATCGCCAGATGAAACGCCACGGCCTGAGCCATCGCAACTGATATCGACGCGCCCAACGCTCGACCTGTCATTCCCGGCGCCGCCGCAGGCGGCGGGAAGGGAATCCAGGAACCAAGAGTCGAGCCTACCGCCCCTGGATTCCCTTCCCTCGCCACTTCATGGCTCGCCGGGAATGACAGATCGGCTTTAATGATGCTTGCCCTGACCTGTTGCAACGCCCCTGCCACAGGTGTGGCATCTGTTGCGTGCCATGCAACGGTTGCCTGCGTCCAAGAGGCCTGAAACCGCCCCAGGCCACGGCCTTCCGCCGATTGGCACGGCGATTGCTCTTCCTGCCCAACACCATGCAACAGGGGAGGAAGACAAGGATGAAGGCCCTGCGATTTCATGCCGCCAAGGATCTGCGGCTCGAAGAACTGCCCAAGCCGGGCCAGCCGGCGCCCGGACAGGTTCTGATCCGCAATCGCTTCGTCGGCATCTGCGGCACGGATCTGCACGAATACGCCTATGGTCCCATCTTCATCCCGGTCGAGCCGCATCCTTTCAGCGGCGCCAGCGGCCCGCAGATCCTCGGCCATGAATTCGGCGGGGTGGTCGAAGCGGTCGGCGAAGGCGTCGAGGCGGTGAAGCCCGGCGACCGGGTCTCGGTGCAGCCGCTGATCATGCCGCGTTCGGGCGACTATTTCGCCGATCGCGGCCTCTTCCACCTCAGCCCACAACTCGCCCTCGCCGGATTGAGCTGGGTTTCGGGCGGCATGGCCGACTATGCCCTGCTCAACGACTACAATGTGCAGAAGATCCCAGACGAACTCAGCGACGAAGAAGCTGCCCTGGTCGAGCCAAGTGCGGTAGCCGTCTATGCCTGCGACCGCGGCGGCGTCACCGCCGGCTCGAGCGTGCTGGTGACCGGCGCCGGCCCGATCGGCCTGCTCACCCTCCTCGCAGCCCGGGCCGCCGGCGCCGCACAGCTCTTCGTCTCCGACATCAACGACAAGCGCCTCGCCTTCGCCAAGGCCGCCCTGCCCGATCTCATCACCATCAACCCCAAGCATGACAATCCCGGCGAAGTCGTGCGTGCGCTCAGCGAAGGACAGGTCGGCAGTGACGTGGCGATCGAATGCGTGGGCAACGAGCATGCTCTCAAGGCCTGCCTCGATGCGGTGCGCAAGCAGGGCGTGGTGGTCCAGACCGGCCTGCATCCGCACGAGAACCCGCTTGACTGGTTCCAGGTCACCTTCAAGGATGTCGATATTCGCGGCTCCTGGGCCTATCCCACCCATTACTGGCCGCGCGTCATCCGCCTGATCAGCTCCGGCCTGCTGCCGGCGAACAAGGTCGTGACCCGCAAGATCACGCTCGATAAGGCCGTCACAGACGGCTTCGACGCCCTGCTCGACCCGGCCGGCGAGCAGCTCAAGATCCTGATCGACCTGGCCCGATAACGTCGGATCGCGGTGGCCCGGTTCGAAAAACAGGGAGTTGAAGCAAACAAGCGTTCGTTCTCAGTCCGAAGCAACAGTCTCGACCAACACTATAAAACGGAGGAAACATCATGCTCGATCAAAGCCCGCAGGCCAGGGTGGACGCGGTTCTGGCCAAGTTCGAAAAGGCGCTCGCAAGCGGCGACATCAACGCCGCGGTCAACCTGTTCCAGGAAGATTGCTATTGGCGTGACCTGGTGACCTTCACCTGGAACATCCGCACCCTGGAAGGGCGCGATGCCATCGGCGAGATGCTGAAGGCGCAGCTGGCCGCCATCAAGCCCGGTCATTTCCGCCAGGACGCCAAGGAAGCCGCCAGCGACGGCAATGGCGTGACCGAGGGCTGGTTCGAGTTCGAAACGGAGGCGGCCCGCGGCTATGGCCATATCCGCTTGAAGAACGGCCTGATCTGGACCCTGCTTACCACGATGAGCGAGTTGAAGGGCCATGAGGAACCCAAGGGGTTCCGCCGCCCGATGGGCGCCGAGCACGGCAGCGATCCCACCCGCAAGACCTGGAAGGAGAAGCGCGAATCGGAGGCTTCGGAACTCGGCTTCACCGAGCAGCCCTATGTCGTCATCATCGGCGGCGGCCAGGGCGGCATCGCCCTCGGCGCGCGGCTGCGGCAGCTCGGCGTGCCGACCATCATCGTCGAGAAGAACGAACGACCGGGCGACAGCTGGCGTAAGCGCTATAAATCGCTCTGCCTGCACGACCCGGTCTGGTACGACCACCTGCCCTACATCCCCTTCCCCGACAATTGGCCGGTCTTCGCTCCCAAGGACAAGATCGGCGACTGGCTGGAGATGTATACCAAGGTGATGGAGCTGAACTATTGGAGCTCCACCACCTGCAAATCCGCGAGCTTCGACGAGACCACCAAAGAATGGACGGTGATCGTCGAGCGGGACGGCCGCGAGATCACCTTGAAGCCCAAGCAGCTGGTGCTGGCCACCGGCATGTCCGGCAAGGCCAATGTCCCCAAGATCAAGGGCCAGGATGTCTTCAAGGGCGAGCAGCAGCATTCCTCCCGCCACCCCGGCCCGGACGCCTATCGCGGCAAGAAGGTGGTGGTTGTCGGCTCCAACAATTCGGCCCACGACATCTGCGCGGCCCTGTGGGAAGGCGGCGCCGACGTCACCATGCTGCAGCGTTCCTCCACCCATATCGTGAAGTCGGATTCGCTGATGGAGATCGGGCTGGGTGACCTCTATTCGGAGCGGGCGGTGGCCGCCGGCATGACCACCCGCAAGGCAGACCTGATCTTCGCCTCGCTGCCCTATCGCATCCTGCATGAGTTCCAGGTGCCGGTGTACAACAAGATCCGCGAGAAGGACGCCGAGTTCTACCAGAGGCTGGAGAAGGCCGGCTTCATGCTCGATTTCGGCGACGACGATTCCGGCCTGTTCATGAAATATCTGCGCCGGGGATCGGGCTATTACATCGATGTCGGCGCCTGCGACCTGGTGGCCGACGGCCGGATCAAGCTGGTCAGCGGCGTCGGCATCCGCGAACTGAGCGAAACCGGCGTGGTGCTGGAAGACGGCCGCGAGCTGCCGGCCGATCTCATCGTCTATGCCACCGGCTACGGTTCGATGAATGGCTGGGCGGCCGATCTGATTTCGAAGGAAGTGGCGGACAAGGTCGGCAAATGCTGGGGGCTCGGCTCTGATACCACCAAGGATCCCGGCCCCTGGGAGGGCGAGCAGCGCAACATGTGGAAGCCCACGCAGCAGGAGGCGCTCTGGTTCCACGGTGGCAATTTGCACCAGTCGCGCCATTACTCGCTCTATTTGTCCCTGCAGCTCAAGGCCCGCAAGGAGGCGATCCCGACACCGGTCTACAAGATCCAGGAACGGCATCATCTGTCCTGAGATCGGTGCGGCATCGCCCTGATAGGCATTGTCCAGAAATGACTGAAACGCCGCCTTTGTCATGCCCAGGCTTGACCCGGGCATCCGATGGCTGGTCGGCAATGTCCGGATAGAACCGGATTGTCGGGTCAAGCCCGGCAATGACAAGGCTCCGGCCAATCCGATCCGTTCATGACAGACGAATCCCGAATGCCGGAAGCACAGGGGTGGCCGCAAGCCGCCCCTTTTTCATGGTGTCCCTACTGCCCCCACCCCTCCCGCGCCGACAGGCTGGAGAGGGCGGCCAGGAGATCGGTCTGGGTGACGAGCCCGACAATGTGCTTGTCGGCGTCGACGATCACGACCGCATGAGCGGTGCCGTCGGTAAGGGCGGGCACCAGCCCGAGGGCCGGCGCGTTCGGGGTGGACAAAGTGGGCAGGGTCATGACGTCGCCGACCTGCTTCACCGGACCGGCGAGGTCGCGCAAGCCCACCGTGCCCACCACGCGATCATGGAAGTCGATCACCGGCAGGGTGCGGACATTATGCTCCAGCAAGAGCCTGATGGCGGTCTCGGCACTGGCTTCGGGCTCGATGGTGACGATGTCGCGCGACATGATGTCGGCGCAGGTGAGATCCGCATGCGACCGCGACAGCGCCCGCTGTTCGACCCGCCGCAGCAGGCGGTCGAGGTCCTGCCGGTCGATATCGAAGGTCTCCCCGAGATCGGTCAGCGCCCCCTCGATATCCCCGTCGCGGAAGCCGACACGCAGGGAAGGCGCCGGATCGGCGGTGCCGTGCGTGCTGGCCGGAGCGGGCGCCGGCACATGCGGATAGGGATGGCGGGAGAAGCGGTGGAACAGCCAGCCCAGCGCCACCAGCAGCGCCGAGTTGAGGCAGACCGGGACCAAAGCAAAGCCGAAACCGGCGGCAGCCACGGCTGGCCCGCCGATCACGGCCGTCAGGGCAGCTGCCCCGCCCGGCGGATGCAGGCAGCGCGCCAGCGACATCACCGCAATGGCCAGGCCGACCGCCAGGCCGATGGCCAGCATCGGCTCGTGCACGAATTGGGTGACCGCAATGCCGCACAGCGCCGAGAGCGTATTGCCGCCAATGATGGACCAGGGCTGCGCCAGCGGACTGGCGGGCACGGCAAAAAGCAGCACGGCCGAGGCGCCGACCGGCGCCACGATAAAGGGCAGATGCGGGTCGCGGCCGAAGACCAGCGTGCAGACCAGGCCGGTCAAGGCGATGCCCACGATGGCACCCAGGCTGGCGAACAGCCGGTCACGCAGGGTTGCTCCGGCCAGGATCGGCGAGAACAGTTTGAAGGGAAGAAGCGCCATGGACCCACCCGGCAGACACAGAGGGCGCAGTCCGCCCGCCGCGCGATATATCGCGAAGCGATAGGTGCTTAATAGTTGAGCAGCCGACGTTCAAGGTACGAAAGGACGCAGTGCCCCTGGGAGCGCGCTCAAAATCGATCGAGCCCGCACTCTCCCCTCGCGCAGGCGCTGCAAATCACCTATCTGAGCTGCATGGCATCCGTTACCGGCCCTGAAATCGAACGCCTGATCCAGTTGCTCGCCCGCTTGCCCGGGCTCGGGCCGCGTTCGGCCCGCCGAGCGGCGCTGACGCTGATCAAGAAGCGCGAGCAATTGATGGTGCCGCTGTCCTCGGCCCTGCAGATCGCCTGCGAACGCGTGGTGGTCTGCTCGAACTGCGGCAATATCGACACCTCGGATCCTTGCACCTTGTGTGGTGACCCCCGACGGGAAGACACGCTGTTGGTGGTGGTCGAGGATGTCGCCGATCTCTGGGCCCTGGAGCGGGCCGGTGTGGTCAATGCTCGCTACCACGTGCTCGGCGGCACGCTTTCGCCGCTCGACGGCGTCGGGCCGGAGGATCTCACTATCGACAGGCTGGTCGCGCGCGTTGCCGAGGGCGGCGTGACCGAGGTGATTCTCGCCCTCAACGCCACGGTGGACGGACAGACCACCGCGCACTACGTCACCGACCTTCTGGCCCCAACAGGCGTCAAGGTGACGAAACTGGCGCATGGCGTGCCGGTCGGAGGCGAGCTTGACTATCTCGACGAGGGCACCCTGGCTGCCGCGATCCGGAGCCGGACGCCGTTCTAGACAGGAGCGNCTCATAGCAATGCAATGTTTCCAAGAGCGGACAGGATGTCCGCGCTCCAAGGAGCCACCATGCCCCAGCTCATCGTCACCTACTGGCGCGACATTCCCACCATGGTGGTGGCCAAGCAGGGCCGCACCAGCGCCAAGCGCGAACTGAGCTCGCGCTTCGGCGAGGCCGTCGACATGGCGGCGATGCGCGGCGGTGCTGCCGGTACGGATGATTATCTCGCCGAATTCCATCGCAGCCCCCCGATCGAGTGCGGCGAGGACCTCGAAGCGGAAGTTTCGGCGGCGGCGGCCAAGATCGAGGCGGAATACGACAAGGAACGGTTGGCGGCTCTTGCCAAGAATGGCGGCAAGGAAACTGCCTGATCCGTTCAACGCGAGCTCACGAGCCATGCGCACGCCTGCCGCCTTCGAAGCCACCGGAAAGCCACCGCGCGATGCGAAGAAATTCGCTTTGCGCTTCTGGGCCATCCGCCATTCCGCCGCGATGGAGCGGATCTATGACGGCGTCGAGTGGACGCTGGTCAAGCTCTCGCCCCTGTTCACGGCAATCGGCTGGGAACGGCTGGAAAAACCAGTGGCCAAGGTGGAGAAGCTGGTCAAGTCCAGCCTGTTCGACTGCAAGATGTGCGGCCAGTGCGCCCTGTCCTCCACCGGCATGTCCTGCCCGATGAACTGCCCCAAGGGCCTGCGCAACGGCCCCTGCGGCGGCGTGAGGGCCAATGGTAATTGCGAGGTCTATGCCGACATGCCCTGCGTCTGGGTCAAGGCCTATGAGGGCTCGCGCAACATGGCTGCCGGCAACGCGATCGAGATGCCGCAGGGACCGGTGGATCACCGCCTGAAGGGGCAGTCTTCCTGGCTTTCCGTCGCTCGCGAGAAATCGGGCTACAATGCCCGGATCGCAGCGGAGAAGGCGGCAGCGGCCGCCGCTGCCAAAGCCAAGGCTGCTGCTGAAAAAACTGCCGCGGCAGCCAAATCCACTGCGACAGCAGCCGGCGGAGGCAAGCCATGAGCATCGATACCAGGCGGCCCCATCCCGACGATTTTGGCCCGCATCCGGCCGCGCCCCTGCCCGAACTGCCGGGCCATAGTTCACGCGGGCGTCTCGAGCGCGTGCTGCGCCGCGGTGAATTCGCCGTCACGGCCGAACTCAACCCGCCCGATTCGGCCAATCCCGACGATGTGCTCGAGCGCGTGAAGCCGTTCGAGGGCTGGGTCGACGCCATCAACGCCACCGACGGCTCCGGCGCCAATTGCCACATGTCCTCGGTGGCGATCTGCGCCCTTCTGACCCGGGTCGGTTACTCGCCGGTGTTCCAGATCTCCTGCCGCGACTACAACCGCATCGCCATCCAGGGCAATGTCCTCGGCGCGGCGGCGCTGGGCGTATGCAACGTGCTGTGCCTGTCGGGCGACGGCGTGCAGAGCGGTGACCATCCCGAGGCCAAGCCGGTCTTCGACCTCGATTCGACCGCCTTGCTCTCCACCATCCGCACCATGCGCGACGAGCAGCGCTTCCTGTCGGGCCGCAAGATCACCACGCCACCTGCCGTGTTCATGGGCGCGGCGGCCAATCCCTTCGTGCCGCCCTATGATTTCCGCCCGATCAACCTGGCCAAGAAGATCCAGGCCGGGGCGCAGTTCATCCAGACGCAATATTGCTTCGATGTTCCCCTGCTCGAGCGCTTCATGGCCCGGATCCGCGACATGGGCCTGCACGAGAAATGCTTCATCCTGGTCGGCGTCGGTCCGCTCGCCTCTGCCCGTACCGCCAAGTGGATGCGCTCCAACGTGCCCGGCGTGCATGTGCCCGACGACGTGATCAAGCGCCTGGAAGGCGCGCAGGATCAGAAGGAGGAAGGCAAGCGGCTGTGCATCGACATCATCCAGCAGGTCCGCGAGATCAAGGGCGTCGCCGGCGTGCATGTGATGGCCTATCGCCAGGAAGAATATGTCGCGGAGATCGTGCACGAATCCGGCGTTCTGGCCGGCCGCACGCCCTGGCGCCGCGACATGGAGCCAAGCCCGATCCCGCATGAGGAGATCGTGGCTGCGCAGTAGATCCGCCCCCCAGATACGCGGGCATCACAGCGACATGGTTGCATGTCGCGATGCCCGCGCTCCCGGGAAGAACCGTTATGCCTCCGGCGTCGAGAAGACGCGCAGCCGGTGGCCATCGGGATCGAGCGCGACGAAGGTGCGGCCGAAATCGAGATCGACCGGCTTTTGGGCAACGCGCACATCGCGCGTCTCGATCCATTTGTCGTAGACGGTGTCGACGACCGCAGCATCCGCGACCTTGAAGCCGATCTCGACGCCGCCGGCCGCCGCACCCGGTGCGGGCTCGGCGGTGTGCTTCGACCATAGGCCGAACATCAGGCCGGTTTCGAGGGCGAACAGGGCGAAGGTAGTCTGTGCCTCGATGGGCTCGAGGCCGAGCAGGTCGCGATAGAAGGCGGCGCTGCGCAGCGGGTTGTCGACCATCAGCAGGGCATAGCTGGACTTGAAGGAAGTGGGCATCGTCTGGTTCCTCGGTTGCGGTGAGGAAAGACTAAGGGTTCGCCCTGCCAGTTTTTGTCAGGAGTGAAGGCGATCAGAAGGCGGACGTCGCGACATGCAAGCATGTCGCTGTGACGTCCGCGGTCCCAGCCCTGGCGTTACCAATGCGAACCTTGCGGGGATCACGCGGGACGCATCGCGGCTGGGACCGCGGACGTCTCGTCCGCCTCTTGACCCTTTTCGGCCTGGCCCACCAGCCGCATCAGCCCGTCCCAGGCCCCCGGGGCCGCACCGATCACCCTGCCGCCACGGGCGAGATCACCGTTGACGAGGAAGTTCTCGATCCGGCCACCCGCCTCGCTGATCAGGCAGAGGCCCGCCAGGCAGTCCCAGGCATTCATATGCGGCTCGTAATAGCCGACCAGGCGACCTGCTGCGACATAGGCCAGCATCAACGCGCCCGACCCGTTGCGGATGAACATGCCGCCCTCGTGCAGGAGGGCATTGAGGAAGCCGGTGATGATTTCCGGCGCCACGCGATGGTTGGCCCCTACCCCGAGCACGCCGTCGACCAGACTTCGCTTGTCGGAAAGCCGCAAAATAGTGCCGTTGAGGCTGGCGCCCTGGCCAAGAGCGGCGGCATAGAGCTCGTCGCGCACCGGCGCATAGATCACCCCGACCACGGTCTCTGTACTATGGGTGACCGCGACCGAGACGCACCAGGACGGCAAGCCGAAAACGAAGGGGCTGGTGCCGTCGACCGGGTCCATCACCCAGCAATAGCCGGAGGTGCCTTCAGTGAGGCCATATTCCTCGCCGAGCAGGCTGTCATGCGGGAAAACGGCCGCAATGCGCTCGCGCAATAGCCTTTCGCTGGCCTTGTCGGCTGCCGAGACCACGTCCTGCGCATTGGCCTTGGTCTCGACCGCGAGCGTATCGCGGTCGTTGAAGAAAGACAGCGCCAGCAGGCCGGCCTCCCGGATGATGTCCCTGGCAAGGTCGAGGCGGGCGGCGATGTCGGCGGCGGCAGGCGATGTCATGGGCAATCCGGTATCAACATTCAACAACAAAGGAGAGAGCGCGTCAGCCGCTCATTCAGGCACCAGGGCGAGGCCTCGATCATGCAGGTCGACGCCGATCGGCGTACCCGGCGCAAGCATGCGATCCGTGCCGGAATCGATGAGGAAGATCGGGCCGGCCTTGGTCTCGATCTCATATTCGACATGGTCGCCGAGATAGGCGGCGTGCAGCACCTTGCCCGACAGCATGGCCCCCGCCACCTCACGCAAGGTCATGGCGTTGGGGCGGATGGCGAGTTTGGCAGGGCCGACCGTGAGACCTCGCGCAGCCAGAGCATGCCCTCCCTCGCCGACCCGGATCTCGGCCCGGCCCTCGGCCACGCGCGTCACCTCGCAAGGTACCACATTGGCCTCGCCGATAAAGTCGGCGATGAAGGCGGAAGCCGGTGCCTCGTAGAGCTCGCGCGGCGTTCCGGCCTGGGCGATCCGGCCCTGATGCATGACGATCACCGTATCGGAGACGGCCAGGGCCTCTTCCTGGTCATGGGTAACGTAGACGGCGGTGAAACCCAGGCGCTGCTGCAATTCGCGGATCTCGGTGCGCACCCGCCGGCGCAGCCGGGCATCGAGATTGGAGAGCGGTTCATCAAGCAGCAGCACCTGCGGCTCGACCACCAGGGCACGCGCCACGGCAACGCGCTGCTGCTGACCGCCCGACAACTCGCTCGGCAGGCGCTCGCCATAGCCGGCCAGTCCCACCAATGCGAGGCCATCGGCCGCCTTCTCGCGTGCCTCGGCCTTGCGCAGGCCGGACGATATCAGGCCGTATGCGACATTATCGGCCACGCTCATATGCGGGAACAGCGCATAGGACTGGAACACCATCGAGACGTCGCGCTCATTGGCCGGCAGCGCAGTGACGTCCTTGCCGCCAATGCTGATGCGGCCGGCGCTGGGATGCTCCAGCCCGGCGATCATACGCAAGGTGGTGGTCTTGCCGCAGCCTGATGGGCCGAGCAAGGTCACCAGCGTTCCCGGTTCGATCGTGAGCGACAGATCGGCGATGGCGGTCACCGTACCGAAGCTTTTGCGCACATTCTGAAAGGTGACCGAGCCCGGCCTGATATCGATAGTCATGCCGCCTTCTCCCGGGGTCTGGCTGCGGATTTGGTGGACAGGCCGGCGACACGATCATCGCGGCGCAGCCTGCGCTCGCCGACCAGGGCTTGGAAGCCGCCGATCACGGCGATCATCACCACGATCAGCACGCTGGAATAAGCGATGGCTACGCCATAGCTGCCATTCTCGACGAGACCAACGATATAGGCGGTCGCCATGTTGTACTGGGCGCTGACCAGGAAAATCACGGCGCTGATCGAGGTGATCGAACGCACGAAGCTGTAGACCAGGGCAGCGACGATGGCCGGCCGCAGCAGCGGCAGGATCACCCGCCGTGCCGTGGTGAAGGAGTTCGCCCCCAGCGTCAGCGAGGCCTCGTCGAGGCTGCGGTCGATCTGGCTCATCGCCGCCACGCCGCCGCGCACGCCGACCGGCATGTTGCGGAAGACGAAGCATACGATCAGGATCAGCGCCGTGCCGGTCATCTCCACCGGCGGCAGATTGAAGGCGAAGACATAGGAAACGCCGATGATGGTGCCGGGGATGGCGAAGCTCATCATCAGGGCGAATTCGAACACGGAGCGCCCGGCGAAGTTCTGGCGCACGATCAGGTAGGCGGTGATGAGGCCGACCACCGCTGTCAGCGGCGCCGAGATCAGGGCGATCTCCATCGTGGTCCAGAACGAGCCCCAGGCGACGCCGCTCCACAGTATCGAGCCCTGGTCGAAGGTCACCGCAAAGGCGCGGATGTAGTGCTCCAGCGTGAGGCTGTGGTCGAGCCCCCAGGTCTTCACGAAGCCGCCGAACAGGATCATGGCATAGACCACCAGCGTGAAGGCGCCCCAGGCGCAGACCACGCCGATGGAAAGCGTGGCGACGCCGCGGCTGAGGCCGGCATGCTGGCCGGAATCGCCCTTGCCGGTGACGGTGGTGAAATTCCTGCCGCCGAGCCAGAGCCGTTGGGCGACGAAGGCGGTGAGGGTGAAGGAGAGCAGGATCAGGGCAAGCACCGCCGCCCGCGCCGGATCGGTCTGCGCGCCGACCACGGCGAAGAAGATCTCGGTGGAGAGCACGCCATGGCTGCCGCCCAGCACCATCGGATTGCCGAAATCGGCCAGGCTCTCGATGAAGCCGACCAGGAAGGCATTGGCGAGGCCCGGCCGCATCAGCGGCAGTGACACCGTGACGAAAGTGCGCCAGCGGTCGGCCTTGAGCGTCTGGGCGGCCTCCTCCATGGCGGGGCTGACGCCCTGTACCACGCCGATCAGCACCAGGAAGGCGATCGGCGTGAAGGAGAGCACCTGCGCGATCCAGATGCCGGTGAGGCCGTAGAGCCAGCGGCCGGGCGGAATGTCGAAGAGGTAGGCGAGGCCCTGGGTCACCACGCCCGAGCGCCCGAACAGCAGGATCAGAGCGAGGCCCACCACGAAGGGCGGCGTGATGATCGGCAGGATGGTGAGCAGCCGCAGCGCCCGCTTGAAGGGAAAGCGGGTCCGCGTCGCCACCAGGGCGAAGGCGAGGCCCAGCAAAGTGGAGCCGGCGCCGGTCGCGATGGCCAACGTCAAAGTGGACCAGGCGACACCGCAGCGCCCGCTACCGGTGAGGCAGCGCAGGGTCCAAATCGAGGGATCGGTCAGCGTCTTGAGGAAGCCGGCGGGATCGAAACTGCCATCGATGCCCTGGAAGGCACCGGCTAGCACCATGCCGACCGGATAGAACACGAAGGTGGCGACCAGAGCGATCAGGATGGTGATCGCCGATACCACGAAGGCATCGCCCCTGAGAACGCCGCGCTCGGCGAGGCCGAAGCTGAACAGCAGCAGGAAGGCCGTCAGCAGCGTGGCCGCGCCGGCACCGAACGCCTCCTGCCCCGAGCCGAGCGCGCCGAACCAGGTTTCGAAACCCGGCCAGCGCCAGCCCGAATAGGCGATGGCAAAGCCCTGCAGGACCATGATGGCGGCACCGGCAAGGCCAGAGGCGACGAGCAGCCGGGCTCGTGCTAGCGGCTGGGTGGTAAAACGGGCCAGCACGGCCGGCGCCAACGCCAGCAGCGGCAAAGCGAGCCACCAGCGTCCGTGCAGCACCAATTGCAGCAGGCCGGGAGCCGCCTTGGCGCCGGCCGGGTAGTCACTCAGGCCTGCGATCGAGAACAGGCCGGCTTCGAGCCTGTACCAGGGCAGGATCGCCAGGCCGAGAACGGCCAAGGCGAGCACCCAGTCGAGGCGGCGATTGCGCCTGTTCATGGCGAGACCTTTCGGGAAGGGGAATTCCTGGGACCGCTGGCGATGTGCACAAATAACTCCATCGCGACCTTTGTCATTGCCGGGCTTGACCCGGCAATCCAGACCCTTCCGGCTATGGCGTTTTTGCGATTTGAGGGCGTCATCAAGAATCGCAAAAACGTGTCCAAACAAAGAGTTAGAGTAAGCGTTCACACATGAACGCGTTTTGCTCTAGGGAAGCGGGACCATTGGATGCCCGGGTCAAGCCCGGGCATGACAAAGGCAGCGCTTTAAGTCATTTCGCGCCGCCCCTTAGACGAAAAGCCTAGTTGGCGTTGGCGCCGATCTCGCGGTCCCAGCGTTCCAGGAGCGCCTTGCGGGTCACGGGCTCGCCGAACTTCTTGAAATCGTAGTCGATCAGCTTGATGTCCTCGAAGCGCGGGGCCTGGGGTGGCAGTTCGGCATTCTTGTTGGACGGAATCTGGAAGGACTTGGCATCCTTCATCAGCGACTGGATCTCCGGCTTGAGGGCCCAGTCATAGAATTTCTTGGCATTGTCGAGATTGCGCGCGCCCTTGATGATGCTCATCGAGCCGATCTCGTAGCCGGTGCCCTCGCAGGGCGCCACGGTCTTCACCGGGAAGCCCTCGGCCGTCATGGTCACCGCGTCATGCATGAAGACGATGCCGACGGTGGTCTCGCCGCGTGCCGCCGCCTTCACCGGGGCCGAGCCCGACTTGGTGTATTGCGAGACATTGGCATTGAGCTTGGTCAGGTACTCGAAGGCCTTGTCCTCGCCCATGATCTGCACCAGCGAGGCCAGCGCCGTATAGGCCGTGCCCGAGGAGTTGGGATTGGCCATCTGGATTTCGCCCTTGAAAGAAGGATCGGCGAGATCGGCCCAGCACCCCGGCGCCTTCAGCTTCTTCTGGGCAAGGAGGTCGGAATTGTAACCCCAGCCGAGTGCGCCGGCATAGACGCCTACGGTGCGGTAGCCGGACTGCTCGGCCTGGCGCTTGGCCCAATCCTGGAGCTGATCGAGCAGCGGGGACTTGTATTCGAGGGTGAGGCCTTCCTGGGCAGCCTGCAGATGCGGGTCGCCGGTACCGGCCCACCAGATATCGGTCTTGGGATTGGCGGCCTCGGCCCGAATCTTGGCATAGGTCTCGCCCGAGGACAGGCGCACCATGTTGACGCCGATGCTGCTGTCCTTCTCGAACCTGTTCTTGAGCAATTCGCAAACGGCGACATCCGCCGCGCAGATCAGGTTCAGCGAGCCCTCCGCCTGGGCAGCGGCCGGGAGCATGGCGGCAAGGATCGCGACGGCAGCGAGTGTCTTCTTCATGGGTTTCCTCCGGACGGCATGCTGTTCTGCTTGTTTTGCACGCGTGTGCAAAAGCTGCATCAGCGCGATCGCCCTGTCAATCCCGAATACAGCATCGAAATTTGCCGGCATATGCACATGAACCGGGAAAAGCCAGCGGCAGCGCTTGCACGTGACTGCAAGGGCGTGCAACCTCCTCGTCCCTATTCGACCGGCTCCTGTCATGAAACCAGCCCGCTCCTTCGTCAGTGCCGAGGAAGTCGCCAGACTGGCCGGCGTTTCCCGTTCGGCCGTGTCCCGCGCTTTCACGCCGGGCGCCAGCGTCTCGGACGAAACACGCAAGCGCGTGATGGAGGCGGCCCAGAATTTGGGCTACCACGTCAACCATCTCGCCCGCGGGCTGATGCGCCAGCAAAGCGGCATCGTCTGCCTGATCGTCTCCGACGTCGACACACCGTTCCAGTCGCGCCTGGCCCGGAACCTGATCGGCCGGCTGCAGCAGGCGGGCAAGGTTGCCATGGTGATCAATTCCTCCGGTTCGCCCGAAGCCGTGGCCGGCGCGGTGCGCCAGACCCTGAACTACCGGGCCGACGCCACGGTGGTGCTTTCGGGCACGCCGGACAGGGCCATCGCCCGTACCTGCCTCGACCACGGCCAGGAACTGATCCTGATCAACCGTGACCAGGATTTCGACGAGGCGCATACCATTACCGTCGGCAACCAGGACGCCGCCCGGCAGGCCGTGCTGGCCTTCCAGCGCGCCGGTTGCCGGCGCCTGGCCTGCGTCACCTCGCAGGCAGGCACCCCCAGCCTCGCCGAACGCGAGCAGGCCTTCCTCGACGCTGCCCGCCAGGCCGGCTTCGAGCCGATCCATTGGCGCCAGGGCCGTACCAGCTACGAAGCCGGCGCCGAAGCGGCACGCGCCTTGTTCACCCGGCAGGTCACGCCCGACGCTACCTTCTGCATCAACGACCTGATGGCATGCGGCTTCGTCGATGCCGCCCGCAAGGAATTCGGCCTGCGCGTGCCCGAGGATCTATGCGTCATCGGCTTCGACGACATCGAGCAGGCCGGCTGGCGAGCCTATGACCTCACCACCTTCGCCCAGCCCATCGATCGCATCGCCGACAAGGTCGCCGAACTGGTGCGCGACGGCGTTGGCGGCCGCTCCGGCGGCACGATCGGTCAGGGTACGCGAACCTGCCTCGACGTGCCGTTGATCTGGCGCGGCACCGTGCGGGCGCCCGATCTGTCGCAACAGGACGGCTGACCACTGTCATCCCGTGCGCGCTGCGGCGCGAAGCGCTGCCGCACAGTCGGACCAAACCGAAGGTTCGGTTCGGGGATCGCATCCGGAAGGCGGTTCGTTCCGATCACGCTCCCGCACCCGCAGCGCACCACTCCGTGCTGTACTGCGTGCGATATGACCTAGAAAGCCAGGGGATTGTCGGTCAGGGCCGCACGATCGGGAGCATCCAGGCGCGGTTCGTCGCAGAAGGCCGCGAAGAGGTCCTCGATACCCCGCCGATCGAGGTCGCGGCCAATCACCACGATGCGGGTGCGCCGGTCGAGGCTCGGCCAGGCATCGAGGCGTTCCGGCGGCGCGAACCAATGCTGGACCCCATGCAGGACCACCGGCCGCCCGGGATCGTCGGCAAGCTTCACCAGCGCCTTGAAACGCAACAGGCCTTCGCCGAAACGCTCGCGCAACTCGTCGATGAAGGCGATGAAACGCCCCGGCTCCAGGACCTTGTCCGTCTCCAGTGTGAAGGAAGCGATCGAGGCATCATGGGCCGAAAAGACGGGACGGGTGCCGACGGCGGCTCCCCCGCTCGGAAATTCGGGCTCATCGAGCAGTTCCGCGGCGCCGGCATCCGGCATGAGGTCGATGGCGGCACGCGGATTGAGCGCCTGCAGCCTCGCCATGAAAGCCGTGGCGTCGCCGGCGAGGTCGGTCTTGCTGACCAGGATCCGGTCCGCAACCGCAAGCTGGGCGACGGCCTCGGCATGCTGGTCGAGCAACGCCTCCCCTCTCAGTGCATCGGCCACCGCGATGACACCGGCGAGGACATAGCCCGCCGCCGCCAGTTGCGGCGCCATCAGCGTCTGCAGCACGGGTGTGGGATGGGCAAGCCCCGTCGTCTCGATCACCACACGCGCGAAAGGCGGCAGCTCGCCCGATGCCCGCCGCGCCGCGAGATCGGCCAGCGTGTCGAGAAGATCGCCGCGCAGGCTGCAGCACAGGCAGCCGGAGGACAGCAGCACGACGCCATCGCCCGATTTTTCGACCAGCAGGTGGTCGAGCCCGGCCTCGCCATATTCGTTGATCACCACGGCCGTGTCGGCCAGGGCAGGATCTTTCAGGAGGCGATTGAGCAGCGTCGTCTTGCCGGCCCCAAGAAAACCCGTGAGCACGAAGGCGGGGATGCGGGGCGACGTCATGCCGAAACGACCTTTCTGCGACTTTCCATCAGCACCGATGCCACCACGGCGATGAGCACCAGCGTGCCGCCACTGACTTGCTGAGGCGTCAGATGCTCGTCGAGCACCTGTGTCGCCAGCAGGATCGAGGCGACGGGCTCGGCGCAGAACACCAAGCCCAGCGCTGCCGGTGGCGTCAACCGTGCCGCCGTCAAATGGACCACAAAAGCCAGGACGAACAGGCCGATATGCAGGCCGACCGGCACCGCAGCCGCAACCAGCACGGACGGCGAGGCGAGGCTGCCGCTGGCCAGGCAGGCGGCGAGCGCCACCGGAATCAGGATCAGCTGCGTCCAGAACCCGGCAATGGCGGGGCTGACGCCGCGCGTCGCCCGAGCGGCGCAGAAGAACTGCAAGGCGGCGGCCGCCGCACCCGTCAGGGCCAGCGCCAGGCCCCGCCAGTCCAGCGCGCCGAAATCGGCGCCGAGCGCGATGACGAGTCCGACAAAGGCAAGGGCGAAGATGGCGAGACGCGCCAGCGTCAGCCTTTCGCCGTCCACCAGCGGGCTGGCGACCAGGATGAGCAGGGGATAGGTGTAATAGAGGATGGTGGCGATCCCGACCGGGATGAAGGCGACCGAGGAAATATAGCAAAGGCCGACGAAACTGGTGGCGATGCCCAGACCCAAAACCGGCAGGCGCCAGGGCCGGGCCACGGCCAGCGTGCCGCTTTGGGCGAGGCCCAGGCCGCCAAGCAGCGCCACCAGCAGAAAGGCCCGGTAGAACACCACCGTCGGCCCGCTGGCACCGGCCTCCGCGGCGAGTTTGGCGTAGGGTACATTGGCGCCATAGCACAGCGCCGCAAGCAGCCCGAGGCTCAATCCGGTCAGGATGGTGTTGTTCGACATTGAGAGGCGGTCCGGCGCGTACCCGCCCAGCGCGGGTTTTCGGTCAAGCTCTGAACAGGCACGTTCTCGTCCCGACTCGGGTCATCCAGGCGAGAAACGCTCCAGCTTGTCATAGCCGGGCTTGACCCGGCTATCCAGGGGCCGCACCGGGCTGAAGCGTTTTGCGATTTGGCGGAACCACCAAGAATCGCAAAGACACATCGGAACAGGGGGTTAGAGCAAATGAGCGTTCACGCTTGAACACACTTTGCTCCAATGTCGGTGGTCGCGATGTTTGACTTATGTGTCATTGCGAGCGCAGCGAAGCAATCCAGGAGCCATGGCTACCGCCTGTTCGGGCTGTGGATTGCTTCGGTGCGCTCGCGATGACGATACCTGATCGGTCAATCATCAATACCGTTGGTATAGGGCTGGATTGCCGGCTCAAACCCAGCCATGGCAAAGGTCGTGTGAACTCGAAGACGCTGAATTGAGCTGCACGGGGCCTCGCCCCCTACCCCTCGTGATGCGCCTTGCGCTTGGGCGGTTTGGCAGGAGTCTTGGGCAGCGTCTTCGGCTTGCTGTCGGCGGCCTTCTTCAGGTTCTTGCGCCCCTTGTTGAGCTTGGAGTCGGTGAGCTGATCGGGCACCGCCAGGGACTTTCCGGGGTCGGCATAGCCGGCGGCCGTCACGCCCTTCTTGCTGGCGAGTTTGCTGGCCGGCAGTGCTTTCGCAGGCTTGGGCGGCAGATCGGCGAGAATGGGCGTATTGGGCAGGCTGTAGATCGGGCGCCGGGGGCCGAGATAGGGGCCGACCGCAATGGGCGGTGCCGTCACCCAGCTCGCCAGCAGCGGGCTGGGTTCCGGCGCGGGTGCAGGCGCTGCCGGACTGCCGGGCTGCACTTCGGCGGTGTCGGCACTCTCCGCCGCTCCCGAACCGCCCTTCTTGCGCGAGCAGGCAATGTCGCGGATGTCGGTCGGGCCGGGATAGGCCGAGGCCGGGAGTTGGGTGGCGAGCGGCGCCTTGGTGAAGAAGCCGCCGCCCGAATTGGTGTAGTTGGCCTCGAACAGAGCCACCGCCTGGTTGGTGCGCTCCTTGGGCGTCGGCGCACCCATGATCACCGTGATCAGCTTGCGGCCATTGCGGGTGGCCGTCGCCACCACATTGAAACCGGCGGCGCAGATGAAGCCCGTCTTCATGCCGTCGGTGCCGGGATAGCGATAGACCAGCGCATTGTGGGTGCGCATGACCCGGCTGCCGGACTGGATGGTCTGGATCTGGAACAGCGAGGCATATTGCGGAAATTGCGTGATGATGGCGTCGGCCATCACCGCCATGTCGCGCGCCGAGGTGATCTGGCGCGGATCGGGCAGGCCGTTGGGATTGACCCATTGGCTCTGGGCCATGCCCAGCGCCCGCGAATTGGCGTTCATTTCGGCGGCGAAGGCATCCACCGAGCCGGATACCCCTTCGGCCAGGGCCACCGCGATGTCATTGGCCGAATGCACCACCAGCATTTTGAGGGCATCGTCGATGGTGATCATCGTGCCGACCGGATAGCCCATCTTGGAAGGCGCCTGCCTGGCGGCGAGCGGTGAAATCGCGATCGGCGTTCCCAGATCGACGCGCCCGGCCTTGATGGCCTTGAACACCGTATAGGCTGTCATCAGCTTGGTGAGGGAGGCCGGATACCAGGGCCGGGTTGCATCCTGCTGCTGCAGGACCCGCCCGCTCGCGGCATCGACGACGATGGTGGGGTTTGCCATGGGATTGGAACGCGCAACGCTTGCGGCGAGTCCGAGGGCCAAGCTGGCCACGAGCGTGGTTGTGATTGCGCGATTCGTAATACCCATCAGTTCCTCTTTCGGCTGCAGCGGCGGCGACACATCGACCTCAAGGGGGGCAATTTAATGACCGCCGGGTGATTTGGCATGCAGGCATTGGCAGGCGCGCAGTATCGCGGCAAAGCCTTAACGGATCAATGCGGGCAGGAAGACAGGTCGGCTGCGTCGTTTCGGCAGGAAAGATGGCTCGTTCGGCGGGTATAGTCCCGGGAGCACGGACGGAGGCGGTCCGCGCTCCCGGCTGGTCTCGTCCCTTCAGGCGTCCTGCTGCCGGAGAACGGCTTGCAACACGTCCTTGACGCCGATGGCGCCGACAAAGCGCTCTTGGTCGTCGAACAGGGCGACAGGGGCCGTGTTGGATCGATGCATGGCCAGCATCACCGTCTTGAGCGAGGTACCGGGGCTGGCCCAGTAGCAGGGGTGTTCCCCGTCAGCCACCGGTTTTTCGCATTCGGAGCAATGCACCCAGGCGCCATGCACGCCGTCGCGCTCGGCTTCCACGACATGGCCGCCGTCATCGAGCCGGAAGCGCGTGGTCTGGCGGGTATCGAGCCAGATCCAGCCATCCTCGCCGCGATGGAGATCGCGTGCGTCCTGCATGACATGCCAGGCGGTGAGCACGCTGAGCGGGTTCACATTGGCGATGAATTCCTGGACATAGTCGTTGGCCGGGCGCAGCACGATATCCTCGGGCCGGCCCGACTGCACGATGCGCCCGCTCTCCAGGATCGTGATGGTGTTGCCGATCTTGAGGGCTTCCTCGAGATCGTGGCTGACGAAGATGATGGTCTTCTTCAGTTCCTTCTGCAGCTGCAGCAGCTCGTCCTGCAGCTTCGTGCGGATCAGGGGGTCGAGCGCCGAGAAGGGCTCGTCCATCAACAGGATCGGCGCCTCGGTGGCGAAGGCACGGGCAAGGCCGACGCGCTGCTGCATGCCGCCCGACAGCTCATGGGCGAACTTCTTTTCCCATTGCTTGAGGTGGACCAGCTCCAGCTGCTTGTCGACCTTGGCCTTGCGCTCGGCCTCGGGCACGCCGGCCAATTCCAGACCGAAGCCGACATTCTCCGCCACTGTCCGCCAGGGCAGGAGGCCGAACTGCTGGAACACCATGGCGACGGAATGCTGGCGGACATGGCGCAGGGTCTGCTCGCTGCAGCTGACCACGTCGACCATCTTGTTGTCGGACTTCACCAGCACCTGGCCGCGTGTCACCTTGTTGAGGCCGTTGACGGCGCGCATCAAGGTCGATTTGCCGGAACCCGACAGGCCCATCAGCACGCTGATCTCGCCTTCCTGAACGGTGAGGTTGCCATCGGCGCACCCCAGCACCGCGCCGGTCTTTTCCAGGATCTGGGCGCGGGTGGCACCGGCGTCGAGCAGCTTGATGGCTTCGGCCTGACGGGATCCGAAGATGATATCGACATTCTTGAAATCGACGGCGACGCTCATCAATGCGCTCCCTTCACTCGGCACAGACGATCCAGCACGATCGCCAGGATAACGATGCAGGCACCCGCTTCGAAGCCACGCGGAATGTTGAACTGGCCCATGGCGCGCACGACGTCGACGCCGAGGCCTTCGGCACCGACCAGGCCGGCGATGACCACCATCGACAGGCTGAGCATGATGCATTGGGTGACACCGGCCATGATGGTGGGCATGGCATGCGGCAGTTCCACCTTCCACAACAGCTGGCGCTTGGTGGAACCGAAGGACTCGCCGGCCTCCTTAAGTGCGACCGGCGTGGAGGTGATGCCCAGATAGGTCAACCGGATCGGCGCAGGCAGGGCGAAGATCAGCGTGGCGATCAGGCCTGGGGCGGCGCCGAGGCGGAACAGCGCCACCATTGGGATGAGATAGACCAGGGTGGGCAGGGTCTGCATCATGTCGAGGACGGGATGCAGCACGGTATAGAGCTTGGGACGGTGCGCCGCCATCACGCCGAGCGGGATGCCAATGGCCATGGCGACGGCGGCCGACCAGAACACCAGTGAGACCGTCTTCATGGTCGCGGCCCAATAGCCCTGGTTCCAGATGAACAGGCAGCCCAGCACGATGAACAGGCACAATTGCCAGGAACGGTGCCGCCACCACGCCAGGGCAACGACGAGCACGATGACGACGATGGGCGGCGGGTAGACCAGCAGCGCGGAGGTGCCGTTGACGATGAACTCGATGCTCAGGCGCAGCGGATCGAACAGCCAGGTGGTGCAGTATTTCTGCAGGAACTCGATGACGAGCTGCATGAACTTGCCGAATGGCAGCTTCGTATCCGTCACCCAATCGAACATCATATCCCCCGCGCTATGGCGTTTTGCGATTTGACGGAATCGGCAGGGATCGCAAAGACGCGTCGAACCAAAGAGTACGAGCAAAAGGGTGTTCACACCGAACGCGCTTTGCTCCGGGTCGCGGGCCGTCCGGTGCCCTGGCTGTGAAGCCACGACGATCCGCATTGCCCGTCGACGTCATGACTGCCGGCCCAAGAGAGGACATGACATCATTGAAGGCCGATCTGTGTCGGCTTCGTCGAGCCACCCAGCGAGTTGCCCCGCCGGGCGATTCCTATACGTTCAGTGGAATGGCGCGTGCGCTCAGAGGCCGAGGCTCTTCTTCACGGCATCGAGGCCAGGCTGCCCGTCGAAGGTGGTGACGCCGGCAAGCCAGGCATCCAGAACACCCGGGTTGGCCTTGAGATATTCGGTGGCGGCCGTCGGGCCATCCTTGCCGTCGCCGGTGATCGCCTGCATCACCTTGTTCTCGAGGTCCACGGTGAATTTGAGGTTGGCGATGAACTTGCCCGCATTGGGGCATTCCTCGCTCCAGCCGGCGCGCTCGTTGGTATAGACCTTGGCGGCGCCGAAATTCGGGCCGAACGTATCGTCGCCCCCCGTCAGATACTGGATCTTGAAATTGACGTTCATCGGGTGCGGCGCCCAGCCGAGGAAGACGATGTCCTCGCCGCGCGCCACGGCACCCTGGACCTGGGCGAGCATGCCCTGCTCGGATGACTCGACGAGCTGGAAGTCCTTCAGGCCGTTCTTGTTGCCGTCGATCAGGCTCTGCACCAGGCGGTTGCCGTCATTGCCGGGCTCGATGCCGTAGATCTTGCCCTGGAGCGAATCCTTGAACTTGGCGATGTCGCCGAAGTCCTTCAGGCCCTTGTCATAGGTCGCCTGCGGCACGGCCAGCGTGTATTTTGCACCTTCGGGCAGATTGGCACCCACTTCGATCACCGATTTGTCGGCGATATAGGCCTTGCGATCATTCTCCATGCTCGGCTGCCAATTGCCGAGGAAGACGTCGATATCCTTGCTCTTCATCGAGGCATAGGTGACGGGGACGGCCAGAACCGTGGTCTTGGGGGTGTAGCCGAGACCTTCGAGAACGCGGGAGGCGATCGCCGTGGTCGCGGTGATGTCGGTCCAGCCCACATCGGAGAACTTGACCGTCTTGCAGGCTTCCGCATCGCCCGCCAGCGCGGCGCCCGTGCCGAGGCCGATGGCCAGGGCGACGCCTGCAATCATTCTACCAATACCCGTCATTTCATTTCTCCCGGAAAACACCGAAGGCCGAATCTGGGATAGACCCAGTCCGTCTTGTCTTTGTTAACCCCTCTCGACCCCAGATGGGATCGAACTCTTGCCACGGAGCCCTTTCCCCTATGGCAATTCAGCACGAAAGACAGTGCTTGTCCCGCGATTTTCCGGCGCTGGATGACGCCAACGGCACAAAGCCGCCCATCCGCGCCAGAACCGGTTTGCATCGATTTCTTGGCGTTGCCGTATGGGCATTCTATTGATTGAACATATAATCAATTAAACCTGGAACCAGCCGATCTTGGATGCGTGCAGGCGACACTCTGTGTCATAGTCGCGCCACTTTCCCAATCCGGGATGCGACGAGAATTCGAGTGATTTGCCTCAAGCAGAATTTCCGGATGTTGCAAGAATGGGCAGCATCCGGAAATTCTGCAGGCATCCGAGATCCTGCAGCAACCAAGGCAGCCCATACCGGCCTTCAACTCTTCCAAAGGACCCAACATGCTCAAGACCAAGGCAGCCGTCGTCACCGGTTCGACATCGGGCATCGGCCTCGGCATCGCGCGCGCTCTGGCCCGCGAAGGCGCCAATGTCATGCTCAACGGACTGGGCGATGCCGCCGAGATCGAGAAGACCCGGGCCGGCATCGAGGCCGAATTCGGCGTCAAGGCCCTGTTCTCGCCGGCCAACCTGATGGAGCCGGCCGCGGTGAAGGGCCTGATCGGCGAGGCCGAGACCGCCTTCGGCGCGGTCGACATCCTGGTCAACAATGCCGGCATCCAGTTCGTCTCGCCGATCGACGAATTCCCCGACGACAAGTGGGAAGCGATCATCAGGCTCAACCTGCTCGCTTCCTTCTATGCCATCAAGGCGGCCCTGCCCGGCATGAAGAGGAAGGGCTGGGGACGGATCATCAACACCGCCTCGGCCCATTCCCTGGTCGCCTCGCCCTTCAAGTCCGCCTATGTCGCCGCCAAGCACGGCATTGCCGGCCTGACCAAGACGGTAGCGCTGGAGGTGGCGCAGCAGAAGATCACCTGCAACGCCATTTCCCCGGGCTATGTCTGGACACCGCTGGTCGAGGCGCAGATCCCCGACACCATGAAGGCGCGCAACATGACGGCGGAGCAGGTCAAGAATGACGTGATGCTGGGAGGTCAGCCGACCAAGGAGTTCGTCACCATCGACCAGGTCGCCTCGCTCGCGGTGTATCTGTGCTCGGATGCGGCAGCGAGCATCACCGGCGCCAATCTGTCGATGGATGGCGGCTGGACTGCCGCATGAGCACCGCCGCCAAACCCGTAAATCTGGCGTTGCAGGGCGGCGGTGCCCATGGCGCCTTCACCTGGGGCGTGCTCGATGGCCTGCTGGAGGACGGCCGCCTCGAGGTCAAGGCGATCACCGGCACCAGCGCCGGGGCCATGAATGCCGTGGTCTTCGCCGAAGGTTACCTCGAAGGCGGGGCGCCAGGCGCCCGCCGCCAGCTCGAGACATTCTGGCGTGAGATCAGCCGCAAGGGGCGGCTGTCGCCCATGCGCCGCCCGTTGCTGGAACGCTTCATGGCCGGTTGGTCGCTGGAAGATTCGCCCGGCATGGCCCTGTTCGAGAATTGGAGCCGGCTGTTCAGCCCCTATGACAGCAATCCGCTCAATCTCAACCCGCTGCGCGATCTCATCGCCGAACTGATCTGCTTCGACAAGCTCAAGGCGAGCGAGGCGATCAGGCTGTTCGTCTCCGCCACCAATGTACGCAGCGGCCATATCCGCATTTTCGAGAATGCCGAACTGAGCGCCGATGTGGTGATGGCCTCTGCCTGCCTGCCCCAGATCTTCCAGGCCGTCGAGATCGGCGGGCAGGCCTATTGGGACGGCGGCTATCTCGGCAACCCGGCCCTGTTTCCGCTGCTCGACGAGCGTACACCCGATGATACCATCCTGGTGCAGATCAACCCCGTGCTGGTGCGGGAGGTGCCGCAGACGGCCGGCGGTATCGCCAACCGCCTCAATGAGATCACCTTCAACGCCTCCCTCCTCGGCGAATTGCGCGCCCTCGCCATGATGCAGCGCCGCGCCCGGGGCGCCGACCGTTTCGGCGACATCCGCCTGCATCGCATCGCGCTGGGCCAGAAGGAGGGTCTCGACGCCACCTCCAAGCTCAATACCGAATGGGATTTCCTCACCTTCCTGCGCGACCAGGGCCGCCGGGCGGCGAAGACCTTCCTCACCCGGCATTTCGACGCGATCGGCACGACGGCAACGCTCGACATCGAAGCCATGCTGAGGTGAGCCGAACCGATTGACCGCCGCAACGGCTGCTGGAACGCAGCCCTGACATGCCGATCCGCCCCTTGATTTCGGGAAAGAGTCCGGCACAATGCCACTCGTTCGTGGCCTCCATGTCGCGATCGAGGAGGCCACGCCCTCCCCCATGATGGGTTTGATGTCCGGGACGGCCCGGGCCCTTTTTAGAGGAGGGCCTGATGGCCTGGATCTATCTCGTTATCGCCGGCATCTTCGAAGTGGTGTGGGCCTTCTACATGAAACAGTCGGAAGGCTTTTCGAAGCTGGTGCCGACCATCGTCACCTTCGTCACCATGGCCATCAGCTTCGGCCTGCTCTCGATCTCGATGCGCAGCCTGCCGCTCGGCACCGCCTATACGATCTGGACCGGCATCGGCGCCGTGGGCGCCTTCATCGTCGGCGTGCTGGTGCTCGGCGAACAGGCCAACGCCATGCGCATCATCGCCGCAGCCCTGATCGTCTCCGGCCTGACCATGATGAAACTGTCGACGCCGGCCTGAGGATCCATCCCGGGATCGCAGGCATCCAGCCTGCCCTTCCTCGTCTGCAAGCGCAGCGCTTCCAAGAGCAGGCTGGATGCCTGCGATCCAGGAAAAGCCTCAGATCAGGACCTGCGTGCCGATCTCCACCACCCGGTTGGAAGGGATGGAGAAATAGTCGCTGGCGTCGTCGGCATTGCGGGCGAGGATCATGTAGAGCCGGCGCTGCCAGCGCCACATCAGGGGCTGCGCCCCGCCGCGCAGGTGGCGGCGCGACAGGAAGAAGGAGGTGTCCATGATGTCGAAGGACCAGCCGGCCCTGCGGCTGAGCGCCAGCGCCTTCGGCACGTTCGGGCTTTCCATATAGCCGAACTGCACCCGCATCTTGGTGAAGGAGGCCGAGACCTCTTCGAGCGTGATGCGGCCTCCTCCCGGCACGATCGGATCATCGGTGGTCTCGATGGTCAGGATCGCGACCTTCTCATGCAGCGCCTTGTAGTGCTTGAGGCTATGCAGCAGCGCCGTGGGCGTATAGTCGGGATCGCTGGTCAGGAAGATTGCCGTACCCGGCACGCGGGCAACCGAGCCCTTTTCCAGGCTCTTGACGATGGTCATCAGCGGCACCTCGGTGCGTCGCGTCTTCTCCAGCACCAGCCGCGTGCCACGCCGCCAGGTGATCATCAGGATCATCAGGGCAGCCGCGATCATCAGGGGCACCCAGCCACCATCATGCACCTTGAGCAGGTTGGCGGAGAGGAAGACGAGGTCGATCAGCAGGAACGGCACGATGATCAGCGCCGCCGTCAGCGCCGACCAGCGCCAGACCTTCCAGATCACCAGGAAGGCCATCATCGCCGTCACCACCATGGTGGTGGTCACCGCGATGCCATAGGCCGAAGCCAGGCGAGAGGAACTCTCGAAGGCCAACACCAGGATCAGCACGCCGACCAGCAGGATGCCGTTGACCTGGGCAATATAGATCTGGCCCGACTGGTGCTCAGAGGTATGGGCCACCTTCATGCGCGGCAGAAGGCCGAGCTGGATGGCCTGGCGCGTCAGGGAATAGGCGCCGGTAATCACGGCCTGGCTGGCGATGATGGTGGCGACCGTCGCCAGGACCACCATCGGCACCAGGAAGATCGGATTCTGGGGCACCAGCATGTAGAAAGGATTGTCGAGGATTTGGGGTGCCGGGTTGTTCAAGACCAGCGCGCCCTGGCCGAGATAGTTCAACGCCAGCGAAGGCAGAACCAGGGTCATCCAGGCCATCTGGATCGGCTTGCGGCCGAAATGGCCGAGATCGGCATAGAGCGCCTCGGCCCCGGTGACCGCCAGGAACACTGCGCCGAGCGCCACGAAGCCGATATGACCATGGCTGAGCATGAAGGCGACGGCGTGCCAGGGATTGAAGGCTGCGAGCACCACCGGTGCATCCTTGATGTGCCACAGGCCCGCCAGACCCATCACCACGAACCACAGTGCCATGATCGGCCCGAAGAAGGCGCCGACCCGCGCCGTGCCGTGGCTCTGGACGGCGAACAGCGCCACGATGATCGCCACGGTGATCGGCACCACGAAGGGATCGAAAGCCGGCGTCACCAGCTTCATGCCTTCCACTGCCGAGAGCACCGACACGGCCGGCGTGATGATGGCGTCGCCATAGAACATGGCAGCCCCGATGGTGCCGAGCAGCAGGAGCACGGTGCCCGAGCGCCCCAGGGCCCGCTGGGCCAGCGCCATCAAGGTAAGGGTACCACCCTCGCCCTTGTTGTCGGCCCGGAGCAGCAACAGCACATATTTCAGCGTGACGATGACGATGAGCGCCCACAGGATCAGCGAGATCACGCCGAGCACCGCTTCCTGGCTCATCAGCCTGCCACCCTCGGTCGCCGCATGCAGCGCCTCGCGGAAGGCGTAGAGCGGGCTGGTACCGATATCGCCGTAGACGACGCCGATGGAGCCGAGCGTCAGCGCCCAGAAGCCACCACCATGGCCACTGGTTTCCTCGCCGGTGTCGGCGCTATGCGTAAGCCCCATACGGGCCTCCGTTGGATATGTTGAAGTCGGGCAGAATGAAGATGAAAAGCGCGGCTGCCATCGCCAGGCAAGCCCGTCCCCTGTTTGTGCAGCGCAGCAAGCCCGCTCTCTTACACCTTTCCGATTTCACGGCAAAGGGCTCCCGACGAGGCCGGGCCGGCTTGCGGATGCGCAAAAGCCGGCCGCCGGAACCGTTTCCCGGGAGCATGACTGTTTCAGATCAGCCTGGTCTCAGATCAGGACCTGCGTGCCGATCTCCACCACGCGGTTGGAGGGGATGGAGAAATAGTCGCTGGCATCGTCGGCGTTGCGGGCGAGGATCATGTAGAGCCGGCGCTGCCAGCGCCACATGGTGGGCTGCTTGCCACCCCTCAGATGGCGGCGCGACAGGAAGAAGGAGGTCGACATGATGTCGAAGGACCAGCCGGCCTTGCGGCACAGCGCCAGCGCCTTCGGCACGTTCGGGCTTTCCATATAGCCGAACTGCACCTTCATCTTGGTGAAGGACGCCGAGATCTCCTCGATCGAGACCCGTCCGCCTCCCGGCACGATCGGATCGTCGGTGGTCTCGATGGTCAGGATGGCCACCTTCTCATGCAGCGCCTTGTAGTGCTTGAGGCTGTGCAGCATGGCCGTGGGCGCGTAATCGGGATCGCTGGTCAGGAAGATCGCCGTGCCCGGCACGCGGGCGACCGAGCCCTTTTCCAGGCTCTTGACGATGGTCATCAGCGGCACCTCTGTGCGCCGGGACTTCTCCAGTACCAGGCGCGTGCCGCGCCGCCAGGTGACCATCAGCGTGATCAGGCCGAGGGCGATCAGGATCGGCAGCCAGGCGCCGTCGAACAGCTTGAGCAGGTTGGCGCCGAGGAAGATCGAATCGATGAGGAGGAAGGGCACGATGATCGCCGCGGCGGCCCAGGGCTTCCACAGCCAGACCCGCCAGATCACCACGAAGGCGAGGATGGCATCCACCACCATGGTGGTGGTCACGGCGATGCCATAGGCCGAAGCCAGGCGCGAGGAACTCTCGAACACCAAGACCAGCAGCACCACGCCGGCAAGCAGCATGCCGTTGACCTGGGCGATGAAGATCTGGCCGGACTGGTGCTCCGATGTGTGCGAGATGCGCATGCGCGGCACCAGGCCGAGTTGCACGGCCTGCCGCGTCAGCGAGAAGGTGCCTGTGATCACCGCCTGGCTGGCGATGATGGTGGCGCTGGTGGCCATGATCACCATCGGTACCAGGAACAGGGGCGAGGCCGGCACCAGGCGGTAGAACGGGTTCTCCAGGGCACTGAAATCATTGAGCACCAGGGCGCCCTGGCCGAGATAATTGAGGGTCAGGGCCGGCAGCACCAGGCCGAGCCAGGCCGTTTGAATCGGCTTGCGGCCGAAATGGCCGAGATCGGCATAGAGCGCCTCGCCGCCGGTGACGGCCAGGAACACCGCGCCCAGCGTGACGAAGCCGATATGGCCATGGGTGAGCAGGAATTCGGCGGCATACCAGGGATTGATCGCCGCGATGATGCCGGGATGCTGCAGGAAATTGACGAAGCCGATCACGCCGACAAGCGTGAACCAGATCGCCATGACCGGGCCGAAAAAGGCACCGACCCGCGCCGTGCCGTGGCTCTGCACCAGAAAGAGGGCGACGATGATCACCAGCGTCAACGGCACCACGAAGACGTCGAAGCCGGGCGCCACCAGCTTGAGGCCTTCCACAGCCGACAGCACGGAGACAGCCGGGGTGATCATGGCGTCGCCATAGAACATCGAAGCGCCGACGATGCCGAGCAGTACGATGGGTGCCCCGGTGCGCCCGAGGGCCCGCTGGGCCAGCGCCATCAGGGTCAGGGTGCCACCCTCGCCCTTGTTGTCGGCCCGAAGCAGCAGCAGCACATATTTGAGCGTGACGATGATGATCAGCGCCCACAGGATCAGGGAAATCACGCCGAGCACGGCGGTGGGCGTGACGTTCTTGCCGCCATCGGTGGCGGCATGGGCGGCCTCGCGAAAGGCATAGAGCGGGCTGGTACCGATATCGCCATAGACGACGCCGATGGAGCCAAGCGTCAACGCGGCAAACCCGCCGCTATGCTTGTGTTCGGTGGTGTCTTCGCCGTTCTCGACGGCGTTCGCGAGCCCCATGCGGGCAACTCCGTTCTGACCTGTTGGGATTGTTTCGATCGGTCGATCGCGAGATGCGATCTTCGCTCTCCAAAATGCGGCTCAAGGCGCCGCCGGTCGCATCAGGGCCGGACGGCAAGTGGCGGCACGCCGGTCGAACCCGGGGTTTCCTGCCCTCGGGGTTGGGCCTCTTACACTCTTCTGCCGGTCGGGCATAGAGGCCCGCAACCCTTTTGACCAACAACTCCCCAGCCAATCGGTCCCGAAACCATGCATAGCCCACATTCAACCCGAGCGCATCATCGCGAAGGCGACACATCCTGTGACGGTTTCGGACAAGCCGATTCGATTGCAATCGGCTACCTATCTTTCATGCGACGCCGCGTCGTATTCGGAACAGTCTTTCTCTTATTTTTTCCGTAATCGTCGCAATACAAGCCCCTACTGCCAAGAAAGATATTTTCATTTCCGTGAAAATATGTCTCAACTGCGCAGAACAACCGCCCCAGAGGGAACCAGCATGGCCCAAGACCCGAAAAAGCCACTGAGCGACATCGAAATCGCGCGTCAAGCCAAGATGCAGCGCATCGAGGCGATTGCCGAGAAAGCCGGCATTCCCGATGAGGCCTTCGAGCCCTACGGCAAACATATCGCCAAGATCGATCTCGACAAGATCCCCGGCCTGCAGGATCGCCCCGACGGCAAGCTGATCCTGGTCACCGCCATCAACCCGACTCCGGCCGGCGAAGGCAAGACCACCACCACCGTCGGCCTCGGTGACGGCCTGGCCGCGATCGGCAAGAAGACCATGATCTGCCTGCGCGAACCCTCGCTCGGCCCCTGCTTCGGCGTCAAGGGCGGCGCGGCCGGCGGCGGCTATGCCCAGATCGTGCCGATGGAGCAGATCAACCTGCACTTCACCGGCGACTTCCACGCCATCACCTCGGCGCATAACCTGTTGTCGGCGATGATCGACAACCACATCTATTGGGGCAATGCGCTCGGCATCGACACCCGCCGCGTCACCTGGCGCCGCGTCCTCGACATGAACGACCGCTCGCTGCGCGCCATCAACTCCTCGCTCGGCGGCGTCTCCAACGGCTTCCCGCGCGAAGACGGCTTCGACATCACCGTGGCTTCCGAAGTCATGGCCGTGTTCTGCCTCGCCAAGGACCTCGCCGATCTCGAGGAACGCCTCGGCAAGATGATCATCGGCTACACCCGCGACAAGAAGGCGATCACCGCCGCCGACATCAAGGCTTCCAGTGCCATGACGGTGCTGCTCAAGGACGCCCTGAAGCCCAATCTGGTGCAGACGCTGGAAGGCAACCCCGCCTTCGTGCATGGCGGCCCCTTCGCCAACATCGCCCATGGCTGCAACTCGGTGACCGCGACCCGCGCCGGCCTCAAGCTCGCCGACTACGTGGTGACGGAAGCCGGCTTCGGCGCCGACCTCGGTGCCGAGAAGTTCTTCGACATCAAGTGCCGCAAGGCGGGCCTCACCCCGGCAGCCGTGGTGATCGTCGCCACCGTGCGCGCCCTCAAGATGCATGGCGGCGTGCCGAAGGACCAGCTCGGCAAGGAGAATCTGGAAGCCTTGCGCAAGGGCCTGGCCAATCTCGGCCGCCATGTCGAGAACGTGCGCAAGTTCGGTGTCTCCGCCATCGTCGGCATCAACCACTTCATTGCCGACACGCCGGCCGAGCATGAGCTCATCGCCCAGGTCTGCAAGGAGCAGTTCGGCGTCGACGCCGTGGTCTGCAGCCATTGGGCCGAAGGTTCGAAGGGCACCGAGGAACTCGCCCGCCGCGTGGTCGCGCTGGCCGAGGCACCGCATCCGCTCGACGGCCGCGGATTCCGCACCCTCTACCCGGACGAGATGCCGCTCTGGGACAAGATGAAGCTGATCGCCAAGGAGATCTATCGCGCCGCCGATATCATCGCCGACCAGAAGGTCCGCGACCAGTTCAGGGACATCGAGGCTGCCGGCTTTGGCCATCTGCCGATCTGCGTGGCCAAGACGCAATATTCCTTCTCGACCGATCCGAACCATCGCGGCGCGCCGGTCGACCACGTCGTGCCGATCCGTGAAGTGCGCCTGTCGGCCGGCGCAGGCTTCCTGGTGGTGGTCTGCGGCGAGATCATGACCATGCCGGGCCTGCCCCGCGTGCCCTCGGCGGAGTTCATCCGTCTCGACACCAAGGGCCAGATCGAAGGTCTGTTCTGATCCTGGGTCTGCCATGCCGGTCCGGTGCGACCGGCATGGCAACACCGGCTCGAGAGCCGGGACCAACGGGTGCGTACAGCTGAACGCGCTTTACTGGGCAGGGCCGCTATGCTGCGACCCTTCCGATCGCTCGGCGACGAACACATCGCCGTAGCCGACGATTCAAGGCTGCTCCGCCTTGAGCCGGTGCCGATGGGCGGCCTGCTTGGCCCGGTTGCCGCAGAGCGCCATGCTGCACCATCGCCGCCGATGCCCGCGTGTATGATCCGCGAACACAAGCGTGCAGGACGCCCCCTCGCAAGCCTTCACGTTTGAAAAGTCCTCCGTGCAGACGAAACGCCCCATGGCTTCGGCAAGAGGCTGGAGCAGGGCCTCCGGGGAGCGCCATTTGCGCAAGGCCTGGAACTCCAGCCCGTCATGCCCCTCGCCTTGCCTGGGTGCGATCTGGTGAAAGCCTTCATTGCGCTCAAGCAGGCGATTGAGCGGCTCCAGTTCGCCCACCGCATCGGCTGCAAGCGGCCTGCCCCGATGCTTTCGCACGAAGCCCCTGAACCATTCGCGCAAGGCCCTGGCCTGGCCGGCCACCCTGTCGAGTTCCTCGGGCAGCGCTTGCGCCCGCACGGACTCGGCAATGTCCGGCGGCAGCAACCGCGCCTGCTCCAGCCAATTTAGCAGGCCGTCCCCGTTGTCGATCCAGTCGACCGGCGTGTCGACCGGCGTCGCCACGGAATTGAGGAAATCCAGCCCCTCGGCGTCAGCGACGAAAAGGGCGGGGGAACGCACATCCATCACATACTCCCATTGCGGCCGGCATCCTGCCGGCGCCAAGCATCTGTCCATCCCTCAAATAACCCGTTCAACAAGGCTTGACAAGTTACGATAAGCTGAAGTAACCATTTTATAGCCATCAAGACAGTTACTCTAAATATGCCATAGAGGAGAACGTCGATGCCCCGCAAGCCTGTCAGCGTTGTTCTCGTCCATGGCGCCTGGGCCGATGGCACGAGTTGGGCAAAAATCATCCGTCCCCTCGCCGAGGAAGGGTACGGCACGGTTGCGGCGCCGCTGCCGCTGACCTCCTTCGCCGACGACGTGGCAGCGCTCGAGCGCACGTTGGACCGCGTGCCTGGCCCGGTTGTTCTGGTCGGTCATGCCTATGCCGGCGCCGTCATCGCCGCCATGCAAAGCAGGAAGGTCGCGTCGCTGGTCTATGTGGCCGCCCTGGCACTGGACGAGGGAGAGACGGTTGCAGATGTCTTCTATCGCGGTCGGCCGCATCCCGAGGCGCCGACACTTGCCCCGGACGACCACGGCTTGATCTATCTGCCGCCGGAAGCCGTCTCCACCGCGTTTGCACCAGGAGCAACGGCCGGCGAACTGGCGCTGCTCACCGCCGTGCAACGGCCGATCTCACTGGCCTGCATTACGGCTCCGGTCGGTCGCCCGGCCTGGAAGCAGGTGCCGGCCTGGTTCCTGGTCGCCGAACAGGACCGCATGATCATCGCCGACAATCAGCACTTCATGGCGAGACGCATGCAGGCACGCATTCATGCCCGCCCGGTCGATCACACCCCCATGGTGACGGCACCGGACACGGTCCTCGCCATCATTCAAGAGGCGATCCGCGACACCGCCTCGGCGTGAAGCCAAGCCCCGAACTCCCCCGACGAACAAAGCCCTGCGCGAGCCGAAGGTGAAGGTCAAAGGGCCGCGCATTCCCAGCCACCACGACCACGGCATAACCCGAAACTATCAATCAATTAGGTTATATCAGGCAGGAGAAAACCATGACGACCATCAGCTACCGCACCGCGGACGTGAACGGGTTCAAGATCTTCTATCGAGAAGCGGGGTCGCCGCAGGCGCCCAAGCTCCTGCTGCTGCATGGCTTTCCGAGTTCGAGCCATATGTTTCGCGACCTGATGCCGCTTCTGGCCGACCGTTTTCATATCGTTGCACCGGATCTGCCAGGCTTCGGCCAGTCGTGCCTGCCCGCGAGCGGCCATAGTTTCGAAGCGATCGCCGCGGTGATCGACCGCTTCACCGAGATCGTCGGCCTCGACCGCTATGCGATCTACGTGTTCGACTATGGCGCTCCGACGGGATTTCGCCTCGCCTTGAGGCATCCCGAACGCATCACGGCGATCATCACGCAAAACGGCAACGCCTATGAAGAAGGGCTGAGCGAGGGCTGGAACCCGATCCGCGCCTATTGGGAGGATGCGTCGGAGGCCAACCGGCAGGCGTTGAAGGCTTTTCTCAGGCCGGAGGCGACGATCTGGCAATATACCCATGGCGTGCCGGATACGCACACGGTCTCGCCTGACGGCTACTCGCTGGACAGTTTCTACCTGGCCCGCCCTGAATCAGAGGCGATCCAGCTCGATCTGTTCGGCGACTACAAGAGCAATGTCGCACTCTATCCGGCCTTCCAGGCCTATTTCCGCACACACCGGCCGCCTTTGCTGGCGGTATGGGGCAAGCACGATCCCTTCTTCCTGCCGCCCGGCGCCGAAGCCTTCAAGCGCGACATCCCAGACGCCGTCATCCGTTTCTTCGACACGGGGCACTTCGCGCTGGAGACGCATGCGACGGAGATCGCAGCGGCGATCAGGGATTTCCTGCCGCGTTGAGCGCGGTGTCCGGACAGCCTGCGGATGACGCCTCGGCATCGCCATCCCCATCCGCCATGCAAAACCCCACGGTTCGGTGAACCGTGGGGTCGATGTTGCTACGCGAGCGATACCAAGCGTGTCCGGGCAACCGACTGTACCGGGATCGTTCGGCACAGCGTCATTCGCCCCTCAATATTCTTGATAGTCATAGTCGCGATAATACCGGCGGGGACGTTCCCGATAGCGCCAGCCGCCGTCATCGCGCCAACCACGCCGATAACCACGATCGGGGACACAGCCATAGGGGGAGCGGTGCATGCCATAGGGGCACAAACGGCGAATTTGCTGGACGAGCCCGTTGTCGGCCTGCGATTGCGCGGATGGTGCCATCGGCATTGCCGAGGCAATCTGCGGAGCAATCAGCATACTTCCGGCGGTCAGGCCAGCTGCAACAAACAGCTTCAGGGATAGTTTCATAGCTCCCTCCCTCAATTTCAATACTCGATGTCTAGCAGTATGATCTGAATGCAAGGTGAACAGGTCAGGCTAGATAACCAGATTGACGTAACGCAAACCAATCCCGAAGTCGTGCCAGGCCGACAAGGGATGGCCGGTCGGAAGACCGGCCCATCGGGGTAGCCTAGAGGCGGCCTTTCCTGAAGCCAAGCTCATAGATTTGCCAGACGAGCACGGCGAGCATGGCTAGGGTTACGATCCAGCGTCCATAGACCGGCAACAGCTGGTCGCTGAGGATCGGCGAGAAGATCTGGAAATAGATGGCAGCGGGCAGGATGAGCGCCAGTTGCGCTGGCCGGCCCAGATCGTTGTAGCGCTTGGCGCCGACGAAATAGATGCAGACCGAGACCAGCACCATCACCAGATAGATGACGTCGATCGCAAACAGCGACAGATAATAGGGTGCCGTCATCAGCCGGGTATGCTCGCGGGCGACTTCGTCGACCAGGGCTTCGGCCGCCGCGGGATTGCGCGGCAGGACATGATTAAGCCCGTAGGCCACTGCCACCAGCGCCCCCAGGACCACGGCCAGCACCGCCATGCCGCGCCACCAGGTCTGCCGGTCGATGCTGCCCTTGTCGTCACGAAACAGGAAACGGGCGCTGTGCGCGCCCAGGATACCAGCCATATGTCCTCCGAGGCCTGCCATGCCGCCGGCTTCTAGAGCAAAGCGCGTTTAGTCGGCAACGCTGCTTTGCGCTGCCTCTTTGGTTCGACGCATCTTTGCGATTCCTGGCGATGCCGCCAACGCAAAACGCTCCTGCCTGCACGGCAAGATCAAGGCACTTCTACTCGACCACGCCGACGAAGGGCAGCTGACGATAGGAATGGGCGACGTCCATGCCATAGCCGACCACGAAGACGTCGGGGCATTCGAAGCCGATGAAATCGGCCTTGATGTTGACGGCGCTCTTGCCCGGCTTGTCGAGGAGCACGCAGCTCAGCACCTGCTTGGCGCCGCGCGCCGCGAGCAGGTCCTTGGCGAAGGCCAGGGTGCGCCCCGATTCGAGAATGTCGTCGACCAGGAGGATGTTGCGCCCGCGAACGTCGCTCTCCACGTCATGGAGAATGTTCACCGTGCCGGTCGATACGGTCGCCTCCCGATAGCTCGACAGGTGCACGAACTCCACCTCAGGCGCCATGCCGGCATGGTGCATGGCGCGCAGGAGATCGGCCGTGAACACGAAGGATCCTTTCAGCACCGCGACCACGAGCAGATTCTCGAGATTGCGGGCCTTGATCTCCTGCACCAGGGACGCATTGCGCTTGGCAATCGTCTCGGCATCGAACAGGACTTTGATATTACGCGACGTGGCCATCGAACTCCTCATTTCTGCCGGCACCATAGCCGCAGGAGGGTATCGGCGACAATGGCGTTGCAGTGCCGCCCGCCGCCCACCCACAGCCGCCGGATCGCCGGTCGGGCAGAGCTCTTCCCTCCTGCCTGCGAAAAGGGAGATCTTCCGAAGGTTAAATTCGTTGTCATTTCGTTAACGTTAACACCTCGTTAACGCCCTCCCGGCACAGTGCAGCCGAGGCGGTCGGGGCCGTCTTGGGGAGATTCTGTCTTGGTTCGGTTCGAGAATGTGGGATTGCGCTACGGGATGGGCCCGGAAGTGCTGCGCGACGTCAGTTTCGACCTGCCCGCCAATTCCTTCCAGTTCCTCACCGGTCCTTCCGGCGCAGGCAAGACCACGCTGCTGCGTCTGCTCTTTCTCACCCTCAAGCCGACCCGTGGCCTCATCCACACCTTCGACCAGGAGGTGTCGACCCTCTCCAAGCACGCCCTCGCCGAGACGCGGCGGCGCATCGGCATCGTCTTCCAGGATTTCCGCCTGCTCGACCACCTCACCACCTATGAGAACATCGCCCTGCCCCTGCGCGTACAGGGCCAGGACGAGGCGCGCTACCGGGCCGAAGTGGTCGAATTGCTGCATTGGGTCGGGCTGGGCGAGCGCATGCATGTGCTGCCGCCCGTATTGTCCGGCGGTGAGAAGCAGCGCGCCGCCATCGCCCGCGCCCTGATCGTACGCCCCGAATTGCTGCTGGCGGACGAGCCGACCGGCAATGTCGATCCGGCCCTGGCGCGGCGCCTGCTGCGCCTGTTCATCGAACTCAATCGTTCCGGCACCTCGGTGGTGATCGCCACCCATGACGAAAGCCTGATGGAACTCTTCCCCGCCCGGCGCCTGCGCCTCGAGGATGGCCATGTCACGGTCCAGGAGCCCGCGTCATGGTCGTGAACGACAGAGGCCAGCCTGCCGGCCGGCGCGCCGAGACGCTGATCCGCCCGGCTGCCCCGATCGTGCCGTCGGGTTCGATCGCAGGGCGCTCGCTGATGGCCGTGGTGGCCATCATGACCTTCCTGGTCGCCCTTACGGCCGGCGGCGTGCTGCTGATTGCCGGCGCGGCCGCCGATTGGGGTTCGCAGATCGCGCGCGAGGTCACCATCCAGGTCCGCCCGGTGGAGGGGCGCGACGTCGAGGCCGAGATCGCCAAGGCCGTCGTCGCCGCCCGTGCCACCGAAGGGATCAGCGACGTGCAGGTCTATTCGCGCGAGGAAACCGAGCGCATGCTGGTGCCCTGGCTCGGCGAGGGCCTCGACATGGGCGACCTGCCGATCCCGCGCCTCATCGTGGTGAAGATCACGCCGGGCAGCCTGCCCGACTTCGCCACCTTGAAGAAGACGCTGGCCGAAACCGTGGCCGGCGCCAGCCTCGACGATCACCGCTTCTGGATCGCACGCCTGGCGGCCATGGCGCGTGCCATGGTGCTGGCGGGCCTGGCCATCCTCGTGCTGATGGTCGTCGCCACGGCACTGTCGGTGGTATTCGCCACCCGCGGCGCCATGGCCGGCAACAAGGACGTGGTGGAGGTGCTGCACTTCGTCGGCGCGCATGACAGCTTCATCGCCAACGAATTCCAGCGCCATTTCCTCTGGCTCGGTCTCAAGGGCGGGCTCATCGGCGGCGGCGCGGCGGCGCTGACCTTCCTCTTTGCCCATATGCTGGCCTCGCGCTTCACGGCCACGGCGGCGGGCGACCAGATGGAAGCCCTGTTCGGCTCCTTCAACATGGACTGGCGCGGCTATGCCGCCATTGCCGCGGCAGTCGTGCTCATTGCCATCATCACCGGCGTTACATCGCGCATGACGGTTCACCGTGTGCTGCGAGGCCACATATAGGGGTCATCCATGAGCGTCTGGCAGGGCTCTGCGCCCATTCCGCTACACACCCGCCCCGCCGACCCCATTTTCGCCCAAACCATCCGTAAGAATTTCGGATATGGCGGATTGGCCAGTTTTCGCAGGCTAGCCAGATTCGACCGGCTGACATGGGCGCGTCCGATGCGGCAGGCCTCGACGATCGATGGCATCGCTTCCCCCTCCCAGGCGGAGCACCCGCCGAGGCGGCCGCGCCGTTGGCTGCGCTGGGTCATGGAAATCACCGGCGCCTGCCTGCTGTTCTTCACCGCGGCCGTGGTGACGGATTTCGCCTATTTCGTCTCCAGCCTGCAGAACCAGACGCCCAGCCCGGCGGTGAGGGCCGACGGCATCATTGCCCTCACCGGCGGCGCCGACCGCATCAGCGAGGCCTTCGACCTGCTCAACCAGGGCCGTGCCAGGCGGCTTCTCATCACCGGCGTCAACAAGGCCACCAGCCAGCAGGCGCTGGCCGGACATAGCGCCGGCGGCGTCGAGGTGCTCGACTGCTGCGTGGATATCGACCGCAATGCCCTCAATACCCTCGGCAACGCCCTGGAAACGGCACGTTGGGTGCGCGACAAGCAGTTCAAGTCGATCATCGTGGTGACCTCGAACTACCATATGCCGCGTTCGCTGCTGGAATTGCGCCGGGTGCTGCCGGATACCACGCTGATCGCCTATCCCGTGATCTCGCAGAATCTCAGGCTCGATTCCTGGTGGTCCGATCCGGCCAGCATCCGCCTGCTGCTGTCGGAATATGTGAAATATGCAGGTGCCACCTTCCAGCTCCGGATGGAACGGGCCACGGCGGAGAGGGTGCAGGCGCGGGCCGAGTGAGGGATGTTGCGAGAGCAGGATAGAGCCGTCCTGTCCTCGCATCGCAAAGCTCAGAGGTAGAAGTGCATCCTTGATCGGGATTTCCGCAGCAAAACAGTCCCGTAGAAACTCACAGAAGATAGATTATGTCATTTCTTGCACGAGCCGGCTATTTACTGGCGCTGGCGGCGGCCTTGCCGACCGCTGCCGCCGCACAAGACGCCCGGACTTTCCAATCCGTCGACGGCTCCTATACCTTCAGCTATCCCTTGAATTTCGCACTGGATCGCGAGTTCGCCGACGGAACCGGCGATGTGACGGGTGTGACCGCATCTTCGCCGGCGAACGGAGACGTCATCATCACCTTTCTCGGCCCGCGTGCTTTGGGAGATTTCAAGGAAGTGAGCGAGAAGACACGTCAGGAAATTACGGATGCCTTCACGAAGGCGATCGCGAATCTGCCTTTGATCAAGCTCAAATCCTCATCCATGACCAAGATGCTCGGACAGCCCGCCATCGACATGGTCTTCCAGAACGCTCGAATGCCTTTTGGCAAGGAGCGCCCGCAAATCAAACGCTATGTGTTCACGATCGCGAACGCCAAGGCGTACAATTTCGAGTGCATCTATCGCGAGGACAAGGCCGCCGAGTTCGCTCCGGCCTGCGATCTCGCCGTTGCCACGGTCCAATTGGCAGCCGCTGCGGCGGCGAACATGTTGCCCACGGACGAGGATGATAAGGATGCTCCGGCGGCCGGTAGCTGCACCAAGCTTGAACTCAACAGGCGCGCCATGCAGGTGACGGATCTCACCTCCGACATGCTGATGAAGGATCAGTCGCCGGCGATGGTCGCCCGGGTCCGGAAGGCACACGATGCGGCGATGGCGATCGACGAGCGCGCCGGACAAAACCCATCAACGCAGGATTGCATGGACGTCGACGCGATCATAGCAACACTGAAATAGCCGGCCGTACCGCGACAACTGCCATTCCCCTGGTCGCAAAAGTCGCGCGCGAGAGTTCCGCCAAGCAAGAGACGTTTGCCTCGGGCAACAAAGTTTGCTCCCCCTCCCCCGAAGATGACAGTCCCTGGTCGACCGGCAATGAAGAGGGAGGCATCCGCCGTCAATTCTGCTATAGCCGCACCAGCATCCCTCGAATGATCCAGTTCATGCTCGTATTGCGCTCGCTCCTGTTCAACCTGGCCTTCTATGTCAACATCGTCCTGTGGATGATCCTGGCGTTGCCGACATTGCTGATGCCGCGCGCTGCACTGCTCTGGATCGTGAAGAACTGGGCGCGGGTGAATATCTTCCTGATGCGCCACATCGCCGGCATCACCTGCGAGATTCGCGGGCGGGAGAACCTGCCGCCCGGGCCGGTTCTGGTCGCCGCCAAGCACCAGTCGACCTGGGACATCTTCGCCATGTTCCTCGTCTGCGAGGATCCCTGCTACGTGCTCAAGCGCGAACTGATGTGGCTGCCCGTCTTCGGCTGGCTCGCCGCCAAGGCGCAGATGATCGCTGTCAACCGCGGCGCCCGCTCCAAGGCGATGAAGCAGATGAAGGCGGATGGTGAGCGCGAACTCGCCCGGGGCCGGCAGATCGTGATCTTCCCCGAGGGGACCCGCCGGGCGCCCGCCGCCGAGCCGGCTTACAAATATGGCGTGGTCTATCTCTACAGCGAGTTCGACGTTCCCTGCGTTCCGGTTGCCCTCAATTCGGGGCATTTCTGGCCGCGGCGCCAGTTCATCCGCCAGCCTGGCAGGCTGGTGATGGAAATCCTGCCGGCCATACCGGCCGGCCAGGACAAGACGGTCTTCTTCGAGCGCCTCGTGAACGACATCGAGACGGCGTCGGACCGGCTGCTTGCAGAGGCCCGCGGCCCCCTGGCAGCGGAACAAACCCGAATCGCTTGACGCCACGGCAAGCGATGTTCTAGATTTGTTCCATGACACAGATCGCGATTCGTTCTCGTTCATCGTCGCCCGAGCACCGCCTGTGCACGACGCTGGCCGCCTTGGGCCGCGATGCGCCGGCGGCGGCATCGCGCTTCCGTCGCTGGGTCGGCATATCAGGCCGTTCCTATCTGGTCTCGGTCTATCCGATCGCCCAATGCCCTGATTATGTCGATGCCGTCCTGATCGCGGTCGATGCAGGCGGTGCCTGTGTGTGGATCGGTGAGGCCGGCCAGGGCGGCGACGATCTCCTCGCCATGCTCGCGACAGCAGCCGGGGCCGGCGCCTGCGAAGTCCACGTGCATCTCCTGGCCGGGGATCCGTCAGCGCGGGCGGCAGCCATTCGCGATCTCGACGGCCGGCACTGAACGCCGACCTGTCGCAACACGCCCTTGCGAGACGGCTTGTCTCCGTCAGATCGCAAGGTGTTTCGGACCGCAAACTTCTTTGCCGCCCGACCGACGGATTTTCCTGGCCCCGCCGTTCAAATGGCGTCCCTCGCGCTGCTATCCGCGCGATCTGTCCCAGGAGATGCCCATGATCGGCCGTTCGATCCTTGCCTTGATGCTGGCCTTGCCGGCCGCAGCCGCTATGGCACAGACGACGCAACCGGCGCCGTCCGAGACCCCGGCCGCCCAGGCCCCCGCTCCTCAGGCCCCTTCACAATCCAACGCACCGGCCAAGGTCGGACTCAGCCTTGCCGAATTCCAGGCCCGCCGCGAGAAGGCCCTGATGAAGGCGGATACCGATGGCGACGGTAAGGTCAGCCTGGCGGAATGGAGCGCCTTCCAGACCAAACGGAACGCCAAGACCGACCCGGCCAAATCCTTCGTTCGCCTCGATACCAACAAGGACGGCTTCCTCGACAAGGCCGAACTCGACGCCTTCTTCGCCAAGCGTTTTGCCCGGCTCGATGCCAACAAGGACGGCGCGCTCGCCCGCGAGGAACTGCCGGGCCACAAATCGGCTGCCAAACCGGCGCAATGATGCTGGACCATGGCCCTCGATGAGTCCCGGGAGTGCGCCTGGCCATGGTGTCCGATCCAGACGAGGAGTTGGTGCGCCGGATCGGTTCGGGCGACGATGCCGCCATGCAGGCCCTGGTCTCACGCAAGCTGCCCCGGCTGCTCGCTTTGGCGCGCCGCATGCTGGGCGATGCCGCTGAGGCCGAGGATGTCGCGCAGGAGACCTTCCTGCGGATCTGGCGCAATGCGGCGCGCTGGCGGCCCGGCGCAGCCCGATTCGACACCTGGATCCATCGTGTCGCGCTCAATCTCTGCTATGACCGCCTGCGCCGCCGCAGGGAGTGGACAGGCCTCGATCTACCCGAATTGGCCGCCCCTGCGGACCATCCGGCGACCAGCGGGATCGAGGAGGCCAGCGACCATGTCGAGCGAGCCTTGCAGGCCATTGCTCCGCGGCAGCGGGAAGCCATCGTCCTGACCTACTATCAGGCGATGTCCAATATCGAGGCCGCCGCGGCCATGGAAATCAGCGTCGAGGCGCTGGAGAGCCTGCTTGCCCGCGGACGCCGTTCTCTGCAATCGCTCCTGATCAGGAAGGCCGACCATGACTGAAGCTCCCTTCGCGATGAGTGCAGAGCGTTTTGCGGCCCTCGCCGCCGCCTATGGCGCGGTGATGGAGACCTGGCCCGCATCCGAGCGTAGCGCCGGGCGCGCCTTCGCACTGACACCGCAGGGCCGGCATATTCTCGCACGGGCCGGCCGCCTCGACCTGGCGCTGCGCGGCATCGAGGAACATGGCTGCATCCGCCTCCAGGCTGCAGGACAGGGCAATGCAGCCGCTCCCATTCCCCAAGGCCGGACAGCCACCGGCCTCCCGCAGCGCCTCGCAGCACCCGTCCGCCGGTCCCGTTCGGACAAGCTTGAAGCCCTGCTGTCAGGGAGCGGCTCCCATGCCTGACCGACCCACACCAATGGATGCCAGGCGTTTTGCCGCCCTTGCCGACAGCCATGGCAGCCGCCTGCAGCACTGGCCGGAAGCCGAACGGGCTGCAGCCATGGCCTTTGCGTCGAGCGCCGAGGGGCAGGCCATCCTGCAGGCTGCCGCCCAACTCGACGCCATGCTGGATCGCTATACGGTCCCGTCCCCAACCGCCGATCTCCATGCCCGGGTCGTGGCGGCCGGAACCGCCAGCCTTGCTCCCCGCCGCCGGACCCGCCGCTGGTGGCTCGGCCTCGGCCTCGCAGGCGCCGGTCTTGCCGGCGCCCTGGCGGGAACCCTGGCAATCGCCCTGCTCGATGCGCCGACAAGGACAGAGCATCTCGGTCTGGGCGCGACGGTCACGGCTTTCGGAGACGCCGGGCCTGATACCGAGATCAGCGAGGAAGGATCGTGATCATGGCCGGCGCGCGCGTCCCCCTCATCGTCTCGATCGCCCTCAACATCTTCCTGGCCGGGGCGATCGCCGGCGGTATCGTCTGGTTCGAGGCGCGCAGATCCGTCCCGCGTGCCTCGCTGCAGGCCCTGGGCAACCAGCTTCCGGCGCCGGAACGCGATGCCTTCTACAAGACCCTGCGCGAGGCGCGCCATCAGGCGCGGCAGACAATCCTCGACGGACAGCAGGCTCGGCGCGATGCCGCCGCCCTATTGCGGCAACCGACACTGGATGCCCCGGCCCTGCTTGCGGCCCTGGAGCGCGCCCGCATCGCCGATTCCGCCATGCGGGCCGGACTCGAACAGCGCATCGTCGAATTCGCGGCCACGAGTTCGCCGGCCGATCGCGCCATCCTGGCCGAAGGGCTGAGTCGCTATATCCACGCGCCGCCGCCACCGCCGAAGAAATCCGCTCAATAGCGACGGATTTCCCTGCGGACTGCGTTCAAGCTCGCAGGAGGCCACGCCGGCCTTCCGCAAGCAGTATCCGGTGGAGTTCCATCATGAAGCGTATCATTCAAATCGCCGCCATCGCCACGCTCGGCTTGCCCGGCCTGGCCGCCACGACCACAGGCGCCTCGGCCATGCCGCTGGCTGCCTCCAACCCCGCCTCCACGCCCTTGGTGCAGCAGGTGGCCTGGGGCTGCGGCCCTGGCTGGCGTCCCAACATCTGGGGGCGCTGCGTGCCGCAATATCCGGTCTACAGCTATGGCTGGAGCCGCCCCGTCTACTATTACGGCTGGGGCGGCGGTTATGGCTGGCACCGCCCCTATTACAGGCACGCCTGGCATCGCTGGTAGGCCGAGCTGCGACAGGCTGATCGCCCAAAGCACCGGGTCCGGAAGCGGATCCGGTGCTGCAAATCCTGCCGTCGCATCCCATTTTCCGAAAATGGCGCTGGCTTTCCGGCGCCATACTCCCGGCCGTAGCCCGCTCGCCGCTCAGTCGTGGCCGTGCTTGCCGTGATGCCCGTGCTCATGGTCGTGCCCACAACCGCAAGCATCACCATGGTGATGGTGGTCATGGTCGTGACCATGCTCATGCCCGTGATCATGGTGATGATGATGGTCGTGCTTGTGATCATGGCCGTGATGATGGCCATGATCGTGTCCATGCGCGTCGTGGCTGTGATCCCCGCCCTCCGGCTGGAACGGCCCTTCGATCGCCACGACCTTGGCGCCGAGCCCTTTGAGGACTTCGGCGATCGCGGCATCCTGGCGGATGCGCAGCCATTTCGCCCCGATCTCGGTTTCGCGGTGGCGGTCGCCGAGATGCCAGGCCAGACGCATCAGGTGCAGGGGGTCGCGGCCCTTGATCTCGAGCAAGGGCTCGGCCTCGGCCACGATCTCGATCAGCCGGCCGTCCTCCAGCCGATAGGCATCGCCATGGGCAAGCGCCGGCGCCTCGGAGAGGTCGACCAGGATATCGAGGCCACCCACCGTCTGCACCACGCCCTGGCGCTGGCAGCGATCCTCGAAGGTCAGCACGACACTATCGGCAATGGACTTGGCTTCGACCTCGCGGGCCGGCACGAAAGAATGGGCGTGAAGCATGGATGTTTCCTGCAGGGGTCTCACTGCCTCATATAGACTGCTTCGCGCCGATGTGCAGGGGCGAAATCGTCGCCGGGCCGGCGAATGACGCCGGCGGCTCAGGCCGCATCGCGCCTGGCAAGACAGTCGCCGTCCCGCAATACGCGCTCCGTCGAAGGCGGGTATTTGGCCAGCAGGGCGGCAGGACGGACCGGCCGGCGCACGAGGTCGCCGCCGCAATTGGGGCAGGTGCCATCGAAGGCATCCGCCGCGCAATCGGCGCAGAAGGTGCACTCGAAAGTGCAGATCATCGCGTCACGCGCATCGGGAGGCAGGTCCCTGTCGCAGCATTCGCAATTGGGGCGCAGTTTCAGCATGACTCACCTGGAGAACGGCCTGGAACCAGGCCATCTTGCGCGATCGGACGCTCAAGACAAGCCCGATCAAGAATCGCCCCCCACCCCTTGAAACCGCCGAAACCCGCACCAAATCATGGTTTGTGCAGGCCCGGACGGGATGCACATGTCAGCTCCGGCCAGATGGCGGAGCATTTCAACGGCTTGTCGCTTCAAAGGAGGATAGCCATGCGTCAGTTTGATTTTTCGCCCCTTTACCGTTCCACCGTTGGTTTCGACCGCCTGTTCTCGGCGCTCGATCAGGTCGCCGGCGTCGATACTTCGGCCACCACTTACCCGCCCTATAACATCGAGCGCACCTCGGATAACACCTACCGCATCTCGGTTGCCGTCGCCGGCTTCGCCGAGAGCGACATCGCCATCGAAGTGAAGGAAAACTCCCTCACCATTCGCGGCGAGAAGTCCGAGAGCAAGGAAGCCAGCAAGGGTGAGATCCTGCATCAGGGTATCGCCGCCCGCGCTTTCGAGCGCCGCTTCCAGCTCGCCGATTACGTCCAGGTGACGGGTGCCAGCCTCGAGAACGGCCTGCTCCATGTCGATCTTGTCCGCGAGATCCCGGAGGCCAAGAAGCCCCGGCTGATCCCGATCAATGGATCGGCTCCCCGGCAGGTTGAAGCCAAGGCTGCCTAAGCCAACAGGATAGAATGGAAAGTCAGGGCGCTCCGGGAAACCGGGGCGCCCTTTGCGTTGGGTGCTTCCTCAGCACCCCGGCGCGATCTGGCGGTAGCGGCACCAACCCGGCGTCAGCTGCCCCCTCGAATTGAGCGGGTAGGCGTAGCTTCCGGGCGTTCGCAGCGCCGGGGGCGGCACGGTAAGCGGGACGATGCGGGGCACCGGCTTGATTTGCGTCTGCTGCAGCGGAGGCATCGGCCTCAGGGCCTGTCGTGCCGGCAATGCCGCACCACTGCCCCGCAGCGGCACCACGGCGACGATCTTGCCGCTCTGGTCGTCGACGGTCACGCGTACGCGCCGATGCTTGGCGTCGACGGCAGCTGCGTAATAGAAATTGAGGTCATGGGTCACGCCGCCGATGCCGGAATAGCCGGCCTGCGTCATCACCCGGATCGCAGCCTTCGGCGTTAGCGTATCGGCAAGCGCGGGCATGGCCACGACCAGGGCCGCAAGCGCCAGGAAGGCTCCGGCCAACAGGCGCGACAGCACTGTCGTCTTGCTCAAGGCCATTGCTTCAACTCCTGCCCCCATCCGACAACTCAACACCGATCAGAACCGAAAAGTTCACAGCAATCTGGTCAGGGTTGCCAGGTATTGTTCTTTTCCAAAACCGGTTTTTCGATGATGGCGTCGGCGGCCTTGGCCGCACCGATTACCTCGAAAAGCTCGCGCAGGGCCTCCTGCACGCCGGCACCGGAGATGGATGACAGGATGATCGGCGTCTTCTTCGCCGCCCGCTTCAGCCGCGCCACCTGTTCCTTCAGCAGTTCGGGCGAGAGCGAATCCGTCTTCGACAGCGCTACGATCTCCGGCTTGGTGGCCAGATCCCCGCCATAGGCGGCCAGCTCGTTGCGGATGATCTTGTAGGCCTTGCCGGCGTGCTCGCAGGTGCCGTCGACCAGATGCAGCAGCACGCGGCAGCGCTCGACATGACCGAGGAAGCGGTCGCCGAGGCCGTGCCCCTCATGGGCGCCTTCGATCAGGCCGGGAATGTCGGCGAGCACGAATTCGCGCCCGTCAACCCGGACGACGCCGAGGCCAGGATAGAGCGTGGTGAAGGGATAGTCGGCGATCTTGGGCTTGGCGGCCGTCACCGTGGCCAGGAAGGTCGACTTGCCGGCATTGGGCAGGCCGACCAGGCCCGCATCGGCGATCAGCTTGAGGCGCAGCCAGATCGTCTTCTCCTCGCCCGGCAGGCCGGGATTGGCGCGGCGCGGCGCCTGGTTGGTCGAGGTCTTGAAATAGGCGTTGCCGAAGCCGCCATTGCCGCCCTTGCAGATCAGGGCGCGCTGGCCGACCTCGGTGAAGTCGGCGATCATGGTCTCGCCGTCCTCCTCATAGATCTGGGTGCCGACCGGCACCTTCAGCACCACGTCGGGCGAATTGGCGCCAGTGCGGTTGCGGCCCATGCCATGCATACCGACGCGCGCCTTGAAATGCTGCTGGTAGCGATAGTCGATCAGCGTGTTGAGATGGTCGACGCATTCGGCCACGACCGAACCGCCCTTGCCACCGTCGCCGCCGTCGGGGCCGCCGAATTCGATGAATTTTTCGCGCCGGAAGGACACAGCGCCCCCACCGCCATCGCCGGCTTTGACGTAGATCTTGGCTTGATCGAGAAACTTCATGGCTCGGTTCTAGTCCTCATGGAAGATGGTCAAGCCAGATCCGAAACGAGGTCTCTCGGCCAATTCTCCCGCTGCGCAAGCCGAACGGCCCACGCCCACACTGTCGATGCTATCTAGCTGATGGCGCTGACATAGTGCCTTTGCGGGTAAAAAGCGAGGGATTTCATATAGACCGCTCTGCCCTGCGGCCGAGAGCGACTGCCCCCGGTGGCGCCGGTTTTGATGGTCTGCCGCCGTGCCGGCGGCAATGATTACAGGAAATACACTTGCATCGCCCCTGCCACGCCCCCACATTCCGGACGCGGGCCGGGCCCCTCTGACGTCGCGCTTGATGCGCACGTGATGTCGGACCGCTGAAAAAGGGCCCGTTCGTAGACATCGAAGCGGGCAACAGCAAGATAGGTTGCCGATCATGCGCTTCAGCAAGACTCGTCTCTTTTCCCTGGTCACCGCCCTGTCCCTGGCGTTTACGCTGGCGGCGGTGGATCTGTCCGAGGCCCGCCGCGGCGGCAGCATCGGCAGCCGTGGCGCGCGCACCTATGATTCCGTGCCGGCTACCCGCACAGCGCCGGACCAGGCCGCCCCGGTCCAGCGTTCGATGACCCCCAATCCCGGCCCGAGCACGACGCAGCCCGCTTCGCCGCTGGCGCAAGGCGCCGCGCAGCAGCGGCCCGGCCTGTTCGGCGGCGCCGGCGGCCTGATGCGCGGCCTTTTGGTCGGCGGCCTGATCGGCGCACTGCTGGGCTATGGCTTCGGTGGCCTCGCCGGCATGCTCGGCTTCCTGCTGCAGGCGGCCCTGATCGCCGTGATCGCCTTCTTCGCGATCTCCTGGTGGCGTTCGCGCCGCACGCCCTCGACTGCGACGGCAGGCGGGCCGCAAATGTCGCGCGGCTTCGACTTTGGCAACCAGGGCTTGGGCAATCAGGGCCTGGGCAATCAGGGCTTCAACCGCGATGCGCAGCCGACCACGAGCGGCCGCACCGGTTTCTTCGGCCTGTCATCCCCGGCGGCGGCCAGCCCTGCCCGTGGCGAGGCCTTGGAGACCACGCAGGCCGATCTCGACACCTTCGAGCACCGGCTGACCGAGGTCCAGGATGCCTTCGCCAAGGAGGATCACGCCGCCCTGCGCCGCCTGACGACGCCGGAAATCGTATCCTACTTCTCCGAAGAACTGGCCGACAACGCCAAGCGCGGCGTCCGCAACGACGTGCGCGACACGCGCCTGCTCCAGGCCGACATTGCCGAAGCCTGGCGCGAAGGTGATGAGGACTATGTCAGCGCCGCTTTCCGCTACCAGTCGGTCGACGTCCTGCGCGACCGCACCACGGGCGCGATCGTGGAAGGCAAGGACGAGCCCAGCGAAACGACGGAGATCTGGACCTTCGTGCGCCGCCGCGGCGAAGACTGGAAGCTCTCGGCGATCCAGGAAGCCTGACGCTTGAAGTCCCTGTCGGGCTGGTCTTCAGGCCAGCCCGAGTAGCCATGGTTCCAACTGCCATGTCTCCGCCGGGGCTTTGGCGGGGCTGAAGACCCGGCGCCCTTTGCCGCGCTTTGCATCAGCCGCCGTGATGCCCGGCTGGCCTATCGCTGCTGCGTCTGCCAATCCTTGGCTTGATAGACCGGCGCGTTGGAGGGCGCCAGCAGCGGCTTGCCGAGGATGTGGTCGGACGCCTTCTCGCCGATCATGATCGAGGGCGCGTTGAGGTTGCCGTTGGTGATCAGCGGGATGATCGAGGAATCGGCGATGCGCAGATTCTCCAGACCCACCACCTTCGTCTCGAAATCCACCACCGTCATCGGATCGGCCGGATCACCCATCTTGCAGGTACCGGACGGGTGGAAGGCACTCTCGACATGCTGGGCGATGAAGGCATCGATCGCCTCGTCCGAGGTGACGTCGGCACCGGGCGAGATCTCGCGGCCGCGATAGGGCTCGAAGGCCTTCTGCTGGAAGATCTCGCGGGTCAGCCTGACGCAGGCCCGCATCTCCGTCCAGTCGTCGGGGTGGCTCATATAGTTGAAGCGGATCAGCGGCGCCTCGCGCACATCGCGCGATTTCAGGCGGATATGGCCGCGGCTCTTGGAGCGCATCGGCCCGACATGGGCCTGGAAACCATGCTCGGAAGCGAGCGAATTGCCGTTGTAACTCACCGCCATCGGCAGGAAGTGATACTGGATGTCGGGATAGGGAATGCCGGCGCGCGAGCGGATGAAGCCGCAGCTCTCGAAATGGTTGGTGGCGCCGAGGCCGTCCTTGCGCAGCAGCCACTGCACGCCGACCATGCCCTTGGCGATCGGGTTGGTGACGGAATAGAGGGTGATCGGCTGCGTGCTCGCCATCTGGAAATAGAATTCGAGATGGTCCTGCAGATTCTCGCCGACGCCGGGCAGATCGTGCACGATGTCGATGCCGAAGCCCTTGAGTTCGGCCTGCGGCCCCACACCCGAGGCCTTCAGCAGTTGGGGATCGTTAATCGGCCCGGCCGCCAGGATCACCTCCCGCCGCGCCATCACGCGCTTGAGCACGGAGCCCTGCCAATATTCGACGCCGACCGCCTTCCTGCCCTCGAACAGGATGCGGCTTGCCAGCGCATGCGTCTCTACCGAGAGATTGGCCCGTTTCATCGCCGGCTTGAGATAAGCATTGGCCGTGGACCAGCGCCGACCCTTATGGACCGTCATGTCCATGCGGCCGAAGCCTTCCTGCTGATAGCCGTTCACATCATCGGTGGCCGGATAGCCGGCTTCGACGGCCGCATCGATGAAGGCTTGGTAGAGCGGGTTGGCGAGCTTGCCATAGGAAGTCTTGAGCGGGCCGTCGGCGCCGCGATATTCGTCCCCGCCCTCCTCGCGCCCTTCCGCCCGGCGGAAATAGGGCAGCACGCCGGCGTAGTTCCAGCCCCGCGCGCCTGCGTCCTGCCAGGCATCGTAGTCCAGGGCATTGCCGCGGATATAGACCATGCCGTTGATCGAGGAGGAACCGCCCAGCACCTTGCCACGCGGGGTGTGCAGGCTGCGTCCCCCCAGCGCCGGCTCAGGCTCGGCATGGTAGCGCCAGTCATAGCGCGGCGAGTTCATCGGGATGGAGAGCGCGCTCGGCATCTGGATGAACACCGAGCCGTCACTGCCGCCGAATTCCAGCAGCTTGACGCGATGCGTGCCATCCTCGGTGAGGCGGTTGGCCATTACGCAGCCAGCCGAGCCGGCGCCCACGATCACATAGTCGAATGTTTCGGTCATGGTTCAATCCCGGGGTGCGCGGACGTCTCGTCCGCTCGTCCCATCCTGCAATCGTCGCGTTTCCAGGTGCGGACGCCGGGACATGCCGGCATGTCGCTGTGACGTCCGCGTTCCCAGAGCTCAGTACGGCGCCTCGATGTCGCCCAGGGCGACGTAGACGCTCTTGATCTGGGTGTAGTGCTCTACCGCCGCGCGCGAATTCTCGCGCCCGAGGCCGGAGAGCTTCACCCCGCCGAAGGGCAGCTCGATCGGCGTGACGTTGTACTGGTTGATCCAGCAGGTGCCGGCCTCGAGATTGGCGATCACCCGATGGCCACGGGACAGGTCATTGGTGAACACGCCGGCCGCCAGGCCATATTCGGTGTCGTTGGCGCGGGTGACGACCTCGTCCTCGTCCTCGAAGCTCAGCACCGTCATCACCGGGCCGAAGATCTCCTCGCGCACGATGGCCATATCGTCCTGGCAGCCATCGAAGATGGTGGGGGCAACGAAGGCGCCCTTGGCGAGCGCACCGGTGGTGACGCGATGGCCGCCGGTGAGCAGTCTGGCGCCTTCGGCCTTGCCCTTCTCGACATAGGACATCACCTTTTCCAGGTGCTCCTGGCTGACGAGCGCACCGACATGGGTGTTGGGATCGAGGGGATCGCCGATCACCATCTTCTCGACCCGCGCCTTGAGCTTGGCAAGGAAGGCGTCCTTCACCGATTTGTGCACGAAGACGCGCGTGCCGTTCGAGCAGACCTCGCCGGCCGAATAGAAATTGCCGAGCAGGGCACCGGAGACGGCATTGTCGAGCTTGGCGTCCTCGAACACGATCAGGGGCGACTTGCCACCGAGTTCCAGCGTGACATGCTTCAGCGTCTTGGCGGCATTGGCCATGAGGATGCGGCCGGTGCCAGCCTCGCCCGTCAGCGAGATCTTCTTGATGGCAGGATGGGCGACCAGTGCCTTGCCGACGCGGGCATCACCCTGCACCACGTTGAAAACGCCATCCGGCAGGCCGGCTTCCTTGAAGGCCTCGGCGAGATAGGGCGCGGTCAGCGGCGTGACCTCGGAGGGCTTGAAGATCATGGCGTTGCCACAGGCGAGCGCCGGGGCGGATTTCCAGCAGGCGATCTGGATCGGGTAGTTCCAAGCGCCGATACCGGCGACGACACCGAGCGGCTCGCGGCGGGTATAGCCGAAGGCAGACGGGCCGAGATCGACATGCTCACCGGTGAGGGTGGCGGCGATGCCGGCGAAATATTCGAGGCAGTCGGCGCCCGACAGCACGTCGACGGCGATGGTTTCCTGGATCGGCTTGCCGGTATCGCGCGTCTCGATCTCGGCCAGCGCCGCATTCTTCTCGCGCAGGATGTCGGCGGTGCGCTTGAGGATGCGGCCGCGCTCGGCGCCCGTCATGCGCGACCACACCTTGAAGCCGGCCTTGGCCGCCTCGATCGCCCGCTCGATGTCGGCATCGCCGGCCTGCTCGACCTCGGCGATGGTCTCGCCGGTGGCCGGATCGACCGAGGGGAAGGTCTCGCCCGAGGTGGCGTCGACGAAGGCGCCGCCGATATGGTTCTTCACAACGCCGTAGCGCATTCTTCAAACTCCCCGCCTGGAAGGGCCGCCGCTTGTTCGGAGCCGTTTTCCGCTTTTCGATATGAACTCAACTTCCAAATGCAAGCCGGCGCCCTCGCCTCCGGCCAATCCTCGGCGCCAACTCCCGGCGCCTGACCTCAGCGGCTGAGGCCGAGCAGCATGAACTGACTGTCGACGAAACCGGTCGCCACACTCCTGGCCATGCGGCCATCCGGATCATTGGCAAGGGTGGCGCGCAGCCAAAGCCCGTCGATCATCGCGGCGATGGTCTCGGCCAGCGCCCGCGCCGGCTCCGGCCGCAGCACCGGCAGCAGCGCATGGGCGAGATTGCCCGCAATGCGGCGATGATAGGCCCGCTGTACCCGGGCAAAGCGCGGCGAATGCGGCACCTGTCCCCAGAAAGCCAGCCAGACCGTGCCGATGCGCCGTTCGAACTGGCTGACACCGAGCATCGTATCGATCACCGCCTGGACACGGGCCCGCGGCGTAGTGGCGTCGCGCAGGCGGGCTGCGGCCCCCCGCGACAACTGCCGGGCGAGATGACGCAGGGTCGCTTCCAGGAGCCCGTCCTTGTCCCCGAAATAGAAGGAGACCAGGCCAGTGGAGACGTCCGCGCGCCGGGCAATCTCCGCAATCGTCGTAGCATTGAAGCCGAGTTCGCCGATCGCCTCGATGGTCGCTTCGATCAACTGCCGACGCCTCACATCTCCGGCGTCGACGCGACGCAGACGGATCGGGCGTTGGTTGGTTGAGGTGAGTTGAGCGGCCATGGCCAATACAATATTTTGAACGTTCAATCAGTCAAGAGCCGATCGCCATGCCGACGCCGATTCTTGGCGGCGATCGGAATTGGAGACCGGCGTCGATCCCCTTTCCATTTTCCTGCGAAGGCGGCATGCTGGCGTGCGACGAGCCCAAGCGTTCGCGATTTGCGGAATCACCAAAAATCGCCAAGGCGCTCTAGCCAATCCGGTGGATTGGCCTGAAAACAAGGAGCTGGAGCACATAAGCGCTCAGTCATGAGCGCGCTTTGCTCCAGGAATCAGACGGGAGGAACAACCGGATGCGCGACAAGTCGACCGAAGGCCAACTCGTACCAGGGCTTAATGTCATCGAGACGACGGAAACGGATAATGTCCTGCGCTGGGATGGCCATATGGTCTATGTCGAGCACAAGGTCTTCCATAACGGGCAGGTGGTCCACGAGCGCTACAAGCGCCGCGTCACGACCGAAGTCGCCAAGGCCCTGCTGACCACGATCCAGCTGAACGGCTGAGCGAAGCGCGAATGTCGTCGCACCATGCCGGGCATGGTGCGATCTTCGCTTTGCTGCGATCGTGGCTTTCCGCCCTCGCAAAAACAAAAAGCGCGCCGAAGCGCGCTTTTCAGAACGAAAGGATGAGCGAACTCAGCTCAGCGCCTTCTGCAATTCCTTGATCTGGCCGAGCTTGAGATCGGCCAGGGCCTTGGCGGCATCGTCGACGGCGGCCTGGACCGCAGCCTCGGCGGCCGCAATTTCCTGGCTCAGCTTGTCGGGCGTCAGTTCCTCGATCGGAACGGCCTGCTCGGCCAGGATGGTGAGGCCCTGCGGATTGACGTCCGCGAAGCCGCCGCGCACGAACAGATGACGGGACGAGCCGCCGGCGGTTTCCTTGACCACGATGATGCCGGGCCGAATGGTCGACATCACCGGAGCGTGCTGGGACAGCACCTCGAAATCGCCTTCGCTGCCCGGCACGACGACGGATTCGACAGGGCCGGAGAACAGCAGCTTCTCAGGCGTGACGAGTTCGAATTGGAAGCTGGCCATCGATGCGGTCCTTGATTTCCAGAAGAGGGGCGCCTGGCGGCGCCCCCATTAGCCTTGTTACGCAGCCTCGGCGGCGAGGCGCTTGCCCTTCTCGACGGCCTGCTCGATGGTGCCGACCATGTAGAAGGCGGCTTCCGGCAGGTAGTCGTACTGGCCTTCCACGATGCCCTTGAAGCCCTTGACGGTGTCCTCGATCGGAACCTGCACGCCGTCCGAGCCGGTGAACACCTTGGCGACGTCGAAGGGCTGCGACAGGAAGCGCTCGACCTTGCGCGCGCGGGCCACGGTGAGCTTGTCCTCTTCGGACAGTTCGTCCATGCCGAGAATGGCGATGATGTCCTGCAGAGACTTGTAGCGCTGCAGGATCTGCTGGACCGAACGAGCCACCGCATAGTGTTCCTCGCCGACCACGGCCGGGGAGAGCATGCGCGAGGTGGAGTCGAGCGGGTCGACCGCCGGATAGATGCCCTTTTCAGCGATCGAGCGCGACAGCACGGTCGTGGCGTCCAGATGGGCGAAGGAGGTGGCGGGCGCCGGGTCGGTCAAGTCGTCGGCCGGCACGTAGATGGCCTGCACCGAGGTGATCGAGCCCTTGGTCGTGGTGGTGATGCGCTCCTGCAGTGCGCCCATGTCGGTGGCGAGCGTCGGCTGATAGCCCACGGCCGAAGGAATACGGCCGAGAAGCGCCGACACTTCCGAGCCGGCCTGGGTGAAGCGGAAGATGTTGTCCACGAAGAACAGCACGTCCTGGCCCTGGTCGCGGAAGTTCTCGGCGACGGTCAGGCCGGTCAGGGCGACGCGGGCGCGGGCACCCGGCGGCTCGTTCATCTGGCCGAACACCAGGGCGCACTTCGACTGGATGCCCTTGGGGTTGTGCGGATCGTCGTTCACGCCGGCTTCGATGAACTCGTGATAGAGGTCATTGCCTTCGCGGGTGCGCTCGCCGACGCCGGCGAACACCGAGAAGCCGCCATGGGTCTTGGCGATGTTGTTGATCAGTTCCTGGATGAGCACGGTCTTGCCGACGCCGGCGCCGCCGAACAGGCCGATCTTGCCGCCCTTGGCGTAGGGAGCCAGGAGGTCGACGACCTTGATGCCGGTGACCAGGATCTGGGCTTCGGTCGACTGCTCGGCGAAGGTGGGCGCCGCAGCGTGGATCGGGCGAACGCCGTCACCGTTGACCGGACCGGCTTCATCGATCGGCTCGCCGATCACGTTCATGATGCGGCCGAGCGTGGCATTACCGACCGGCACGGCGATCGGGGTGCCGGTGTCGGTGACTTCCTGGCCGCGGACCAGACCTTCGGACACGTCCATGGCGATGCAGCGCACGGTGGATTCGCCCAGATGCTGGGCGACTTCCAGCACGAGGCGCTGGCCGTTGTTGGTGGTCTCAAGCGCGTTCAGAATCTCGGGCAGATGCTCGTCGAACTGCACGTCGACGACGGCGCCGATGACCTGCACAACGCGTCCGGTCTTGTTGGCCATGGGGTTCTCCAAAAGTCTCTTCTATACTTGAAACGGATCAGACGACGGTCAACGTGACCGGCACGTTGTTGCGCGTCGCCCGGGAATAGGGGCAGATCTGGTGGGCTTCTTCGACCAGGGCCTTGACGGCGGCAGGATCGGCGCCGGGAACATGGACCTTCAGCTCCACCGCGAGAGCGAAGCTGACATCGTCCTTGCTCAGTGTGACCTGGCAGGTGATCTTGGCCGTGTTGCCATCGATGCCATGCTTGCGGCCCAGCGCCACGATCGCCTGGCCATAGCAGGCCGAATAGCCCAGCGCGAAGAGCTGCTCGGGGTTGTGGCCTTCGCCATTGCCGCCCAGCTCCTTGGGGAACGCCATGGCGAGCGCCAGCCCGCCATTGTCGAGAATCGCACGGCCTTCACGGCCACCCTTGGTCGAGGCAGAAGTCGTATAAGACATCACGAATCTCCTTGTTCCCATATGCGATCGCGGCCTGCAAAGGCCGCAAACGCCTTAGAGTGCTTCCGCACCCGAGATGATTTCGATCAGTTCCTTGGTGATCATCGCCTGGCGCGTGCGGTTGTAGGTGATCGTCTGCTTCTTGATCATCTCGCCGGCATTGCGGGTGGCGTTGTCCATGGCGCTCATCTGCGCTCCATAGAAGGAGGCATTGTTCTCGAGCAAGGCGCGCAGCACCTGCACCGAGATGTTGCGCGGCAGGAGATCGGCGAGGATGGCGCCCTCGTCCGGCTCATAGTCATAGGCAACCTTCTGCGCGCCTTCCTGGACGACCGGCACTTCGGCCGGGATCAGCCGCTTGGCGGTCGGGATCTGCGAGATCACCGACTTGAAGGTCGAATAATAGAGCGTGCAGACGTCGAAGGCGCCTTCGGCGTAGAGCTTGCGGATCTTCGCACCGACCTGATCGGCATGCTCGAAGCCGAGCTGACGAACGGAGCGGAAATCGACCAGCTCGATGATGTGCTTCTCGAACTGGCGCTTGAGCACGTCAAAGCCCTTGCGCCCAACGCACAGGATCTTCACCGTCTTGCCCTGGCCGAGCAGCGCCGTCGCCTGCTCGCGGGCAAGGCGGGCGATCGAGGTGTTGAACGCACCGCACAGGCCACGCTCGCCGGTGCAGACCACCAGCAGATGGGTCTGGTCCTTGCCGTTCCCCGCCAGCAGCGGCGGAGCCTGGCGCGGATCGGCGATCGAGCCGGCGAGATTGGCCAGCACGGCGTCGATACGCTCGGCATAGGGACGCGCCGCCTCGGCCGCTGACTGGGCGCGGCGCAACTTGGCGGCCGCGACCATCTGCATGGCCTTGGTGATCTTCTGCGTCGCCTTCACCGAGGCAATGCGGTTTCTAAGGTCCTTAAGCGATGCCATCGCTTCGCCTTCCTATCAGTGCTTGCGGATCAGGCGAAGGTCTTGGCGAACGCCTCGACCTGGTCCTTGAGCTTGGCGGCAACGTCGTCGCTGAGATCGCCGGAAGAACGGATCGCCTCGAGGATCGAGCCCTCGGCGCGCAGCTTGGCGAGCAGACCCGTTTCGAAGGGCTTCACCTTGCTGACCTCGATCTTGTCGAGATAGCCGTTGACGCCGGCGTAGATCACCACGACCTGCTCTTCCATCTTCAGCGGCGAGAACTGGCCCTGCTTCAGGAGCTCGGTCAGGCGGGCACCGCGGGCGAGCAGACGCTGCGTGGTGGCGTCGAGGTCGGAGCCGAACTGGGCGAAGGCGGCCATTTCGCGATACTGGGCGAGCTCGCCCTTGATCTTGCCGGCAACCTTCTTCATCGCCTTGGTCTGTGCCGAGGAGCCGACGCGCGACACCGACAGACCCACGTTCACGGCAGGACGGATGCCCTGGTAGAAGAGGTCGGTCTCGAGGAAGATCTGGCCGTCGGTGATCGAGATCACGTTGGTCGGAATGTAGGCCGACACGTCGTTGGCCTGGGTTTCGATGACCGGCAGGGCGGTCAGCGATCCCAAACCGGCGTCCTTGCCCATCTTGGCGGCGCGCTCGAGCAGACGGGAGTGCAGGTAGAACACGTCGCCCGGATAGGCTTCACGGCCCGGCGGGCGGCGCAGCAGCAGAGACATCTGGCGATAGGCGACGGCCTGCTTGGACAGATCGTCATAGATGATCACGGCATGCATGCCGTTGTCGCGGAAATATTCGCCCATGGCGCAGCCGGCGAAGGGCGCCAGGAACTGCATCGGGGCCGGGTCGGAAGCGGTCGCGGCGACGACGATCGAGTAGTCGAGCGCACCGTTCTCTTCCAGCACCTTGACGAACTGGGCGACGGTGGAGCGCTTCTGGCCGACGGCGACATAGACGCAATAGAGCTTCTTGGTCTCGTCGTCGCCCTGGTTGAGCGGCTTCTGGTTGAGGATGGTGTCGAGCGCCACGGCGGTCTTGCCGGTCTGGCGGTCGCCGATGATCAGCTCGCGCTGGCCGCGGCCGATCGGGATCAGGGCGTCGATGGCCTTCAGGCCAGTCGCCATCGGCTCGTTCACCGACTTGCGCGGGATGATGCCGGGCGCCTTGACGTCCACGCGGGCGCGGTGGTCGGCCTGGATCGGGCCCTTGCCGTCGATCGGGTTGCCGAGGGCGTCAACCACGCGGCCGAGCAGGCCCTTGCCGACCGGCACGTCCACGATGGCGCGGGTGCGCTTGACGGTGTCGCCTTCCTTGATCTCGCGGTCGGAACCGAACAGCACGATACCGACATTGTCGGTTTCGAGGTTCAGCGCCATGCCACGCACGCCGCCAGGGAACTCGACCATCTCACCGGCCTGGACGTTGTCGAGGCCATAGACGCGGGCAATACCGTCACCGACGGAGAGAACCTGACCGACTTCGGAAACTTCGGCTTCCTGGCCGAAATTCTTGATCTGGTCCTTCAGAATGGCGGAAATTTCTGCGGCGCGGATGTCCATCAGCCGACCTCTTTCATGGCGATCTTGATCGATTGGAGTTTGGTCTTGAGCGAGGCGTCGATCATACGGCTGCCGATCTTGACGATCAGACCGCCGATCAGGCTCGGGTCGACCTTGACGTTGAGGGTGACGTCCTTGCCGGTCGCGCTCTTGAGCGAGTCCTTGAGGACATTGAGATTGTCGTCGGAGAGCGGCTGGGCCGCCGTGACTTCGGCGCTCGCCTGTCCGCGCGCCTTGGCGACCAGCGCGGTGAAGGCGGAGATCATGTCGCCAACCGCGAAGAGGCGGCGGTTATGGGCGGCGAGCTTGATGAAATTGGCGGCAATACCACCGATGCCGGCGCGCTCGAGCACGGCCGTTACGGCTTTGGTCTGCTCTTCGGAGGAAAAGACGGGACTGCGGACGAGGCGCTTGAGATCGGCGCTTTCCTCGACGAGGCCATTGAAACGGCCAAGATCGGCTGCAACGGAATCGATGGCGTTCTGCTCACTGGCGAGCTCGAACAAGGCATTGGCATAGCGGCTTGCCATGCCGGATACGATCGGTTCTTCCCCTGCCACCGCGTGTCTCTCTGCTGAAACCACTTCGGGAGAACAGCAGTCCAGCCGGGATTCCCCGCACCCGACCGCCCAACCCCTTGGCGGATATGTTGAATTTCCTCACGGTTGCAGGAAGGACAAGGTCCCGCCCCTGCAACACGAGCGCTCACCTAACACACAGGCTTGGCCGACGCAACAAGAGGGAAACACCGAAAACGCGGCGAAAAAACCTCAATCCACCGGCAGAACCCGCCCCGTTTGTCACGGTTCTCGAATGAGAGCGGCGAGGACACCTTCCGCCATCCCGGATCGGAGGTCGGATTCGGCCGCACGCCCGCGCGTCAGGTCCCGTGTTTTCAGTGCACGAAAAGTTCCGGGCCCCGCCCCGGCGCCCGTACTCAAGACAAACAAAAGGGCCGGCAATCAGCCGGCCCGGACGAGATGCCGCGCGGAGAACCGCGCGCAATCTCAGGCGTCGGACTTCTGGGTCAGGATCTGGCGGCCGCGATACATGCCGGTCTTCAGATCGACATGATGCGGACGACGCAGTTCGCCCGAATCCTTGTCCTCGACATAGGTCGGAGCCTTGAGGGCATCAGCGGAACGGCGGAAGCCGCGCTTCATGCGGGAGGTTTTTCGCTTCGGAACAGCCATTGGGGTATCTTCTTCGTGGCGTGCGGATGCCGTGACAGTCACGACAGGCCGATGACAAAATCGATTGAAGGCGCAGCCTATACAGGAAGAGAACTCAGGAAGAAAGAGGCTGGCGCGAGATTCTTTCGTCCGGGAAATAGCGCGGCCGGGACCGCGGAGCTGCAGACCTTATCTCACACAGTCGAAATAGCCGGACGAGTTGCGGGCGCGGTTGACGATCAGGCCGGCCAGGTTGCGCAGGCGCCGCGTCGGCGAGCCGGCGCTGCGGCGGATCGGATTGGGCAGCACCACGGCGAGCTGGGCCGCCTCGCGGGCATTGAGCCTGGAAGCCGGCTTCTTGAAATAATGCTGGGCTGCCGCCTCGATGCCGTAGATGCCGTCTCCCCATTCCGCCACGTTGAGATAGACCTCCAGCACGCGCTTCTTCGACCAGACCAGGTCGGTCCACACGGCCAGCGGTACCTCGAGCGGCTTGCGGGCGAAGGTCGGCAGCGGCCACAGATAGAGATTCTTCACCGTCTGCATCGCGATGGTGGAGGCGCCGCGCGAAGGGCCCTTTTCGCCGCCGCGTTCCAGCACGTCCGCGATGGCGCCGAAATCGACACCCCAGTGACGGCAGAACTGGCCATCCTCGGAGGCCATCACCGAGAAGCGGGCGACCGGCGCGATGTTCTCTATCGGCGTCCAGCGCCGGTCGACGGCTTGGCCGGTGAGATAGCGTCCCAGCATGGGCAGCGAGATCGGCGGCACCACCGTGTAGAGGATGGTGAGCACCACGGGCAGGGCTGCGAGCCCCACGGCAACCATGACGAGGCGCCGCCATAGCGTGCGCGAGCTTCTCCTGACGGCCATTGCAACCCCAAGTTCCGGCCTGTCTTCGGGCGCTGCCGCGTCAGCCATCACCCCTGCCCGATCCCTCGTTTCACGCCTCGTCATAGCGCAAAGCGCCAGCCAGCGCACCCGGCTCGTCGCGAAGAGGTGGTGACGACCCGCCCCAGCACGACGGCTGCAGTTTTCATCCGAAGGAAATGCGGAGTGTCGGCCTCCTGGCCGACATCGTGAAAAAAACGTGCTCGTCGGCGACCAGGATGTCGGCAAGAAGGCCGACACTCCGCATGGCCCGCACTCTTTTATTCAGATGCAACCGTAATCCTAGGCAAGTCGGCAGGCACAGATCATATTAGGACAACTGTTCTGCCAAGCTTCAGCGATCATGCATCCTAATATCACGTTCACCCAATTGCGCTGTTTCGTCGCCGCAGCGGAGACCGGCGGTTTCACTGCCGCCGCCCAGCGCATCCATCTCACCCAATCGGCCGTGAGCCAGGCGATCGCCGGACTGGAGGATGCCCTCGGCGCCAAGCTGCTGATCCGTACGCGCGTGGGCGTGAAGCTCACCGATCTCGGTGAGGCCGCCTTCGCGGAGGCCCAGGCCCTGTTGGCGGGCGCACAGCGCCTGGCCGCCGTCACCAAGGCCAGCGACAAGCTCTCCGGCACGACGCTGCGCATCGGCTCGGTGCAGAGCGCGGCGGCGAGATTGCTGCCTGGTTGGCTCAAGCCGTTCCGGGCGCTCTATCCGCAGGCCGGCATCACCCTGCATCTGGGCACCGACGAGGAAGTAAATGACTGGGTGCTCGCCGATGCCGTCGATATCGGCATCAGCGGCGAGCCTCACCCCGATCTCGACAATACCATCGTCGCCAATGACGATTTCATGCTGATTCTGCCCGGCGGCCACCCCCTGGCCAAGAACGCCTCGATCGGCCTGGACGCCATCGATGGCGAGCGCGCCATCTTTCCGGGCGGCGGCGGCAACCGCCAACTCGACGACGCACTGGCGGCAGCCCGCAGCAAGCCGAACATATTGTTCCTGGTGCGTGACAATGCCACCATCTTCGGCATGGTGCGCGAGGGCATCGGCCTCACCGTGATGCCCGACCTCACGCTGCCGGACGACACCAGCGGCCTCGCAGTCCGCCGGCTGACCCCGCCGCTGCGCCGCGACCTGCATGCCTCCGTCCGCAAGCAGGACATCAGCCCCGCCGGCCGAGCCTTCCTGGAACTGCTGCCGATCGGCAAATAGAACGCGCTTCAATTCAAGGGAGCGGGTATCAGCCCGTAGCGGCGCATGATGGCACCCATTTGCGCAAGATCGGGCGTGTCGGACGCCAGCAGTGCCGCCACTTCGCGGAAATAGTCGATGCCGAGCACGCCAGGCGTCAGCACGACGAGACAGGTCGCCGGCACCTGTCCGTCATTGCGGAAGGCATGGACGGTGCCGCGCGGGATGAAGAGCGTCTCTCCCACGCTCAATCCAACTTCACCATCTCCGATTCGGAAGGTCATCTTGCCTTCGAGGCCATAGACCGTTTCGTCCCAGCTTTCGTGATAATGCGCGACCGGCATGCGGGCGTGCGGCTGGACGATCATCTCGAACATGTCGAGGCTGCCCTGCGTGTCCGCCTTGCTATGCAGGAAGCGCAGTTCCAGACCCTTGATGCTGATGACTTCCGACATGGCGCGATCCCCCTGGTCGCCAGTTTCGAGACAGAGATGAGCTGCGGCTCCCTGCGAGCTTGCGCTCCAATCGCTTCCCCGGCAAGGGTGGGTTTTGCCGCCCGGCCGCGCTTCTTAGGCGGCTTCGGCCGCGGTCTCCAGCAGCCAGGCCAGGAAGAGTTCCGCACCCCGTCGAATGGGCGGGCGGGCCCGCACCCAGTAATTGCCGAGCAGCAACCCGTCCTGCGGGCCGACCACGGCCAGCAGGCCGTTGCGCAGTTCCCGCTCGATCAGGCGCGGCGAGGCCAGAGTCATGCCAAGGCCCGCACTCGCCGCCTCCCAGGCCGCATCGTCGATCTCGAAGCGATTGGCCATGCGCACCTCGCGCCAGTCGACGCCATGGACCTCGGCCCAGCGACGCCAGTCCCAATCGTCCTGCGTCGCCGAGATCAGGGCTCCCGAAGCAGCCAGTTCCGCGGCACCGGCATCGCGATAGCGGGCGGCAACCTCGGGTGCCGCCACCACGACGCAGACATCGTCGAACAGCACCGCTCCCCCCTGGACCGGATTTTCCGCGCGGGAATAGCCGATGACGAGATCGATGTCGTCATGGTCGGCCATTGCCGAGACCGGTGTCTCCAGGCGGACGCGGATGGAAGGATGAGCCTGGCGGAAGCGGCCGAGGCGCGGAATCAGCCAGCGCAGGGCGAGCGACACCGAGGCGCGCACGAGGACCTCGTTGGCGTCGCGCTGCAGCGCGGAAGCCGCCGCCGCGATCATGTCGAGCGCCGGCGCGGTCGCCGCCGCAAAACGCGCGCCCTCCGCCGTCAGCTCGATGGCATTGTTCGAACGGGCGAACAGGCGCACGCCGAGCCCTTCCTCAAGGTGGCGCACCTGATGGCTGACGGCGCTGGCCGTCACGCCCAATTCCTCGCCGGCCGCTTTCAGGCTGCCGAGGCGAGCCGCTGCCTCGAAGACGCGCACAGCGTTGAGGGACGGAAGACGGCGAGGCGCCTGCATCGATTTTCCTCATGCAGCAATCAAAGAACGCGTTTGTTTGCAGGGACGAAATCTGTGACCTCATCAAGCATGACGATTGCAGCAAAATCAACGCCGCTGGCCGGGACAGCCGGCATGAGTGCCAATGCCAAGGGCGCCCTCTGGCTCCTGGTCGGCACCGCCCTGTTCACCCTGATCTTCGCCTCCGGCCGTTTTGCCGGCCCCCTGCTCGCGATTCCGCAGATCCTCGTACTTCGCTATGCCAGCGGCTTCGTCACCACACTCGTCGTGGCCAAGGCCGGCGGGCAGCCCCTCGCTGCCCTGCGCAGCCCGCGGCCGGGCCAGCATTTCCTGCGCGCCTGCTTCGGTAGTTTCGGTGGTCTGGCGGCCATCTATGCCGCCGCCCATATGCCGGTTGCCGCCGCCAGCGCCATCGGCCTGCTCGAAGGCATCTTCGTGGTCGCGCTCGCCGTCGTCATGCTGGGTGAGACCGTGGGCTGGCGCCATTGGCTGGCCGGCCTCACCTGCGGCCTCGGGGCGCTCGCGGTGGTGATCGGCCAGCATTCGGCCGCCACATCGTTCGGCGACGTCACCGTTCCCGCCGCGATGGCCCTGCTCGGCGCTGTGCTGATGGCCTTCGAGATCATCTATGTGAAACGGCTGACCAAGGGCGACACGCCGCTTTCCATGCTGGCCCATGTCAACCTGTTCAGCTTCCTCCTGATGCTGGTGCCGGCTTGGCTGAGCTGGAAGATCGTCGGGCCTGGCCCGATCCTGGCCTGCCTGATGCTCGGGCCGGTGGCGATCCTCGCCCAATATTGCAACATCAGGGGCTATCGGCTCGCCGACATCGCGGTGGCCGGGCCGATCGGCTATAGCTGGATCGTGTTCGCCGCCCTGCTCGGCCTCCTCGCCTTCGGCGAGGTTCCCGACCTCAAGGCCGCGCTCGGCTGCCTCACGATTCTCGCCGGCGGCTATTGGCTGACCCGGCTGCCCACGACCAGCGGCGGCTGAGAGACGATCTCACCCGCCGGTCTGGGTGATCACCATCTCCAGCATCTGCGAGGCCTTGGTGCGGTAGCGCTCGCGGTGGCGCAGCATGCGGAAAGCCCGAGGCGGCATGTCGAAGGCGATCCGCACCAGCCGCCCCGCCTGCAGGTCGGGCGCCGCGACGAGTTCCGACATCACGGTGGCAAATGGCCCCGAGCGCACGGCCGAACGCACGGCCTCGTTCGAGGGCAGCACCAGAGCGATCTCGAGGGCACCTGGGTCGACGTCCCGCGCCCGCAAGGCCTCCTCGAAGACCGAACGCGTGCCGGACCCTTCCTCGCGCATGATCCAGCGCGCGGTGGCGATGTCATAGGGCCGCACCGTACGCCCGTCGGCCCAGGGATGGCCCGGCGCCACCACTACGATCAACCGGTCATGCGCCACCGTCTGCACCGCCAGGGCCGGCTCGTCGATGGCGCCCTCGATGAAGCCGATCTCGGCCGCCCCTTCCAGCACAGCCTGGGTAACGCTCTGGGTGTTGCCGATCTCCAGCCTGAGATCGACATGCGGATGGACGTCGTGATAGCGGGCCAGGAAGGGCGCCACCCAATAGCTTGCAATGGTCTGGCTGGCATGCACGACAAGCGAGCCGCGCGCGCCGCTACCAAGTTCGGACAAAGCCAGCTCCGCCGCCTTGGCCGAAGCGAGCGTCGCCCGCGCCGTGGGCAGGAACTCCCGCCCGCCCGGCGTCATCTCGATGCGGCGGCCGACGCGATGGAACAAAGCCGCGCCATAACGATCCTCCAGCACGCGGATGGCGGAGCTCACGGCAGAGGGCGTCAGATGCAGTTCGCCCGCGGCCTGCGTCAGGTGTTCACGCTCGGCGACCGCCACAAAAATTCTGAGCTGCTCCAGGGTCATCGCAAAACCATTCGATTTTATCGAATGATTTCTACACTATTTTGAAATGGATTGAACAGAGCCAATAAGGCAGAAGAAACCTGTGAATTGCAGGTGGATCATGAGCAGCAAATTCGGCAGCCGGTTCAGCGATAAGACAGGACTTCGCGGGATTCTTCCCGGCGCGGGCCTGTGCATCGTCGTCACCGCCCTCGCCATGGGCGCCGAGCTCATCGAGGCCAAGCTGTTCGGCAAGGCCTGGCTGGAGGCTCTCGTTCTCGCCATCCTGATCGGCGCCCTGATCCGTACCTTCGCCCAGCCGCATGCCCGCTTCGATCGCGGCATCACCTTCGGCGCCAAGACCCTGCTGGAGGTCGCCGTCGTCCTGCTCGGCGCTTCCGTCAGCGCTGCCGCCATCGCCGATGCCGGGCTCGGCCTGATGGCGGGCATTGCCGGCGTGGTGATGGTGTCGATCATGCTGAGCTTCGGCATCGGCCGCGCCTTCGGCCTGCCGCACAACATGGCCCTGCTGGTCGCCTGCGGCAATTCGATCTGCGGCAACTCCGCCATCGCAGCGACGGCACCGGTGATCGGCGCCAACGGCAAGGACGTTGCCGCCTCGATCGCCTTCACCGCCGTGCTCGGCGTGGTCGCCGTGATCGGCCTGCCGCTGCTGGTGCCGGCGCTCGACCTCACGCCGGGCCAATATGGCGTCTTCGCCGGATTGACCGTCTATGCCGTGCCGCAGGTTCTGGCCGCGACCGCGCCCGTCGCCGCCCTCAGCGTGCAGATCGGCACCCTGGTCAAGCTCGCCCGGGTGCTGATGCTCGGCCCGGTCATCGTGATTCTGGCCCTGATCAGCGATATCCGGCGCAAGGCGGATGCCTCGGCAGCAGGCACGCCCGCCCAGGCACGTCCCCGCCTCAGCCAGATCGTGCCCTGGTTCATCATCGGCTTCCTGGCCATGATGGCTCTGCGCTCCTTCGGCCTCCTGCCACAGGCCTCGCTCCAGCCGATCGCCTCGGCCGCCAACACGCTCACCATCATTTCGATGGCCGCGCTCGGCCTTACCGTCGACATCCGAGCCGTCGCCAAGGCCGGCCCGCGGGTGACCTCGACGGTGATTTTGTCCCTGCTCGCCCTTGGCGTGATTAGCTACGCGCTGATCGTCCTGCTCAAGGTTGCCTGAAGACCGTTTTCAGCAAGGCACGCGCCTCGTCCCAACTCCCCGTCGCCAGGGCGTGCGGTGAGGCACCATCTTCGGGCGAATGCCAGCGCAGCGGCAAAGCGCCTGGCCTCAATACGATCTGCCTGGGCCGAAAGCGCAGCAATTGCTCGGCACCTTCGAAGGCGGCAATCTCCGGCCCCTCCAGGATCACCTCGCCGTCTCCCGAAAGCTGGAGCAGGTCTCCCGTCGCGAAATCGACGAAGGTGAAGCCGCAGCGCGGATCGACCAGGATGTTGCCCAGTGTGTTGAAGAAGAGATTGCCGGCAAAATCCGGCATCAGCAGGCTGCCGTCGTCCTGTACCGCCACGAAGCCCGGCCGGCCGCCGCGATGGGAGACGTCGACCTGCCGGTGTCCGTCCGCGCCCACCACCGAAGACGCGATGAAGAGTGTCTCGGCGCCGGCGATCAGAGTCGCCGCGGGGCCTTCGATGCGATCAAAGCGCCGGACCGGCAGCGTGGAAGCCGCGGCCGGATCGCGAGCGAAGCTGAAGTCGCGCAGGCGGATATAGCGCGGGCAGTTGCCGAAGCTTTCGCCGACCTCGACGTCGAAAGCGTCCGGGCCCGTGCGCCGTACCGTGCCGTTGAGCCGGTTGCGCCGCCTCGTATGCAGCTCGATGCCAAGCAGGCCGATCGCGGCGCCGTCCTCCAGGCCGGAGGCCGCAGGGTCGGCGGGATCCGCCATGGCCGCCACATGCAGCGTATGAGGTTCGGGCGAATGGAGGAACCCCGGCCGGCCGGCCAGGATCGTTGCCCAGATCTCGCCGGCACGATCGGCGGCACCGACAACGATGAAGGGAAGCAACGGATAGAAATCGCGATGCTGCTCGATCAGATGGTCACGCAGCACGCGCCGCCCAACCACATCCATGCGCTCGGCGGCTCCCGCCCGGCGTTGCAGGGCGAGCTCGCCCTGATGCCACGGTGAATCCGCGGCTACAGGCACATTGCCATCCATGACATTTGCCTTTCGAAAGCGTTTTGCGATGAGACGGAGCCGCCTCAGGCGGCAAGCCCGATAGCGGTCTTCTGGAACGGCACGAAACCCGGCAGGGCCTCGACCCGCCGCAACCACGCGCCGATCTGCGCATAGGGCGTCAGATCGACATTCCCCTCCGGGGCCGAGGCGATATAGCTGTAGAGGGCCACGTCGGCAGCGGTCGGGCGATCGAGAACGATCCAGTCGTGTCCGATCAATTCCTGGTCGATCAGCTTGAGAATGGCGTGCGCCGCCGCCAAGGTCTGCTCGACATCATATTTGGCACCGAAGACCGTGATCAGGCGAGCGGCGGCCGGGCCCATCCGGAGCTGGCCGGCCGCGACCGAGAACCAGCGTTGCACGGCCGCCGCAGCGGCCGGCTCGGTCGGCAGCCAACCCTCCAGGCCGAGCTTGCGGGCGACATAGACGATGATGGCGAGCGAATCCGGCACGATCACGCCGCCATCGTCGAGAACCGGTACCTGGCCCAGCGTGTTGAGCTTGAGGAAATCCGGCGTCTTGTGTTCGCCGGCCTTCAGGTCGACATCGACCAGTTCATGGGGCACGCCCACCAGCGACAGAAACAAGTGGGCCCGATGGGAATGGCCCGACAGGGGATAGTGATAGAGCTTCATAGGTGACCTCCTCGCCAACGCCGGCATCCTGGGAGGATTTTGACCATTTCGGTTGAGGTAGAGAATATGGATTGCATGCAAGACATCATTCCCAATATTGAAATAATCATTCGACTACGATAGCTGAGGGAAGCTCATGGATCGCTGGCAGGCCATGCGGGTCTTCGTGAAGGTGGCCGAGAGCGGCGGCTTCGCCGAAGCAGCCCGCCGCTTGTTCATGAGCCCGCCCGCGGTTACCCGGGCCGTCGCCTTTCTCGAAGACGCCATTGGCGCACAGCTTCTGGTACGCACGACCCGGTCACTCAAGCTCACGGAGACCGGCGAGCGCTATTTGCATGACTGCCAGCGCATCCTGACTGACCTTGCCGACGCCGAAGCGGCCGCCTCCGGTTCCTACACCACCCCGACGGGCACGCTGATCGTCACCGCGCCCGTGATGTTCGGCCAGCTCCATATCCTGCCCGTGGTGATGGAATATCTCGGCCGGCATCCGGTCGTGAGCGCGCAGACCCTGTTCCTCGACCGCATCACCAATCTGGTAGAGGAAGGCATGGACGTTGCCATCCGCATCAGCCATTTGCCGGATTCTGAGCTGACGGCGATCCGCGTCGGCAGCATGCGGCGGGTGATCTGCGCCTCGCCCGCCTATCTCTCCGAACATGGCGAGCCGCGCAGTCCCGCCGACCTCGCCAGCCACAGCGTCATCGCCAGGATCGGTGCCTGGCCTCGGCTGGAATGGCGCTTCGGCCGCGACGAAAAGATCCACGTCGGCGTCCAGCCGCGGCTGATGTGCAATCTCAACGAATCGGGGATCTCGGCTGCCATCTCCGGCTGGGGGCTGGTGCGCGTTTTCGCCTATCAGGTCGACACGGCCCTGCGAGAGGGCACGCTGCGCACCGTGCTGACCGAGTTCGAGGAAGAGCCGGTGCCGATCCATATCGTGCATGCCGGCGGCCGGGCTCCCTCCGCCAAGGTGCGCTCCTTCGTCGATTTCGCCGTGGAACGCCTGCGAGCGAACCCGATCTTCGGCGACCTTGCGCGAGTTCGCCCACTCTCCTAGATAGGAGACGTCGACCACCCCAGTGAGTGAGAAGCAATGGATCTGAACCTGACCGCAACACCGCTTTGCCTTGTGTCAGGGATCATCCATTCTCATGCCTGCTTCGATTACGCTCTCCAATCTCTCCTGGTCCACGCCTGACGGCCATGCACTGTTCTCCGGGCTCGACCTGAGCGTCGGCCCCGAACGGTCCGGCTTCGTCGGCCGCAACGGCGTCGGCAAGACGACCTTACTCAAACTGATAGCAGGGGATCTCCAGCCCCGTTCCGGCCGTGTCATCGTCCATGGCAGCCTGGGACGCCTGCGCCAGGTCGTCCAAGTCGGACCGGACGAGACTGTCGCCGACCTCTTCGGCGTAACGCAGGCCCTCGCCTTGCTTGCCCGGGCGGAAGCCGGCCTTGCCTCCGCCGAAGACCTCGTCACCGCCGACTGGACACTGGAAACCCGTCTCGCCGCGGCCTTCGTCCGGGTCGGCCTGCCGATCGAACCCGATACCCCTCTGACGACATTGTCGGGCGGGCAGCGCACGCGGATCGGCCTGGCGGCGCTGGTCTTCGCCGAGCCGGACTTCCTGCTGCTGGACGAGCCGACCAACAATCTCGACCGCGAGGGCCGGAAGGCCGTCATCGAGTTGCTCGCCGGCTGGCGCGGCGGGGCGCTGGTGGTCAGCCACGACCGCGAACTGCTCGAGGCCATGGATGCCATCGTCGAGCTGACCTCGCTCGGCGCCAGCGTCTATGGCGGCAATTGGAGCCAGTACCGGGCACGCAAGGCCCTGGAGCTGGCGGCAGTCCGCCATGATCTGGGCGAGGCCGAGAAGCAGCTTGATGCAGCCGAGAGCAAGGCCCAGATCGCCGCCGAACGCAAGGCACGCAAGGACAGCGCGGGCCGCAAGGCGCGAACCAAGGGCGATGCCCCCCTGCTGCTGCTCGACGCGAAGAAGGAACGCAGCGAAAAGAGCGGAGGCGCGGGAGCCCGCCTGGCCGAACGGCAGCAGTCACAGGCGAGCGAAGCTCTCTCCAAGGCGCGCGAACGCCTCGAGATCCTGCAACCCTTGTCGGTGAAACTCGCGTCCACGGGTCTGCCCGCCGACAAGGTGGTCCTGCGCCTCGATGCGCTGCGTTTTGGCTACGAGCCGCTTCGGCCTGTCCTGGACGACCTCCGCTTCACCCTCGCAGGGCCCCAGCGCGTCGCCGTGACCGGTGCGAATGGCAGCGGCAAGACGACACTGCTCGGCCTGGTCACCGGGCGGCTGCAACCCCAGGCCGGCCATGTCTGGGTCTTGCCCGGCTTCGCGCTGCTCGACCAGGAGGTGAGCGTGCTCGACCCGAGCGAGACGATCCGCGACAATTTCAAGCGGCTCAATCCGCGATCGGACGAGAATAACTGCCGTTCGGCCCTGGCCCGTTTCATGTTCCGGGCGGACGCAGCTCTCCAGAAGACCGGCAGCCTCAGCGGCGGGCAGATGCTGCGGGCCGGCCTCGCCTGCGTTCTGGGCGGAGAAAGGCCGCCGCCATTGCTGATCCTGGACGAGCCGACCAACCATCTCGACATCGATGCGATCGAGGCGGTGGAAGCAGGCCTGCGCGCCTATGATGGCGCCCTGCTGGTGGTCAGCCATGACGAGAGCTTTCTGGAGGCCATTGGCATCACACGGCGGCTGGAACTGTCTCCGGCAGCTTGACCCCGCTGGGGCCCAGGCCGTAATGTGGGGACATGGGGATGGAGTCCCCCCAAACCGCCGCAAGGCTGATGACTCCTACCAGGTGCTTGGCGCCGGTAGGAGTTCGTTCCAACTCCCGCTTTCGTCGAAGTGCCGCAGCGATCTCCCTGGAGGTATGCCATGCGCCCTTCGCGGCCAGGACGGCCGATCCCGCTTCTCCTTCTGCGCATCTGGCTGATTTTGGCTGTCCTCGGCCTGATCGGCCTTGCCATCGCCTGGCGGCTGGGGCTGATTCCGCCATGAATCACGGAGTGTCGGGATTTCAGTTTGGCGGTGGCCTAAACCCAATACCATTCACGCGAGCGCCTTCAAGTTTGCACTACCCTTGTCATTGCCGGGCTTGACCCGGCAATCCAGCCCGGAGCCCGGTCAAGTCGCGGGTTTCTGGATAGCCGGGTCAAGCCCGGCTATGACAAATCGTAGTGGTTCCTTGCTAGGTGATCCGCATTGGGCCTAAGCCCGGCTATCCTCATCAGACCAGCCTATTGCCGCCGAAATCTTCATCTCTCTCACCGAATTTTCGGAGCATCCATGTCACCCGTGCTCGCCAACACCATCATGATCGCCATCGGCGGCGCCATCGGCTCCGTCGGCCGCTATTGGATCGGTTTGTGGATGGCGCCCTACAGCGAAAACCTGCCCTGGGCGACCATTCTCATCAACATCGCCGGCTCCTTCGCCATCACCTTTTTCGGCACGCTGACCCTCGCCAATGGCCGGGCGCCCCTGCCCGATCTCTGGCGGCTGTTCTTCATGGTCGGCATCTGCGGCGGCTTCACCACCTTCTCCTCCTTCAGCCTGCAGACCTTCGAACTCCTGCACATGAACATGCCCGTGCGGGCGCTGATCAATGTCGGCGTATCCGTGGTGCTCTGCGTCGCGGCGTCCGCACTGGGCTTCTATGGTGCGGCAACCATCAATGGCACGCAGCAGGCAGCGCAGGTTCAGGTGGACGAGGAAGCATCCTGACTTCGGATCCCCAGCCAGGTGCCGCACCTGGCATCAGCCGCCGATCTCGATGTTGGAAACGTCGAAATCCTGATGATGGGCGATGGTGGCGGCACCGATAGCGCATTCCATCTCGCCCAGGGTCGACAAGCGGATCTGCGGTTTGGTCATCCCCGGCACGATGCCGGCGCCGACCGCCTGCGACAGCCTGTCGAGACGGGCGGCGAGTACCGGACGCATGGCACCACCGAGCACGATCGTGCTGGGGTTGAAGATGTTGGTCAGAGATGTCAGCCCGATGATGAGATGGTCCGCGAGTTCGTCGATGGCGACACCGGCGTTGCGATCGCCGGCATGGGCGGCGGCGGCCACCATCGCCGGCAGGGCGGAAAGACTGTCGACGCCGAAGCCTTGGCCGGGCCGATAGGAACGGTCGAGCGCGGCAATGTTGACGAAGGTCTCCAGGCAGCCCTCCTGCCCGCAGGAGCAGCGCGGGCCCGCCTCGCGGATGCGGATATGGCCGAACTCATTGCCCGTTCCGCCAGCCCCGCGGACGAGGCGTCCGTTGACGATGGCCGCCCCGCCGCAGCCGGCCCCGAGCTTGAGATAGACGATGGCATCGGCCTGCAGACCAGGCTGGGTATAGACCTCGCCGAAAGCGGCGGCATGGGCGTTGTTTTCGACGAAGACAGGCGCACTGAGCACCTGCTCCGCCAGGGCCTTCAAATTGAGATCCTTCCAGCCCAGCATGGGAAGATGCACGACATAGCCGTCCGAGCGTACCAGGCCGGGCACGGTGATGCCGATCGAGCGCAAGGGCTGCGTCAGGCCGCGGGCATAAGTGGCGATGGCGTCGACTGCTGCCTCCGGGCCGACCGGATGGGCCAGGCGCGCCGTGCGGCTGTCGACCACTCCCAGCGCCAGGTCGATCAGGGCAAAGCGCACCACGCCGACGCCGATCTCGGCGCCGAGAAAGTAGCCTCCGCTCGGATTGAGGGCGATGTCGACGCCGGGCCGGCCGACGTCCCGGCGCGCATTGTCGTCGCGAGAGGTTCGCCGCTCGACGAGAAGGGAGCTCGCCGTAAGGTTCTCGACCAGATTGGTGATGGTGGCGGGGGTCAGGCCGAGACGCCGGGCAAGTTCGGCCCGAGGCATCGCTCCCTGCAGGCGCAGCTGGGTGAGAATGCGCCGCTCGTTCACATAACGCGCGAAGGTCTGGTCAGCCATGGTGTCGCCTCCGCCCGAATCTCTAGAATGGCTTTGCGATTCGACCGAATCACCTAAAGCAAAGTGCGTTCAAGCGCGAACGCCCATTTGCTCTAACTCTTTGTTCCGACGCGTCTTTGCGATTCTTGGTGATTCCACCAAATCGCAAAACGCTTTAGAGCAAAGCGCGTTTAGACGGAAACACTGGTTTACTCTCACTCTTTAGTTCCAGGCCAATCCTGCGGATCGGCTGAAGCGTCTTTGCCATCCTTGGCGATTCCGCCAAATCGCAAAACGCTCCGGAAACACGAGGACGCCTTGGTACGGACAGTAAGAGCAGAAGACGCGTCCGGCTCAAACACGCTTTGCCATGGGCCAAACTATCGAGGACGAACGTTTGCCTGGCTGGAGGCATTTTCCCAAAGCGCCAAAGCACCCCTGCCATGCCCGGGGACGACAGCAGCAAAAGCCTTGCACTTCATATTTGTTTAGATAATAAATAAATTATAGAAAACACAGGAAGCCCTGATGCCGAAGAAGGAAGAGCGCCGCCTCAAGGTCGGCGTGCTGGGCTGCGGCCCGATCGCCCAGGCCGCTCATTTCGAAAGCTGCACCAAGGCGCGCAATGCCGACCTCTACGCCATCTGCGACGTCGCGCCCGACCTCCTGGAGCGCATGGCCTGGACCCATCAGCCCGAGAAGACGTTTTCGGATTACACCGCCATGCTGGCCGATCCCGAACTCGATGCGGTCATCGTGGCGACCTCGGACGCCTTCCACGTACCGGCCTCGATCGCCGCGTTGGAAGCGGGCAAGCACGTGCTCAGCGAAAAGCCTGTCGGCATCGGCGTGGAGGAGGTGGAAACCTTGCGCAGCGCCGTGGCTGCAAGCGGCAAGGTGTTGCAGGTCGGCCATATGAAGCGCTTCGATGCCGGCCTCGAAGCCGCCAAGGCCTTCATCGATACGGAAATGGGTGAGATGCTCGCCCTCAAGGCTTGGTATTGCGATTCGACGCACCGTTACCCGATGACGGATGCGGTCCAGCCCCTGATCGTCACCAGCAAGCAGGCGCGCAGGCCAGCCGCCGACCCCAAGGCCGACCTGCAGCGCTATTACATGCTCGCCCACGGCAGCCATCTCGTCGACACCGCCCGTTATTTCGGCGGCGAGATCGTCGAGGTCGAGGCCCGTTTCTCCGAGCGCTTCGGCGCGCGCTGCTGGTTCGTCGACCTTGCCTTCGCCAACGGCACGCTCGGCCATCTCGACCTCACCGTATCAGTGCGCATGGATTGGCACGAAGGCTTCCAGATCTATGGCGAGCATGGCAGCGTGCTCGGCAAGACCTATAACCCCTGGTACTACAAGAGCAGCGACGTCGACATCTTCCGCGAGAAGGACGGCGCCACCACCCGCGTCCTCGGCGCGGACGGCCATTTCTATCGCCGCCAGCTCGAGGGCTTCGCCGACGTCATCCTCAAGGACGCGCCGATGCGCGGCGCCGATATCGAGGACGGCGTCGCTTCCGTCCGGGCGATGATCGCCATCGCCCAATCCGTCCGCGAGTGCCGCGCCGTGCGGCTCGCCGACGTCAAGGGAGAGCTGTGATGCGGCTCGGCATCTTTGCCAAAACCTTCCCCGGCAGTGAACCGGGAACGGTGATGGCGGCTGCCCGCGCGGCGGGCTATGGCAGCGCGCAATACAACATGGCCTGTTCGGGCCTGCCCGCCATGCCGGAGACCATCCCCAACGGCATCGCCGAGTCGGTCCATGCCGCAGCCCTCGACCAGAATCTCGAGATTGCCGCCGTCTCCGCAACCTACAACATGATCCATCCCGATCCGGCCCAGCGCTGGCGCGGTCATGACAGCCTCGAGGTCATCGCTGGCGCGGCCCATGGCATGGGCACCCGCCTGCTGACGCTCTGCACCGGCACGCGCGACCCGGACGACCAGTGGCGCGGCCACCCCGACAACGCCGCGCCGGAGGCCTGGCGCGATCTCGCCACCAGCCTGGAAACGGCCCTCGATATCGCCGAGCGGCACGATATCGATCTCGGCATCGAGCCGGAACTGGCCAATGTCATCGATTCCGCCGCCAAGGCCCGGGCGATCATCGACGAGATGGCGAGCCCAAGGCTGAAGATCATCCTCGACCCGGCCAATCTCTTCGAGGTCGCTTCGCTTGCCGAGCAGCAGCGCCTGGTCTCCGAGGCCATCGACCTCCTGGCCGACCGCATCGTCATGGCCCATGCCAAGGACAGGGACGCGGCCGGCGGCTTCACCACGGCCGGCAAGGGCGTGCTCGACTATGACCATTATCTCGCCGGCCTCGCCCGCATCGGCTTCGATGGACCGCTGGTCACCCACGGCCTTGCCGCCGCTGAGGCGGCAGAGGTGGCCGCGTTCCTCGGCCGGAAGCTGGCGGGGATTTCATGACGACAAGCGCCGAACGCCACGCGACATCTCCTTCTCCCCTTGCGGGAGAAGGTGCTGGCAAGCGGATGAGGGGTCTCGCCATGGCCAGCCAGCGTAGCGAAACCCCTCATCCGGCACTTCGTGCCACCTTCTCCCGCAGGGGGAGAAGGGAAGATAAGTCGCGGAGCAGCTGACATGAGCGTCTTCCAGCGCCATGGCCTCCGCCTCGCCGTGCATGACCGCGGCAGCGGCATGCCTGTAGTCTTCCAGCACGGCCTGTGCGGGGATGCCGCCCAGCCGGCCGAGGTCTTTCCCTTCGAGCTGCCGGCCCGCTGCCTCACGCTGGAATGCCGAGGCCATGGTGGCTCCGAAGCCGGCGACCCCGGGCTTCTTTCGATCGCCACCTTCGCCGACGACCTGGCGGGCTGGCTCGACAGCCTGGCGCTCGGCCCCGCCGTCCTCGGCGGCATTTCCATGGGTGCGGCGATCGCCCTGCGGCTCGCCGTCACCAGGCCGGAGCTGGTACGGGCCCTGGTGCTGGCCCGGCCGGCCTGGATTGCGGAGGCTGCCCCCGCCAATATGGCGCCCAATGCCCAGGTCGGCGCGCTGCTCGCCCGTCACGGTGCCGAGGAAGCACGAGCGCTGTTCGAGGCTTCCAATACGGCGCGCGAACTTGCCACCAGCGCCCCGGACAATCTCGCCTCGCTGCGCGGTTTCTTTACGCGAGAGCCCCAGGCCGTCACCGCGGCCCTGCTCGCCCGCATTTCGGCCGATGGACCCGGCGTCTCCCGCACCGATATCGCTGCCCTGAGGATTCCGACGCTCGTCATCGGCACCGAAGTCGACGCCATCCACCCGCTCGGCCATGCCGAAACGCTCGCGGCGCTCATTCCGGGCGCCCGGCTCGCCCGCATCACCCCCAAGGCGCTGGACAAGCCACGCTACGTCCAGGATTTTCGCGCCACTCTGGCGCAGTTCCTTTCGGAGACCCCCGCATGAAACCCGCTCCCGGCTGGCTCGAGGCCCTGCCTGCCGACCGCCTCCTTGCCGAATTCTCGCTGTGGTCAGCCGACCTCGGCCGCCTCGCCGAGGACATCGCCCGGGTCGAGCGCCATGTCGATATCTTCCATGTCGACGTCGCTGACGGCCATTTCTCGCCGGCCCTGCTCTACTTCCCGGACCTGACCGCGGCAGTGCGCAAGGTGACCGCCAAGCCCATTCACGTCCATCTGATGACGACGGACGACATCCTCCTCGACCAGATCGACCAGTTCGCCGAAGCCGGCGCCGACCTGATCAGCATCCATGCCGAGAACGCCAATGCCGACGCCGCCCTCGCCCGTATCCGCGAGCACGGCCTTGCCACCGGCATGGTACTGCAGCTCCACACACCGGTCGCGGCGGCCGAACCCTTCCTCGACCGCCTGGATATGCTAACCCTGCTCGGCACCCTGATCGGCATCAAGGGCGTCGGCCTCGACGATTCGGCCCTGGCGCGGCTGCGCGAAGCCCGCAAGCTGATCGCCGAATACCTGAACGATGACTTGGCCGGTCGCCGCATCATCCTTGCCTCCGATGGCGGCAATCGCGAGCACACCGTGCCCAATCTGCGCCTGGCCGGCGCCGAGACCATCGTGATGGGGTCGCTGGCCTTCGGCGCACCGGATCTGGCCGCCCGCATCGCCTGGGTCCACGGCCTCGAGCGGGAGCCCTGACCCATGTATCGGCGCGCCATCGGCATCGATCTCGGCGGCACCCAGGTACGCGCCGCCCTCGTTGATGATACCGGCACCGTGCTCAGGCGCGCCGCGACCCGCACGGATGTCGCCGGCGGCCCAGCAGCCGTGATGGCGCAATTCCGCAACCTCATCGAGGAAGTCACCGACGACAAGAGCCTCGACTCGCTCTCCGGTATCGGCGTCTGCGCTCCGGGGCCGCTCGACAGCCTCACCGGCACCTTCATCCACATCCCGACCCTGCCCGGCTGGGAGAACTTTCCCCTGCGCGACGAACTTGCCGCCGCGCTCGGCCGGCCGGTGGTGCTGGAGGGCGACGCCATCGCCGCCTGCTACGGCGAATGGCGCTTCGGCGCCGGCCGCGGTCTCGACCATCTCCTCTATGTCACCGTCTCCACCGGCATCGGCGGCGGCGTGGTCAGCGACGGCCGGCTCCTGCATGGCAGGCGCGGCATGACGGCTCATGTCGGCCATTTCCGCCTGGCGCGGAAATGCCACCCGGCCGGAGACGAGCCGCGCTGCAGTTGCGGCGCCGCCGGCTGCTTCGAGGCTTTCGCCGCCGGCACCGCACTCGACCGGCGTGCGCGCGAAGCCGCCCTCGCTCATCCCGGGAGCAGCCTCGCCCGCCTGACGTCGCCGACCGCCGGGGACGTTGTCGCAGCCGCGCGCCAGGGCGATGCGACGGCACTTGCGCTCCTCGACGAGGAAGCCACCCTGCTCGGCGAGGGCTTTGTCAGCCTCATCCATCTCTACAGTCCCGAGAAAGTGGTGATGGGCGGCGGTGTCTCGCATGGCTTCGACCTGATGGACGAGACGATCCATCGGGCCATCCGCACCACTGCCCTGCCTGCCTTCCGCGACGTGCCGGTGGTAAAAGCGGCTCTCGGCGACAATGCCGGCCTCGTCGGCGCCGCGGCCCTCCTGATGTTCGGCGAGCGGACCCGGTGATCGCGGACCGGCCCTGACGCTGGAATAACGCCCGACTCACGGGTTTGGTCAAACACTCCGCCTGCAGATCCTGCATGGGGGATGGGCGATGGCACAGGCCGGTGGAATCGAAGACCGCACGGTGGATCGCAACACGCCGGCATTGGCCCTCTCGGGCGGCGGCTTTCGCGCCACGCTCTATCATTGCGGCGCGCTGATCCGGCTCAACCAGCTCGGCCTGCTCGCCAAGATCAGCCGGGTCTCCAGTGTGTCGGGCGGCTCGATCACCTCCGGCATGCTGGCGGCCGCCTGGAAACAGCTGACCTTCCAGAACGGCGTTGTCACCGATCTCGACGCCAAGGTGATCGCACCGCTGCGCGAATTCTGCACCCGTTCCGTCGATACCAAGGCGGTGGGGCTCGGGACCATCCTGCCCGGCAAGTCCATCGGCGACGTCCTCGCCGACAGCTATGATGATCTCTTCGAGGGCATCAGCCTGCAGGATCTGCCGGACAGCCCGCAATTCGTCTTCAATGCCACCAATCTGCAGACCGGCCGGCTCGTGCGCCTGCAAAAGATCCGGCTGGCCGACTATGCTGTCGGCATCATACCCAAGCCCGACATCCGGCTTGCAGTGGCCGTCGCCGCTTCGAGCGCCTTTCCGCCCGTGCTGTCGCCGGTGGAGATCAAGGTCGACCCTGCGCACTGGGTGAACGCCACCGGCACGAGCCATTTCGGCGATCCCGACTACAACCGCAGGCTTTCCCTCACCGATGGCGGTGCCTATGACAATCTCGGACTGGAGACGGTGGACGATTTCGCCACCGTGATCGTCAGCGATGCCGGTGCCCCCTTCGGCACAGAGGAATCCGCCCATGCCTTCTGGCCCCAGCAGGCCCTGCGCGTCCTCGACATCGCCACCGACCAAGCACGCGGCCTGCGCAAGCGCCTGCTCTTCGCCGAAGCCAAGGCGGCCGGCCGCATCATTGCCTTCAGCGGCATCGACAGCGTCGCCTCGAAATATCCCGCCCCACAGACATTGAAGCCCGACCCCACCACGGTCGCGCGGCTGGCAAAAATGCGGACCCGCCTCGATCCCTTCGACGAGGAGGAGCAGAGCCGGCTCATCAATTGGGGCTGGCTGATGATGGATGTCGCCCTGCGCAGCTATGTCGCGCCGACCGAGCCGGCTCCGACGGCCTATCCCCTGCCCGGCTTTCCGGTCTAGGGCCATGAAACTCGCCGGCACCGATCCCGACAGGAATTTTGGCCTGGTCTATCGCGACGACGCGCTGGCAGCCGGCCCCGCCACCCATGTGCTGATCATCGGAGTCGGTGCCTATCAGTCGTCGCGCTTCAAGAAGCCGCTGACCTCCACCACCTTCTCGGCACGAGCCCTGGCGGATTGGTTCGTCGGGGACACGCCGGGCTTTCGTAACGAGGCCTGTCCGCTCGGCAGCCTCGCCCTCCTGCTCTCCGAGCCGGCAGCGGGCGGGGATCCCCGCGCCACCTATGCCGATGGACCGGTGCCACGCGCCAGCTTCGCCGCGTCGCGCGAGGCGGTACGGGCCTGGGTGAGGCGCATCAACACGCACAAGGACAATCTCGCCATCCTCTATGTCGCGGGCCATGGCGAGAGCCTGCTCTCCCGCACGGCCTTCCTCCTCGAGGACTATGCCATGGACGATCTCGACGCCACGGCCGGCATGTCCGAAGTCGAGCAGTTCATGTCCGCCCTGGAGAACGCCAAAGCCGTCTCCCAGCTTCTGCTGTTCGACTGCTGCCGCTCGGCGACGAATCTCGCTTTGCCCTGGAACGAGCCGTTCGGAAGCAAGTTGATTGCCCTGACCCGCGAAAACAGGGGACATGACGAGCCGAGCAAGCAATGGGTGATCGCCGCCACCACGCTCGGAGAAGTCGCGGGAGGCCGCGTCAACAACACCACTTTGTTTGCCGATGCGCTGCTGAGCGCACTCGGCGGTGTCGCCGGCGATCCGGCCGAAGAGGACTGGCCGGTGCGCCCCGGCCCGCTGGTGGACAGCATCAGCCGCCTGCTCGAGCTGCACCGCCTGCCGGACGAGAAACCGCAGACGCCCGGTGGGCGCATCTCCGGTACTTTCGAGATCAGCTTCGCCGGCGAGCGGGCGGAAATCCCGGTCTATATTTCGATGGCCGAACCCGAGAACTGGCCCGAGAGCGATTTCACCGTCACCGCCGTCCCCGGCGGCGAGACGGCCTTCGAGGGCGCAACCGGAAAGCCGCCCTTCCAGCTCCTGAAATATCCCGAAGCCACCGCCATCAACGTCTCCGCCCGTCGTTTCGGCGCGGATATCGGCAGGGCCAAGGGCAAGGCGCGGGCACCAGCCGTCTTCCTGGAAATCAGGCACAGTGCGACGCCGCCCCCCGCCGTAGTGGAAAAACTCGACCCGGGACGCCGCGCCGGCCCGGCCGCACGGCTGCTCATCAGCCTTTCCGGCCCCGTGGCGATCGCAGCCGGTGCCGTGGCCGAGATTGCCGGGGCGAACGAGACGAAGAAGAGCCCCAAACAGGTTGTCGTCGCCATCGGCGGCGCCACGCCCGTGGATGTCGGGCCTGGCGAACATGTCGTCACCTTGCGTACGCCCGATGGCCGGGTGGAGATCCAGAACGTCACGGTGGCCAAGGACGAGGTGCTGGAAGTGCGCTTCGCCATGCCGGCTTCGCCACATGAATGGCTCGGCCTGGCGACGGCGACCGGTGCCGTCCCGCCGTCTCCTCCCCCTGATCCGTCGCCTCCCGCTCCGGCGCCGGGCCTGGAAAGCTTGCGGCCGCGTCCATCGGCTGACGTCGACAGCTCGGCACCGCCCCTTTGGCAGCCCGGTTTTCCTCGGCCCGCCCCTCCGCCGGTGATACCCGTAATTGCCACCATCGCCGGCCATGTCGATTATGCGCTCGGCCTGCATGCGCTTGCCGATCCCCGCCTCGCCGCAGCCATAGACAATGACGACGGGCGGCTCGCGCAGGTTGGCCTGGCCGACGCCGCGGCCCATCGCTTCGCGCCGTTCGAAAGTAGCACCGACGATCGCCCGGTCTTCGTCGCGATCGAAGCCGGCCCGCGCCGCAATCTCGCCGTGGTGCCGAGCATCGCGGGGCGCTGGCGCCCCTATGTCCTCGTCGACAGGCAGGCGCCGCGCGAAAAAAGCATGGTCACCATCATCGCCGAAAACTCCATCTGGAGCGGCCTGATCGGCTTCCTGGCGGCGCGCGACGCCGAGGCCGGCAGCAGGCTCCTGGCCGGCGGGCTCCAGCAGGCCGTGATCGACGCGATGCAGGACAAGCTCGCCGATCCGATCGCGGCGCTGGCGGCCGCGCTGATCGCCGTCTCGGCCTCGCCGCCCGAGCTCGAACGCCGCTGGGACCCCTGGCTCTTCAATCTCGCCAACTGGTTTCCGCTCATCCCGGACGGCCCGATCATCCTTGGCCGCCGCCTGTTGATGCGGGCCAGCACCGCCAAGCAGTTCGAACAGGCCAAGGCCCGGTTCCTGGAGGGTTTTTCGCGCGGCGCACCGCTCTATTCGCTGTCAGCGGACTGGCTGGCCCGCGGGCTCGAAAGCCTGCCGGATGAAAAGGCACTCGAAGCGCCGCGCCACGCGGCCCGCGCCTTCGCCAACCGCGTCGACTCGACCCAGGCCTTCACCGTGATCCGCCTCGGCGATTGAAGGAGACTGCCATGCCGGTTTTCAGGCTCGCCATGCATCCGGCCTCCGAGGGCGATGCGCTGATGCTGAGCTGGGGCGAGGAAGACGCCCTCCATCGCGCCCTCGTCGATCTCGGCCGCACCAAGAATTATCGGGTGCTGAAGCCGCTGCTGCAGGCGATCGGCAGCTTCGAGCTCTTCGCCATCAGCCACATCGACGCCGACCACATCGAAGGCGCCGTGCCGCTGTTCGGGGAAACGGCGCTCCCCTTCACGGCGCGCAATGTCTGGTTCAACGCCCATGCCCAGCTCATCGCGGCCAGGGACCGGCTCGGCGACCGTGAAACCATGGGCGCCGGCCAGGCCGAAAAGGTCACGGCCGGCATCGTCGCCAGCCATTGGCCCTGGAACAGCCAGTTCGCCTCCGGCATCATTTCCACGGACAGTCCGGAGGCGCGCGAAGCCCTGCCGCTCACTGGAGGGCTGAAGCTCACCCTGCTCTCTCCGACGGACCGCAAGCTCACGGACTTGCTGCCGGTCTGGGACAATGAACTGGCCAAGGCGCATCTGCGCACAGTGGACGAGGACCTGGTCGAGCAGGCCCTTGCCGATGGTCGCGAGATTCTTGGCGGCCTCAATGTCGACGCCCTGGCTTCGCGCGCCTTCGAACGCGATGGCACCAAGCCCAATGGCACCAGCATCGTGTTCATCGCCGAATTCGACGGAAGGCGCGTGCTGATGGCGGCGGACTCCCATTCCGATGTCATCGAGGCCGCGCTCGAGCGCCTCGGCCATAGTCCGGAGAACCCCTTGACGCTCGACTGCCTCAAGGTTTCCCATCACGGCAGCAAGGCCAACACCTCGCCGGCCCTGCTGCGCCTGATCGACTGTACCTGCTTTGCCTTCTCGACCGATGGCAGCCGCCACGGCCACCCGGATGCCGAGACCATCGCCCGCATTCTCAAGAACGATCCCCAGCGCCGGAAGAAACTGGTGTTCAACTTCCGCCAGCCCAGCACGGAGCAATGGGACGACGAGGAATTGAAGAGACGCTGGCGCTATGATTGCCTGTTTCCCGAAGCGGGCAAGGAAGGCATCGAGTTCGAGCTGTAAGGGCAAGAGTCGCGATTTGGCGGAGACATCGGTTGCGTCATCGGCGACACGCCCAGCCGGATATCTCGCAACTGTGTGAATGCCGGCGAGCCATTCTGCCTTGCTTTGAAGCTAGACTTCGGCACCCGGCCGATTCACAATCGACCCAATCCATCGAGTAGCGGGATTAGTCGGTTCGCGTGGTCCTTCGGATGGCAACGCGCCCGAAATAGGTTTTCAGCAAGGAGTTTCATCCATGGATTACGTCAAGCTCGGCTCGACGGGCCTCGAAGTGTCACGCCTGTGCCTTGGCTGCATGACCTTTGGCGATCCCAATCGCGGCAATCACGCCTGGACCCTGCCCGAGGAACAGAGCCGCCCCCTGATCCGCCAGGCCATCGAGGCCGGCGTGAATTTTCTCGATACCGCCAATACCTATTCGGACGGGACCTCCGAGGAAATCGTCGGCCGGGCCATCAGGGAGTTTTCGCGGCGCGAGGAGATCGTGCTGGCGACCAAGATCTTCTTTCGCACCCGCCCCGGCCCCAATGGCGAGGGCCTGTCGCGCCGCGCCATCCTGGCCGAGATCGACAACAGCCTCCGGCGTCTCGGCACCGACTATGTCGACCTTTACCAGATCCATCGCTGGGATGCGTCGACCCCCATCGAGGAAACGCTGGAGGCCCTGCATGACGTGGTGAAGGCCGGCAAGGCCCGCTATATCGGCGCCTCCTCCATGCATGCCTGGCAGTTCACCAAGGCGCTCTACACCTCCCGGCTGCATGGCTGGACCGAATTCGTCAGCATGCAGGACCATCTCAACCTGCTCTACCGGGAAGAGGAGCGCGAGATGCTGCCGCTCTGCCGCGACCAGGGCATCGCCGTGCTGCCCTGGAGCCCACTCGCCCGCGGCCGGCTGACGCGCGACTGGAACGAGAGCAGCGAGCGCCAGCAGAGCGACAATGTCGGCACGGCGCTCTATGACGCGACCCAGGAAGCCGACCGCAGGGTCATCGAGGCCGTGGCCGCCATCGCCAAGGCGCGCGGCGTGCCGCGGGCACAGGTGGCTCTCGCCTGGGTGGCGCAGAAAAGCGGCGTGACCGCTCCGATCGTCGGCGCCTCCAAGCCGCATCATCTGAACGATGCCATCGCGGCACTCGATCTGAAATTGACAGGCGAAGAGATCGCTGCGCTCGAAGCCCCCTATGTCCCGCATGCGATCGCCGGCTTTCAGTGAGACCGATGGTTGCGCTTCGCCGACCAGACCTTAGATGAAGGATGGTGCCCCAGCGGCTGCATCCTTTATCCGGCGATCCGCCTCCCCTGGAATCGGACCGCCCCTCCGTTTTCATCCCTCCCTTCCCTTCGACGACTTCAGGAAAGAATCCCATGAGTCCGACCATCCGCTTCAATGACGGCAAGGAAATTCCCCAGCTCGGCTTCGGCGTCTGGCAGGTGCCGAACGAGGGCGCGAACGCCGCGGTGACGGCGGCGATCGAGGCCGGCTACCGCTCGATCGACACCGCTGCCATCTATGGGAACGAAGAAGGCGTGGGCGATGCGCTCGCCGCTTCCAGCGTTCCCGTCAAGGATATCTATCTCACCACCAAGCTGTGGAACGGCGACCAGGGCTATGACACGGCTCTGCGCGCTTTCGAGGCCAGCCTGAAGAAACTGCGCCAGGAGACGATCGACCTCTATCTCATTCACTGGCCGGTGCCCTCGCGCGATCTCTATGTCGAGAGCTGGAAGGCCCTGATCAAGCTACGCGAGGAGGGGCTCGTCGCCTCCATCGGCGTCTCCAATTTCCAGATCGCCCATCTCGAGCGCCTGAAGGCGGAGACCGGCGTGGTACCGGCGATCAACCAGGTCGAACTGCATCCACGCTTCCAGCAGAAGGCCCTGCGCGCCTATCACGCCAAGGAAGGCATCGCGACGGAGGCCTGGAGTCCGCTTGGCCAGGGCACGCTGCTCTCCGATCCCACGCTGACGGCCATCGCCGAGAAGTACGGCAAGAGCACCGCCCAGGTGATCCTGCGCTGGCATCTCGACATCGGCAATGTCGTCATCCCCAAATCGGTGACGCCGGCCCGCATCGTCGAGAACTTCCAGGTCTTCGATTTCAAGCTGGCGCCGGAGGACATCGCCGCCATCGAGAAGCTCGACGATCCCAAGGGCAAGATCGGCCCGGATCCCGACACCTTCGCGATGGTGTGAGGGCGGGTTTGGGACGATAGTTACGCTTGCATGAAAGAGCGCAGGATATGCAGGGTGTCAGCCTCCTGGCTGACATCCAGTTTGCCAGCAGGGGCTGCGTTTCCAAGATGTCAGCCAGGAGGCTGACACTCCAACCGCCCCGACTCTGCAGGAAATTTTCTCCTATCTGAAGAAGCGGTTTTCCGGCCGCGGCAGGCCGAGATTCTCGCGCAGCGTCCGCCCCTCATATTCGCGCCGGAACAGGCCGCGCTCCTGCAAGACCGGCACGACCTTGTCGACGAAGTCGTCGAGGCCACCGGGCAGATAGGGAAACATCACGTTGAAACCGTCGGAACCCTCGCTTTCAAGCCATTCCGCCATTTCATCGGCAATGCTTGCGGGCGTGCCCACGAAAGCGAGGCCCGCATAACCGCCCAGGCGCTGGGCGAGCTGGCGCACCGTGAGGCCCTCGCTTTCGGCCAGTTGCAGTACCCGTTCGCGACCGCTCTTGTTGGCATTGGTCTCGGGAATGGGCGGCAGCCTGCCGTCGGGATCAAAGCCCGAGACGTCATGGCCGAGCGCGATGGAGAGCGAAGCGATGGCACTGTCGTAGTGCACGAGGCTGTCGAGCCTGGCGCGCTTGGCCTTGGCTTCCTCCACGCTGTCGCCGACCACCACGAAGGCGGCCGGCAGGATCTTCATATGGTCCCTGTCGCGGCCAAGCCTGGCCATCCTGCCCTTGACGTCGGCATAGAAGCGGCGTCCCTCGGCGAGGTTGGGCGGCGCGGTGAACACCGCCTCCGCTGTTTCGGCCGCGAGCTGGCGTCCGGGCTCGGAAGAGCCCGCCTGCACGATCACCGGCCAGCCCTGCACCGGACGAGCGATGTTCAGCGGGCCGCGCACGGAGAGGTACTCGCTTTTGTGGCCAAGCACATGCAGCTTGTCCGGGTCGAAATAAAGGCCGCTTTCGACGTCGCGGATGAAGGCGTCGTCGGCCCAGCTGTCCCAAAGACCGGTGACAACGTCATAGAACTCCCGCGCCCGGCGGTAGCGCTCGTCGTGTCCCATGTGATCGTCGAGGCCGAAATTGAGGGCCGCATCGGGATTGGACGTGGTGACGATATTCCAGCCCGCCCGGCCGCCGCTGAGATGATCGAGCGAGGCAAAGCGGCGGGCGACATGGTAGGGCGCATCGAAGGTGGTGGAGGCGGTGGCGACCAGGCCGATATGCTCGGTGACGGCCGACAGGGCCGACAGCAGGGTAAAGGGCTCGAACGACGTCACCGTATGGCTGCGCTTGAGCGCCTCCACCGGCATGTTGAGCACGGCGAGATGGTCGGCCATGAAGAAAGCGTCGAAGCGGGCGCTTTCGAGGCGCTGGGCCAGGTGCTTGAGATGGGCGAAGTTGAAATTGGCGTCGGGCCAGGCGCCCGGATAGCGCCAAGCTCCGGTATGAATGCTCGCCGGGCGCATGAAGGCGCCGAGCCGCAATTGGCGGGCCATGAAGATCTCCCATGAAAGGGCAGGCCGGGTCCGCAAGGCCCGGGCGAGCAAATCACTCAGAATATAGAGTGTGTATGGTTTTGATGTCTGCCAAGGCCCGGCGCAAACAAAAGGAAGTCCCCTTCCCGACACCGGAACAGGATCCCCGAATCCGTCGCCACGGGCTATGCTCGGCGCCCTGCACACAACCATCCCGGGAGGACGAGACATGAGCTTCGAAGGCAGTTGTCATTGCGGCGCAGTTTCCTTCACGGCCGAAGCCGACGCGCCGACCAGCGCCGTGAGCTGCAATTGCTCCTATTGCCGCCGCAAGGGATCGCTCCTGGCCTTCCTGCCGGCCGAAGCGGTGACCATCTCCGCCGACCCTGCGAGACTCAAGACCTACCAGTTCAACAAGCACCGCATCGAACACCAGTTCTGCGAGACCTGCGGCACTCAGGCTTTTGCCAAGGCAAAGCGGCCCGACGGGGCGGCCATGGTGGCGATCAATCTGCGCTGCGTGCCCGCCATCGACCTCGATGCACTCGAGATTCACAAATTCGATGGCGCGAGCACCTAGCGCAAAGCGCGTTCAAGCGTGAACGCTTAGTTGCCCTAACTCCTTGTTCCCAAGCCAATCCAAAGGATTGGCTTGGGTGTCTTTGCGATTCTTGGTGATTCCGCCAGATCGCAAAACGCTTTAGCGCGAGCCCATCGCCCTCATGCACTGACAGACGCGGCACGCGGCCCTCTTACGCGAGACAGGCCCTACGTCTTCATGCCGGAGCCCCTGATTGCGCGAGTTCCTTGTTTCGGCGCGCCTTTGCGTTTCGCGGCGAGACGGTCAATCCAGGCGTTTCCGGTTCGTGGGCCGGCCTCGACGACGGCGACGCAGAGAGCGGCCACCCTTCCCAGAAGTCCGCGGTGTGGGGCTCATCGGCCTGGTCGAGCCAGTCGTCACGGTAGTAGTCCGCGAGCAAGGCATAGCGAATCTTGTCGGTCCGGTTCGTCGTCGGCGTGTGCAGCAGGCGATGATGCCACAGCACCAGGGTGCCGCGCGGCCCCGGCAGCATCACATGACGGCAACGGGCCTCCGCCTCCAGGCGCAAGGCTTCGACATTGTCGAGCAATTTGTAGGAAGCGCGACCGGCAAATGCCTTCGCCATGATGTAATGGCTCCCTTCCCAGACGCTGAAGGCGCCGCCATCCTCGGCAACGTCGTCGAGATAGAGGACGGCATTCACCTGGAAGGGATGGGCATCCATCCCGCCTTTGATCGTGTCGCTCGACTGCGGGGTCGGAAAGATCGGATAGAGGCCGCGCGTCGCATGGCGGCCGACGCAGCGTTCGCCGATCAGGCTGCGCACGGCCGACATCACCGGGCCGTTGCCATACATCATGCGGATCAGTTCAGGATGCCGGAACACATTGTCCTTGAACTTCAGCCGGCCGCGGCGTTTGGCGAGCGTGGCGGACCGGCAATCGTCCTCGATCTCACCGATCCAGGTCCTGGGATCGTCGCGGTCGAAATGGCTGTCGATCTGGCTCCATGTCAGGTTGATCGCCCAGTTCGTCCATTTGGCGTCCAGGTCTATCTGGACGGTGCAATAGCCCTTGTCGACGAATGAGTTCTTCTGAACTTCGCTTAGCATAGGCGCCCCCAAGCTCCTGCTTCAAATCAATTACGCACCGACCAGTTCGCCGATCCTGTCCTTCAGTTTGTTGTAGCGGCGGTTTTCGCTTGGCGTTGCCGGCTCCGCCTGTTCGAAGCTCTGCCTGGCGGCGACAAGGTCACCACGCGATAGATGCGCCTCGGCACAGAGGATATGGCCAAGGGCCGATTTGGGATTGTCGACCAGCGCAAGCTCGAGCAGTTCCAGCGCGCGCCCAACCGAGGATTGCGCCAACAAGGCGCGCGCCACATGGATCCGCGCCTGCGAGGCATGCTTGGGGAGAGCGCGCGACCAGCCACTCAGCGTGGTCTCCAGCGCGGCGACATCGCCACTGTTTCCTTCCGCCTCGACCCGAAGCGACCAGTAGCGGCTCGATCGCGCTTCCTCCAGCTTCGGATCATAGAGGATGTCCAGCGCCTCCCGGTTGCGCTTGAGCATCAACAGGGCACGCGCCTTCGCCATCTTGATCCGCTCGGAGCGGGCATCGGTCAGCGATGCGACCTCCAGCGCCTTGGCGGGCTGCTTCTGCTCGACCAGCCACTCGATGTGCTCGGTCGCAAAGGTCGGCGACTTCTCCGACCACTCGCCGAACTCGGAGAAGAAGCGCGCCGCCGAACTCGGATCACCCTTGCGCGCCTCGACGGCATGCAAATGCGCCGCCGATGCCCCGCCCGCCTCGATACTGGCCTGGGCGCTCTCCAGGCTGTCGCCGCCCACGCCGCCTGCGTCGAAATGCCGGACCAGGCGGTCGACATTATGAGCGATCAGCGTCTCGCTCACATGGGTAAAATCATTCATCCAGGCAATCTGCCGGTCGCTCTGGAGCACGGATTCATAGCTGGGGAAGTAGTGCACATTGTCGTAGCGCGCGACCATTTCCTCGGTGACCGTACGCAGGACGGACTTGCTGTAGCAATTTGCCACCATCACGTCCTCGGGACGGTGCGTAATTCCGAGCGCCACCGGCGATACGCTCATCAGGATGACCGCGTCGCTCCGCCCATATTTGCGCAGGAGGCCCAAGGCCCGGTCGCAATAATCCAGCGTCTCGTCATGAGAGAGCACGTGAAGCTCGAAGCGCTCGGGATAGCGGCGGACCAGCGGCGGTGGCGGCAAACTGTTGAGATAGGTAGCTGCCACATTGTCGTACCAGACTTCGACCAGGCCGAGCGTGACGATGATCAGCTTGCAGTCCTTGAAACTGCCATAGGCCTTGGTGATGGCCGAGCGTCGGCGCAGCACCGTCTCCCGGGGCGCGGGTTGCACATTGTGGGTGACGTGCAAGTCGAGCCATTTGCCGGAGCCATATTCGACGATGGCCTGCTCGGCATCGAACTGCAATTCCCCGGTGGCCCAGCCCAATTCGTTCCAGATGGACGGTGTGCTGAAATTGTTGAGCGCCCGGGGATGCACGCCCGCGAAGCTGCGATCGTCCATCAAATCCCGCATCGGCAGGCGATAGCCCGCGGTGGCAAGCCGGCCTTCCACATTGCGTGCGAAGCACGATCCAACGGTGAAGATCTTGTCACCCGGCTCCAGATCTAACTCAAAATCAAAATGCGGACTGGCAATCGGTTCCACTCGATTAGCAGCATTTCTCGACCCCCAGAAACTGTATTCATTCGCCTTACGAAGCTTGATTGCATCTACAGCAGACGATTTGTATAGCGGCACGGGACCTCTGATGATTTTGGTTGAACTGAGCTATGTTCTCCTGACTCGACGATTTCTATGAGTCCATGGAATGTTGCTCGGCGTCAAGAGACTGCTTTGTGACGATTTTGTGTCTGCCCGCGGGTGGCTTCCCGCCGCCGCCCCTGCACGCCACCGGCTCATATCGGCCATGGAACGCAGCCGATGGTTGCAGAACGACCTCCCCGGCGCGAAGCCGGGCGGCGCGTTTTTGCGTTCGAATCGCCGCCACTCAGTTCCCGGGAGGTCGCCACAATTCACTACGTTCGCGTTCCGTGCTGCGCAGCATGTCGAGGGCAATGCGAAGCTGGATGTCGTCGGTAGGATTGGGCGGCACATAGAGGGATGAGCCACTCTCGTCCTTGAGGCCCGTTCCCCTGAGATGACCTGTCAGGCCTGCTTCGCCGGGTGTGGCATGGCCGAGGCCGGCACCGGTCGGATCCTGCTGCCGCACCGCGATGTCGGGCTCGATGCCCTGAGCCTGGATCGAGCGGCCGAGCGGGGTATAGTAGCGCGCCGTGGTCAGCACCAGGGCGCTGTCGTCGGGCAGGCGGGTCACCGTCTGGATCGAGCCCTTGCCGAAGGAGCGCGTACCCAGGATGGTGGCGCGCTTGAAGTCCTGCAGGGCACCGGCGACGATCTCCGCCGCCGAGGCGGTGCCGCCGTTGATCAGCACCACCAGCGGCACGCCGCCGGTGATGTCCTCGCCATGGGCGATATAGACCTTCGACTGGTCGGGCTCACGCCCGCGGATCGACAGCAGCACCCCTTTGCCGATGAAGGCCGCCGACACCATGATCGCCGGATCGAGCAAACCGCCAGGATTGTTGCGCAGATCGAGAACGATGCCCTTCAAGGTGCCAGGCCGGAAGGCCGTCGGCAGGCGTTCCGCAACCCGCCTGAGGCTGTCGGGCGTCTGCTCGTTGAATTCCCGGATGCGGATATAGCCGACATCCTCGCCCATCACCTCGAAGCGCACGCTCTCGGCCCGGATGATCTCGCGCATGAGGGTATAGGACAGCGGCACGGCATTGCCACGCCGCCGGATGGTCAGGGTGGCGGAACTGCCCACCGCTCCTTCCATGCGCTGCAGCATCGCTGCCGGGCTCAGCCCCCGGACGGTATCACCGTCCAGCTTGAGAATGATGTCTCCCGCCTTCAAGCCCGCCGTGGCGGCCGGCGTGGCATCCAGGACATGCTCCACTTTGACCAGGCCGCCCTGCACCTCGACCTCGAGGCCAAGCCCGACGCGCTTGCCGGCAAGCTCCTGCTGCATGTCGGACATGGCTTTGGGATCGACATAGCGCGAATGGGGGTCGAGCTTCGACATCATGCCGCCGATCGCACCCTGGATCAGCACGTCCGGTGCGGGCTTGTCGACATAGGTGGCGAGCACCCGCTGATAGATCGCAATGAAACGACCAAGCTCGTAAAGTTGCTCGCGAGTATCGTTGTCCGGGTTTTCAGGGTCCGGCTGTTGTTGAGCCCTGACCGGAACTACAATCAAACCAAGAAGAAGAACAGCTATCGCAAGTGGACGCATGCGCATGGCGGCCTCCACTCTTCCAATGATTTCTAATTACATGGTGATGCGGTATCCAAATGTCAGTAGCACCGCCGAAAAATAGCTGCTGCGACACCAGCGCATTGGTGCCGGCCTGTATTTTCCGGCATAGAGACAGCCATGGCAGCCAGCATCCATATGAGCGAGCCTGAGGGCACCGCGATCAGCGAGGCGATGATCGAGCGCCTGGTCCACACCTTCTATGGCCGGGTGCGGCAGGACGATCTGATCGGGCCGATCTTCAATGCCAAGGTCGCCGATTGGGACGACCATCTCGCCAAGCTCTGCGCCTTCTGGTCATCGGTCATCCTGCGCAGCGGTCGCTATGACGGCCGACCGCTCCGGCCTCATCTGATGCTGCCGCTGGAAGGCCGGCATTTCGATCGCTGGCTCGATCTGTTCGAGCGCACCAGCCTCGATGTGTTGCCCCGCAATGCCGCCCTGCTCTTCATCGACCGCGCCCGCCGTATCGCCGACAGTTTCGAGATGTCGATCGGCACCCAGCACGGCGAGATCCGGCCGCCGCGACACCAGGCGAGAAGGCTGCCGACTTAAATAGCATTACCGACCATTCTTGCTTCGCTCCCCTTGCAATGACGGCATCAGAATCACCTCCAACAGGCGTGGCGGCACGTCGCTCAAAAATCCCGGATGGCGCCTCTCTCGATTTTGCGGCATAGCAGGCGCAACCGAAAGAACCATCCATGCCCGCCAAACTGCTCGCCACCCTGATCGGCCTCATCGCCATCCTGCTCTGGTCCGTCCTCGCCCTGACCACCGCGCTCACTCACCGCATCCCATCCTTCGAACTGCTCGGGCTGACCTTCGCTGTAGCGACGCTGATGGGCGCGGCCTCCTGGCTGTTCCGCCCCGGCGCCACCGCGGCCCTGCGCCAGCCCTGGCCAGTCTGGGCGCTCGGCGTCGGTGGCCTGTTCGGCTATCACGCCGTCTATTTCGAGGCGCTCAAGCGGGCACCGCCGGCCGAGGCCAGCCTGATCGCCTATCTCTGGCCGTTGTTGATCGTGCTGTTCTCCGCGATGCTGCCTGGCGAGCGGCTGCGCTGGTATCATGTTGCGGGCGCTCTGCTCGGTTTTGCCGGCGTCCTGGCGCTCGCCCTCGCCAAGGGTGTTTCGGGCTTCGAGATGGCCAATGCGCCCGGCTACGCGCTGGCGCTCGCCTGCGCCTTCATCTGGTCCGGCTATTCGGTGCTGTCGCGCCGCTTCAAGGCGGTGCCGACGGATGCGGTGGTCGGCTTTTGCGGGGTGACCTGCGTACTCGCCTTGGTCTGCCACGCCCTGTTCGAGACCACGATATGGCCCGATGCCAAAGAGTGGCTTGCCATCGTCGGGCTTGGCCTGGGACCGGTGGGCCTGGCCTTCTATGCCTGGGATCGCGGGGTCAAGCATGGCGACATCCGCCTGCTCGGCGTCGCTTCCTATGCCACGCCGGTGCTCTCGACGCTGATCCTGGTCGCCGTCGGCATCGCATCGCCGAGCCTGGCTCTGGCACTCGCCGTGCTGCTCATCGTCGGCGGAGCGCTCATCGCCTCACGCGACCAGCTTTTTCCCCCACGCAAACCGGCGGTGGAGGTATGAACCTCGGTTGGAATGCCGATCTCGCTCCATTACTTGACGGAGCCAAGGCGAGAGGATCGGCACTCCAGAGGCGCACTACCCCGCCGGCCTGCCGAGAAAACGCTCGATGATGGCGCTCGAAAGCCGCTTCGGGCGTTTGGTGGCCACATCCAGGCAGCACCAGCTCGACTTCACTTCGGCGAGCACTTCCTCGCCGCGTTTGATGATGATGCCGTAAAAGGCCTTCGCACCATGCACCTTCTCGAGAATGACGGTGGCGATCACATCGTCTTCGAGGAAGGCCGGCTTGCGATAGGTAATCTCATGACGCAGCGCCACCCAGGCATGCTTCTTCAGCGCCTCGGCAGGCGCCAGGCGCTCCCAATGGCTGATGATCGCCGCCTGCACCCATTTCAGGTAGCTGGCATTGTTGACATGGCCCATGAAGTCGATATCCGAGCGATCGATACCGACGGTATAATCATAGGGCATGACGTTCCGAAACATCGCTTCCGCGCCTCCGCGCCAAAATCGGCATATGGGGACGCCACCTCCGAAATGCAGCCCCCATACAGCCCAAGTGCCATTGAAGCAGCATAGCTTGGCACAAGCATGGCACGGCGCCAATCCGTCCAATGGATCTACGCTGAACAGGGTGGGTCGGCGAAAGGTTCCCGGCTCGTCAGGCCCCGAACCCGGCAAAGGCCTGCGCCATGCGCAGATAGACCGGACGCTTGTGCGGCGTCACCAGGTCGGGCAGCCGCGCCAGCCTTTCCCAGCGCCAGCCGAAGAATTCCTGCGGCTCGCCGGTCGGCAGATTGACGACGTCGATCTCGCTGTCCTGCCCCTCGAAGCGCAAGGCGGCCCAGCGCTGCTTCTGGCCGCGAAAGGGCGACAATTTGTGCGGTGGCCCGTCATAAGGCGGGAAATCATAGGGCCACCATTCCTCCGTCACCGCAAGCAGGGAAGCGCTGCGGACGTTGGTCTCCTCCCAGAGTTCGCGCTTGGCGGCCGCGATGATGTCCTCGCCCTCGTCGATGCCACCCTGCGGGCACTGCCATTCGAAGCCCGGCAAGATCAGTTCCGGCCCGGAGGTCTCGGCGCGGCCGACCAGCACCAGCCCCTCGGCATTGAACAAAGCGATGCCGACATTCGGCCGATAGGGTCTGGTCTGGTCCATCACGCCACCAGATGCCGGAAGGCCGCCACCACCTCGGCATAGACGCCGCGCTTGAACGGCACGATCAGGCCAGGCAAGGCGGTCAGATCTTCCCAGCGCCAATCCTCGAACTCGGCCTTGTGCTTGCCGCCAGCCGGCCTGAGCACGTCGATCTCGCTGTCGGGGCCGGTGAAGCGGAAGGCGAACCATTTCTGGGTCTGGCCGCGATAGCGCGCCGTCCAGCCGCCGCCGACGGCCTCGGCCGGCAGGTCGTAGGAATACCAGTCCGGCGCCTCGGCCAGAAAGGCGATCGAACGCACATTGGTCTCCTCATGGAGCTCGCGGATCGCCGCCTCGCGCGGGTCCTCGCCCTCGTCGATGCCGCCCTGCGGCATCTGCCATTCGAAGCTATCGGGCGCGCTGCCGGTGCGCGGTTTGCGGCGGCCGACGAAGACCTGGCCTTGCGCGTTGAACAGCGCCGCGCCGGCGCAAGGGCGGTAGGGAAGCTTGGAGCGGTCGGTCATTGCGGGCCCGGAATGTCGCAGATTGGGAATAGCAGCTCAGGACTTGGAGGCGGCCTCGATCGCAGGCAGCAGCCTGGTCTTGAGGCTGTCCTCGCTCAGCGGGCCGACGATCTTGTCGACAATCTCCCCCTTGCCATTGACCACGAAGGTCTCCGGCACGCCATAGACGCCCCAGTCGATGGCGGAGCGGCCGTTCACGTCGACGCCGACAGCTGCGTAGGGATTGCCGAAGGTGCCGAGATAGCGGCGCGCATTGTCGGGGTCATCCTTGTAGTTGATCGCCACCAGGCGCCCCTTGCCGAGGCCGGCCAGCTTCATCAGCACCGGGTGCTCGTCCCGGCAGGGACCGCACCAGGAGGCGAAGATGTTGACCACGCTGACGCCGCCCGATTTGAGATCGGCGGTGGCAAGGCCGGGGAGCGCCTTGCCATCCCGGACCAGTTCGGCCAGCGGCGGCAGGCTCATCTGCGGCACCGGCTTGCCGATCAAGGTGGAAGGCAGCGCCGAAGGGTCGCCGCCGGAGCGGAGCTGGTAGAAGAACAGGCCGGCGAGCGCCGCGAACACGATCAAGGGCAGAAACACCAGCGCACGGCGGCGCGGTGCCGGCGGCAGGGTCTGGCTGTTGCTCATGACAATTGTCCGTCTGGCTTGGCGTCCCGGCGCGAGCGCCGACGAAGGCCCTGAGCTTCCAGGTCGGCCAAGGTTCTGTGCTGCGCCTTGTGATCCAGCACCACCCAGGCGATCAGCAGGACGATCACCGCGACGGCGAGGCCATAGGCCCAGACGATGAAGGCCCAATGCGGCCCGAGATCCATGCCGAACAGCACCATCTTACGCCTCCACCGGCAGCGAGGCGGTCATGGCCGGGGTGACGCCGGCCGCAGCCATCAGGCGCATGGTGCGGATGCGGCGACGCAGGATCTCGTTGCGCATCGCCGTCAGATGCAGCGTGACGAACAGCAGGGTAAAGGCCAGCGCCATGTCGAGCAGCGGCCAGAGCATGTTCCAGGAATAGATGGTGGAGCCGCCGATGCGGAACACCGAGGCGCCCTGGTGCAGGGTGTTCCACCACTCGACCGAAAACTTGATGATCGGAATGTTGATGGCCCCGACCAGCACCAGCACGGCCGAGATCCGCGCTGCCTTACTGGGATCCTCGATGGCGTGCCACAGCGCCATCAGCGCCAGATACATCAGGAACAGCACAAGCACCGAGGTCAGGCGCGCATCCCAGACCCACCAGGTGCCCCACATGGGCTGGCCCCAGAGCGAACCGGTGATCAGGCAGAGCAAGGTGAAGGCGGCGCCGATCGGCATGGCCGCCTTCATCGCCACTTCGGCGAGGGGATGGCGCCAGACCAGCACGCCGAGCGCCGAGAGCGACATCGCGCCCCAGCCGGCCATGGCGAGCCAGGCGCAGGGCACGTGGATATACATGATCTTCACCGTGGCGCCCTGCTGGTAGTCGTCCGGCGCGAGGGCCGCGCCATAGAGACCGGCGGCGAACAGCAGCACCGTCGCCCCTGCCAGCCAGGGCAGGAGGCGGCCGGCAAGGCCCATGAACAGGGTGGGGTTGGCATATTTCCACATGGGCTTGTTTTACCCGCGCCGGCGCGGCGAAACAATGACGCAGGAAACACAAATATCCGAGAGCCGCGCGCGAAGGACTTCCCCGATCCATGAGGAAGTCCTGCGTCGGCCGGGGACGGGCCGCTGCCGATTTCTACAGGTCCGGCATCATCACGATGTACCGAGCGCCAGCTTTGTCATTGCCGGGCCCGTCCCGGCGATCCAGTCGCTCCCGCAACATAATGAGTACCCGGCCGCTGGACACCCGGGTCAAGCCCGGGCAAGGCAGAGGTTCGTCGTCCCTACTTGGTGGTGTAGCCGCCGTTCACCAGGATGGTCTGGCCTGTCATCCACCAGCCGTCGGAGACGAGGAAGCGGATATAGGGCACGATGTCCTCGATGTCGGTGAGGCCGGTCTTGGAGAACTTCGACAGGGCACCGGCGCTCTTGTGATAGGCGACGGCATCGGCGCCCTCGGCCGGATAGAAGAAGGACGTATCCATCGGGCCGGGGCCGATGGCGGTCACCGAGATGCCGCGCTCGCCGAATTCCTTGGAGGCGGCGCGGGTGAAATGCTCCACCGGCGCCTTGGTGCCGGCATAGGCGGCATAGAACGGCGTGAAGGCGCCGAGCAGCGAGGTGACGAGCGTGCAGATCTTGCCGTTGTCGTTGAGATGCTTGCCGGCCTCCTTGAGGAAGAAGAAGGCCGTCTTCGAGTTGACCGCGGTCATCTCGTCATATTCGGCCTCGGTGATCTCGACGAAAGGCTTCTTGAGCACCTTGCCGACGGTGTTGACCGCAATGTCGGGACGGCCGACGGCGGCGATCGTATCGGCAAACAGCTTCTCGACCGCACCGGCCGAGGTGAGGTCGCCCTGGAAGGCGACGCCCTTGGCACCGGTCGCATTGATGGCGGCGACGGTTTCCTCGGCCGAGGCCTTGGTGGCGGCGCTGTTGTAGTGGATGGCGACCGCCTTGGCGCCCTGCGCCGCCAGATCGCGGGCGAGCAGCCCGCCCAGATTCTTGGCGCCTCCGGCAATCAGCGCGACTTTTCCCTTGATGCTGTGATCGGCCATGTTGGACCTCCTTTCACGAGTGAAGCTTTATCGGAGGCCAGCTTATCGTCTTGAATTTCGATATAAAGCCACCCATTCGAACATGACATGTTAGGATCATGTACTAATCTGGTATTAGGCCGTGGACCGCATCGACCTCTTCCGCATCTTCGTCCGTGTCGTCGACAGTTCGAGCTTCACGCGTGCTGCCAACACGCTGGGGCTGCCGCGCCCCTCGGTCTCGGCCGCCATCAAGGATCTGGAAGCGCGCATGGGTGCGCGCCTGCTGCATCGGACCACCCGCAAGGTCGCGCCCACGCAGGATGGCCTCGCCCTCTATGAGCGCTGCCTGCGCCTCCTCAGCGATTTCGAGGAAACCGAAAGCCTGTTCCGGCAGGCCGCTATTGGCCCGGCCGGGCGCCTGCGCGTCGACCTGCCCGGGCGTATCGGCCGGCTGATCGTGGCACCGGCCCTGGCCGAATTCCTCGACCTCTATCCCGAGATCGACGTCGATCTCGGCGTGACGGACCGCACCGTCGACCTGGTCGAGGACAGCCTCGACTGCGTGCTGAGGGTCGGGCCCCTCAGCGATTCCGGACTGATTGCTCGTTTCATCGGCGAATTGCCCCTGATCAACGTGGCGAGCCCGGCCTATCTCGCGCGCTATGGTGTGCCCCGCAGTCCCGAGGACCTCGACGGGCATCTGGCCGTCAACTACGCCTCCCCCAGCACGGGCCGGGTAGAGCCCTGGGAATGGCTGGAGCAAGGCACCGTCCAGACGCGTTCGGTACGCAGCCGCGTGGTCGTCAACGGTGCGGAGGCCTATATCGCCTGCTGCCTGGCTGGTTTCGGCCTGATCCAGATCCCGGCCTACGACGTCAAGAGCCACCTGGCGGCCGGCGAACTCGTCGAAGTCATGCCGGACTATCGCGCCGCCTCCATGCCGATGACGCTGCTCTTCCCCCACCGGCGGCATTTTTCCCGCCGGGTGCAGCTGTTCGCGGACTGGCTCGAGGCCCTGCTCAAGCGCGAGGTCCTGATACGGTAGCTTCGAACTGTCCATCCGTCGTCGAGACCGCGCGAGGCAAAGAATCCAAGGCTATTCCAGCCCGAAGCGCAGGGCCCAGGCCGCCGCAACCGTGCCGAGCACGATGGAAAACAGCGTCATGGCTGAGAGCAGCAGGAAGGGCGGCAGGAAGGGCATCGGGCCGGTGATCGCGGCGGTCGCGGCGGCCACCCCGAAGATCAGCACGGGGATGGTGAGCGGCAGGATCAGGATGGAGATCAGCATGCCGCCGCGCCGGAGCGCCACGGTCAGCGCCGCGCCGATCGCACCGAGGAAGGTCAAAGCCGGCGTGCCCACCAGCAGGGTCAGCGTCACGGCCGCAAGCCCTTTGCCGGGCAGGTTGACGAACAGGCCCAGCAGCGGCGTGGCGATGACCAGGGGCAGGCCGGTGGTCACCCAATGCGCCAGCGCCTTCACCGCCACCGCCAATTCGAGGGGCTGGCCGCCGAGATGGATGAGGTCGAGCGAACCATCGTCGAGATCGGCCTGGAACAGGCGATCGAGGCCGAGCAGCGTCGCCAGCAGGGCGCCGAGCCAGAGCACGGCCGGGCCGATGCGGGTGAGCAGGTTGAGATCCGGGCCGACACCGAAGGGAATGACCGTCACCACCGCCAGAAAAAAGATGACGCCGACCGGCGCCCCGCCGCCAGCCCTGACGGCCAGCCGCAATTCGCGCGTGAACAGGGCTGCGAGCGCGCTCATGCCGCACCGATGGTGAGGGTCAGGCTCGGCGCTAGGCCGAGGTCGCCATGGGTGGCTGCCAGGATCAGGCCGCCGCCGGCGAGATGCTCGCCCATCAGCTCGGCAAGACGGGCCTGGGTGACGGTATCGAGCGCCGATGTCGGCTCGTCCAGAAGCCAGATGGGCCGACGGGACACCAGGAGCCGGCACAGAGACAGCCGGCGCTTCTGGCCCGCCGACAAATAGGCCGCCGGCAGGTCGATGAGATGTTCGATGGCGAAGAGATCGAGCGCGTCCTCGATCGAGCGGTCGGCATCGCCGTAATAGGCGCGCCAGAAGCCCAGATTCTCGCGCACGCTGAGCGAAGGTTTGAGGGCATCGGCATGGCCGCAATAATGCATGTGCTCGGCGGGCGTCTTCTCCGCATCGCCGCCGACGAGGCGTATCGCCCCTGCCCGGCGCGGCACCAGGCCGGCGATCACCCGAAGCAGGCTGGATTTGCCGGCGCCGTTGCGGCCCGTCACCGCGACGAGATCGCCGGCACCGGCAGAGAAGCCGACGGCTTCGAACACGAGCCGGCCGCCCCGCTCGCAGGCGAGGTTCTCGATCGTCAGGCTGAGGGGCGGGGCATTGCTCACACGACGCCGATGTTCAGGAGGTCGAGCATATGGACGACACCCACGGGCCGCCCGCCTTCCACGGCAAACAGCACGGCGATGCGCCTCGTATCCATCACCTCCATGGCCTCGCTGACCAGGGCTTCGGGGCGGATGACCTTGGGCGTGCGTGTCATGATGTCGTCGACCCGCCGCGTCATCAAATCGTCGCTCATATGACGCCGGAGGTCGCCGTCCGTGGCGATGCCGACCAGCATGCCCGACGCGTCGAGGACGCCGACACTGCCGACCCCCTTCTTCGACATCACCAGGATGGCTTCCGACATCAGTGTGCCCTCGGTGACCAGCGGCACGGCGTCGCCGGTGCGCATGACATCGCGCACGAATTTGAGCGAGGCACCGAGCTTGCCGCCGGGATGGAAGACCCGGAAATCGGCGGCGGTGAAGCCGCGCGATTCCAGCATGGCCATGGCCAGGGCATCGCCGAGCGCCAGGATCATCAGCGAAGAGGTCGTCGGTGCCTGGCCGTTGGGGCAGGCTTCCTTGGCCTGGGGCAAGACCAGAGGCAGGTCCGCCGCCTTCGCCAGGGTCGAGCTCGCCACCGAGGTCACCGCGACGAGGGGCACGTTGAAGCGGGTCGCATAGTCGATGATGTCGCCGAGCTCGCGTGTCTCACCCGACCAGGACAGGGCGATGACGGCATCGTCGGCCGTAATCATGCCGAGATCGCCATGGCTGGCCTCGCTCGGATGCACGAAGAAGGCCGGCGTGCCGGTAGAGGCGAAGGTGGCGGCGATCTTCTTGCCGATATGCCCGGATTTACCCATGCCGGTGACGATGACGCGGCCCTTGAGGCCGGAAAAGCGCTCGATGCAGGCGCTGAACACCGGACCGAGATCGCCTTCGATCGCCTCCGCCAGCGCCTCCAGGCCGGCTCGTTCGGTTGCGAGGGTGCGCAGGGCCGATTGCTGCGCCGCCTTCACCATGCCATCACCCTGATTCAAACCTGCCTCGTCACGATTTGTTTCGCGGCGGTGTTTATCACAGAATCGGTAAAGAGAATCAGGATTCGGGAACGCGCCCATGCCATCGCCTTCTAACGTCATCGCGCGCACGATGCGGCTCGGATCCGCGCTGGGCCTCATGGCTCTCGGCTTGATCTCACCTGCCCACGCCGACAACTACTTGTCTTTCGTCACCGCCCTATGGCCCCGCGCGGAGAAGGCCGGCATTTCCCGCGAAACCTTCGATGCAGCCTTTGCCGGGCTCGGCGTCGACCCCAAGGTCGTCTCGCTGGCGGGCACCCAGCCCGAATTCAATCAGACCATCCGCGCCTATGTCGACGGCCGCCTGAGCGCCGACCGGATCGCCCAGGGCAAAGCGATGGCGCAGCGCTGGAAATCCTGGCTCGACAAGGCCGAGGAGCGCTATGGCGTCGATCGCTATGTCATTCTCGCCATCTGGTCACTGGAGAGCAATTACGGGGCCTCGCCCGGCAACTCCGACACCATCCGCTCGCTCACCACCTTGGCCTGCTGCACCACCAAGCGCCCCGAACTCTTCCGCGACGAGTTGATCGACGCCCTCAAGATCCTGCAGGAGCACGACATCACGCCGCGCGGCATGACCGGTTCCTGGGCCGGAGCGCTGGGCCAGGTTCAGTTCATGCCGTCCAGCTTCCTGAAATATGCCGTCGACCTGGATGGCGACGGCAAGCGCGACATCTGGAACGAAGAGCCTGACGTGATCGGCTCGATCGCCAACTACCTCAAGCTGCACGACTGGGATGCCGGCAAGCGCTGGGGTTATGAAGTCAAGCTGCCGGCCAAGTTCGATTTCACCGCCATCAACGCCCATGACGGTGGTCCCGCCGGCGCCTGGGCCAAGCTCGGCGTCGCCAGGGTTGACGGCAAGCCGCTGCCGGACGGCGACAAGGCCTGGCTGTTCCTCCCGGCAGGCGCCAAGGGGCCAGCCTTCCTGACCTTCCAGAATTATTGGGCGATCAAGACCTACAACATCTCCGATTCCTACACGCTGTCCGTCGGTCTGCTCGCCGACCGTATCCGCGGCATTGCCTCGTTGAAGGGGCGGTGGCCGACGCAGGAGACCACGCTCAACCGTGCCCAGATCACGGCGATGCAGAAGAAGCTGAAGGCGCTCGGCTATCCGATCGAGACGATCGACGGCAAGATCGGCCCGGCGGCGCGGGCGGCCCTGCGCACCTGGCAGGCCAAGGCGGGGCTGGTGGCCGACGGCTATCCGACCCCTGCAGTGTTGCAGAAATTGAGCGCCACGCCCTGAGCGTGATAGGCTTGCTTTTCGAGAGCGCCTCATTCCCGCGAAACCGGAGACCGGCCTTGAAGCAGCGCCTCCTCCTGATCGCCCTGTTCGTGCTGGCGGCCGTCGTGCTGTCGCAGCGCCATGTCCTGGCCCGCGACGGCGGAGGTGAGACGCCGGGCGAAGCCCTTCGCCAATACCAGGAAATGCAGAACAAGGTGCGCCAGCAGAATGCCCGGCCGGCGCCGGTCCGGCGGACCAAGGTCCGTGCTTCGCCCTTCGCCATGCCCAAGCCGGCCAAGGTCGCGCCGGCACCGGCCGTGCCGCCTTCCTCCTTCGTGCATGTCATCGGTGATTCCATGGCGGACCAGCTCGCCGCCGGGCTGGCGGACGTTCTGGACGACCGGCCCGATATCGCCATCATCCGCAACACCAAGGCCGATAGCGGCCTGGTGCGCAACGATTTCTACGACTGGAACAAGGGCATAGCCGACCTGCTCGCCGCCAACGCCCAGATCGATGCGGTCGTGATCCTGATCGGCTCCAACGATCGCCAGACCATCCGGGAGAATGGCACCCGCCTAGAACCGCAATCGGACGAGTGGGAGGCCGCCTATCGCAAGCGCATCGACACGCTGATCGCGCCCCTGAAAGCCCGCGGCGTCAAGATCTTCTGGGTCGGCCTTCCGCCGATGCGCAGCGACACCCTGAGCGCCGCCATGGTGCGTTTCAACAGCCTCTATCGCAGCCAGGTCACGGCAGCGGGCGGGATCTATGTCGACATCTGGGACGGGTTCGTCAATTCGGATGGTTCCTATGCTGCCAGCGGTACCGGGCTCGACGGCCAGCCGGCCCGCCTGCGCAAGGCCGACGGCGTGCATTTTTCCGATGAAGGCGCTAAACTGGCGGCGCATTTCCTCGAAAGCGATCTGAGGCGCCTGCTCGGCGAGGCCCCGCCGGCGCCGATGGTTGCGACGGCACCGGTCGCCGAACCTACCTCCGAGACCCCCGGCGATTCACAGGCCGAGAAACCCGAATACGGGCCGGTCCTGCCGCTCGACGCCTATGAAACCACACCCGGCGGCCAGTTGCTCGGCGGCGGCGCTCCCAAACCAAGCGGCGCCGATCCCAGCGTCGCCAAGGTACTCGGACAGGGTGAGAGCCTGCCTCCGCGCGAGGGCCGGGCCGACGATTTTCGCTGGCCATCGCAGGTGGGAACGCCTTGAGAGCCAGCTCCGCGGCTCAGGGCTTGGCCTGCTCGGCCTTGGCCACGGTGGTATCGAGCGTGTTACGCACCAGGCGTTCGGAGAAGCCGGCGAGAAACGACCAGACCAGCAATTTGGCAAGCTCCGTCGACGGCAGCAGGATGGTGAGGCCGCTCACCTCGGGCTTGCGGCTGGCGACCGTCATATCGCCGTTGGCCTCCTGGAGAACCGAAACAGTCGATAGCGACACGTCCGACAGTTTCGGGAAGATGGTGCCGCCGACGATCCCGCTGCGCATCAGGAAATAAAAGACCATCGCCCCCATCATGCCGACGAGCAGGCGCACGCGCAGCACGTCGGGCCGGTAACTGTTCATGACCTGATCGAAACTCAGCGCGGCACTGTCCGCCTGGAATTGGGTGACTCGGCTGAAGAAGGCACCAAGCAGGCCGAAGGCCATCACCAAGCCGAAGCCGAACACGGGGTTGGACGAATAGAGGGTCCCAGGCCCGGTGGCCGGTACCTGCCAAGTGGCGACGACCGCGAGAATGACGAAGGGCAGCACCGCGGCGACCAGCAGGATACAGCCATAGCCGAGCAGCCGTCTCGCAACTTCCTTGCGCAATTCGCGCTTGTTGCGGGTGTCGATGAAATCACGCTGGAGATCATCGAGCAGCGCCAGATAAGCCAGGCGCTTCTTGGCAACCTGGGCGGCGCCATTGCCAATCGCATCGCCATTGGCGTTCGGCCCGACGAACTCGGCACTCTTCCTATGGACGTCCAGATTGGACAGCCCCCGGCGTGCTGCCAGGGACAGCAGGATAGGATATTCGATGTCGAGCTGTTCGGGCAAAAGATAACGCCCGACAATCTGGCTCGCCTCGTTGAGCTTGACCCATTCGGCCGGCCCCGACACCGTGGGAGGCGCCGCAGGAAACCGCGCATCGATAGCGGCCTTGTCGTCGGCGGTCAGGCCTGGATTGGTGGAAGCGATATCCCACAACGTCCGCAAGGACGTCCATTCATGAGCAATGACTTCCGCGACTTTCGCGGCTTCCTCACATCCTGGGTCCCGCGGCGCCCAGATCTTGCGAAGCAACCCGATCGGCGACATCGATCCCCCGAAGGCACGGTTCATCACCGTCGCCTATAAGAGAGGAACGCCTGTGAAGTGTGCGTGAAACCGCTTCAGCGCCTGGCGCTGTCGAGGGCCATGCGGGCCGCGAGCCCCATCAGCACCGTACCCATCATCCAGCGCTGGATCGTCGTCCACAGCGGACGGCCCGCCAGGAAGGCCGAAATCGTGCCCGCCATCACGACGAAGCAGGCATTGAAGAAAGCGCTGACCAGAATCTGGATGAGGCCAAGCTGCAGGGTCTGCCCGAGCACGGGACCGGAATGGTCGACGAATTGCGGCAGCAGCGAGAGATAGAGCGCCGCGATCTTGGGATTGAGCAGGCTGGTGAACAGGCCCATGCCATAGAGCCGCCCTACTGAATCGGGCTTGAGCGCCCGGACTTCGAAAGGCGAACGCCCGCCGGGCTTGAGCGCCTGCCAGGCCATCCAGGCGAGATAGGCTGCACCGGCAATGCGCAGCGCGTCATAGGCATAGGGCACCGCAAACAGCAGAGCCGTGATCCCGAAGGCCGCCAGCAGCATGTAGATAACGAAGCCGGTGACGACGCCGATCAGCGAGATCAGCCCTGCCAGGCGCCCCTGGCAGATCGAGCGCGAGACGAGATAGGCCATGTTCGGGCCGGGCGTCAGCACCATGCCGACGGCGACGGCAGTGAAGGCGATGACAGTCGTCAGGGAGAGCATGGCGGAAACCTCGAGTTTTCCCTTGCTACGCCCGCTCCTCCCATCCAGGCAAGCACCGACCCGCATCCATCATCACTTTGAATGCTGGCGTCAAAATCGGTGATGGAAAGGTGTGCCGGTCTTCAGACCGGCAATCTTCCAACGCTTTCATGCCGGTCTGAAGACCGGCACACCGAAAACCGCCGCTCAGCGCGGCAGCGTCGTCGCCCCCATCAGGGCCTCGTCGATGGCGCGAGCGGCCTGGCGGCCCTCGCGGATGGCCCAGACCACCAGCGACTGCCCGCGCCGCATGTCGCCCGCAGCGTAAACCTTGTCCATCGAGGTGCGGTAGTCCCTGTCCGTAGCGGAGACATTGCCGCGCTTGTCCAGCTCGACGCCGGACTGGTCGATCATGCCGGCCTTGACCGGGCCGGTGAAGCCGAGAGCGATGAACACCATATCGGCCCTGAGCACGGTCTCCGTGCCCTCGATCGGGCGGCGCTTCTCGTCGGCGCGGGCGATCTTGACGCCGGTGACCCGGCCGTTCTTGCCGACGATGCCGAGCGTCACCGCCTGGAACTCGCGCTCGGCGCCTTCGGCCTGCGAAGAGGAGGTGCGCATCTTGGTCGGCCAATAGGGCCAGATCGCCAGCTTGTCTTCCCTCTCGGGCGGACGGGGCCGGATGTCGAGCTGCGTCACCGAAATGGCGCCCTGCCGGAAGGAGGTGCCGACGCAGTCCGAGGCAGTGTCGCCGCCGCCGATCACGACGACATGCTTGCCGGTGGTCAGCAGCGGTTCCTCCCGGGAGATGTCCTCGCCACCAACGCGGCGATTGCTCTGCACCAGATAGGGCATGGCGAAATGCACGCCCTCGAGCTCGGCGCCCGGCAGGGCCGGATCGCGCGGGGTCTCGGCGCCGCCCGCCAGCAGCACGGCGTCATGGCTCGACTTGAGGTCGGCAAAGCTCATGGAGACACCGATATTGACGCCATAGTGGAAGGTGACGCCCTCGGCTTCCATCTGGCGCACGCGGCGCTCGATATGGTGCTTTTCCATCTTGAAGTCGGGAATGCCGTAGCGCAGCAGGCCGCCGGCGGCAGGCTCGCGCTCATAGACATGCACGTCATGGCCGGCACGGGCGAGCTGCTGGGCGGCGGCCAGGCCGGCCGGGCCGGAGCCGATGACGGCGACCTTCTTGCCGGTCTTCACCTTGGCGATCTCGGGCTGGATCCAGCCCATGGCCCAGGCCTTGTCGGCAATCGACTGCTCGATCGTCTTGATGGTGACCGGCATGTCCTCGAGGTTGAGCGTGCAGGCCTCCTCGCAGGGCGCCGGACAGATGCGGCCGGTGAATTCGGGGAAGTTGTTGGTGGTGTGCAGGTTGCGCGCCGCCTCCTCCCAGTCGTCGTGATAGACGAGGTCGTTCCAGTCCGGGATCTGGTTGTTGACCGGACAGCCCGTCGGACCGTGGCAGTAGGGCACGCCGCAATCCATGCAGCGCGCCGCCTGCTTGCCGACATCCTTGTCGTCGAGCGGAAGGGTGAATTCGCGGTAGTGGCGGATGCGGTCGGCGGCCGGAAGATACTTCTGGTCCTGCCGATCGATCTCGAGAAATCCTGTTGCCTTGCCCATATCAGTTCCCAAAAAGTTTTTATCGAGCCCTGCCGAGAACGTCGCGCTGCCCCTCACCTTACCTCTCCCCGCAAGAGCGGGGCGAGGAGACTTCAGCGTGGCGTCTCATTCCGCCCGTTCATCATCTCGCACGACGCTTGCCAACCCCTCGCCCCGCTCTTGCGGGGAGAGGGTAAGGGTGAGGGGCGGCGCAAACCTTAGTCTGCGCCCCGCCCCTTCCTCACTCCGCCGCCATCATGGTGCGGGCTTTTTCCATCTCGCGCAGGGCGCGGCGATATTCGACCGGCATCACCTTGACGAAGCGGGTGCGATAGGTCGCCCAATCGTCCAGCATGGTCTTGGCCAGCGTCGAGCCCGTATAATGCAGATGGTTCTCGATCATCTTGCGCAGGCGTTCCTCGTCATAGCGGCCCATGTCGCCGGAGACGTCGATACGGCCCTTGAACTCGAGGTCGCCGCCATGATGGTGCAGGCGCTCCATCAGATCCTCTTCCTCTTCCACCGGTTCGAGATCGACCATGGAGAGGTTGCAGCGTTTGGCGAAGCTCTGGTCCTCGTCATAGACATAGGCGACACCGCCGGACATGCCGGCCGCGAAGTTGCGGCCCGTCTGGCCGAGCACCACCACCACGCCGCCGGTCATATATTCGCAGCCATGGTCGCCAGTGCCCTCGACCACCGCCGCGGCGCCCGAATTGCGCACCGCGAAGCGCTCGCCCGCGACGCCGCGGAAGTAGCACTCGCCGGCGATGGCACCGTAGAGCACCGTGTTGCCGACGATGATCGACTTCTCCGGCACGGCCTGCGTCTCATCGCTCGGCTTGATGATGATACGGCCACCGGACAGGCCCTTGCCGACATAGTCGTTGGCCTGGCCGACCAGCGTCAGGTCGATGCCCGCCGCCAGGAAGGAGCCGAAGCTCTGGCCGGCGGTACCGGTGAGGTTCACCTTGATGGTGCCGTCGGGCAAGCCCTCATAGCCGTAGCGCATGGCGACCTCGCCCGAGAGCATGGCGCCGGCCGTGCGGTCGACATTGGTGATCCTGCCCTCGATGGTGACCTCGCGGCCATAGTCGAGCGCCGGCGCCGCCTCGGCGATGAAGCCGCGGTCGAGCACGGTGTCAACAGGGTGCTTCTGCTTCTCCTCGTGGCGAATGCCGACATTGGCCGGCACGTCCACCTTGTGGAAGAGCTTGGTGAAGTCGAGCCCCTTGGCCTTCCAGTGGTCGATGGCGTCCTGCTTGTCGAGCAGGTCGGAGCGGCCGATCAGCTCGTCGAGCTTGCGGAAGCCGAGCTCGGCCATCAGCTCACGCACTTCCTCGGCGACGAAGAAGAAGTAGTTGATGATGTGCTCGGGCGTGCCCTTGAAGCGCTTGCGCAGCACCGGATCCTGCGTCGCCACACCCACCGGGCAGGTGTTGAGGTGGCATTTGCGCATCATGATGCAGCCGGCCGCGATCAGGGGCGCGGTGGAGAAGCCGAATTCGTCGGCGCCCAGCAGCGCGCCGATGACGACATCGCGGCCGGTCTTGAGCCCGCCATCGACCTGCAGGCGCACGCGCGAGCGCAGGCGGTTGAGCACCAGCGTCTGCTGGGTCTCGGCGAGGCCGGTTTCCCAGGGACTGCCGGCATGCTTGATGGAGGTCAGCGGCGAAGCGCCGGTGCCGCCTTCGAAGCCGGAGATGGTGATATGGTCGGCGCGCGCCTTGGCGACGCCGGCGGCGACGGTGCCGACGCCGACTTCCGAGACCAGCTTGACCGAGACATCCGCCGCCGGGTTGACGTTCTTCAAATCGAAGATCAGCTGTGCCAGGTCCTCGATCGAATAGATGTCGTGATGCGGCGGCGGCGAGATCAGGCCGACGCCGGGGGTCGAGTGGCGCACCTTGGCAATGACGGCATCGACCTTGTGGCCAGGCAGCTGGCCGCCCTCGCCGGGCTTGGCGCCCTGCGCGACCTTGATCTGCATCATGTCGGCGTTGACGAGATATTCGGCGGTGACGCCGAAGCGCCCGGAAGCGACCTGCTTGATGGCCGAGCGCTTGGAGCGCCCATCCGGCAGGGTCTTGAAGCGCTCGGCTTCCTCGCCGCCTTCGCCGGTGTTGGACTTGCCACCGATGGCGTTCATGGCAATGGCGAGCGACTCATGCGCCTCGCGCGAGATCGAGCCGAAGGACATCGCGCCGGTGGCGAAGCGCTTCACCAGCTCGCTGGCGGGTTCGACCTCGTTGAGCGGCACCGCAGCCATGCCGCGCTCCCCGGCCGTCTTGATGCGGAACAGGCCGCGGATGGTCTGGAGCTGACCGTTCTGCAGGTTCACCGAGGCGGCGAAGTCGCGATAGCGGTCCTGCGCATTGGCGCGCACGGCATGCTGCAGCGTGGCGACGCTGTCCGGCGTCCAGACATGGTCCTCGCCGCGGATGCGGTAGGCATATTCGCCGCCGACATCGAGGGCGTTGCGGTAGATCGGCGCGTCCGAGAAGGCATCCTTGTGGCGAGATACGGCCTCGGCAGCGACCTCGTCGAGGCCGACGCCCTCGATCATGGTGGCGGTGCCGAAGAAGAACTCGTCGACGAAGGCCGAAGACAGGCCGATGGCGTCGAAGATCTGGGCGCCGCAATAGGACTGGTAGGTCGAGATGCCCATCTTGGACATCACCTTCAGCACACCCTTGCCGATCGACTTGATGTAGCGCTTGACCACCTCGTATTCGTCGACTTCCTCGGGGAATTCGAGCTGGGCATGCAGCGTCGCCAGCGTCTCGAAGGCGAGATAGGGGTTGATCGCCTCGGCGCCATAGCCGGCGAGGCAGCAGAAATGATGGATCTCGCGCGCTTCGCCGGTCTCCACCACCAGGCCCGCCGCAGTGCGCAGCCCCTTGCGGATGAGGTGATGATGCACCGCCGCCGTCGCCAGCAGGGCCGGGATCGGGATGCGGTCCGGGCCGGTCTGGCGGTCGGAGAGGATGATGATGTTGTAGCCGCCATGCACCGCCGCCTCGGCGCGCTCGCACAGCCGCTCAAGCGAGCCGCGCATGCCCTCGGCGCCCTGGATGGCCGGATAGGTCATGTCGAGCGTCTTGGTGTCGAAGCGCTCCTCGACATGGCCGATGCAGCGGATCTTCTCCAGATCCTCATTGGTGAGGATGGGCTGGCGCACTTCCAGGCGCTTCTTGCGGGACGTGCCTTCGAGGTCGAGGATGTTCGGGCGCGGGCCGATGAAAGACACTAGGCTCATCACCAGTTCCTCGCGGATCGGGTCGATCGGCGGGTTGGTGACCTGGGCGAAGTTCTGCTTGAAATAGGTGTAGAGCAGCTTCGACTTGTCGGAGAGCGCCGAGATCGGCGTATCCGTGCCCATCGAGCCGACGGCCTCCTGGCCGGTGGTCGCCATCGGCGGCAGCAGCAGCTTGATGTCTTCCTGGGTGTAGCCGAAGACCTGCTGGCGATCGAGCAGCGACACGTCGGTGCGCGAGGCACGCGCTTCCACCGGGCGCAGATCCTCCAGCACGATCTGGGTGCGCTTGAGCCAGTCGCGATAGGGATTGGCGGTGGCAAGCGAAGCCTTCATCTCGTCGTCGGACACGATGCGGCCTTCCTCCAGGTCGATCAGCAGCATCTTGCCGGGCTGCAGGCGCCACTTCTCGACGATGTCGGCCTCGGGGATCGGCAGCACGCCGAATTCGGAGGCGAGCACGACGAGCCCGTCCTTGGTGACGAGATAGCGGGCGGGCCTGAGGCCGTTGCGGTCGAGCGTGGCGCCGATCTGGCGGCCATCGGTGAAGACCACGGCGGCCGGTCCGTCCCAGGGCTCCATCAGCGCGGCGTGGTATTCGTAGAAGGCGCGCCTGTCCTCGGACATCAGCGGATTGCCCGCCCAGGCCTCGGGGATCAGCATCATCATGGCATGGGCGAGCGAATAACCGCCCTGCACCAGGAATTCGAGCGCATTGTCGAAGCAGGCGGTGTCCGACTGACCTTCATAGGAGATCGGCCAGAGCTTGGAGATATCGTTGCCGAACAGCTCGGAGTCGACCGAGGCCTGGCGCGCCGCCATCCAGTTCACATTGCCGCGCAGCGTGTTGATTTCGCCGTTATGCGCGACCATGCGGTAGGGGTGGGCCAGCGTCCAGCTCGGGAAGGTGTTGGTCGAGAAGCGCTGATGCACCAAAGCGATGGCGCTCTGGAAGCGCTCGTCGGTGAGGTCCTTGAAATAGTCGCCGAGCTGGGTGGCGAGCAGCATGCCCTTATAGGTGATGGTGCGGCTCGACACCGAGACGGGATAGAAGCCCGCCGTCACCGGCCGGCGCTCGACGTCGTTGTAGATGACGTTGGAGATCACCTTGCGGATGATGAACAGCCGGCGCTCGAACTCGTCCTGGTCCGGCGTGGCGGCCGAGCGGCCGATGAAGGCCTGCATGTGGATCGGCTCGGTCGGCAGCACGCTCTCGCCCAGGCCCGAATTGTCCACGGGCACGGCGCGCCAGCCCAGGAACACCTCGCCTTCCTCGGCCACGATCTTCTCGACCACGCGCATGGCATGCACGCGGCCTTCCTCGTTGCGGGGCAGGAAGAAGAAACCGACGGCGTAATCGCCCGGCGCTGGCAACTCGAAGCCGAGATTGGCGCATTCGGCGGCGAAGAAGTCGTGCGGGATCTGTACGAGCATGCCGCAGCCGTCACCCGCCTTCGGATCGGCGCCGACGGCGCCGCGATGGTCGAGATTGTGCAGGATCTGCAGCGCCTGGCTGATGATCTTATGGCTCTTGCGGTTCTTCATATCGGCGATGAAGCCGACGCCGCAGGCATCCTTCTCATTGGCCGGATCGTAGAGGCCCTGGGCCTGCGGCAAGCCGGGATCGCGCAGGACAGGCATGCGCGTCGATTTGGGATCTTTCGTCACGGTGGCATTGGTTTTCGTTGCAGCGTCGATCGCCGCTGCCGAAACCGTCTGCTGTCCGTGTTGGAAGATCGCGCTCATCGCCTGTTTCCTCTTCGCCTCAATCACCTGTTGCCGTCAGCCCGCACACTCGCCCGCTCATCGCCTGCCCATGCAAGGGTCGGGCCGCGACTATGCCGCCGGATTGTGAAAGCTGTCACTCAATTGTGCACCGCTCCGCGCTGAAACGCGAGAGCGGCGTTCTTGCCATACGGCCAAGCCGGGCCTGTGGGCCATCTTCGGCTGGTCCGCGGGCTGCCCCGAAAGGCGGCAGCATCCATAATGGGACAGCATAGCTGTCCTAATATGGATGGCTGACATGGCATAATTCCAAGCTGGGGACAAGCATATAAAAGCGGCAGCACGACTTTTTCTTGCGCGCAACCCCAGCATGGCAGCAAGAAACGAAATGTGATCACATCGAAGCGAGACAGAGAGTTCTGAAAAATCGCCATTGTGGCGAGATCTTGTCAGGTCGATGCGAAGGTGTTTCGCGCCGGATAGGACGTCAGGGGCCTGCGTTCCCGTCAGGCGACGCCGACATCCGTCTGGCCGAAATCATTGCCCTTGAACAGCAGCGGCTCGCCCATGGCTTTGGCCAAGGCATAGGAGAAGCAGTCTCCGAAATTCAGTCCGGCCTTGTGACGCCCCTTGCCGAAATCGAGAAAGGCCTGACGGGCCAATTCCCCTTGATCGATCGTTACCGGTTCGACGACGATGCCGGCGCGACGAAAAAAGGCTTCGGCCTGCCGCATCCCCTCGGAGCCAAGCTGGTTCTCGATCACCATGGACAGTTCGACGTAACTCGCCACGCTGATACGGCAGATCTCTGCGTCGTGAATGCGCTGGACATAAGCCGCCGCTTCCGGCTTGCGATAGAGAATGGCGACGACGGCCGACGTATCGAGAATCATTTCGGCAGGCCTTTTTCGTCGTAGAGCAGGTCGGCATGATCGGCATAGGGGCGCCGCACATGCGAGGCGGCCCGATCGGCGATAGCCAGTAGTTCCGCGACGCTTGCCTTGGCCTTGCGTTGTTCGACCCTGGCGAAGCTGTCGCGCAGCGCCTCGATGACCACGCGTGTCATGTTCTCGCCCGTGGCACGGGAGATGGCCTGCGCCAGCCGATAGGCCTCGGGATCCTTGATGCTGAGGCACATCGCAACCTCCATTCTAGAAAGATCCCGAAATTTCTACCTTTCTACCCTGCCTGTCAATCAATAACGGCCTTGAGAGCCCAGCTCTGCGCCCAGGCCCTACCCCCGCATCCCCAGCATCCGCCGCACGATGATCGGCAGAGCGATCGCCGCCACCAGCAGCACGCCGAGGATGACGGCGATGACGATGCCGGGCACGTTGATCAGCGTCAGCCCGAAAGTGGTGAGGCCGAGCACGAAGACGGCGATCACCACGCCCGGCATGGTGCCCGAGCCGCCGGCGATCGAGATGCCGCCCAGTACCACCATGGTCACCACTTCGAGTTCCCAGCCCAGCGCGATGTTGGGCCGGGTCGAGCCGATGCGGGCGGTGAGCAGGGCCGAGGCGAGCCCGGACAGGAGGCCCGTCAGCACGAAGATGAGGAAACGGATGCGATTGACCGGGATGCCGGAGAAACGCGCCGCCACCGGGTTGTTGCCGATGGCATAGAGCATGCGCCCCCACACGGTGAAATGCAGCACGACGGTGAAGACCACGGCCAGGACCAGGAACAGGATGAAGGCCAGGTAAAGCGGCGGCTCCTGGACGATGTAGAGCTGGGCGAGGTTGGTGTAGTCCTCCGGATAGGTGGTGATCGCCTGGTCACCCAGCACGACCTGGGCGATGCCGCGATAGAGCGACATGGTGCCGATGGTGACCACGATCGAGGGCAGGCCGAAGCCGGTGACCAGCCAGCCATTGAAGGCGCCGCAGACGATGCCGACGCCAAGGCCGATGGCGATCAGCATGACAGGCCCATAGCCCGCCTGCGCCCCATAGCCGATGGCGAGCGAGGCCAGCGCCACGATGGCGGCGACGGAGAGGTCGATTTCCCGGGTGAGGATCAGGAGTGCCATGCCGAGCGCGATGATCGCCTTCTCCGAGAAGTTCTGGGTCATATCGGAGAGGTTGTAGAGATCGAGGAAATAGGGCGAGCCCAGCGCATTGACCACGATCACCGCCGCCAGCAGCAGGCAGAGGATGGTCTCCCAGCGCAGCAGGCGGTCTGCCAGCGTGCGGGGCGCGCGGTCGAGCACCTGGTAGCGGGCGGTGTCCGTCATCACCGGGCTCCTTCTCTGGCGGCGGCGCGGCGGCGCGCCTCGGGCAGGATCAGCTTGCCGCCCTTGCGCTCGGCGCGGGCATTGACCACCACGGCCGCCAGGATCACCGCGCCGGAGATCGCCATCTGCCAGAAGGGCGAAACGTTGATCACCGGCAGGGCATTGACCACCACGCCGAGGAACAGGGCGCCGAGCAGCGCACCGCTGACCGAGCCGATGCCGCCGCCGATGGAAACGCCGCCGATTACGCAGGCCGCGATCACGCTGAGCTCGTAGCCGAGCGCGATCTCGGTATAGGCGATGCCGAAGCGGGCCACCCACAGATAGCCGCACAGGCCGGACACCGCGCCGGACAGGGTGAAGACCAGCAATTGCTGGCGGGCGAGATCGATGCCGCAATAGCGCGCCGCCACCGGGTTGCCGCCCACCGCATAGAGCCCGCGGCCGATGGTGGTGCGCCCAAGGAAAAGGGCCATCGCCACCGCCACCGCAATGGCGAACCAGACCAGGCTCGACAGGCCGAGGAAGGTGGCATGCGGAAAGTTCAGGAAGGCCGGGGTCATCTTGTCGGAACTGATCCACTTGCCGCCCGAGACGATGAAGACGAGGCCGCGATAGATGGCGAGGGTACCGAGCGTCACCACGATCGAGGGAATGCCGACAAACGCGATGAACACGCCGTTGACGAAGCCGAAGAAGGTACCGACGGCGATGGCGACCAGGATGACCAGGCCGATCGGCAGGTCGGGCGCCGCGATCGAAAAGAGGGCGGCGACCATACCGCTGAGCGCCAGATTGGCCGCCACCGACAAGTCGATGCCGCGAATGAGGATCACCGTCATCTGGGCGAGCGCCAGCATGACGAGGATGGCGCTGTCCTTGAGCACGCCCATCAGGCTGTCCGTGCTCAGGAAGACCGGTGCCCGCAGCCCGATGGCCAGCACCATGCCTGCGACGATGAGAGCAAGAATGATCTCGCGGCCGTAGCGGCGCCACAGGGTTTTCATGCGTGGCCTCCCGTGGCTGCCGTGACGATGGCGGCGGCGTCCATCTCGGTCCGCGCGAATTCCTTCACGATGCGCCCCTCATGCATCACCAGGATGCGGTCTGACATGCCCATCACCTCCGGCAGCTCGGAGGAGATCAGCACCACGGCGAGGCCTTCCGCGGCTAGGTCCACCATGAAGTCGTGCACGGCGGCCTTGGAGCCGACGTCGATGCCCTTGGTCGGCTCGTCGAGGATGATGACCTTGGGATTGGTGGCGAGCCATTTGGCGATCACCACCTTCTGTTGGTTGCCGCCGGACAGTTCCTGCAGTTTCTGGTCCCAGGAGGCGGCCTTCACCGCGAGCCTGGTGCCCAAGCGGCGCGTATCGGCGATCTCCGAATGCTGGCTCAGGAAGCCGAAGCGGGCATGGCGTATCAGGCTGGCCAATGTGGTGTTCTCGCGCACGCCGAATGGCAGCACGGCGCCCTGGCTCTGGCGATCCTCCGGCACATAGGCGATGCCGGCGGCGATGGCGTCGGCGGGGCTTTTGATGGCACGAGCCTTGCCGCGCACGAGAATCTCGCCGGTATCAGGCCGGGAGAGCCCAAACACGGCCTGCATGGCCTCGGACCGGCCGGCGCCGACCAGCCCGTAAAGGCCGAGGATCTCGCCCTGGCGCAGCGTGAAGGAGATGTCGGCGAACTCGCTCTCATTGCCGAGATCCTTGACCTGGAGCGCGACGTCGCCGATCGGCACCTCGCGCTTGGGAAAGACCTGCTCGATCGAACGCCCGACCATCAGGCGGACGAGTTCGGCCGGGGTCGCTTCGCTGATCGCGCCATCGCCGACATATTCGCCGTCGCGCAGGCAGAGCCAGCGATCGGCGACGCGGAAGATTTCCTCGAATTTGTGGCTGATGAACAGGATCGCCCGTCCCTCGGCCTTGAGCTGGTCGATGATGCGGAAGAGATCGTCGATCTCGCGGGCCGAAAGCGCCGCCGTCGGCTCGTCCATGATGACGATGCGCGCTTCGTGGGACAGAGCGCGAGCGATCTCGACCAGATGCTTCTGGGCCACGCTCAGGGCTTTCAGCGGCTCGCCCGGATCGATGTCGGCATCGAGGCGCTTGAGCAGCTCGCGCGTCCGCGCATGCACGGCGCTCCAGTCCACCAGCCCGCCGGCCCCCTTCGGCATATGGCCCATGAAGACGTTCTCGGCGACCGAGAGCTCGTCGAACATGATGGTTTCCTGGTGGATGGCGGTGATGCCGGCCGCCCAGGCGTCACGCGGGCTCGAAAACTGCAGGGCCTGCCCGCCGACCCGAAGCTCGCCCTCGTCCGGCGTGTAGATGCCGGTGAGGATCTTCACGATGGTGGACTTTCCGGCCCCGTTCTCCCCGAGCAGCGCCGTGACCTCGCCGGGATGAAGGGCAAGGCGCACGTCATGCAGCGCCCGCACGCCGGGGAAACGCTTGGAGATGCCGGAAAGGGAGAGAAGAGGGGTGGAGGTCATGAAACAGTCCGGCAACCGGGATCAAGCGCGACATTTACCGCGCCCTCGCCCCGCTCGCGGGGAGAGGGTAAGGGTGAGGGGCTGTGCAAAGCGTAATCTTGCATCCGCTACGCTGCCCCTCATCCTACCTTCTCCCCGTAAGAACGGGGAGAAGGGACGTTTGGCGTCGTGGCATGCTCAAAAAGCCTCGAACTCGCCCCAGCTATTGCTCAAACCTCAGAAGATCTTGGCGTATTTCTCGACGTTCGACTTGTCGAAGGTGAACGGTTCGCCCATCACCGCCTCGCCGTCCTCGCCGATCTTGGTCTCGCCCATGCGCCCCATCTTCACGGTGGAGCCGGGCTTGGCGTCCTCGCCACCGATGATGCCGGCCAGGATCTGCGTGGCCGAATAGCCGTAATCGACGGGGTTCCAGATCGCAAAGCTATCGCAGGCGCCCTTCAGCACGGCGTCCTTCATTTCCGAGGGCAGGCCGAGACCGGTAATGAAGACCTTGCCGGCGAGGCCGCCGTCGATGATCGCCTTGGCGCCGGCGCGGATGCCGATGGTGGTGGGCGAGATCACGCCCTTGAGATTGGGATGGGTCTTCACCAGGCCCTGCATCTCGCGATAGGACTTGTCGTCCTGATCGTCGCCATAGACGGTGTCGACCAGCTTGAGCTTGGCGTATTCGGGCTTCTCCCACTCCCGCTTCATCGCGGCGATCCAGGAATTCTGGTTCGTCATGGTCGAAGCAGCGGAGAGGATGGCGACCTCGCCCTCGCCCTTGAGGGTCTTGGAAATCATCTGCACCTGCTTGGCACCGATCATCTCGGTAGAGGAGGCGTTGAGGTGCATGATGCGCCCGCCCTTGGCGATGGCGCTGTCGAAGGAGATCACCTTGATGCCGCGCTGCGCCGCCTTCTTGCCGACCGGCACCAGGGCGTTGGCGTCATTGGCGGAGACGATGATGCCGTCGACCTTCTGGGCGATCAGGGCGTCGATCACCGCGATCTGGTCCTCGGCGGTCGCCTTGGTGGGGGCTGTGTAGATGATCTCGATGCCGCCGAGTTCCTTGGCGGCTTGCTGGGCACCGTCGCGGCAGGCATCGAAATAGGAATTGCCGAGATTCTTCACCACCAGGGCGATACGCTTGTTGGCGGCGAAAGCCGGCGAGACCGCACCGAGCGGCAGGGCGCCCGCCAGCAGCGAGCCGCCCAGGATCTTCAAGGCGCTGCGACGAGATTGATCGTCGAACATGTCGTTCCCTCCAGTTTTATTTCCTGTTCTTGGCCAGCCGGCCTTGCCGGTCTGTCTGCCCGCGGGCGGCTTGACGGCCGGACTTGGCCGCCGACTCTCCCGCGCAGAGGCGCCATTCATGCCCGCCTCGCCGGCGAATGCAAGAGTCGGCTGCAATTTGTCTGATTAATTTTCGCCACGTCGCCATCGCCTTGCCCGGACCTTCGCGCGAAGGCCTTGATGACCACGAGACCAGGGGCTACGACAGTCGAAATCACCCCTCCCCTCACATTGCCAATGGAACCGATGACTTCCCTTCCCACCTTTGCGGCCTGGACCGTCTGCGGCATCGACGAACTCGATCAGTTCAGCGGCTCCGGCGTCAGCCATGTGCTCTCGATCGTCGATCCCGACTGGCCCGACCTCGCGGCCTTTCGCGCCTATGGCGAGCACCAGCGCACCATCCTGCAATTCGACGACATCATCGACCCGATGCCCGGCAAGATCATGCCGGCGCGCGAGCACATGGCCGAAATTCTGCGCTTCGCCCGCGACGAAGCCGGCGCCGTCCTCGTGCCCGAACGCCTGCTAGTGCATTGCCATATGGGGGTTTCGCGCTCGACGGCTGCGATGGCGACGCTGATGGCCCGCTCCGATGCGAGCCTGGCGGAGGACGAGATTTTTACCCGCCTGCGCACGATCCGCCCGCAGGCCTGGCCCAACTCCGTCTTGATCGGCTTCGCCGACGACCTGCTCGGCCGGGGCGGGCGTCTCAAGGAGGCCCTTCGCCGGCACTATGCCTTCCAGAAGCAGCACCGCCCCGACATGGCCGACTGGATGGTGCGGCTCGGCCGCGGGCGCGAGGTCGAGATGGCCGCCTGAGGCCAGCCTTTCGCCTCGTATCAGGCCGTCGACGGGAGCGCCGCCCGCCATGCCGCCCTGTAGCCCAGCAGGGACTCGGTATCGGCATAGGCCATCGCCGGCCGTGCCGGCTCGCGGGCCGGCATATCGGGCCAGGTCGCGAGAAGAGAGGCGCCGTAGGCGGTGCCTGAACTGTCGAGGCTGGGCAGGACCGCCTGCCCCGGGCGCAGCGCCGCGAGCAGGCTGCAATAGACCGGATTGGCGGCAAAGCTGCCCTCGATCAACAAGGGGCCGCTGACAGCGCCGAGCGCCTCCAGGAGATAGTCGGTCAGCAGCACGCAATAGAGGCTGGCAAGCGCCGCCCGCATGCCCTCGCCGGCCGGCAGCGTGCCCCGGATCTCGCCGGGATGCGCCGGAAAGGGGCCGCCATTGGGCACGAAGCTCGGCAGCGCCAGCACACCGGCCGCCATCACGGCCGCGGCATCGGCAAGCGAGCAGGTCGGCGAGGCACCGTCGAGGATCACCGCATATTCCCGCCCGCCCATGAATTTGGCCGCCGGCACCGGCCGGCCCTCGACATCGGCATAAGCCTGCATGTCCCGGGCTGCATCGAGCCGGCCGGGATCGGCGCCCAAGGCCATGATCACCGCCCAGGTGCCGGAGGAAACCAAGGTGAAGGGCGGCTCGAAGGCGATCAGATGCGGCAGGATCGAGCCGTTGGAATCGTGGATGCCGGCACGCACCCGCACCGTGTCGGGCAGGCCGGTCTCGGCCCGAACCTCGGGTCGCAGCGGGCCGAGCACGGCATAGGCCGCGATCGGCGGCGGGAACAGCGCCTGCCATCCGCAGCTGACAACCAGAGAGGACAGGCGCCTTTCACGGACGGCCCACAAATCGGAATGGCCGCCGATACCGGTGACCTCGTTGCGGGCGATGCCGGTGAGGCGCCAGGTGAAATATTGCGGATAGGGCACGATGTGCCGGACACGCGCGAAGGCTTCGGGATGGCGCCGCTGCTGGTAGAAGATCTGCTTGCCGGAATTGAGCCCCGCCGACATCGGCGGCGACAGGGTTTCGGCAAAGGGCGGGCGGAACGGCGCATACTCGGCCTCGACGTCGCCGACGCCCTCGAACTCGTAGTCCATCACCGGCAGCGCCAGATCGTCCTCACCGATCAGGGCCATGGCAGCGCCATGGGTGGTGACGGCGATGTCGGCGATGGCATGCTCGGCGCCAGCCTGGCGCAGCCCTTCCATCAGGAAGCGCCAGATCGCCTCGACATCCGCATGCGGATAGAGCGGGCCCGCCAGCGGCCGGTTCGGCATCGAAGCCTGCCAGAGGCTGGCGGAGCCGTCGAACAGGACCAGCTTCACATTGGTCTTGCCGACATCGAGCACGGCGGTGACGGACATGGTCGGCTCGCAGGATTACGCCTCAATAGAGATCGGCATATTTGTCGAAATTCTTGGCATCGACCACGAAGGGACGCAGCGTGGCGATACTGTTCTCCCCGAGCGCGATTTGGCCGAGACGGCCTGCGGTGACCAGGCTGCCCGTGCCTGTGGTCATGGTGTTCCTGGCCAGCGCCGCGGCAATCTGCATGGCGGCATAGCCGATATCCACCGGATTGGCGGTCGCGAAATATTCCACCGCCTTGGCCGACATGGCGGCCTTCAACGTGGCCGGCCGGCCGAAGCCGGTGACGAAGACCTTGCCGGCAAGGCCCCTGTCCGAAACGCATTGCGCCGCCCCCACCAGCGCCGCCGGGCTGAAGACCAGCAGGCCCTTGAGATTGGGGCGCTGCCTCAGCACGAAGTCCGCGGCGGCATAGCCGGCCTTTTCATTGTCATTGTCATAGAGCGTGTCGGCGAGCTTGAGCTTGCCATAGGCCGGCTTGAGCCATTGCTGCATGGTCTCCGAAACCAGCCCCTGTCCATCCGCGCCATTGCGCGCACCGGCCAGGATGGCGACGTCACCGCCATCCTTGGCATCGTCGGCCAGCATCTGAAGGAAGGTCTCCGCTTTGCCGCGACTGCTGACGGGATCGACATGGGCCATGCGCGAATTGGCCGGCAGGGCCTGCTCGAAGGAGACCACCTTGATGCCGCGGATCATGGCGCGCTTGCACAGCGGCGCCAGCAGGCCGGCATCGATGGGGCTGATCAGGATGGCATCGACCTTCTGCTTCACGAAGCCGTTGATGAAGAGGGCCTGCTCGCGCACCAGGCGCTTTTCCGGCGCAGCCACGGCCATATCGAGCGTGCCGATCTGCGTCGCGGCCTCCTGGGCTCCGTCGGCGCAGGCCTTGTAGAAGGGATCGTCCTTGACCGGCACGATCACCCCGACGCGCAGCCTGCCCTCGGTCACCGGCAAGACAGGCGTCGGATCGGCCTTGGGCTTGGGTTTCGGGCTGGGGGCCGAAAGAGCGCTGGACGACATGCCGACTAACCCCAGCCCCCCCAGCAGCGTGACGATCTGGCGGCGGCTGAAGGTGTCGGTCATGGTAACTCCGTCCGGGGATGGTGCAAAAAACGGCAAAGAACACCGCAAGCCCGGTCGAACGACCGGACCGGCAGCGAGAGCGGCCGAATCACGACCGCACCCATCTCATCACATGCCGTGATCTTTGCAATCACGGCGTTACCGCGAAATCGCCTTGCCTCAGGCCATCAGTTCGCGGGCCTGGCGCCCCGCGGCCTGCAGGGCTTCATAGACCTTGAACTTCTTCTCGTGGAAGGCGCGGATCTCGCCTTGCCCGGGCGCATAGGTAGCTCCGAGTGCGGACATGCCGCTCATCGCCTCGGCCAAGGCGGGATAGGCCTTGCCGGCCACGGCGCCGAGCATGGCCGCACCGAGCAGGACAGGCTCCGGCGTATCGGCTACCGCAACCTCGATGCCGGTTGCGTCGGCGATGATCTGGCGGACCAACGGGCTCTGGGCCGCGCCGCCCGAGATAATGATCTGCTGGAGCACGATGCCCTTGGCCGCCATGACCTCGACGATCTGCCGCGCGCCATAGGCAAGGCCGCACAGTCCGGCGACATAAAGCCTGACCAGGCTGTCGAGATCGTCTTCCAGATCCAGCCCCGCGATCACCGCACGGGCATCGGGATCGGCATGGGGCGCCCGATTGCCGAGGAATTCGGGCACGACGTGAATGCTGCGTGCCAGAGTGGCATCGCCGGCGAGATTGGCCTGCGCCTCCAGCCAGGCCAACAGCGGCCGGCCGGCGGTCTCGGCCCGCTCCACGGCCTGGGCGTAGGCGGGATGCAGAGTGAGGAGATGGTCGAGCGCCGCGCCGGCGGCCGACTGCCCGCCCTCGTTCAGCCAGAGGCCGGGCACCATCGCCGAGAAATAGGGGCCCCACACACCCGGCACGAAAGCGGCCTCGCGCGTGCTCGCCATGGTGCAGGCCGAGGTGCCGAAGACATAGGCGAGGCGCGCGGTCACGTCGGCACCCTGGCCGTCCTTGCCGGCCGCGCCGACGGTGCCGATGCCGCCGGCATGGGCATCGATCAGCGAGGCGCCGACAGGAATGCCCGCCGTCAGGCCGAGATCGGCGGCTGCCGCCTCGGTCAGGCCGGAACCGAGCGGCGAACCGACATCCACGATGGTGTCGCCGATACGGGCGAAGCCTTCATCGGCCAGCGCACCCAGCCCGATCTTGTGGAAATAGCCGGCGTCCCAGCGCTTCTCATGCGCCAGATAGGTCCATTTGCAGGTGACTGTGCAGACCGAGCGCGACAGCGAGCCGGTGGCGCGCCAGCTCAGATAATCCGGCAGGTCGAAGAAATAGCCAGCCGAGGCGAAGATCTCCGGCTTGTGCTCCCTCAGCCAGAGCAGCTTGGGCGTCTCCATCTCCGGCGAGATCACGCCACCGACATAGCGCAGCACCTCTTCGCCGGTCTCGTTGATGCGCCGGGTCTGGTCGAGCGAACGATGGTCCATCCAGACGATGACGTTGCGGTTGGGATCGTCGGACGGGCCGACGGAAAGCGGCTCGCCCTGCTTGCCCACCACCACCAGCGAGCAGGTCGCGTCGAAGCCGATGCCGGCAATGACACCCGGCTCGACCGCAGCCTCGGCCAGCGCTCCCTTCACGGAGGCGCAGACCGCCTGCCAGATGTTCTCGGAGGATTGCTCGACGATATCGCCGGGCTCGTGCCAGATGGTGATTGCCTGCTTGGCCGAACCAAGCAGCTTGCCCTTGGCGTCGAACACGCCGGCCCTGGCCGACCCCGTGCCCACATCGACACCGATGAAATACTGATCGCCCATCTCGCGGTTCGCTCCCGGATCTATGCTGCAGCCTTCCGCTGCTCTGAGCCTTCAGCTTAAAGGGGTGCCCGGGCTTGGCAACCTCGATTGGCCGGCGGGGCTGATACGAATTTCACCGAGCGTCATTGCTTTTCGATCGGAACACAAGCGGATTAGTGGGGGACATCATGCCGTCGTGCAAACATTTGGATCGAACCCGCGAAGGCACAGCCCCGGAACGGCTCGCCATGGGCGATTGCCTTTTGACCAACGAAGAGCATCCCCGCCGCACCGCCAGCGTTTGGTAATCGCCGCTACGCCGAACTGCGGCGCACCACTTCAAAACCGATATCGACGATCTGTACGGGAATCGTCTCTTTGCGTATGCGCGCCAGCACCAATTCGCCGGCGCGTGTTCCAATGTCACGCCCAGCGATGCGTATCGTGGTGAGATCAAGGCCACTTGGTTGAGCGATCGAGAAATCACCAAAGCCGGCGACGGCGAGCGCTCCTGGTGTCTCGATGCCGCGCCGCTGCGCGGCCAATAGCACACCGGCAGCAATGGCATCGAGGGAGCAAAACACGGCATCGGTATCGGGAAAACCAGCCAGCAACTGATCGAGGAGCGCTGGACCGCTTTCCATGCCGGCAACCACAGCGGCAACGGTAATTTCACGTGGCGCTATACCCAGGGCCGCCAATGCACTGCGATAGCCCTCGCGTCGCTGCAGGCCGCGCCGATCCTTCTCGTCGCCAGGACCGATGAAAGCGATGCGTCGATAGCCATAGCCATGCAGCGCCATCGTCATTGCGCGACCGGCAGCCGGATTGTCGAAACCGACCGCCATGTCGACCGGCTCGGCCGGCAGTTCCCAGGTCTCGACGACGGGCACGCCGGCTGTGCTCAGCAGGCGGCGTGCGCGGGGGGTATGCAGCGTGCCGGTCAGCACGACTCCATCGGGACGACGGCCGAGGATCGCGCGCAGCAAATGCTCCTCGTCGGTCGCCGAATAATCCGACGAGCCGAGCAGAATGGAAAAGCCCGCCGCTTCGGCGCAGCGCGTGAGGCCCGCAATGGTCTGTGAGAAAATCGCGTTCTCGAACGTCGAGACCACCGCGGCGATCAAGCCGCTACGCCGTGCGGCAAGACTGCCGGCCAGGAGGTCTGGCACATAGTCCAGTTCGGCCATCGCCGCTTCGATGCGGGCACGCGTTGTCGCCGCGACAAGTTCAGGCGTGCGTAGCGCACGCGAAACGGTCATCTGCGAAACACCGGCGCGTTGCGCCACATCGTCCATGCGGAGCCTGCGTTCTGTGTTGGGCTGTGATTTGGGGGCTGCCATGCGCCTTCGTTCACTTTATCCGCTTCGGCGCATCACCGCGCAAAGACCGACTCCGCCTCGTATTATTTTTCCTCTCACAACTCAACGCGCTTGACTCAAGATTATGTTACCGCAAACATGTTTGCGCAAACATGATTGCGCAAACAGGCACTCCCTTCGAGGAAGAAACGCCGTGCCGCAAGGAGGAAAAATGCTCAGCGAAGCCCAAATCCAGGCCTATCACGACGATGGCTACATTCTTGTCGAGGATGTCGTAACGGGTGAGGAACTCGAAGAGCTGCGACGCCTGACCTATGAGAAGATCGACCAATCGCGGGCCGTGTCGGCAAGCGACGAGGTGTTCGACCTCGATGAGGGGCACTCGAAAGACAATCCGAAGTTGACGCGCATCAAGATGCCGCACATGCAGATGCCCGCATTCTGGGACATCTTGAAATCCAGCAAATTCCGCTCGGTTCTGGAAGCTCTTCTTGGTCCGGCCGTGCGCCTGCAGACCTCGAAGCTCAATACGAAGGCACCGGGCGGCGGGGCCGCCGTCGAATGGCACCAGGACTGGGCGTTCTATCCGCACACCAATGACGACGTGCTGGCAATCGGCCTCATGCTCGAGGACGTCAAGGAAGAAAGCGGCCCCTTGCTCGTCATACCGGGCACGCACAAGGGCCCGGTACTCAGCCACTTCGTCAACGGCGTATTCGCCGGCGCAATCGATCCGAGCGATCCTCTGTTCGAGAAGGACAAGATCATCACGCTGACAGGCAAGGCCGGTTCGATGACGGTCCATCATTGCCGTACATTGCATGGGTCCGCGCCGAACGTGTCGGATCGGGCGCGCCTCATCTGCTTCTATGAGATGTGCGCGGCCGATGCCTGGCCACTCGCGGGGGGCGCCGGCGCCTTCCTCAACATGAATCAGCGCCAGGTCTATGACGCGGTACAAAGCCGGATGATCTTCGGCGAGCAGACCATGCGTCCGCGCCTGAAAGACGTACCTGTCCTCCTGCCGTTGCCGCCGGCGCCGGACGCGTCGTCGATCTTCAAGACCCAGAAGAGCGCGGGCGCGGTCAGCGCCTTCGCCAAGGCGGACCAGAAGGCCGAGCGCGCAGCATAAGCGTGCCGTGTCTTTGTGCGGAAAGCGCAGCCGGCGTCCAACGAGGCGCCGGTCATTCGATACAAAACAAATGCCTCCGGGGAGGATACTCCATGCCAAAAGCTGCGGCGGAAATGCATCCGCGCAAGGTCATCGTCGCGTCCTGCGTCGGCTCTGCACTCGAATGGTACGACTTCTTCATCTATGCGACGGCCGCCGGACTCGTGTTCGGCAAGCTATTTTTCGCTGATTTCGGTGGCAAGGGCACGCTGATCGCCCTCGCAACCTTCGGCGTCGGCTTCATCGCCCGCCCCTTCGGCGGCTTATTCTTCGGTTATCTCGGCGACCGCATCGGCCGCAAGCCGGTGCTGCTGATCACTCTGATGATAGTCGGCATCGGCACAGTCCTCATCGGTCTGCTGCCGACTTACGAACAGATCGGCATCTGGGCGCCCATCCTTCTTGTCACCATGCGTCTGATGCAGGGTTTCGGCGCGGGTGCCGAGTATACGGGCGCCGTGATCCTGCTCGCCGAATACGCGCCAATCGGCAAGCGCGGCTTCTGGTGCTCGTTCGCACCCGCCGGAGTCGGCATCGGGATGATGTTGGCATCGAGCGCGTTCTGGCTCGTCTCGCAACTGCCGCAAGAGCAATTCATGGACTGGGGCTGGCGCCTGCCATTCCTGGCCAGCATCGTTATCATCGCGTTCGGCTTGTTCGTGCGCTACCGTATCGATGAAACACCGGTGTTCGAGAAGATAGCCGCCGAGCCGGAAAAGAAGTCGAAAAATCCTATCATCGAGTCGCTGACGAAGCAGCCGCGCAACTTCTTCGTCGTCCTCGGGGCGCGTCTTGCCGAGAACGGCTTTGGCTATCTGTTCCCCGTATTCGGACTTAGCTACGCGGTGAACACGCTCGAGTTCCCCAAGGATCAATCCTTGTTCGTGTTGATGACCAGCTATGTCGTGCAGGTAGCCTGCGTGATCGGCTTTGCGGCACTCTCAGATCGCATCGGCCGACGGCCCGTCTACATCGCTGGCGCGTTGTTTGGATGTCTCATCGCGTTTCCATTTTTCTGGCTGCTCGAGTCGAAATCGTTCCTTGCTTCGATCGCCGCGTTCTGGCTGGCGCAGATAGCGGTCGGTATGATGTTCGGCGTTCAGGCTGCCTATTTCTCCGAACTCTTCGGACCGGCACGCCGCTTCTCGGGCTTCGCTTTCGCGCGCGAACTCGGGTCCCTTCTTGCCGGCGGCCCTGCCCCCGCATTGGCGACCTTGATGGTGTCGTGGGCTTCAGGCTCGTCTTGGCCGGTGGCGCTTTACTCCATCTTCCTCGGCCTCTGCACGGCCTATGCCGTATGGATGGGTCCGGAAACCTATCGCGACGATATCGCAGTCGACCAGCTTGAGAGCGACGCCACAACTTTGCGGGCGCGGGCGCAAGTAGCGTAGCAAGGAATAGGAACAAGAAGAATGACAAAGGTCCGGGTTCGCAAGCGCGAACTCGGCATCACAAGCCTTGTTGCGAGAAGGCACCCGAAGTGGCTCGTTTGGCAGCCTCGATCAGCAGACCGAGCCGATAGGAATTTCACCGGGAGACTCGTCGTCAACCTGCCACACTGACCACCTCGACCTCGACGCCGGCCTCCGCCAGCATGTCGTGCGCCGCGGGCGGAATGCCGTCATCGGTGATCAGCCGGCGGATGCGTGAAAGCGGCGCCACCGCCATCGAGCCGCGCGGCTCGAATTTCGAGGAATCCGCCAGGACGATGAGATCGGCGGCGCGATTGAGCAGCTTGGCTTCGGCCCGTGCGATCAGCGGATCGCTCTCGATCAGGCCGAGTGGGCCGATCGAGGCCGCGCTCATGAACATCTTCGAGGCCGTATAGTGCTGGATCGAATCCTCGTCGAAGGGCGAGAGGATCAGGCTCTGGTCGCGATAGATCTCGCCGCCCGGCAGGATGATGCGATTGTCGCTCTCCTGCATCAGCGCCGCGGCGATCGGGAAGGAATTGGTCAAGATCTGCAGGCGCGAGGCCCGCAGGAATTCGACCATGTGGAAGGTGGTCGACCCGCCATTGATGATGATGGATTCGCCGTCGCGGCACAGGGCCGCCGCCTGTTCGGCGATCGCTCGCTTTCGCTCGGCATTGAGCGCCTGGCTGACACCGAGGCGCCGCGCCTCGAGCTTGGCTCCTTCCGGCAAGGCCAGCGCGCGGACACCGCCATGCATGCGCCGGACCATGCCCTGGGCGGCAAGATGGGTAAGGTCGCGGCGGATGGTTGCAGGCGAGGCCCGGGTGACGGCAGCAAGCTCCCGCGCCGAGATCACCGAGCGTTCCTGCACAAGCCTGACGATGGCCTGCCAGCGTTCCTGTTCGTGCATGCCCCCTCCATTCGCTCACAACCTCGTCCATCCGCTCATTCATGTCAATGATATGAGCGATTTGTTGCACTGCACGACAAATTTTACGCATCGTATGAGCGATAATGATTGACCATGAGCGACAGCATTCATAAGGTCTAGCAACAATGACACAGGAAACGCATGCCATGGCCTCCGCACGACTCGCAGACCTCTGGGACGACGCCGTCGCAAATTCCCTCGATGAACCAGGCAAGCTGCTCTATCGCTCCAATCTGCTGGGTTCGGACCTGCGCATCACCAATTTCGGCGGCGGCAACACCTCGGCCAAGGTCAAGGCGACCGATCCGCTGACGCGCCAGGAGGTCACCGTGCTCTGGGTCAAGGGCTCGGGAGGCGACATCGGCTCGATGAAGCTCGACGGCTTCTCGACCCTCTATCTCGACAAGCTCGAAGCGCTGAAGGGGCTCTATCGCGGCCTGACGCATGAGGACGAGATGGTCGGCTACCTGCCGCACTGCACCTTCGACCTCAATCCGCGGGCGGCCTCCATCGACACGCCGCTGCACGCCTTCGTGCCGAAGATCCATGTCGACCATGTCCATCCCGACGCCGTGATCGCCATCGCCGCCTCTAGGAACGCCGAGAAGCTGACGCAGGAGATCTTCGGCGGCGAGATCGGCTTCCTACCCTGGCAGCGGCCCGGCTTCGACCTCGGCCTCAAGCTCTCCAAACTGGCCACGGAGAATCCCCACCTCACCGGCGTGGTGCTCGGCGGACATGGCCTGTTCACCTGGGATGACGATGCCAAGGCCTGCTACCAGCTCACCTTGCGCATCATCCAGAAGGCAGCCGACTGGCTTGAAGCCAAGGCAAGCAAGCCGGCCTTCGAGGGCAGCAAGACCACGTCCCTGCCCGCTGCCGAGCGGGCCGCCATCGCCACCCGCCTGATGCCTGAAATCCGCGGCCGCATCGGCAAGGCCCAGGCCAAGTCTGGCCATTTCACCGATGCGCCCGAAGTACTGGAATTCGTCAATTCGAACGCGCTCGACAAGCTCGCGCCGCTCGGCACCTCCTGCCCCGACCATTTCCTGCGCACCAAAATCCGCCCGCTGGTGATCCCCTTCGCCGGCGACATCGAGGCCACCATCGCTTCGCTCGACGGCCTGATCGAAGCCTATCGTGCCGACTACGCCGCCTATTACGCGCGCTGCAAGCATGCCGATTCCCCGGCCATGCGCGATCCCAATGCCGTGATATACCTGGTGCCGGGCGTGGGCATGCTCTCCTTCGCCGCCGACAAGGCGACGGCCCGCATCGCCGCCGAATTCTATGTCAACGCCATCAATGTGATGCGCGGGGCTAGCGGCGTCGACACCTATGTCGGCCTGCCCGAGCAGGAAGCCTTCAACATCGAATACTGGCTGCTCGAGGAGGCCAAGCTCCAGCGCATGCCCAAGCCCAAGGGCCTGGCCGGGCGCACCGCTTTGGTCACCGGCGGCGCCGGCGGCATCGGCCGGGCGATCGCCGCCCGCCTGATGCAGGAAGGCGCCAATGCCGTGCTGGCCGATATCGACCAGGCCTCTCTCGACGCGGCCGTCGCCGATTTCGGCAAGCTGTTCGGCAAGGACAGGGTGCGTGGCATCGCGATGGACGTCACCGACGAGGCCAGCGTGATCGCTGCCTTCGAGGAAACCGCGCGCAGCTATGGCGGCATCGACATCGTGGTCAACAATGCCGGCATCTCCTCGGCCGCTGCGGTCGAGGACACCACGCTGGAACTGTGGAACCGCAACATTTCCATCCTCGCTACCGGCTATTTCCTGGTGGCACGCGAGGGCTATCGCCTGATGAAGAACGAGGGCAATGGCGGCTCCCTGGTGTTCATCGCCTCCAAGAACGGCGTCTCCGCCTCGGCTGGTGCCTCGGCCTATTGCACCGCCAAGGCTGCGGAAATCCATCTCGCCCGCTGCATGGCCCTGGAAGGGGCGCCGCACGGCATCCGCGTCAACGTCGTCAACCCCGACGCTGTGCTGCGCGGCTCCAAGATCTGGCAGGGCGAATGGCGCCAGCAGCGTGCCGCCTCCAACAAGATCGGCGAGGACGACCTGGAGGAGTTCTACCGCAAGCGCTCCTTGCTGCAGCGCTCCGTCTATCCCGAGGACATTGCCGAGGCCGTCTACTTCTTCGCCTCGGACCTCTCGGCTAAGTCCACCGGCAATTTCCTCAACGTCGATGCCGGCAATGTGGTGAGCTTCACGCGCTAAGATGCCAGGTTGCAATTGAACTCGTTAGACAGAATTGTTATTTTGTCTAACGAGGAGCCACCAATGCTGAAATCGTCCCATCAAAGCCCGACACTTCCCCAGAACCCGAGGCGGCAGTCGGTGATTGATACGGCGCGCCGGCTTGGGCTGCTCGGCGGCGAAAATGGCCGGATCGGCGGGCGGGTGCAGCGTGATCTCGTGGCGGCGGCCAAGGAGAAATCGGGAATCGCATCCGACACTGAACTGTTGGAATACGCCCTGGCCAGGGTCGCGCTCGAGGATGATTTCGGGGCTAAGCTCGTCCGCCGCAAGGGTCGGATCGAGAAAGACATCGACCTTGAATTTTGAGCTGGCGCGCGCACTTCGGCGCGTCAAACCCCAACGTGTCGCCGGTACGATCCGGCGACGGCCCCTTGCCGACCTGCCGAGCGTCATGACACCGATTTCGGCCGGCACCGAATTGCTGATCGACAGTTGCGTTTATATCGACATACTGCAAGGCCATACACCAGCGAGCGTCGACGATCTGCTTTCTGCGCGGATCATCAATCACTCCACGATCTGCTTGGCTGAATTGACGCATCTGTTCGGCCGCCTCGACCCGAAGCACCCGGCGACCAGGAACGTCCTGCGCGAAATACGGTACACGATCGAGGGCATTCCGGGTCACCGACTTTCGTCCCCTTCCCATACGGCAATCGGTGAAGCAGGCATGCTGGCCGGCCTGGTGGCCCGCTTGTCTGGCGTCGACAATCGCGCGAACCAATCTCTCCTCAACGATGCAGCCCTCTATCTGCAGGCTGTGGAGAATGGCTGGACTGTGCTCACCAGCAATATTCGGGATTTCGATTATTTCGATCAGCTCCTGCCGGCCGACCGGGTACTCTTCTACGAGAAGACTGCGACCACGCCAAAGCGCTGACAAACGATAGTCCCGGCACCAGCCCACGGGAGGAGGCAGGGGATTGTGCAGCCAACATTCGCGGGCTAAGCGGAGGGGTCTGTTCCATCCGCGGGAACGGCCTCCCGCAGCGCTCAAGCAGTTCACCGCTTCCCATGGCCCGGATCGCCTTCCACGCCCCGCTCAAACCAGCCGATCACCCGGTGCCGTCGGGGGATCGGGAAACGGCGCGCCTTTTTCTTGCCGCGCTGCAGGGTGCCGGTTTCGAGACCGGCATCGCCTCGACGCTGCGGACGGCGGATCCCGCCGGCGGGCGGGATTTTTCAGAACCGGCACAGGCGGAGGTGGCCCGCCTGCTTGCTCTCTATCGCGAGCAGCCACAGGAACGCCCGGCCCTGTGGTTCACCTATCACGTCTATTACAAGGCGCCGGACCTTATCGGCCCGGCGATCACCCGGGCCCTTGGCATTCCCTATGTCATCGCCGAGGGGTCACGGGCGCCCAAGCGCGCCCAAGGTGCCTGGTCAAAGGGTCATGCGCAGGCGGAAGCTGCCCTCGACGCAGCCTCGCTCATTTTCATCCTCAATCCGAACGACCGGGCCATGCTGGAGGCGGCAAGGCCTGTCGGCCAGGCCCTTGTCGACCTGCCGCCCTTCATCGATGCCGCCGGCTGGCCGCTCATGGAACGAGACCGCCCCGAACCCGGCGCGCCGTCGTCTGCCTGCCGCCTTCTCACCGTCGCCATGATGCGCGAACCCGACAAGCTGGCGTCCTACGAGATTCTGGCGGCTGCTCTGGCCGGGCTCGATGGCGACCTTTCCTGGCATCTCGACATCGTCGGCGATGGTCCGGCCCAGGCCAAGGTCGAGGCGCTGTTCGCCCCCTTCGGCCAATGCGTCACCCTGCATGGCCGCATCGACGATCGTGCCGGGCTGGCCGGTTTCTATGCGCAGGCCGATCTTGTCGCCTGGCCGGCGGTGAACGAGGCCTTCGGCATGGTCTTCCTGGAGGCGGCGCTGCAGGGCTGCCCCTCCGTCGCCGGCAAGTTCGGTGGCGTCGGCTCGGTAGTACTGGACGGGCAGACCGGCCTGCTGGCCAGGCCCGGTGACGCCGCCGATTTCGGCCACTCCCTCGCCGGTCTGATGCGCGACACTGCCCTGCTGCAGCGCCTTTCCGGCCAGGCCCTCGCCTTCGCCCGGCAGGAACGCTCGCTCGCCTCCGCCTCCCGCCGCCTGCGCGAGGCCCTGCTGCCCCTGATCCAACCGGAAAAGCCCGCCGCATGAGCCGCTCCGTCCTCATCCTCGTCACCCACCTGCTCGGCGTCGGCCATCTCGCCCGTGCAGCCGCCCTGGCGCGCGGTCTGGTCGCGGCCGGCCATCGCGTCACCCTGGTCAGCGGCGGCCGGCCAGTTCCCCTGATCCGGGTCGAGGGGGCATCCTTTGTGCAATTGCCGCCCGTGCATTGCGTCGGCGTCGATTTCCGCACGCTGCTCGGCTCCGATGGCCGTGAAATCGGCGAGGACGTCCGCCAGGCCCGCATCGATGCCATTCTGGCTGCCCTCGCCTCCGCGGACCCCGACGTGGTCGTGACCGAAACCTACCCTTTCGGCCGGCGCCAGCTCGCCACCGAATTCCGTACTTTGGTCGAGGCCGCGCGCAATCGAGCCAGGCCGGTGGCCATCCTCGCTTCCATCCGCGACATCCTCAACCCGCCGGCCAAGCCGAGCCGGGCGGAGGAGGCGGAGGCCGTCCTCGCGCGCTTCTATGACGGCGTCCTGGTGCATGGCGATGCCGTGGTCACGCCGCTTTCGGCCTCTTGGCCGACCAGCCCTGGGCTGGAGCGCATCCTGACCTATACCGGCTACATCGCCGACACGGCCACACCCGTCGAGGCCGCGTCCTCAGGCGAAATTCTGGTTTCGGGCGGTGGCAGTGCGGCCAGCCTGCCGCTCTACCGCGCCGCCATTCAGGCTGCAGCGCTTGCCGACACACCCACGCACTGGCGCCTGCTGGTCGGGCACGGTGTCGCGGCTGCTGATTTCGAGGCACTCATGGCCAGTGCCGGCCCCCAGGTCACCGTCGAGCGGGCCAGGCCGGACTTTCCCGCCTTGCTGGCGGGCGCCGCCGCCTCGGTGAGCCAGGCGGGCTACAACACCATGATCGACCTCGCCCTTGCGGGCATGCCGGCGGTGGTCGTCCCCTTCGAGCAGGGCAAGGAAGCCGAACAGCGCCTGCGCGCCGAGTGCTTCCACGCCCTCGGCCTCGCCGGCATCGTCCGCGAGGCCGATCTCTCCGGCCCCACCCTGGCGGCAGCCGTCGAAACGGCCCTGGCGCGTCCACCGGGCGAAGCACCGGTCCTTGCGCTGGACGGCATCGCCGGCAGCGTCAGGGCCGTGGAAGCGGCAGCGCAGCGGGCCGAAGACCTGGCTGGGGCCTGGACCCGTCTCGACGAGGCCCTGGCCGCCCGCCGCGAAGTCCGCCTGTGGTGGCGCGACGATGATGCGGTAGCCGCCACGCCGGCGCTCGACCGCCTGCTTGCCCTGGCGCATCGCCACGACCTGCCGCTTTCGCTGGCCGTCATCCCCGCCGCCGTCTTGCCGAGCCTGGCCGAGGCGATCGCCGAAGAATGGCAGGTCGACATTCTCGTGCATGGCTATGCCCATGCCAATCACGCCCCGCCCGGCGCCAAGAAGCAGGAACTCGGCCATCGCCCTGCCGCTGAGATACTGGCGGAGCTCGGCCAGGGCCTCTCGACGTTGCGCTCCCGCTTCGGCGCACGCTGCCTGCCCGTCCTGGTGCCGCCCTGGAACCGGATCGATCCGGCACTGATCGGCGGTCTCGCCGCTCTCGGCTTTCGCGGCCTGTCCGTCGCCGGCCCACGGCCTGCCGCTCGGCTGCATGATCTTACCGCCATCAATATTCACATCGATCCGATCGCCTGGAAACAAGGTGGCGGCCTCGTGGAGTCTATTCAGGTATTGTCACAGTTCATCAATGCCCTTGAACATGACGAACCCTTGGGCATACTCACGCATCACCTCGTACACGATGCCTGGATTTGGAGCTTTCTGGAACGGTTGTTCGAGAGGCTCAAGAATCACGCGAATATACGTTTCCTGCCGGCACATGCGTTATTTGCATGAAACGCTGGATCGAAAAACGATACACACGCCAGATAGCAGTGGCGCGCGATTGCGCGTGGGAATAGTCTGGCAACCGACAAGCACCGGAAAACGGGCATCGGAGAGACTGCGGAGCGGGGATGATCAACCAGCCGTTGCTGAGCGTGCGCGACCTCAGCGTAGACTTCCAGGGCGACACCGGCCTGGTCCATGCGGTGAAGAACGTGTCTTTCGACGTCTTCGAAGGGCAGACGCTGGCGGTGGTGGGCGAGTCCGGATCCGGTAAGTCGGTGACGGCCCAGGCCATCATGGGCCTGCTTTCCAAGACGGCGCGGGTCACCGGCGGCAGCTGCCTGTTTCGCGATCCTGCCACTGGCACGACGACGGATCTCGTCAAGCTCAATCCGAACGGGCCCGAAATGCGCGCCATCCGGGGTGGGCGTATCGCCATGATCTTCCAGGAGCCGATGACCTCGCTGTCGCCGGTGCACACCATCGGGGACCAGGTCACCGAGGCGCTGATCGTGCATACGGGCTGCTCCCGGCGCGAGGCGAATGAGCGGGCGCTCGATCTCTTCGCCAAGATCCATTTCCGCAATCCCAAGCGCATGCTCACCACCTATCCCTTCGAGCTGTCGGGCGGCATGCGCCAGCGCGCCATGATCGCCATGGCGCTGATCTGCCGGCCGGCCCTGCTGGTCGCGGATGAGCCGACCACCGCGCTCGACGTCACCACCCAGGCGCAGATCCTCGCCCTCATCAAGGAAATCCAGGACGCCAAGAGCGCCGTGAACCAGAGCATGGCGGTGATCTTCATCACCCATGATCTCGGCGTGGTCGCCAACATGGCCGACGAGGTCGTGGTGATGTATCGCGGCGAGGTGATGGAACTCGGCGGCCGCGATGCCATCTTCCAGCATCCGGAGCACGACTACCTCAAGGCCCTGATGCGGGCCGTGCCTCATTTCAACATGAAGCCGGGCGAAAGGCTGAAGCCCCTGCGGGAAATCGCCGTGCCGCCGCGCGGGGCCGCCGCACCTGCTCCGGCCACTGCGGGCAGCGGCCCGGTCCTCCAGGTCGAGAATGTCTCCAAGATCTTCACGATGCGATCGGGCATGTGGTCGGGCCGTGCGGAGACGATCCAGGCTCTGACCAATGTCTCGCTCTCGCTCGAACGCGGCACCACCTTGGGCCTCGTCGGCGAATCCGGCTCGGGCAAGACCACCCTGTCGCGCATGATCATGCGCGCACCCGGCAGCGCACCGGACAGCGGCGAGGTCCGCTTCGACGACGGCAGCGGCCCGCGTGACGTGTTCACGCTGGAAGGCGAGGCGCTCAAGGCCTATCGCCGCTCGGTCCAATTCGTGTTCCAGGACCCGTTCTCCAGCCTCAATCCACGCATGACGGTGTTCGACATCCTGTCCGAACCCCTGCGGATCCACAGCATCGGTACCGCCGACGAACGGCATGAGCGGGTCAAGTCCCTGCTCGAACTGGTCGGGCTCGAACCGCAATATATGCGTCGCTACCCGCATTCCTTCTCGGGCGGCCAGCGCCAGCGCATCGGCCTTGCCCGCGCCTTGGCGCTGGAGCCCAAGGTGATCCTGTGCGACGAGCCGACCTCGGCCCTCGACGTCTCGGTCCAGGCCCAGATCCTCAATCTGCTCAAGGACCTGCAGGCCGCGCTCGGCGTCTCCTATCTGTTCGTGTCCCACAACCTGGCGGTGGTCGAATACATGGCCCGCGACATCGCCGTGATGTGCCGCGGCCATATCGTGGAACAGGCACCGCGCGAGGTGCTGTTCCGTTCGCCCCAGCATCCCTATACCAAGGCCCTGCTGCAGGCCATTCCGGACGTCGACCTCGCCAACCCGCTCGACTTCGCCAAGCTGAAGACCGGCAATGCCTCCCAGCCCGAGAAATGGCCGGCCCCCTTCGCCATCCTTCCGAACGCCCCGCCGCCCATCATGGTGGAGGTGGAGCCCCGCCATTTCGTCCGCCTCGGCGCCGACGCGGCCGACCAGCGCAGGGGAGAAGCGGCGTGAACACCATCCTCAAGCACATTGCAGCCGCTCTCGGCCTCTCCTTCTTCCTGGCGGGTCCTGCCATCGCGGATCCGCCGCCGGCTCCCGCCGAACCGCCTTCCCTGGTCGCCAAGATCGCCAGCGGCGAGTTGCCGCCGCTGCTCGATCGCATGCCGAAGGTGCCGCTGGTGGCCGACATGCTGGCCCGCAACCGCAGCCTGGGTGATTATGGCGGCGAGATCCGCACCCTGGCATCCAAAGCCCGGGACCTGCGCTACATCAACGTCATCGGCTATACCCGCCTCGTCGGCTATGACGAGCATCTCAACCTCGAGCCGGACATCCTGCAGGCCGTCGACAGCCAGGACGACAAGGTCTTCACCTTCACCTTGCGCGAAGGCCACCGCTGGTCGGACGGCGCCCCCTTCACCACCGAGGATTTCCGCTTCTACTGGGAGGATGTCGCCCTCAATTCGAAGCTCAATCCCACCGGCCCGCCTGCCTTCATGCTGGTCGACGGCGAGAAGCCGAAGGTGGAGGTGCTCGACGCCACCCATATCCGCTACAGCTGGTCCAAGCCCAATCCGGGCTTCCTGCCGTCGCTGGCGGGACCACGACCGATCTGGATCTATTCGCCGGCTCACTATCTCAAGCAGTTCCACAAGAAATATGGGGATGCGGACAAGCTCGCCCAGATGGCCGCGGACCGGCAGATGATGTCCTGGGCAGCGCTCTATAACAAGCTCGACGATCCCTATGAGAACTCCAATCCGGACATGCCGACGCTCGATCCCTGGCATGTGGTGACCAAGGCGCCGGCCCAGCAATATGTGTTCGAGCGCAATCCCTATTTCCACCGGGTCGACCCTCGCGGGCGGCAGCTTCCCTATATCGACCGCATCGTGGTCTCGATCTCGTCCGGCGGCCTGTTCGCCGCCAAGGCCAATGCGGGCGAGGTCGATCTGCTGGCCTGGGGACTGAGCACCAGCGACATTCCCACGCTCAAGGAAGGTGAGGCCAGCCACGCCTATCGCACGCTGGCCTGGCCGATTGCACGCGGCTCGGCCTTCGCCTTGTTTCCCAACCTCACCTGCAACGACCCGGTCTGGCGCGCCGTGATGCGGGACGTGCGCTTCCGCCGCGCCCTGTCGCTGGCGATCGACCGGCACACGCTCAACAATTCCCTATGGTTCCGGCTCGGCATCGAGGGCAACAACACCGTGATGCCGGAAAGCGCCCTCTACAGCGAGGACGACCGCAAGCGCTGGGCCACCTATGACCCCGCGCTCGCCAAGAAGCTGCTGGACGAGGCCGGCCTCAACAAGCGCAACGCCGCCGGTTTCCGCCTGCTGCCGGACGGGCGGGAAGCGGAACTGATCGTCGAGGTCGCCGGCACCGCGCGCGACATCGCCGATGCGCTCGAGATCACCAGCGAATTCTGGCAGGATGTCGGTCTCAAGGTGGTGGTGAAGGCCGAGGACAGCAACGACCTTGCCAAGCGTTCCTTCTCGGGCGTCACCCTGATGGTGGCGAGCGAAGGCCTGGAGAACGCCATCCCGACCGCGCTGATGCCGCCCAACGGCCTGGCTCCGTTGCGCCAGGACAATTACTCCTGGCCCAAATGGGGCCAATATGCCGAAACTGGCGGCATGGCGGGTGAAAAACCCGACATGCCCGAAGCGGTCGAGTTGATGTCCCTGTGGGAACAGTGGATGAATGCAACCACACTGAACGCCCAGGCAGCCGTCTGGCGCGACATGCTCGCCCTCCATGCCGACCAGCAGTTCAGCATCGGCACCGTGCAGGGCGCGCTCAAGCCCATCGTCGTCAACAAGGCCATCCGCAACATCCCCAAGAAGGCTGTGTTTTCCTGGGAGCCGACAGCACTGATCGGTGTCTATCGCGTCGATGAATTCTACTACGACAACATCGTCGTGACGGGGAATACGCCATGATGCGCTACGTGCTGCGCCGCTTCGCCACCATGGTGGTGACGCTGCTGCTGATCTCGCTTCTGATCTTCATCGTGATCAAGCTGCCGCCCGGCGACTTCCTGACCAACAAGATCAACGAGCTCAGGGCCCAGGGCGAGGCGGCCAGCATCGCCAAGGCGGAGGCAATGCGGGCGCAATACGGCCTCGACAAGCCGCTGCTCCACCAATACGCCACCTGGCTCGGCGTGCTGCCCGGCCCCGACGGTTTCAAGGGTCTGCTGCAGGGCCATTGGGGCTGGTCGTTCGAATATGAGCAGCCCGTGAAGGTGGTAGTGGGCGACGCCCTGCTGCTGACCGTCCTGCTCAATCTGGCCGTGATCGTCTTTATCCACCTCGTCGCCATCCCGATCGCCATCTATTCGGCCACCCGCCGCAATTCCGTCGGCGCGCATCTGGTGACGTTCCTGGGCTATATCGGCCTGGCGACGCCCAGCTTTCTGCTCGCCCTCGCGCTGCTGTTCTATCTCAACCGCTGGTTCGGCATTTCGATCGGCGGCATGTTCGGGCCCGACTATACCGATGCACCCTGGTCGTTCGGCAAGCTCGGCTCCTTCCTCAGCCATATGATCGTGCCGGTGGTGGTGATCGGCCTCGCCGGCACCGCTGGCATGATAAGGCGGCTGCGTGCCAACCTGCTCGACGAGCTCGCCAAGCAATATACGGTCACGGCCAAGGCCAAGGGACTGCCGCCGGGCCGTGCCCTCCTGAAATACCCCTTCCGCATCGCGCTCAATCCCTTCGTGGCCGATATCGGCAATCTCCTGCCCAGCATCGTCTCGGGCTCGGCCATCGTTTCGATCGTGCTGAGCCTGCCCACGATCGGCCCGATCCTGGTGCAGGCCCTGCGCATCCAGGACCAGTATCTGGCGGGTTTCATCCTGCTCTTCGTTGCCTTCCTCACGGTGGTCGGCATGTTCATCGCGGATCTCGCCCTCGCCGTGCTCGATCCGCGCATCCGTATCGGCACCGGCAAATAGGACTGTAATGACCGAGTTGCGATCGCCCCATTACGTCAATCCGGCTCCCTTCGACCCCTATGTCGCCAAGAAGATGACGGCCGAGGAGGAGCGCTTCTACCGCGCATCCTCCGCCACGCTGATCTGGTGGAAGTTCAGGCGTAACCGGCCGGCTTTGTTTGCCGGCATCTTCCTGGCGCTGGTCTATCTGTCGCTGCCTTTCGTGGAGGTCATTGCCCCCTATTCCCTGAACCAGCGCAACGCCGACTATCTCTATACGCCGCCGCAGAGCGTGCATCTGTTTCACGACGGGCAGTTCGTCGGCCCCTTCGTCTATCCCGTGAACTTCGCCATCCGCGACATCGAGAGCCCGCAATTCCCGGGCATCTACCAGGTCGACAAGACCAAGCCCCAGGCGCTGCGTTTCTTCTGCAGCGGCGAACGCTACAAGATGTGGGGCTTGTTTGAGGGCAATTTCCATCTGGTCTGCCCGCCCGAAAACGGCACCGCCTTCCTGCTCGGGACGGACCGGCTCGGCCGTGACATGCTCTCGCGCATCATCTATGGCGCCCGCATCTCCCTCACCGTGGGTCTGATCGGCATCGCGGTCTCCTTCACGATCGGCCTGACCCTGGGCGGACTTGCCGGCTATATCGGCGGCATCGTCGACGCCCTGGTGATGCGCCTGATCGAGGTGCTCCGCTCGCTGCCGGAACTGCCGCTCTGGCTCGCTCTGTCGGCCGCCCTGCCGGCCAATTGGAGCCCGGTGATCGTCTTTCTCGGCATCACCATCATTCTCGGCCTGCTCGACTGGCCAGGCCTGGCGCTGGCGGTGCGCTCGAAGGTGAAATCGCTGCGCAACGAGGATTTCGTGCATGCCGCCGAGATGATGGGAGCCTCGCGGGCCCGCATCATCGGCCGCCACCTCCTGCCCAATTTCATGAGCCACCTGATCGCCAGCGCCACCCTGTCGATCCCGGCGATGATCCTGGGCGAAACGGCGCTGTCCTTCCTCGGGCTCGGCCTGCGCCCACCCGTGGTGAGTTGGGGCGTCCTGCTCAACTCCGCCCAGAATCTCGGCGCCATCAACCTGTATCCCTGGCTGCTGATCCCGATGATCCCGGTGATGCTGGTCGTGCTCGCCTTCAACTTCTTCGGCGACGGCCTCAGGGATGCGGCCGATCCCTATCATTGAGGCGTGCGCATTACGGTGATGGTCGTTGGTATGCCGGTCTCCAGACCGGCATACCTTTCCCACCGCCCATTCATAGTTCCGGGGCCGTGGCCTGCACCCCCTCTCTGAAATTCGAATGGAACCGATGCCCAGGAAACTTTTCGGATCGGTGATCCTAATTGTTCCACCCAGACGGATGCGCTAGGGTTTGGATTATGGCCGCGATGAGAGCGGGATCCCATGGCTTTGCAGTCCAAGCTCTTTCGCGGCGATCCCAAGCTGGAAGCAGCCGCGCAACTCGATGCCGCGCATATCGTGCCCGGCTCCCACGGCTCGCATGTCGGCAAGATCCAGCAAGCCCTGACCGAACTCGACGGCGCCACGCTGGCCCGGGACGAGATCTATGGGCCGGCGACGGCGGCAGCCGTGCTGTCCTACAAGCAGAAGCGCAACATCATCAATCGCGCCTATCAGACGCAGGCCGATAATATCGTCGGTAAATTAACCATCGCGAGCCTGGACAGCGAAATGGCGGCAAAGGAAAACGGGCCGGCACCTGTCCCGCCGTCTCCTCCATTCCCCCCCGAGCCCCCCGAGCCTCCGCCGTATCCGAGGCTCAATTTCGCGATGACCGACCCTTCGATCTACGTGACCGTCCAAGGCTCGATCACGTCGGGAACGGCACCCTCGAGGAAAGCCATCGATCCTGGATCTTTTATCGGAACTGGCAAGACCCGGTGGATCGATCTGCCTGCCATCACCGCGAAAACAGCAACCCTCAAAGTGGAAAAAAAGGGGCAGATATTCTGGGTCGTCGCCTGCGTGCCCGATGGCACCATCGTTTCCCACAAGCTTCACATATTCTTCCATCCGACCCCGGTGCAGGTCTATCCCGACAAGCCAGGCGGAAAGCCCGTCGCCCACATCATCGCCGACGACCGGACCTATGACAGCTTGGGCCAGGACTGGAAGGATCTTGCGCAGAGATACCTCAACATAACGGCCCCGCAATTGGGAGCGGCAATAAAGGTGCCATTCCTGATTGTGCTGATGCGCAATGCGGCCGCGAACCATCCGACGGCGGCCAATGACGTCTTCGCGGATCGACCGCTGGATACGCTGTATGAAATCCTGACAGTGGTCCATGACAAGATGATCAATCCGGCCGCGGAGGCGCCGGCCCTTCCCTTGTCGATGGACCACGTGGAAATCGGTACGACCAGTTTCAGCTCCGGCATCGCCTACCATGCCAATTTCTTCAACCGGATCTGGACTCACGGCAGCTATCTGGAGGCCATAGATCTCGACAGCACCTATATCGTGACCGGGCATAACGACATCTCGCCGCGCAAGGGCGGTCCGACGATCAAGAGGCATACGCAGAAGGAGGGCCTGCCGAGCACGCTCACCCAGGCGCATTTTCCGCCTTCTCGCTGGGATGGCAACGCCCCCAATGCGCCAAAGGGCGCCGACAAAATTCCCGTGCCCCCTTCGACCGGCCACGTTCATCATCTCATCATGGACTATACATTCCATGGCGCCATGACAAACAGCCGGCTCAAGCCATAATACCCATCCCGTAAATCATTACAGTAGTGCCGGGCTTTTGGTGCTGCCCGAAGAGCCAGCCTCATGCGGCCTCCCAGACCGGGAAGGGATCGCTGAGATGGCGATAGGCCTTCGGGTCGAAGCGGCTCCCGCCGGCAGGCTGCACAAGGCAATCGTCCAGGGCCTTGCGGATCGCGGCCTCGTCCAGGCTGGTGCCGATGAAGACCAGTTCCTGGCGCCGATCACCCCAGACGTCGTCCCAGTTGCGCTCGAGGATGCGCCACCAATCGGGGTGGTCGGGCCAGTGCCGCCGCGGGATGGCCGCCCACCAACGCCCCATCGCGCTCACGCGGGCGATGGCGCCGGCCAGCGAGAACTCGCCCACCCAGTCGGGCCGCGTCGCCAGCCAGAAATGACCCTTGGCCCGGATCAGCCCCGGCCAGGTCCTCTCGACGAAGGCGTTGAACTTGTCGGGATCGAAAGGCCGCCGCGCGCGATAGACGAAGCTGGCGATGCCATATTCCTCGGTCTCGGGCACGTGCTCGGCGAAGCCGTAGAGTTCCTTGTACCAGAGGGGATGGCGCTGCGCCTTCTCCTCGTCGAACAGGCCGGTATCGAGCACCGCCTCCAGCGCGACCTTGCCGAAATCCGTCTCGACGATGCGCGCATCGGCATTCAGGGCCTGCACGACCTTGCGCACCAGTGCGAGCCGCTCGACCGGGACCTGCGAGGCCTTGTTGATCACCACGACATCGGCAAACTCGATCTGCTCGACCAGGAGATCGACGATGGTGCGCTCGTCCCCCGCACCCGCCGTCTCGCCGCGATCGCGCAGGAAGTCGTTGGAGCCGTAGTCGGCCAGCAGGTTCGCTGCGTCGACGACCGTGACCATGGTGTCGAGGCGCGCGACGTCCGACAGGCTCTCGCCCGCCTCGTCCCGAAAGGAAAAGGTGCTGGCGACCGGCAGCGGCTCGGCAATGCCGGTGCCCTCGATCAGGAGATAGTCGAAGCGGCCTTCCTCGCTCAGGCGGCGGACCTCGGAGAGGAGATCGTCGCGCAAGGTGCAGCAGATGCAGCCATTGGTCATCTCCACCAGCTTCTCGTCGGTCCGCGACAGGCCGCTGCCGCCGTCGCGCACGAGATCGGCATCGATATTGACCTCGCTCATGTCGTTGACGATCACCGCAACCCGTCTTCCCTCCCGGTTGTTGAGGACATGGTTCAGGAGAGTGGTCTTGCCAGCCCCCAGGAACCCCGACAGCACGGTCACCGGCAGCCTCTCGTCTTCGATCTCCATCATGACTCCATAGGTAATGTTATAACATAACATTACCTATGGCTCCTCCGCTTGGCAAGCCGCTTCGACCTCAAAAGCCATCGCGCTCGTTGCGGTGGCACTCGAACCGTGCAGGCGTGCAACGCCCGCTTGCCTTCCGCCCCGCCCTGGCGGATATGCAGGACATGCAGTCCCCGCTCGCTTCCGCTCTCCTCGCCCGCATCCAAGCCCGACAGGCCGTGATCGGCATCATCGGCCTGGGCTATGTCGGCCTGCCGCTCGCCATCGCCATTGCCGGCGCAGGCTTCAAAGTGCTGGGTTTCGACATCGATCTCAGGCGCGTGGCTGCCCTCAACGAGGGCAACGGGCTGATCAAGCACATCTCTAACGCGCCGATCCGCGAGGCCATCGCCAAGGGGCTGTTCGAGGCTACCGCGGATTTCACCCGGCTGGACGAGCCCGACGCCATCCTGATCTGCGTGCCGACGCCGCTGACGCGCCAGCGCGAGCCCGACATGTCCTATGTCGCCAACTCGACCGCCTCGATCGCGGCCAGGCTGCGGCGCGGCCAGCTGGTTATCCTGGAATCCTCGACCTGGCCCGGCACCACCGAGCAATTGATGAAGCCGGCGCTGGAGGCTGACGGCCTGGTCTGCGGCCAGGATTTCTTCCTCGCCTTCTCGCCCGAGCGCGAGGATCCGGGCAATCCCGTCTACGGCACCCAGAACATTCCCAAGGTGGTCGGCGGCGACGGTACCGATGCGCTCGCCTTGGCCAAAGCCCTTTACGACGCCTTCGTGAGCGCCACCGTGCCGGTCTCCTCGCCGGCGGCGGCGGAGGCGGTCAAGCTCACCGAGAACATCTTCCGCTCGGTGAATATCGCCCTCGTCAACGAATTGAAGGTGATCTACGACGCCATGGGGCTCGACGTCTGGGAGATCATCGAGGCCGCCAAGACCAAGCCTTTCGGCTACATGCCCTTCTATCCCGGCCCGGGGCTCGGCGGACACTGCATCCCGATCGACCCCTTCTATCTGACCTGGAAGGCGCGCGAATTCGACATCGCCACGCGCTTCATCGAGCTGGCCGGCCAGATCAACACCGCCATGCCGCGCCATGTCGTCGACCGCCTCGCGGAAGCCCTCGACAAGCGCTTCAGGCGCGGCCTCAACGGCGCCCGCGTCCTGCTGATCGGCATCGCCTACAAGAAGAATGTCGACGACGTCAGGGAGAGCGCCTCCTTCAAGCTGATCGAGATCCTGGAAGAGCGCGGGGCACTGACCGATTTCCACGACCCCCATGCCCAGGTGATCCCCAAGACGCGGGAGCATGCCGCCCTTGCCGGCCGCCGCTCGGTGGCGCTGACGGCCGCGACGCTTGCCGGCTACGATGCCGTGCTGGTCGCCACCGACCATGACGGCATCGACTATGCCCTGGTTGCCAGCGCGGCACGGCTGGTGGTCGACACCCGCAACGCCTGCGCCAAGGCCGGCGCCGACATGGCGAAGGTGGTCAAGGCGTAGATCCTGGAGCGCGG